>CAYNOS010000001.1:0-213441 GCA_964398985.1 uncultured bacterium
CGGCGCGGATGAGGCCCTGGTTGCCCTCCTGGATGAGGTCGAGGAAGCTCATGCCGCGGCCGTTGTACTTCTTGGCGATCGAGACGACCAGGCGCAAGTTGGCCTCGATCAGATGCTTGCGGGCGAGGTCACCGTCCTCGACGACGCGCTGCAGCCGCCGGCGACCGCGCTCGTCGTAGCCTTCGGCGCCCTCGTCGAGCACCGCCCTGGCGGCCTCCCCGTCCTCGATGCGCCGCGCCAGGTCGATCTCCTCCTCAAGCGTCAGCAGCTTGACGCGGCCGATCTCCTGGAGGTACTGCCTGACCGGGTCGTTGGTCTTGACGCGAGCATCGGCCATGGCCTCGGCGCGGGCCTCGATCTCCTCGCGGTCGAGCTCCTCGTCGCCGTCGCCTTCGAGATCATCCTCGTCGATGTCGTCTTCGTCGACGATCTCCTCGTCGTCAGCGAGGTCGGCTATGGGTATCCCGCGCTGCTCGAGCAGTTCGATGAGCTCGTCGAAGTTCTGCTCCTCGGGTTCCAGCGCCACGCTCTCGGCGGCCCGCCGGAACGCGTCGCTGATCTCCTCGGTGTCCAGCTGACCGATCTCTCGGCCGCGCTGAAGCAGTTCGTGGATGATCTCGGTCTGCATCCAGGCGGAACCGGTCGTGATCCGCTCCTCGACGACCTGCTTGGCGGCGGGCTTGGCGCCAGCCTTCCCCTTGGCCTGGGTCTTGGGCTTGGCAGCGGGCTCCGGAGCGGCAGCGACGGCCGGTGCGTCGTCGACCTTGGCGGCCGGCTTGGCGTCCTTGGCCTTGGTTGCAGGCTTGGCGGCGGCCTTCGGCGCGGCTTTCACCACGGGCTTGGCGGCTGCGGGCTTCGCGGCTGCGGGCTTGGTGGCTGCAGTCTTCGTGGCTGTGGTCTTCGCGGCGGCCTTCGGTGCCGGCTTCCCGGCCGCGGTAGCGGCCGTCTTGGCGTTGTCGGGCTTCGCTCCCGCGCTCTTCGTGGCAGCGGTCTTGGCGGCCGGCTTGGCGGCAGCTTTGACGGGCTTGGTGGCCGCGGCCTTCCCTTCTGCAACCTTGCTCGACTTCGCCTTGCCGGCCGGCTTGGTCTCTGCCTTGGCGGTCGGCTTCGTGGTCTTCGTGCTGGCGGTCTTGGCGCTAGGCACATGCACTCCTTCGCGGTCTGATGCGCGCCACCAGATGACGCGCCCTATTGTCTCTAGTGATCAGGTGCGAACGTGTAGCCGCGCTAGCGCCGGAGGGCGCACCCGTGTCGTCGGTCGCTGCGGGCCGCAAAAGGAGATACTAGCACATTCCGTGAGAAATGGACCGAAGCGGGAGGGAGCCGCTTGGGCGCGGGAGGTCTACTCCCGCAGTAGCAGCTCGTCGAACGCCGTCGACGGCATCTGCTGGTAGTACTGATCGGCGTGCTGGCTGTTCGGTGCCGGCGGTACCGGCGCCTCCTCGTTCAGCCTATCGCGCGTGCGAACGTCCTTCGAGACCTGGCGCAGCAGCATCTCCGCTTGGGCCGGTTGCATGGGCCTCGCGAAGAAGTAGCCTTGCGCCAGATCGACGCCTAGCCGCCTCAAGAAGTCCCGCTGGTAGGCGGTCTCGATGCCTTCTGCCACCACCAGCTTGTCGAGTTTGTGCGCCATCGCGCAGATCGCTTCGATAATCGGGCCGGGGCTGGGATGCTTGACGACTTCCGAGACGCCGCTCGACTTGGGACGCACCGCTCCCAGTTCCAGGGCGTCGACGCCGCCGTGGTGAAGGCCGCCCGAGCCGTCGGTCATCTTCACCGTCGCCTCCAGGGGGCGGGGGTGCAGGCTCTGCACGAAGGAGCGGTCGATCTTCAGCGTCTTGATGGGCAGCTTCTGGAGGTACGCCAGTGACGAGTAGCCGGTGCCGAAGTCGTCGAGCGCGGTCGGGACGCCCAGGCGTTCGAGCTTCAGCAGGGTGCGCAGGGCGAGCTGATAGTCCCGTACCAGGACACTCTCGGTGACCTCGATCTCGAGCAGGTGCGGAGGTATGCCCGAGTCGGCCAGAGCGCCCTTGACGGTGTCGAGGAAGTTCACCTGGTGGAACTGGACCGTCGAGACGTTGACCGCGACCCGAACCGGGACCAGGTCCTGGCGGATCCACTCCCTCTGCTGCAGGGCGGCTTCGCGCAGCATCCAGTGGCCGATTGGAGCGATCATGCCGGCTTCCTCTGCTACCGGCACGAACTCGCCCGGTGACACCAGGCCGAGCTCCGGGCTGCGCCACCGCAGCAGCGCCTCCAGGCCGCAGAGCTGGCTGTCGGACAGCCGCACCTGCGGTTGGTAGACGACCTCGAGCTGGTTGTCCTGGAGCGCTCGCCTCAGCTGGCGCTCCAATTCCAACCTGCGGCTGAGGCGGGTGCGAACCTCGACCGTGGAGAAGACGTAGGCGTTCTTGCCGCGCTCCTTGACCTGATACATGGCCGCGTCGGCGCTCTGCAGCAGGCTCTCCGGGTCGTGACCGTCTCTCGGGAAGAGACCGATGCCGATGCTGGCGGAGACTTGAAGTTCGCGGTTGTCGATCTGGATCGGCGCATTGAGTTCCCTGACGAGGCTGCGCGCGACTGCCGCAGCCGCTCGCTCGTCCTTGACGTTGACCAGAGCCACCGTGAACTCGTCGCCGCCGACGCGCCCCACGAGATCGTGACCGCGGACGTTCTGTCTGATGATGCGCCCAACCTCGCGCAGCAGCTTGTCACCGATGTCGTGCCCGTACGTGTCGTTGACGAACTTGAAGCGATCGAGGTCGACGAACAACAGTGCCAGCGTCTCTTCGCTGGCCTTGGCTTGCTCGAGCAGCTCGCTGAGCCGCTCCTCGAAGGTCGCGCGGGTGTACGCCCCGGTCAGCGGATCCACCTGCGCGCGCTTGGACAGCGCGCGCTCCTGCACCAAGGTCCTTCTGATGCGCTGCAGGAACCCGACACCCAAGCCGGTGCCGATGAACGCCAGCACCTCGAACACGCGGTTGCTGTCGAGGGAGTACGTGGCGATCAAGGCAGTGCTGAGGACCTCGGAAGACCGCAACTCGAGGAGCGTGAAGCCCAGCACACCGGCGATGACGCCGCCAACGACGCCCCAGGTCCAGCCCGAGGCGGCGACCAGCAGCAGACCGACGAGCCGCGCGTAGGTTCCGAGGGTGTCCTGAAGCATCGGGTAGGCGAGCAGGTACGCCAACCACAAGCCGAGCGGTAGCAGCTTCAGGGTCCACCGGATCATCGTGGGCACACCCTACTTTTGGTTTCGGCACAAGACTCTTACTCGCTTAGCGCCAAGTTTCACAGCCAGTCTCGTGCGCTCGGCGAGGTGCTGCGCCATGGAAGCCGGCCAAGCGGTAGCATTGGACGGGCCCTGAACTTCCACCGATCTGGGCTTTTCTGACGAGCAAGGAGGGATCCGATGAGGTCGAAGGTCCTAGTTGCGATCGCCGTGGCGGCGGTCGTCTCCCTGGGGAGCGCGCAGTCGGTGACGATGGCCATGGCGGCTCAACCAGACACGCTCGATCCGCAGGTAACTTCGGCAACCGCTGCGTTCCAGGTGAGCAAGTCGGTCTACGACACGCTGGTCGAGTCCGACCAGGCCGGCAACCTGGTGCCCTCGCTGGCGTCGTCCTACGTCGTCGGCCAAGACGGCCTGTCGTACACCTTCACGCTGGTGGAGACCACCTTCCACGACGGCACGGCCTTCGACAGCTCCGACGTCAAGGCGAGCCTTGACCGCATCCGCGACCCTGCCACCGCCTCGCCCAAGCTCAACGAGTTCGCGGCCATCACCTCGGTGGACGCCCCCGACGAGCGCACCGTCGTCGTCAACCTCAGCCAACCGTCACCGGCGCTGATCGCCTCGCTGGCGTCGGGCTGGGGGGCGATCCTGCCGAGCGAGAAGCTCGCTGAAGGCCACGACTTCGGCAACCACCCCGTCGGCACCGGTGCGTTCGTGTTCGACTCCTGGCGCCGCGACAACGCCATCACCCTGACGGCCAACCCCGACTACTTCCAGGGCGCGCCGAGCCTCGAGCAGGTTGTGATTCGCTTCGTCCCCGACAGTGCGGTGCAACTGCAAGGCCTGCTAACGGGCGAGTTCGACGTCATCGATACCGTGGCCGAGGCCGACCGCGACCTCGTGCGCAGCAACCCGGCGCTCGAGCTCGTCAGCGAACCGTCGGGCCTCGTCCTGGTCGCCGCCCTCAACACGCGCCGCCCGTACCTCTCCGATCCACAGGTCCGGCGTGCGCTCAACCGCGCAGTCGACACCGAGATCGTCATGGAGGTCGCCTACGGCGGCGGCGACCAGGTCGGCACCTTCATGGAGGCCGGCAGCCCCTGGATGCCTGACGCCGTGGAGCCCTACAGCTACGACCCCGAGCAGGCTCGCGCGATGCTGGCTGCGGCCGGCGTGCCGCAGGGTCTGACCTTGGACCTCGCGCTCCCGCAGCCGTACGAGAACCACATCCAGGCCGGTCAGATCGTCCAGGACTTCCTCTCCGACGTCGGCATCAACGCCGAGATCCGGATCGTCGAGTGGGGCGTGTGGCTCTCAGAGATCTACGGTGGCCCTCGCGACTTCGACATCACCGTCGTCGGCCATACCGGGAAGCTCGATCCCAGCGGCCGCGTTGGCGGGTACGGTGTGGAATCGACCAACTACACCGGCTACACGGACGCGAACGTCGCGGACTGGATCGCCCAGGCCGCCAGGGAACCGAACGCGGTGCGGCGCGCCTCGCTCTACACCCAGGCGCTGATCAAGATCCACGACGACGCCCCGTTCATCTTCTTCGGCACTCCGAGCCGTACCTACGCTCGCAGCGCCGCGCTCGAAGGCTTCTGGATCACTCCGCTGCTGGACAGCTTCGACTTCCGCAGCGCCCGCCTCGACTGAAGCGGTGAAGCTCGCCGGGCCCGGACTACCTACTGACCGGGCCCGGCGCCGTCTCACGAGCCCCTCGAGCTAGGGAGCAGTTTGCCGCGCTACTTGCTGTCGCAGACCATCAGCGTCGTCATCACGCTGTGGGTCGTGTTGACCCTCGTGTTCCTCGCGATGCGCGCGCTTCCTGGTGACGCGGCCACGATACTCGGCGGTCTCGACGCCAGCCAGGAGCAGATCGAGGAGATGCGCCGCAATCTCGGCTTGGCGGGCAGCCTCGGCGCCCAGTACGGCGACTTCCTGGCGGACTTGTCGCGCGCCGAGTTGGGGGACTCGCTGCGCGAGCGGCGTCCGGTGGTCCGCGTCCTGCTCGACCGCGTACCGGTGACGCTGGCATTGGCCGGCTTGGCGTTCGTGATCTCCTTGGTAATCGGCTTCGCTTTGGGTCTCCTCGCGGGACTGCGTCCGGACGGCAGCTTCGACAGGATGACGTTGGCCTTCACGACGGTTGCGCTCGCGCTACCCGAGTTCTGGTTCGGCTTCCTGCTGATACTGCTGTTCGCCGTCAAGCTCGGCTGGTTCCCGGTACTGGGACTGCCTCCGACGGGTCTCTCTTGGCAAGCGTCGTGGCACCTGCTGCTTCCGGCCGTGACACTGGCGATCCCGCGCGCAGCACAGCTCACCCGCCTGGTCCGCGCTCGGGTGCTCGACGAGCGGCTCTCTGACTACGTCAGGACGGCCAGGAGCAAGGGTCTCGCGGCCGGGCGCGTGGCGCGTCACATCGCCGCCAACGCCCTGCCCGGCACACTGCCGTTGCTAGCGCTCGAGCTCGGCGGCCTCCTCACCGGCACCATCGTCGTCGAGCAGGTGTTCGGGCTGCCCGGCCTCGGCGCCACCTTGCTCGGCGCCATCTCGGCCCGCGACTACCCGGTCGTCCAAGGCGTGACGGTGCTGGCGGTAACCATCTACATCGGCGTCAACTGGCTCGCCGACCTCGCCCAGCTGGTCGCCGACCCGCGTCTGAGGACCTCGTGAACCGCGCGAGGATCGGCGTGCTGCTGCTGGCGGTCATTTTGCTGTCGGCGGTGTTCGCGCCGGTGATCTCCCCTCACGACCCGCTGGAGCCCGACTACCGAGCGCGCTACGCCACCTCCAGCGCCGAACACCCGTTGGGCACCGACGGTCTCGGGCGCGACGTCCTCTCGCGGGCGCTGGCCGGAGGCCGCGTGTCTTTGACGATCGCGCTGTGCGCCACGGCGCTGACCATGCTGCTCGGCGCCACGCTGGGAATCGCCGCCGCGGGCGTCGGCGGGCTGGTCGACACGGTGCTGGCCCGGGCCTTCGACGCGCTCTTGGCATTCCCGGGGTTCCTGCTGATCCTGCTGGTCGTGACGATCCTCGGTGGGGGCTCAGCCCAGACGGTGGCGGCGATGGGGATCGCCGGCTCGCCGATCTACTTCCGGCTGGCGCGAGCATTCACCCGCACCGAGCTCAGCTCCGAGTACGTGACCGCAGCCAGGGCTCTGGGCGCCAAGCGCTCGCGCCAGCTGTGGCGCCACGCGCTTCCGAACTTCACCGGAGCCCTGTTGGTCCAAGGCGCCAGCACCGCCGCCACCTTCCTGCTGGTAGAGGCGTCGCTTTCCTACCTCGGCTTGGGCGTGGCGCTGCCGACGCCGAGTTGGGGGAACGTGCTGCAGGACGCCCGCAGCTTCCTCACCCGGCAGCCGTGGGCGGCGGTCGGGCCGGGGCTCTTCCTGGCCGCGGCCTCCCTATCCTTCCAGTTCCTGTCCGACGGACTGCGCGACCGCCTCGACCGACGCGACTGACACCCGACCGGACAGCGTCCCTGCGCAGGTATCATCGACTGCGTAAGGTACGGCCGGCCGCTGCACCAACGCGGCTGCGGCCGCGGAGTGGAGCGACGAGATGTGGCTGTGGAGCCTCGATGAACGCCTGATCAACATGGACCTTGTCGAGAGCATCGAGGTGCTCGAGATCTTTCCAGAGGGCACCGACCCCGCCCAACTCGAAGCCGGCGCGGCCGAACCCGATCTCGTCGAGCTGGTGGCGATCCTCGCCTCGGGCGACGAGGCCGTTCTCTACGACGGTGAGGACCCCCAGGACGTCTACCGAGCCTTCGAGGCGGTCTCGCGAGTCGTCGCCAGCGGCAAGACGGCCGACGGCCGCACGCTGGAGGTGCCGCTGACCGTGGCGGACCTGATGACCCCGTCGGGACAGCGCGCCAACTGAGCCCGTCGGCATAGCATGGCAGGCATGTCCCCTGCTGGAGACCGTCCCTCGGCGCCAACCCCCAACGCCCCCCTGGCGGCGGAGGTCGCTGCCTCCGACGTGCGCGAAGTGAGCGCCGACGCGCTCGTCGTCAACCTGTTCAAAGGCGTGACGAAGCCCGGCGGAGCCACCGGCGCCGTCGACTCGGCGCTCGGCGGCGCTATCAGCCGGCTGATAGCCGCCGGTGACCTCACCGGTGAGCTCGGCGAGACCAGCGTGCTCTACCCCGAGGGTGGCGTGGCCGCCCGCCGCGTGATCGTAGTGGGGCTCGGCGCTGCCGACACGTTCTCGGCAGAAGCAGCGCGGCGCGCGGCAGCCTCGGCGCTCAAGGCCGCCGCCAAGCTCGGCGTCAGCCAGCTGGCGACCATCGCGCACGGCGCCGGCATCGGCGGGCTGGCGGCAGACACAGCCGCGCAGGCAACGCTGGAGGGTGCCCTCCTCGCCAACTACTCCTTCAACGGCTGGCGGTCGACCGGTCAGGACCGGCGTATCGAGCGCCTCACCTTGGTGGAGAACGATCAGGCAAGGTTGGCGCAGATGAGCGAGGGCGCCAGAGCGGCCAACGCACTGGCCACCGGGGTCTCGCTGGCCCGCGACCTCGTCAACCTGCCGCCGAACGTCGCCACCCCGCAATACCTGGCAGCCCGGGCCTTGGCGCTCTCGCGCAGCTACGGCCTGGAGGTCGACGCTTTCGACCTGGCGTGGGCCGAGCAGCGCTCGATGGGTGCTTACGTGGCCGTGGCGCGCGGCAGCGCCAACCCGCCGGCTTTCATCCGGGTGCAGCACAACGCCGCCCGCGACGACCTCCCGACCATCGTGCTGGTCGGCAAGGGGGTGACGTTCGACACCGGCGGTCTGTCTCTCAAGTCCCGCGACGGCATGGGGGCGATGAAGGGCGACATGGGCGGCGCTGCCGCAGTGCTCGGAGCCATGGTGGCGGTCGCCAGGCTCGAGCTGCCGTTGCGGGTGATCGGCTTGTGCCCCTGCGTCGAGAACATGCCCGACGGTGCGGCCTATCGGCCGGCCGACGTGGTGGTCGCCAGCAACGGCGTCAGCATCGAGATCCTCAGCACCGACGCCGAGGGCCGACTGGCGCTCGCGGACGCGCTGGTGCACGCCGGCGAGTATCGGCCCGACGCCGTCATCGACATCGCGACGCTGACCGGCTCGAGCATCGCCGCGCTCGGGGCCGGCGTCAGCTCCTCGCTGTTCGCCTCCGACGAGGCCCTCGCCGAAGCCCTCCTGCGGGCCTCCGCCGCGACCGGCGAGAAGGTCTGGCGGATGCCGCTATTCGACGAGTACCGCGAAACGATCAAAGGGAAGGTCGTCGCCGACCTCAAGAACTCCGGGGGCGCGCGCGGTGGTGTCGGTACGGCCGCGGTCTTCCTCGAGAGGTTCACTGACTACCCTTGGGCTCACGTCGACATGGCCGGCATGGAGCTTGTCGATGCGCCTCCCAAGGAGAAGCCTTACCTGACGGCCGGCGCCACCGGTTACGGCGTGAGGCTGCTGCTTGGCTACCTGCGAGACGCTGCTCGCCGGCCAGTGCCCTAGAGTTAGCGCATGAGCATGAACGATGCTGCCGATTGGACAGCGCCTGGAGCCGCCAAGCGACCGCAGTCGGCCGACTCGGCCGCAGCCGACTTGGCTGCAGCCACCTTGGCGGGCGGCTGCTTCTGGTGCCTGGAAGCCGTCTACGACGAACTCGAGGGCGTCAAGTCCGTCAAGTCGGGATACGCGGGCGGCCACACGGCCAACCCCAGCTACGAGCAGGTGTGCAGCGGAGCCACCGGCCACGCCGAAGTGGTGCGCGTGACGTTCGACCCGTCCGTCATCAGCTACCGCGACCTGCTCAACGTGTTCTTCAGCATCCACGACCCGACCACCAAGGATCGCCAAGGCAACGACGTCGGCAGCCAGTACCGCTCGGCCATCTACTTCCACGACGACGAGCAGAAGCGCCAGGCCGAGGAGGTGATGGCCGAGGTCACCGCCGACGGCATCTACCCGGCCCCGCTGGTCACCGAGCTCGAGCCTGTCGGGACCTTCTACCCGGCCGAGGCGTATCACGACGACTACTTCCTCAACCACCCCGGGCAAGGCTACTGCCAGGCGGTCATCGCGCCGAAGGTCGCGAAGTTCCGCCGCCAGCACCTCTCGAGGCTCAAGAGCCGCGCCGCCGTCTAGTCGGGCAGGCCCCCGTAGAGCTCGAACAGGCGCTTGGCCGCCGCCACGCTGGTCTCGAAGTCGGTGATGCGGATGTGCTCGTTGGGGCTGTGCGTGCGGGACCCCGGGTAGCTGCAGCCCATCCCGACCACGGCAACCCCGAGGTGCTCCACGAACGGGTGCATCGGACCCGAGCCAGCCACGCCCGGATAGACGACCGGCTCCTGCGCGTAGGCTTCGCGCAGCGCCTGGATGGTGGCGGTGACGAACGGGTGATCGGCCCTGGAACGCGCCGCGAACTCGGCGGTCTCGAGCTCGATCACCTCGACGTCAGCGAAGCCCTGAGCGTCAAGGTGGGACCTGATCTGCGCGACGATCTTCGCAGGGTCCTGGTCGGGCACCAGGCGCAGGTCGAGCTTGGCGCTGGCCTCCGCCGGCAGCACCGTCTTGGATCCGGTTCCCGAGTAGCCCGAGGTGAAGCCGTTGTAGTTGACGTTCGGCTCGGTCAACAGCCGCCGCTGGAACTCCGTACCGCTGACGCCTCCGAGGAAACGCTCGACCCCGAACAGGGCTCCGAGCTGCGGCGCCTCGTCCGGCAGTGCCGCGAGCAGCACCTCCTCGGCTTCCGTGAGGGGCCTCACGTCGTCGTAGAAACCCGGCACCAGCACGCGCCCGTCGCGGTCGCGCAGCGAAGCCAGCGCGGCGGCCAGACGGTAGATGGGGTTCTCGACGACCGCACCGTTGGATGAGTGCAGATCGAAGCCGGCGGTGCGCACTCGCATCTCGAGGCAGACGATGCCTTTGAGCCCGAAGTACGTCATCGGCCGGCCGGCCGCGGTGACGCCCCCGAACTCCCACACGCAGCCGTCGGCGGCAAGTTGCTCGCGGTGCGACTCGATGTAGGGCGCCAGGCTCGGACTCCCGATCTCCTCCTCGCCCTCAACCAGGAACTTGACGCCGAACGGCAACTCGCCGTGCTCCGCGAGGTACCAGCGCAGCGCTGCCAGGCGCGAGATCAGCTGCCCCTTGTCGTCGGATGCGCCCCTGCCGAACCAGCTCCCGCCCGCTTCGGTCAGTTCGAACGGGGGTGTCTGCCACAGATCGAGAGGGTCGGCCGGCTGCACGTCGTAGTGGTTGTAGAACAGGATGGTTGGACGGCCGGGCCGTCCGGCACGGCTCCCGAACACGACCGGCGCGCCCGCCGTCGTGTGGACCTCGGATGCGATCCCAAGCTCCGCGAGCAGCTCGGCGACCAGCGTGGCGGCCTCTGACTGAGCTCGCCCTTCCGCCGAGACCGAGGGGATCGCCACCAATCGGCGCAGGTTGACGACCGCATAATCACGAACTTCAGCTGGCATCGACATGCCGCCATCGTGCCATGCCCGGTGGCCAAACGTCCCATCGCGCGTGCGCTATCGTCGCAGCGTGGCCGACGAGCGCGGCATTCCGGTTCCCGTGCCTTGGTCGCTGGCAACCGAGCGTGTCGGCGAGTCGCTGGACGTGGATCCTACCGCGGGCCTGACGCGCTACGAGGCCGCCCTCCGTCTGGAGCGATACGGACGCAACGAGATCGCCGCCGCCCAGCGCCAGTCGCGGTTGACGATCTTCATCAAGCAGTTCAAGAGCGTGCTGGTCCTGCTGCTCGTCGTCGCGGCGGCGCTCTCGGCGGCCTTCGGCCAGTGGGCTGAGGCGCTGGCGGTGTTGATGGTCCCAATCCTCAACGCCTTCATCGGCTACTTCACGGAGCTGCGCGCCACCCGTTCGGTGGAAGCGCTCCGCAGCCTCGGGACCACCGTCGTCACCGTCAGGCGCGGCGGCGCCCTGGAGATCCTGCCGTCCGCCGAACTGGTGCCGGGCGACGTCGTGCTGGTGGAGGGTGGAGACGTCGTTGCCGCCGACGTGCGACTGCTGAAGGCCAGTCGCCTGCAGGTCAACGAGTCGGCCCTCACCGGCGAGTCGCTACCGGTCGACAAGGATCCCGCACCGCTGGCGAGCGATGCGCCGCTTCACGAGCGACGCAACATGCTCTACAAGGGAACGGCGATCACGCGCGGCTCGGGTGACGCCGTGGTGGTCGCTACCGGCATGGCCACCGAACTCGGCCGCATCAGCGCGCTCACCGAAGGGGCGGAGTCCGAGAGCACTCCCTTGGAGAAGCGCCTCGACGGTCTCGGGAAGGCCCTGATCTGGGTCACCGGGTTCGTCGCGGTGCTCGTCACCGCCACCGGCATCGGCAGCGGCAAGAGCGTGGTGGTCTTGCTGCAGACGGCGATCGCGCTGGCGGTGGCGACGGTTCCCGAGGGCCTGCCGATAATCGCGACTCTCACTTTGGCCCGCGGTGTCAAGCGGATGGCCGACCGGAACGCGCTGGTCAGCCGCCTGTCGGCGGTCGAGGCGCTCGGCGCCACCAGCGTGATCCTCACCGACAAGACGGGCACGTTGACCGAGAACCGCATGAGCGTCGCGGCGCTGTGGTTGCCGACAGGTTACGTGGCGGTAGGCGACGACGGGGGGACCGACGAGGAGCTGGTGGCGGCCACGAATGGGATGGCGGGCGCCGACAGTGAGGCAGCCGCCGAGCTGATGAGGCGGCTGACGACGGTCGCGGTGCTGTGCAACGACGCCGAGCTGCCGCCGAAAGACCAGCGCGCCGGCGCGAACCGACAGACCGGACAGGGCATCGGCGACCCGATGGAGGTAGCGCTGCTGATGCACGCGCGCGAGCGCGGTATGGAGCGGGGCCACCTCTCCGCCGTGCACCCACGGCTGGCCGAGGTGGCCTTCGACTCCGCGGCGATGATGATGGCCACCCTGAACGCCGCGGGCGAGGGAGTCCTGGTCGCCGTCAAGGGAGGCCCGGGGCCCGTGCTGGACCACTGCCGCCACCAGTTCGACGCCAGTGGCGAGCGGGTGCCCCTCTCGGAGCGCGAGCGCGACGAGTGGAAGGATCGCAACCGGCGGATGGCTTCACGCGACCTGCGGGTGCTGGCGCTAGCGCAGCGCGAGCTGCCAGTCGGCTTCGGTCGCCGCGCAGCATCGCGACTCAGAGACCAGCCCGGCGACCACGGCGACGGTGTCGACGGCTTCGACCCCTACGAGGACCTCACGTTCATCGGCCTCGTGGGCTTCTCGGATCCGCCGCGCGAGGACGTGGCGCCCGCCATCGCAGCCTGCCGCGGGGCCGGCATCCGAGTCGTGATGGCGACCGGCGACCAGCCGACCACCGCGCGCAGCATCGCGCTGAGAGTCGGCATCGTGGACGCCGATCCGGTGGTATTGACCGGCACGGCGGTCGAGAAGCTGCTCGCGAACTGGCCGGAGACCCCCGCGGACTGGGGGCTGGCAGCAGCACCGCCTGCTCTGCTCGACGCCGACGTCCTGGCGCGCGTGAGCCCCGAGCAGAAGCTGCGCCTGATCGAGGCGCACCAACAGAACGGCGAGATCGTGGCGATGACCGGCGACGGCGTCAACGACGCGCCCGCCCTCAAGCGCGCGGACATCGGGGTCGCGATGGGGTTGCGCGGAACCGAGGTGGCTCGCGAAGCGGCGGACATGGTGCTCAAGGATGACGCTTTCGCAACGATCGTGGCGGCTGTCAGGGAAGGCCGCGTCATCTTCGACAACATCCGCGCCTTCGTCGTGTTCCTGATGTCCTGCAACCTCAGCGAGATCATCGTCATCGGCCTGGCGGCGGCCCTCGGTTTCCCGCTGCCGCTGCTGCCGCTGCAGATCCTCTTCATCAACCTGGTCACCGACGTGTTCCCCGCGCTGGCGCTCGGCACTCTCCAGGGCGACGACGGGGTCTTGCGGCGACCGCCGCGCCCGGCCCGTGAGGCGATACTGTCCGGGCGCCATTGGCGCACCGTGACCGTCTACGCGACGCTGTTGGCCGTCAGCGTGCTGACAGCCTTCGCGATGGCACTGCACACCTTCGGACTCAGCGAAGCCGAGGCGGTCACCATCGCGTTCCTCTCGCTGGCCGCGGCCCAGATCCTTCACGTGTTCAACATGCGCGAGCCCGGCAGCCGGTTCTTGAAGAACCCCGTCAACACCGACCCGTGGGTGTGGGCGGCGGTGGTCGCGTGCCTCGGGCTGATCGCCCTGGTGATCGCGGTTCCGCCACTGGCATCGCTGCTCTCGGTGGCCGCGCTCGACGCCACCGGCTGGTGGCTGGTGGCCGGCGCCACCTTGGCACCCTTCGTGCTTGGCAGCCTCGGCAAGGCACTCGGCCTGGGGCGCATCAGCTGACGTCAGCGGGCGACCACCGCGCGCTGCGATGGTCGCCCGCTCGCGTTCGTTGGCTTCAGTTGCTGCTGCGAACCAGGTTGATCAGTTGCTTCTCGAGGTCGACACTGTCGACGCGCCAGCCAGCCGCGATCCAAGCCAGCGACTGTGAGTGCGACTCGGTGTTCGCCCACCAGGCACGGTGATCGTAGGCGGACTTGGGAAGCTCGGCACCGATGACGGAGTTGATCTCGTCGAAGCTCATCTCGTAGCTCTTGGTGCTCTTGGGGACGTTGGCAAGGTGCTTGTTGAGCGGCGCGTAGCGACTGGTGGCCGACAACGCCGGGGCGCCTTCCTCGCTGCCCTTGCGCCGCCTCCGGCCGCGTCGAGTGGCGACCTCGTCCTTGGGTTCCGACGTCAGCCACGAGCCCACCATCCGGTAGAACTCGCCGACGCGCTCTTCGGGAATCAAAACGATGACCTCGGTTAGGTTCATTCTTAAGGCCTCCACTCGGCTAACAACTTGCCGCCGGAGAGTCTACCGAGATGAACCAGGTTAGTAAAGGGTAGTGCCGCGAGATAACGCTAGTGCCTACCGCCTTCGAAAACGGACTACCGCCAATACCCGCACGACCTGATACAGGTCGCCGCTCAGCGCAGGATCTCGGACACGATCATCATGACGACGGCGATCGCACCGAGAAGCGCCAGCGTCCGAGCGACGTACTTGATGCGCTTGGTGCCCAGCAGCCACTCGAACAGGTAGTCGTGGCCGCCATCGTCCCCGAGGTTGCGTGCCCACAGCGTCAGCGGGCACCTGCGACCGAACGCGGCGTAGATGACCGCTTCGGCGCCGATCATCACCAGCGACCACACGACCAGGGCGTCGCGGCGGCCGGTGATGGCGCAGTACATGAGGTAGAACGTCGCGGCTGCGAACGCGAGCACGGCCAGGCTGTGGAACGCCTTGACGAACACACGGCCGAACTCGGTGACCGCGCCCCTGGGGGCGGCCGCAGCGGTGGTCGCTCCCCCACCGGCGCTGGCCTGGATGGTCGATTCCTCGGATGGCTTCACGTTGCAGCAGGATACCAAACCGCGCAGCGAGCGTGACGGGAGCCCACCCTTGGCCGGCGAGGGGGCCATGCCTGGGTATCATGCTCGCCGTGGCGCGGTCTCCCGCAAGGACCAGGGGAAACCCGCGCGGAGCTGCCGCGCAGGCAGTGAAGATCGAAGGTTTGAACGTCGCCGGGCTCGATGTCGTCGTCGAGCGCAAGCGCATCAAGACCCTGAGGCTGCGCGTCTCGCCACCCGACGGCGCCGTCCGGATCAGCGTTCCGCTCAGGACGCCCCGCTCCGCGATCGAGGCAGCGATCCACAGCCGCCGCGATTGGATCGAGGCCCATCGGCGGCGCTACGCGTCGCAGCCCAGCGCCCTCGACCTCGAGTACGTGAGCGGCGAGACCCACTTTCACCAGGGCCGGGCAGTCACGCTGAGGGTCGAGTCGCGTCCTGGCCAGCCGACCGTGACGCTCGCGCCGGGCGATGAACTGCTTCTCGGCTGCCCACCGCACACGCCCTACGCCGGTCGCGCGGCCGCGCTCGAGCGCTGGCAGCGGTCGGAAGCGCGCAGCGAAGCCCAACGTCTGGTGGCCGCCTGGGCGCCACGCCTGGGCGTCGAGGTGTCAGCAGTCGGCATCAAGCGCATGAGCACTCGCTGGGGCACCTGCAACCCAGTCGCGCGACGGGTGTGGCTGAACATGGAGTTGATCAAGCGCCCGCCGGAGTGCTTCGAGTACGTGGTGGTGCACGAGTTGGCGCACGTGCTGGTGAGCGATCACAGCCGCGCCTTCTGGGCCGTGGTCGCCCGTCACCTGCCCGACTGGCGCGCTGCCAAGGCCGAACTCGACCGCTGGCCGACCTGGGCGCACGGACGCGTTCCGTGATCGACGGCGGTGGTCAGTTCGCGGCGGCTTCCCGGTAGAAGGCATCGAAGATATCCGAGACGCCAGTGGTGGCGAGCTGTGCCGCCGCGCGTCCGAGCAGCGCTCCGATGACGTTGCCGGTGCCGCTGTAGCCGCCCACGGCCCACAGCCGTGGGCGCACCTCGGCGCACAGCGGCAGCGCCGAGCGGCTGTAGCCGACGGAGGCTGCCCACCGGTGCGTGATCTCTGCCCGCACTCCGAGGCGTTCCCGGAGGTACTCCTCGAGTCGCTTCTGGACTGCTTCGGTCGCTTCCGACTCGAACGTCCATTCGCTCTCGCCAGCCTGGTCGCGGAACCCACCGAGCGCGATGCGGCCGGCGACCGTCTGCTGGTAGTACTCGAAACCGTAGCGGCGGTACACGGGCCTGCTCAGCCGCAACTCGTCCGTCGGCGCGGTCGCCAACATCTGCAGCCTCGCGGTACGCACCGCGCTGGCCGTCTCCGGCAGCAGCCTCTCGAGCCCGCCGTCGACGGCGACGATCACGCGCTCGCAGCTGATCTTGCCGAGCGGCGTCACCACCAGGCCGTCACCGAAAGCCGTCGCAGGGGTCGCCTCGAAGAGCCGGGCGCCGCGCGCCGCGACCTCCCTCGCCAGCTCGAGGCAGCGCGCCAGCGGGTTGAAGGCGCAGTCCTGCGGGAACAGCAGCCCCTCGCCCTCGGGCCCTCGGTAACGCTCGACCGGCAGGCCGTCCTTGACCATCGCTTGGAACTGGGCGTCGCAGTCGGCGAGCTCCGCCTCGGAGTCGGCGATGCGCAGGGAGCCGCTGCGCCGCACCCACTTCGGATGTCGCTCCGCCAGACGCCCCAGCTCCGCCAGCGTCAGGCTGTACAGGGTCGCGGCACGCAGGTCGCCCAGCTCCCGACCGGCGTCGTGGTGGAACAGCGACAACCCGGCCAGCAGGAACCCGCCGTTGCGGCCGGCCGCGCCCGAAGCCACCGTGCGCGCGTCGATGCCGACGGCGTCGACTCCGGCCTCGAGCAACTTGGCTAGGGCGCTGAGGCCGCTGCCGCCGAGCCCGACGACGCACACGTCGCATGCCACGTCGCCCGCCAACGGTGCGAAGCGAGTTCTCTCGCCCGCCTCCCAGACTGGCGTACCGGCCGTCTTCGACATCTCAGCGCAGCATAGCTGGGTGCGGTGCGACTCCCGCGGGCTCGCTCACGACGCGGGCGTCAGTTCCAGCAGCACCAGCTCGGCCGGGCACATCACCCTCAACGGCAGTGACGTCACGCCCAGCCCGCGCGACACGAACGCGGGCATGGGCGCCTCGACCCAGCCTTGCGCGTAGCGGACCCCGTACTCCGACGAGGTGACCAGCGGGCCCACCATCGGCAGGTTGATCTGGCCGCCGTGCGTGTGCCCGCAAAGGACCAGGTCGATGCCGGCGGGCAGCTCGGGGATGACGTCGGGATTGTGGCTGAGCAGGACCTTGGCGCCGCTGGCGCCCCCCGCGCCGGCCAAGGCCGCCGGCACGTCCGCGCGTCCCACGCGCAGATCGTCGATGCCCGCCAGGTACAGGTCGCTGCGCGGCCACACGCCGTCGTTGACCAGCAAGGCGGCGCCGGCTTCCTGCAGCGCAGCGACGAACGGGTCGAGGTTGCGGTAGCGGGTGCGGTCGTGGTTGCCAAGCACCACGTAGACGCCCAGGCGCGAGGCGAGCCTGGCGAGCTCCGAGACGAGCTCGCTCAGGTTGCCCCGGTAGTGCTGGTCGACCAGATCACCCGTGATGCACACGAGATCCGGCGCCAGCTCGTTGCTGGCGTCGACCCAGCGCGCGAGATCGGCCGCCCCGAGGAACGGCCCCAAATGGAAGTCGGTGAGCAGGGCGAGGGTCAGCGGTTCGGCCAGGCCTTCCACCCGCCGTGCGTGGCGGTTCACTTCGAAGGCGTGCGGGTTGTTGACGGCCGCGACACCCACCGTCAGGGCGCCGAGACCCGCGAGGCCGGCCGTCCTCAGGAAGTCGCGGCGGCTCAGCTGGTGTTCCTGCGACTGCGACTCCAGCTCCTGACTCCCCGTGCGCGCCTCGCTCATCGCCGCAGCCTACCTGGCGACCTGGCCGGAATCGGGATCGAGCATCAGGGAGGTGACGTCGACGGCCTCGAAGTCGGCGCCGGTGATGCGCTTGAGGTCGCGCAGCGCGGCGTTGTCCCAGCGCTCGTCGGGGGCGCCCGAGAGGTACCAGGCCGAGCCGTTGTCCGCGAGGATCATGCCGTAGCGCTTGAGAGCCTCGACGATCACCAGGGCCTCGCTCGAGAAGCCGCTGGCATCGAAATCGGACGTGAGGCGGAAGCGCTGGCCCATCGGCGGGTAGTGGTCGTCCTGGTGGCTGGAGGCGAGGTGCCGCGCCGGCCAGACGTAGGCCGCGCGCGTCTGCGGTGCGGTGAAGCGCAGCGCGTGCTCGATCTTGCCGACGGCGACCTCCTCGAAGCGCACCAAGCCCGGCAGGATGGGCAAGCCGGCGGCGTCCGCCGACGTCCAGCCGGCGGGGCGCAACGCGTAGCCACCGAGATCGAACACCGCCCCGGACCCCGCCTCCCAGCTGCCGTCCGGCTGCCGCTCGGCAGCGAACACCTCGTAGAGGACGCAGGCATCGACGTCGACGACCAGCACGTGGCGGTCGCTGCCCCCTTCGATGGGAGCGGCGGCCGGCAACGGGTAGGGACCCGGATCGCTCTCGGCGGCGTAGTGGAACGCGACGTCGACGCGCTCCTGGGTGCCTGGCACCACCGTGTATGGGATGCCGATCGGCGCGCCCTCCCACAGGCCGGAACCGAAGTCGGGATGCACCGTGCGTCCGGCGCCGATGGTGGCCACGTAGGCGTCCGAGTTGGCGTCCAGCGGCAGGGCGTCCACGCGGGCGTTCCAGATGTGATCCGCCGGGAACACGCTGCAGCCGGCCAGACTCGGCGACTCGCCAAGCGGCACGCGCTGCGGGAGCTGGGCCTGGCAGGCGCCGAGCAGCGCCGCCAGGGCGATCGCGGCCACGCCAAGAGCCGTCCGCGTCCTCGCCCGCGCCTTCGGAGCCACCCGCACCATGTCGCGATGCTAGTGCCGCGCCCGTCGGCTCGCGATGCAGGATTGCTCACCGGCCGGCACTCGGTTAAGGCTCACGCCCGCCCCACAGTCGGCCGGTTAGGGTGTGCTGGTGAGCGAACTGCTCGACACCATCCGGACGTTCATGGACCACCTGGTGCTCAACTTCGGCTACTTCGGGATGGTCCTGGTGATGATCATCGAGAACGTCATCCCGCCGATCCCCTCGGAGTTCGTGTTGCCGTTCGCCGGCTTCCTGGTGGCCGACGGCCGCTTGAGCCTCCCGCTGGTGCTGTTGTTCACGACGCTCGGCGCGTTTCTCGGCACGAGCTTCTTCTACTGGTTGGGACGCGCGCTCGGCGACGCCAGGGTGCGCGCCTTCATCAGGCGCTACGGCCGCTTCTTGTTGCTGCGCGAGGCCGACTACGACGAGGCCCTGGCGTTCTTCCGCCGCTACGACGGCAAGGTGGTGTTCTGGGCGCGCTTCGTGCCGGCCGTCAGGTCGCTGATCTCGCTGCCGGCCGGCGTGGCCGCGATGCCGTTCGGCCGCTTCGTGTTGTTCACGGTGACCGGCTCGCTGATATGGAACACCGTCCTGGTGCTGGCCGGCGTGATTCTCGGAAGCCAATGGGAGCGGGTGCTGGTGCTCGTCGACCGGCTCGAAGGCGTCCTGTGGGTCTTGCTGATCGCGGCGCTGGTGACCTGGTTCGTGTGGCAGCGTAGGAAGCAGGCCCGACGGACGCTCGACCGCGGAAGCTGAGCGCCCGGCACTCGCCCTGTCTCAGCCGCGCTCGACGCGACCGGCGGCAGCCAGACTCCTCAGCGTGTCGAGCGTGATGATCCCGGCCCACGCCGTCCTGCTGGCTTCCCACGCCTCGGTCTCGGTAGCCTCGCCCCAGGTCCACGCCGGCCACCAGGCGCCGTCCTCGGCCTGACTCGCCGGCGCGGCTGCCAACTCGTCCGCCACCGCTTCGCCGAGCGCCTCGGCCAGCACCGAACCCGGCAGCGGAGCGAGCGACAACGCCCTGATGCCGTAGCCACCGGCAGTCGTGCCAGCCACCGCAGCCACCGCGGCCGGCTCGACCACCGCCCGCAGCCCCTCGAACTCGACGCTGCTCTCCGCCAACGCCTCCAGCAGGCGCGCGCAGGCGATGAGGTCGTGCATCTCCAGCCCGCCGGCGGAGCGCTCCTCGGCCTCCCGGATGACGTCCTCGACGAGGCCGGGCAGCCAGTCGACCGTCACTCCCAGGCGCAGTAGTTGCGCCAGGATGTCGGGCCTGGGGTTGAGCTTGAAGTCACCGAAGCGCTCGGCCAGGCCGTCTTGCGCCCACCAGGGGGCGTGCGGCGCCGCTTCCGTCTCCGGGGGGACGATGCGCCAGGTGCCCGTCGCCGGATCGAGGGTGGCCGCCAGGTAGCTCACGGCCGCCGCCACCTGCGGGTGCGAGGCCGGCACCGACAGGTCGGCGAGCACTCGCAGCGCCACCGAGGTGGCCAACGCGCCACTCGCCTCTGCGTGGGAGTCGGGCTCGAGCCCGCGACCGTAGCCGCCATCGGCGTTCTGGTAGGCGGCCAAGGCCTCGAGCACCGGCCAGGCGGGCGCCGACTCGAACTCGTGCTGGAACAACAGCCGCTCGAGATCGCGACCACGGTCGTAGATGAAGCGCCGCGCCGCCAAATAGTGTTCGGGATCGAGTCGGCTCATGCCCGAGTATAGGAGCGCGGCCCGCGGCCCCGGGCGCCATCGCCGTCGTTCGGGTAACCTGCCGGCGTGAGCGAGACCGCCAGAGACGTCCAGCGGCTGGGTGGTGCGGAGCGCGAGCGTTTCGGCGCCGCGCCGTTCGCGGTGCTGCCGGTGGGCAGCATCGAGTACCACGGCCCCTCTGCGCCGTTCGGGACCGACACGACGTTGGCCGCTGGCTTCGCCGAGCGGCTGGCGCGGGAGCGCGACTGCCTCGTCTTCCCCGTCATCGCCTACTCGTTCGTGCCGCGCCTGACCAGAGACCACGGTCCAGCCGTGTCGGTGGCCCCGCAGGCGTTCCTCGCCTACCTCACCGAGGTGCTGGGCGGGATCTTGAGTACCGGCGTCACGCGCCTGCTGGTGATCAACGGCCACAGCGAGAACCAGCACGCGCTGCGCCTGGCAGCCGAGAGCGTCACGGCCACCGCGCCCGACGCCTCGATCCTCGTCTGCAACTGGTGGCGTCTGGCGCCCGCGGGGCTGTTCGAGGAAGCCGACGGCCACGGGCACGGCGGCCCCCTGGAGATCTCCACGACGGCGGCGTTCGACGCCGGCGGGGTCGTGTCAGGTGGGTCCGCGGCGCCCGACGTTCCCTACGAAGCCCCGTGGTGGCGCGCCGCCGCCCAAGTCGTGGGCCGCGGTCAGCCGCCACTCGGCTTCGCCGGTTACCACGGGCGCATCTCGCAGATCGACGCCGCCACGGGACGACGGGTGATCGAAATCGTCACCGCCGAACTGTCGCGTCTCGTCGACGACTGGCTCGCGCGCGCCGAGCGGGCCTAGCGGGCGCCGTCCGCCCGGCCGCCTCAGCCCTTCACGCCGCTGAGCACCACGCCTTCGATGATCTGGCGCTGGAAGATGGCGAACGCGATCAGCACCGGCACCACGCCGAGCGCCGAAGCGGTCATGATCAGGTGCCAGGCAGCGCCCGCCTCCCCCGAGAAGGCCGAGATCCCGACCGGCACCGTCCGCATGCTCGCCGACTGGATCGATACCAGCGGCCACAGGTAGGCGTTCCAGTTGCCGATGAACGCGAAGATGCCCAAGGCCGCCAGGCCGGGGCCCACCAACGGCAGGCCGATCCTCAGGAACAGAGCCGGCTCGGACACTCCGTCCATGCGCGCGGCGTCGAACAGGTCGCGCGGCAGGGTGCTGAAGAACTGCCGCATCAGGAACACGCCGAAGCCGGGAATCAGGCCCGGGAACATCAGGCCCCAGTGGGTGTTGATCCAGTCAAGGCCGGAAGCCATCACGTACCACGGGATGATCAGCATCTCGGTGGGGATCATCAACGTCGAGAGGATCGCGATGAAGATGATGTTCTTGCCGGGGAAACGCATCAGCGCCAGCACGTAGCCGACCAGCGAGCAGAAGAACAGCACCGATACGGTGGTCCCGACCGCCACGATGATGCTGTTGAGGAACCAGCGCGGGAACGCCGTGCGGGTGATCACCTCGATGTAGTTGGCGAGCGTGACCTGGCTCGGCCAGAAGCTGGTGCTGATCACCTCGCGCGCGTCCTTCATGGTGCTCAGCAGCATCCACAGGAACGGGAAGACCATCACGGTGGCGCCGGCTCCCAGCAGCAGGTAGGCCACCACCTGGCTGGCGCCGACCCTCCGGCGGGGTCGCGAGTTGACGCTGTCGCTCAGCAGTCGGCGGGCACCGGGGACCGGGTGGATCATCCGTACTCCACCCGCCTCTGCGTCAACCGCAACTGGATCAACGTGATCGTCAGGATGATCAGGAACATCACGACCGTGACGGCGGCGGCGTAACCGAGCCGGTGGCGCTGGAAGGCCTCCTCGTACATGTAGAGGGCCAGCGACAGCGTGCGGTTGAGTGGTCCGCCGGGATCGTTGAAGCTGATGTTGACGATCTGGTCGAAGAGCTGCAGCGCGTTGATGGTGGTGATCACCACCGCGAACACCAGCGTGGCGTTGAGCAGCGGGATCGTCACCAGGCGGAACAGCTGCCAGGCGTTGGCGCCGTCGATGCGCGCCGCTTCGTAGTAGATACGGGGAATACCCTGCAGTCCGGCCATGAAGATGACGACCTGGAAGCCGAGCTGCTGCCAGATCACTACGATCGCCACGGCGCCAAGGGCCAGCTCGGGGTTGCGCAGCCAGTTCTGCGGCGCGACCGCCAGGAAGCCAAGCCCGAGCGAGTCGACGAACTCACCCCAGCGCACCAAGAGGACGTTGATGACCCCCCGCTGGTTGTACATCCAGCCCCACACCCAGGCGATGGCGACGGCCGGCGTTATGTAAGGCGCGAAATAGATGGCGCGAAAGAGCCCGCGGCCCCGGCCGATGTTCTGCAACAAGAGGGCGATACCCAGACCGAGCGCGATCGAGGCCGGCACGGTGATCACCGTGTACATCAAGGTGTTCTTCAGCGCCTGATGGAAGGTCGGGTTGCTGATCAGCTCACGGTAGTAGGCGGCTCCGATGAACTGCCTGGCCTCGGGGTTGACGTGCCAGGTGTAGAGCGACAGCCTCAGCGACTGGATGGCCGGCCAGAAGCGGATGGTGGCGTAGAAGAACAGCGGCAGTGCGAGGAGGATGTAGGCCCACAGCGCCTCGCGCTGGGCCAGCGACATCGTCCGGCGTCTGGGTTGGCTGGCTGCGGATGCCTGAGACTGCAAAGGCGGGGAGCCTCTCTAGAACCGGCGGCCGCCGGGGCCGCCTCCTGAGTCGATCCGCCGCGGGGCGGTGCCGTCCGGCCGGGGCCGCCGCGTGGGCGGCCCCGAGCCGGGCGGGAAGTCACTCGCTGCTCAGCGGAACTGATCCCAGAGCGCCTGGTCCTGCTCGGCGGCGATCCGGATCGACTCGCCGGGCGTCACGCCTTCCAGGATCACGCGGTTGATCGCGTCGAGGAAGACGTTGCGCTGGGCGACCTCGTCGACGAACTGCGTCGCTTCGGCGTAGGCGAGACCGGCGAGGAACGGGCCGTTGACGGGATCGCTGGCCAATGCCGGATCGTTGAGCAGGCTTCTGGCGGCCGGCAGCTCGCCGACCACCTCGAGCCACAGCCTCATCGCGTCCTCGGAAGTGACGAACTTGATGAAGCGCGATGCCGCTTCGAGCTTGGCGGGATCGCGGGTGGCATTGGGGGTGATGCCGTTCATGAAGAACGAGCCGAAGTTCGACTGCACGCCGTTGTCGAAGGTCGGCAGTTCGGCGACGCCCCAGTCGAAGTTGGCGCCGTTCCTGACCTGCCCGATGGCGAACGAGCCGTCGATGATCATCGCGATGCTCTCTTGCGTGATGAAGCCGTCGCGGTAACCGCTGGTGCCGGGCACGAAGTTGGTGACGCCGATCTTGTCCTCGAGCTCCCAGCCGGTGAAGGTGGCCAGCGCCTGCTCGCCGATCTCGTTGCCGTACAGGACTTCACCGTCAGGCGAGAACGGGCTGGTGCCGAGCTGGTTCATCAGCACCGTGCGCACCAGGTGATGGTCCTGACCGCCGAAGCCGTAGCCGATGCGGCTGAAGCCCAGAGCGTCGCTGATGGTGAGGGCCTGCGCCGCGGCCACGAACTCGTCCCAGGTAGCGGGCGGAGAGTCGGGGTCGAGGCCGACCTCGCGGAACATGTCCTTGTTGTAGAAGAGCGCCAGCGAGCGCACGGCCGTCGGCAGGCCGTAGTAGCGGCCGTCGATCTTGACGGCGTCGACCATCGGCACGAAGTAGGCAGCCACCTCGTCGGCCGGGAAGTACTCCTCGGGCAGCGGCTCGATGTAGCCGGCGCGCGACCAGGCGTGCACCCAGCCGTAGAAGAGCTGCGTGACGTCGGGGCCACTGCCGGCGGCCACGGCGGTCGGCACCTGCTGCAGGTAGCCGTCGTACGGGAAGGTCTCTTGCGTGACGATGATGTCGGGGTTCTCGGCGTTGAACTGCGCGATCAACTGGTTCATCGCGTCGACGCGCGTCGGGAACTCGTACTGCCAATAGGTGATGGCTGTCTGGGCGTTCGCGAAGCCCAAGACCAGACCGGCGAAGATGGCGAGCCTAATGAACCTCTTCATTCGCAAATCGTCCTCTCTCGGCGCCCTTGACGCCGTCCCCCAGTTGGATAGCCTGCCCCACAGACTAGATGATAAGGCCTGCGGTTGGGCGGGCATCGACACGTAGCCTTCATGCCGGGACGCCGTCAGGCCTACAACTTCAAGAGCCGCTTGGCGTTGCCACCGAAGATCAGCGCTATGTCGCTCTCGGGGAAGTTGAGCGTGTAGCTGGCCCTCAGTTGGTCCTGCAGGTAGCGCACCGCGAAACCGCGCGGGAACGCCGCCGAGTCGGTTCCGAACAGGATGCGGTCGGGGCCCAAGGTCTCGTAAGCCTTGCGGAAGAGATCCTCGAGCGTCAAAGGATAGGGCATCCAGCGCATCCACTGGTTGCTGCCGGAGGTGTCCACGTGGACGTTCGGCAGGCTCCAAGCCAGCGCCAGCACGTCGGCCCAGGTGTTGACGCCGAAGTGCGGGATGATGAACGGGATCTCGGGGAAGTCGCGGGCGACCTCGAACAGCGACAGCGGGCTCAGGCGCGGATGGGAGACGACGCCGCCTCCCCTGCCCAGCCAGCCGAAGTGGATCAGCACCGGCAGGCGCCTCTCGGCGCAGAACTCCCACACGTCGCGCACGCTCGGGTCCTCGAACGGCAGCGTGGTGCGCGGACCGAGGAGCTTGTAGCCCCTGAGGCCGAGTTCGTCGACCGCCCGCCGCAACTCGTTGCCGGCGCCCGGCAACAGGGGATGGTGGGCGAAGCCCGTGAAGCGTCCCGGGTACTTGCTGACGATGCTCGACAGCCTGTCGTTGCCCTGTCCGGAGACGAAGTTGATGCTGCTGATGCCGTGGCGGTCCAGCTCGCCGAGCCAGCGGGCCGCGTTGGCGTCGATCTCCTCAGGGGTTCGCGCGGTCGGCTCGGCCGGCTCGGTCGACCACTCCTGGTGCATCCGCCGCATGCGGCTGCTCGCGTACTCCTGGAGCAGGGGCTTGGGTTCGGCCCTGTCGCTCGGGTACTTGAGCGAGTCGACGACCGGGAAGTGCGCGTGGATGTCGATGATGTTGAACTTTCTGCCGTGCAACCTGGGCCTCCTATCGGCGGCGGCAGTATACGCCTAGCGGCCAGCCGACTCGGCAGGCACCGCCCGGAATGGTCGCCACCGGCGTGCCCATGCCCCATGCGTAAACTAGGTCATGGCAATGGGCGAAGAGGCGCTGGGGGCGAGGGTCCGCGAGCGCAGCATCCGTGAGCTCCAAACCGACATGCGAGCTGGGCTCCTCAGTTCCGAGGCGGCAGTGACGGCCTACCTGCAGCGCATCGCGACGCTCGAGACCGCGGGCCCCACGCTGAGGGCGGTCATCGAGACCAATCCTGACGCCCTACGAGAGGCGCGAGCGCGCGATGCCGAGCGCGCCGCCGGCGAGGTTCGCGGTCCGCTGCACGGCGTGCCGGTCCTACTCAAGGACAACATCGACACCGCGGACGAGCAGCACACTTCGGCGGGTTCACTGGCCCTGGCGCGGTCGCTGGCCGCCGGCGACAGCGCCGTGGCGGCGCGCCTGCGCGAGGCGGGTGCGGTGGTGCTCGGCAAGGCCAACCTCTCGGAGTGGGCGAACTTCCGCTCGACGCGCTCGAGTTCCGGTTGGAGTGGACGCGGCGGTCAGTGCCGCAACCCGTACGCGTTGGACCGCAGTCCCAGCGGGTCGTCGAGCGGCTCGGCGGTGGCCGCGGCCGCCAGCCTTGCGGCGGTGACGATCGGCACCGAGACGGACGGCTCGATCGTGTCGCCGGCCTCCGCCTGCGGCGTCGTGGGGTTCAAGCCGACGGTCGGCGCCGTGTCGCGCTCCGGCATCATCCCGATCGCGCACAGCCAGGACACCGCCGGGGCGCTGGGGCGCACCGTCGAGGACGTCGTCGTGACCCACGCAGCGATTCAGGGCGCCGATCCGCGCGATCCCGCCACCGAGAATGCGCCGGCTACGGCGCGCGTCAAGGCGAGCGACGTGCTGGACGCGACTGCCTTGGGCGGGGCGCGGCTCGGCGTGGTGCGCGGGCTGTTCGCGTGGCATCCGCTGATCGAGAAGCAGCTGGACGACGTCCGGTCCGTGCTTCTGGCTCACGGCGCCGAACTGGTCGAGGGGGTGGCCTTCGAGGACCCCAGCGCCTGGCGCGAGGCCGAGTACGAGGTCATGCTCTACGAGTTCAAGCACGGCTTGAACGCTTACCTGGCCGCTCTGCCCGACACCGGCCAACCGCGCGACCTGGACGCCCTCATCGCCTTCAACCGCGAGCACGCCGCGGCCGCCATGCCGTGGTTCGGCCAGGAGCACTTCGAGCGCGCCGCCGCCAAGGCGGGCCTGGAGCACCCCGAGTACCTGGCTGCCCTGGCGGCCTGCCGCCGGTTGACCCGCGACGAGGGCATCGACAGGCTGCTGGCGGAGCACCGCCTCGACGCGCTGATCTGCCCCACTGCCGGGCCGGCGCACCTCATCGATCTGGTCAACGGCGACTGCCGCAGCGGCTCGGCCTCGAGCCCCGCGGCCGTGGCCGGCTATCCCCACGTCACCGTGCCGGCCGGCTTCGTTCACGGTCTGCCGTGGGGGTTGTCGATCTTCGCCGGCGCCTGGGACGACGCCAAGGTCCTGTCATACGCCTACGCGTTCGAGCACCACATGGCGGCCCGCAAAGCTCCCCGCTACCTGGCGACAGCGCAACTCTGACGCAGCCGCCGCCGCTGGCGACGACAGGCTCCTGGCCCACCCCAAAGGCTGCGGCCGCCGGGGGGTGAGTCACCCGCCGGCGGCCGCAACTGGCCTGCTGAAGCGTCAGGTCAGCGGTCGAGCCAGGTCGTGCGAAACCCCAGGTAGCTGGTGTTCGGGAAGTGCTGGTAGCCCTCGACGTCGAGGCGGTTGGCGGAGTACTGCGCCGAGTGGAACAAGAAGACCTGCGGCGACAGCTCGAGGATCAGCTCCTGCGCCTCCAGGTAGATCTGGCGCCGGACTTCGGGGTCGGGCTCGCGCCGCCCGGCCAGCAGCAGCTCGTCGACGCGCTCGTCGGCGAAGTTCATGTAGTTGCCGCCGCTCGTCGAGAAGAACGGCGTGTAGAGGAACGCGTCCGGATCGGTCTGACCCGAGGAGCCGCTGAGGGTCACGGTGAAGTCCTTGGCCAGCACCTTCGGCAGGAAGATCGTCCAGTCTTCCATCACGATGTTGGCCGTGACGCCGATGGCTGCCAGGTTGGCCTGGATGACCTCGGCCGGGTCGCGCAGGAAGTCGTAGGTGCTGGTCACGTAGAAGTCGAACGTGAAGCCGTCGGGGTAGCCGGCCTCGGCGAGCAGGGCGCGGGCCGCCTCAAGGTCCACCGTGTCGTAGGGCGTCGAAGGCACCGCGTAGTAGTTGCCACCAGGGATCGTGGTGCCGGTCGCCACCACCCCGCCGGTGCCGAACAGCGCCAGGTCCACGATCGCCTGCTTGTCGATGGCGTAGGCGAACGCGCGGCGCACGCGCGGGTCGTCGAAGGGCTCGACGCCGGCGTTGAACTGCAGGCTGCGGAAGTTCGCAGCCAGACCGCCGACGACCTCGACGTTGGCGTCGGCCTGCAGGATCGGGATGTCAGCCGCCGGCACGTACTCGATCCAGTCGACGTTGCCGGTCTGGATGGCAGTCGTGCGGGCCGTGGGATCCGGGTAGAAGGTGAAGGTGATCCCGTCCAGGTACGGCAGCTGGTTGCCGGCCTCGTCGACGCCCCAGTAGTCGTCGAAGCGCTCGAGGACGAGGCGGGTCTGCGGCAGGTACTCGACGAAGCGGAAGGGTCCGCTGCCAACCACCACGTTCTGCAGGTCGCCGTTGGCCTCGACCACGTGGCGCGGGACCACCACGTTGAGGCTCGCCGCCAGGAACGACAACAGCGGCGTGAAAGGCTCCGACAGGGTCATCACGACGGTGCGGTCATCGGTCGCTGCGATCGTCTGCACCACGGCGAAGTTCCCGGCACGCGGCGAGGCGGTAGCGGGGTCCTTGATGCGCTCGATCGAGAAGACCACGTCGTCGGCGGTCACCGGAGTGCCGTCGTGGAAGGTGGCCTCGCGCAGGTGGAAGGTCCACTGCAGCAGGTCCTCGGACGCCTCCCAACTCTCGGCGAGCCCGGGCACGATGGCCAGGCTGGAGTCGAACATCACCAGCGTGTCGTAGGTGTTCTCGAGCATGTTGCGGGTGGCGGTGGCGTTGGTGACGTGCGGGTCGAGGCCCACCGGGTCGGTCTGCATGCCAACCCTCAGAATGCCGCCGTGCTGGGGCTGGGCGAAGGCAACGCCCACCAGGACGGCGAGGACGATAAGACCGATGCGTCTCATACCACCTCCACAGGTTGCCAACACAAGGCTTGGCCCGCCTCGGCGGGAATCCGGGAACCGATGCTGGCTGGACGAGCATGTTACGACGCGGACGCCCGCAGAGTTGGCAACGGGCGCCGGCGGCGCCCTCAGCGGCGGTTCTTGAGCCGCGGATCGAGAGCGTCCCTGAGGCCGTCACCGAGCAGGTTGAAGCCCAGCACCACGACCATGATCGCGAGGCCGGGCGCCACCGTGGACCACGGAGCCAGAGACAGGAAACGGCGGCTGTCCGCCACCATCAGGCCCCAGCTGGGCGTCGGCGGCTGGGTGCCGAGGCCGAGGAACGACAGGGAGGCCTCGGCGAGGATCGCGTAGGCGAGTCGCAGTGTCACCTCGACGATCAGCGGCGCCGCCGCGCTCGGCAGCACGGTCAACAGCACGACGCGCCAGTCGCGGCTACCAAGCGCGAGCGAAGCCTCGACGAACAACTCCTCGCGCACCATCATCACGGCAGCCCGCGCCACTCTGGCGAACGGTCCTACGTAGACGATGCCGATGGCCAACACCAGGTTGGTGAAGCCGCCGCCGAGGAACGCGATCAGGGCGATGGCGAGCAGGACCGCCGGGAACGACAGCAACACGTCGCTGACCCGCATGATCAGCATGTCGAGCCAGCCGCGGCGGTAGCCCGCCAGCACTCCCAGGATGCCGCCCACCACCAACGCGAACGCCACCGAGGCGCCGGCAACGGCCAGCGACGAGCGGCCACCGTAGAGGATGCGCGTCAGCGTGTCGCGCCCGTACTGGTCGGTGCCGAGCAGGTGCGAGGCGCTGGGTCCTTGCAGCCGGTCGGCGGGGTTGAGGGTGACGGCGTCGAAAGGAGTCAGGTAGGGCGCGAACACCGCACCGACGATGCAGGCCAGCACCAACAGCGCTCCGAAGCCCCCGGCGCTCCCGAACAGGAACAGCCGCAGGCTCTTGCGGGTGCGGCCCTCGCGGCCCGCCTTGCCACTGGCGAGAGCCTCAGCCATAGCGCACCCGCGGGTCGATGAACGCGTAGACGATGTCGACGAGCAGGTTGACGAGCACGAACGCCGCCGCGATGAACAGCACGGCGCCCTGGACCACCGGGTAGTCCCTGAGGTTGATGCCCTCGAGCGCGAAGCGTCCGATGCCAGGGAGACTGAAGATCTGCTCGACGATGACCGAGCCGCCCAGCAGCGAGCCGAACTGCAGCCCGACGACCGTGACGACAGGGATCAGCGCGTTGCGCAGCGCGTGCCTCAAGGTGACGGCCGACTCCGGCAGTCCCTTGGCGCGCGCCGTGCGCACGTAATCGAGGCCCAGCACCTCGAGCATCGTCGAGCGCACGATGCGCGTGGTGGCGGCGGCCAGGATCAGGCCCAGCGACAGAGCCGGCAGGATCATGTGCTTGAGGTTCTGCAACGGCGCCTCGCCGAACGGGACGTAGCCTGCCGGCGGCAGCCACCCCAAGCGCAGCGAGAACAGCAGGATCAGCAGCACGCCGAGGAAGAAGCTGGGTATCGAGAGGCCCAGCAGCACGAACGCCGAGCCCAGGTAGTCAGGGAGCCGTCCCCGCCAGAGCGCCGCCGCGATGCCGAGCGGCAACGCCAGGAACAGAGCGATGATCAGGCTGAGCACCGAGAGCTCGAGCGTCACCGGCAACCTCAGTGCCAGGTCGACCCCGACCGGCCGGCCGGTGCGCAGCGAGCTGCCGAGGTCGCCCCTGAGGGCCGCGCCCAACCACTCGACGAACTGCAGGTGGATGGGCACGTCGAGACCGAACATGCGCCTGAGCTCCGCCAGCCTCTCCTCGGAGATGTCCTCGCCGAGGCCGATGAGCCCGGTGACGACGTCGCCGGGCACCGCGCGCATCAGCACGAACACGATGACCGCGATGCCCAGGAGGCTAGGTACGGCCAGCAGACAGCGCCTGCCGATATATGTGAGCACTCGCTAGTACTCGACGCGTTCCGCGTACGCAGCCCAAGCGTCGAAGGGCTCCAGTGCCTCGGGGACGGCCAGCTGCGAGACGCTCAGCGCCGCTCCCCCGCCCGCTGCGAAGTGCTCGTAGAAGGCGGCGTCGTCGAAGCCCGCCGCGGCGGCGGCGTGCCGGTCGGCGGCGAAGTAGACCGCGCCGATCCTGGCCCACAGCGCGCTGGCGAGGCACATCGGGCACGGCTCACAGCTCGCGTAGAGCGTGGCGCCCGCCAGAACGTGGGTGCCGAGCGCTCGGCACGCGGTGCGGATGGCTGCGACCTCAGCGTGGGCCGTCGGGTCGCACTCCTGCGTGACCCGGTTGACGCCCTCGAAGCGCCTGCCGTCGGCCGTGACCAGCACGGCGCCGAAAGGCCCTCCGCCGGCCGCGACGTTGCTCGTGGCCAGCGCCACCGCCCTCATGAGGTTGCCAGTCAATGCGTCTCTCACGCTCGCCCTCAGGCCTCCCGGTGCGATCTCAGCAGTGCTCGCTTAGTCAGCCAGGATAACCGAGGCGAGCCGCCTGCGCACTGCCCGAGCGGGCTTGCGTCCCCTAGGCGCCGAGCGGCTGCGCACGGCTCTTGGTCCCGAACCGTTTGAGCCTGAGAGCGTTGGTGAGCACGAACACGCTCGAGACGCCCATCGCGGCAGCGGCCAACACCGGCGAGAGCAGCACACCTATGCTTGGGTACAAGACACCGGCAGCCACCGGGATCAGCAGCGAGTTGTAGGCGAACGCCCAGAACAGGTTCTGCTTGATGTTGCGAAGGGTGGCGCGCGACAACTCCACGGCGCGCGCGACGTTGGTCAGGTCGCCGGACATCAGCACCACGTCGGCGCTCTCCATGGCGATGTCGGTGCCGGTCCCGATCGCCACCCCGACGTCGGCAGCGGCCAGCGCGGGCGCGTCGTTGATGCCGTCGCCGACGAAGGCCGCGGGGCCCAAACGCTCCCTGAGGCCGGCCAGCGCCGTTACCTTGCCGTCCGGCAACACGTTCGCAACGACATGGTCGATGCCCAGCCGGCGAGCGATGGCGGTGGCGGTGCGCTGGTCGTCGCCGGTGATCATCGCGACCTCGACGCCCAGACCCCTGAGACCTTTGACGGCGGCGACGCTGCCTTCCTTGAGGTCGTCCGCCACTGCCAGAGCGGCCGCCAGTTGGCCGTCGACTGCCACGTACAGCGGCGTCTTGCCATCGGCAGCAAGCGCCGCGCTGTCGGCGGCCAGCGGCGTGATGTCGATCCCGAGGCGCTCCAAGTAGCGGCCCGCCCCGGCCCTGACCTCGCGTCCGGCCACCAGGCCCCCGACGCCGAAGCCGGGCTCGACAACGAAGTCGGAGACGGGCGGCACCTCCAACTGCCGGGCCTTGGCGGCGCTCACCAAGGCAGCGGCGATCGGGTGCTCCGACCGGCTCTCGACGGCGGCCGCCAGCGCCAGCACTTCGTCGTCGTCGAAGCCCGGCGCTGAGCGCACGTCGGTGAGGCTGGGCTCGCCTCTCGTCAAGGTGCCCGTCTTGTCGAAGGCGATGAGCCTGACGCCGGCGAGCGACTGCAAGGCGGCGCCGTTGCGGAACAAGACCCCCATCTCGGCCGCCTTACCGGTGCCGACCATGATCGACGTGGGGGTCGCCAAGCCCATCGCGCAGGGGCAGGCGATGATCAGCACCGCCACCGCGCTGGCCAACGCGAACGCCAGCGCGGGCGGCTCGCCCAGCACCAGCCAGGCAACGAAGGTGGCGGCGGCGATGAGCATCACCACCGGCACGAACACGCGGACGACCCGGTCAGCCAGGTCCTGGATCGGGACCTTGGAGCCCTGGGCGTCCTCGACGAGCCGCACGATCTGCGCCAGAACGGTGGCCTCGCCGACGCGCTCGACTCGGAACACGAAGCTGCCGGCGGTGTTGATGGTGGCGCCGATCACCTCGTCGCCGACGCCTTTCGCCACCGGCACGCTCTCGCCTGTCAGCATCGCCTGGTCGACGTACGAGCTTCCCTCTGTCACCACCCCGTCGGTCGGGATCTGCGCGCCCGGCCGCACGATGACCTCGTCCCCCACTCGCAGCTCCGAGGCGGGCACCTCGACCTCGACACCGTTCCTGATGACCACCGCTGTCTCGGGCGCGAGATCGAGCAGTCGCCTGATGGCTTCGTTGGTACGTCCCTTGGCCTTGGCTTCCAGGAACCTGCCCAGCAACACCAGGGTTATCACCACGGCGGACGCCTCGTAGTAAACGTGCGCGGTGCCTCTGGGAAGCAGTCCGGGGGCGAAGGTGGCGACCACCGAGTAGAGGTAGGCGGCGGTCGTGCCGATCATCACCAAGGTGTTCATGTCGGGCTGCCGCGATCGCAGCGCCGGCCAGCCGCGGCGGTAGAAGTAGCGCCCGGGGCCGAACTGGACGATAGAAGCGAGCACGAACCCCAGGTATGCCTGCTGTTGCATCGGGAAGCGCTCGTGCAGCCAATGCTCGAGGCCCGGGATCAGCATCGGCGCCATGCTGATCACGAACAGCGGCGCAGACACCCATGCCGCCAACCTCAGTTGGCCGCCCAGCCGCTTGAGGTCGCCGGCCCTGGCTTCGCGTTCGGCCTCGTCACGCTCGGCAGCGTCCACGTGCGCGCTGGCCTGGTAGCCGATCTCGCGCACCGCGTCGAGCAAGCGCCCGGCGTCCACGCGACCCGGCAGGTAGCGCACCGAGGCTCGCTCGGTGGCGAGGTTGACGTCCGCGGCCACCACCCCATCGACCCGCTGGATCGCCTTCTCGACGCGCGCCACGCAGGCGGCGCAGGTCATGCCCTGAATCGAGAGGCTGACGGCCTGCTCGCGTTCGTGGTCGTCGGTCGTCGGAAGTGTCGTCGTCGAGTTCACCGCTGCTCCTAGAGGCAGGCGCCGCCTACTGCTCGTCGCAGGTGCTTCTGCGGGCCTATCTTACCCCACCCAGGGTGGGGTGGGTGTATGCTAGGCGCAGCTATGCTTGACCGAGGAGGAACCATGCAGCAGAGACTGATCATCAAGGGCATGTCGTGCAACCACTGCCGCGCAGCGGTGAAGAGCGCTCTCGAGCGCGTGCCCGGCACCGAGAGCGTCGAGGTCGACCTCGCCACCGGCAGCGCGCGGGTCGAGGGCAGCGCCAGCCTGGCAGCGCTGACGGCGGCCGTGAAGGCGGAGGGCTACGAAGCCTCCCCAGCCGCCGCCTGATGGACCGGGCAGTCGCGTCGGTCGGCGCCATCAGCCATGCCGACTGCCTCCACCTCGACCCCGAGACGCGTGAGGATTCGATCAGGCGCCTGAAGAGCGCGAGGGGCCATCTCGAAGGCGTGTTGCGCATGCTCGAAGACCCTGGCGTCTACTGCGTCGACGTGCTCAAGCAGATCAGCGCCGTGCAGGGCGCGCTGAGCAAGGTCGGAGAAGGGGTGCTGCGCTCGCACATCCGCGATCACGTCACGACCGCCGCTCACCGCGGCGACTCCGAACAGATCGTCTCGGAGCTGATGGAAGCGCTCAAGTACCGAACCTGACGGGCGCCCTGGAAGCAACTCACGTCGCCGACGGCAGGCAGTCGCCCAGACGCCGCAGTTGACGGCCGGCGGCGTCGAAGTTGTCGTCCACCAGCCACTCTCGGTAGCCCGCTCGCAGCCGCGGCCAAGCGCCGTCCAAGATGGCGAACCAAGCGGTGTCGCGGTTCAGCCCCTTGACGACCATGTGCTGCCGGAAGACGCCTTCGAACGCGAAACCGAAGCGAGCGGCGGCGCGGCGGCTGTGGACGTTCAAGGCGTCGCACTTCCATTCGAGCCGGCGGTATCCGAGGGCGTCGAACACGTAATCCGCCATCAGGAACAGGGCCTCCGTCGCCGCTCGCGAGCCAGCCAGCGGCGGGTTCCACAAGATGCTCCCAATCTCGATCACCCCGTGCTCCGGAGCCATGCGCATGAGCGCCTGGCGGCCCTCGCAGCGGCCGGTGGCCGCGTCTATCACGGCAAAGTAGAGGGGGTCGCTGGAGGACTCCGCCCTCGCCAGCCACTGCGGGAAGTCGCCCGGCGTGGGCGGCGCCTCGGCCAGGAAGCGAAAGCGCTCGGCCGGCGCGGTTCCCGGCTCGCTGCCAGGCCGGGTGCAGGCAGCGAACAGCTCCGCGCCGTGGCGCTCGGCGGCGAGGGCCTCGAGCCGCACGAAGCGCCCGCTGAGAGTCACCCGCTCAGGAAGCGGGCGCGGCAGGCTAGGAAGCATGCCTCATTGTGCTACGTTGCCGCTCGATGTACGCCGGCATCGACTTCGGGTTGAGCGTCACCGACGCCGTTCTCTTGGACGGCGCCAGGCCCGCGCGGCACGCGAGCCGGTTCCGGCCAGGCCCGGCCAGCGAGGCCTTGCTCGCCGCGTTGCTCGGCGAGCTGGGTGCCGGCGAACTCCTGCAGGGCATCGGCGTCACCGGTGGCCGCGCTCGCGAGCTGCCGGCGACACACCAGGGCGTGCCGGTGCGCCAGATCGACGAGCCCGCCGCTCTGGGTCGTGGCGGTCTGGCGCTCGCCGGCTGCGAAAGGGCTCTGGTGGTGTCTTGCGGCACCGGCACCGCGATGGTGCTCGCCGACGCCGTCTCCGGCAGCTACCACCACGTCGCAGGCACCCCGGTGGGTGGGGGCACCCTGTCGGGCCTCGGTTCGCTACTGCTCGGCACTTCCGACGCCTTCGAGATCACCGACCTTGCCTTGACCGGCGACGCCTCCGCCGTCGACACCACGCTCGGCGACGTTCTGGGCGGCAGCCTCGGTCACCTGCCCGCGAGCGCAACGGCCGTCAGCTTCGGCCGCCTGGCGACAGGGAACGGCGAACCCACCCGCGCGGACCTGGCGGCCAGCCTCACGACGATGGTGGCGCAGACGATCGGTTTCATCGCGCTCGGCGCCGCCCGCGCCCACGGCGTCGACCGTGTCGTCCTCGTGGGACGCCTGGCCGAGCGGCCCGCCATCGGCAACATGATCGCGGCGGTGCTGCGGGTGTTCCAGTTCCCTACCGCGCCGACGACGCCGGCCGGTGCCGGCCATGCCACCGCTTTGGGTGCAGCCCTCCTCGCCTCCGAAGCCTGAAAGCGGCGGGCGCGCTCCCGCCGTGACGCGGTAAGAATGTGGCACGCAGGGGGCGCGACGACGCGCCGCGCCAACCAGGAGGAGCCATGCCCACCGACCTCACGCAGCGCATCGACAGCCAACTGGAGAGCGAGCGCGACGCCCTCATCGACCTCAGCCACCGCATTCACGCCAACCCGGAGATACGCTTCGAGGAGTTCCAGGCCTCGGCCTGGCTGACGCAGGAGCTGGAACGACGCGGCTTCAGCGTTCAGCGCGGAGTCGCTGGCTTGGACACCGCCTTCCGCGCCGAGCTGGCTGGCGCCGGCCCCGGGCCGACCGTCGCGATCCTGTGCGAGTACGACGCCTTGCCGGGGATCGGGCATGCCTGCGGGCACAACGTCATCGCGACGATGGGCGCAGGAGCGGCCTTCGCCCTGGCTCCTCTGATGCGCGAGCTTCCCGGCCGCCTGGTCGTGCTCGGCACCCCGGCCGAGGAGGGCGGCGGCGGCAAGGTGATCATGCTCGAAGGCGGCGCGTTCGAGGGCATCGACGCTGCGATGATGATCCACCCGCTGCACCTGAACCAGTCGAACATGCCGACGCTGGCGAGCTGCAAGTGGGAGGTGACCTACCGCGGCCGCCCCGCTCACGCCGCGTTGGCGCCGCACCTGGGCGTCAACGCGCTCGACGCCGTGCGGCTCGCGATGGCCGGCATCGACGCTCTGCGCCAGCAGGTCCGCCAGGACGTCAGGCTTCACTCGATCATCACGCACGGCGGCGATGCGCCCAACATCATCCCCGAGACCGCCGCGATGCTGGCCGTGGCGCGCGCCGCCGACTCTCGCTACCTGTTCGAGGACCTGGTGCCGCGCCTGCGCAACGTCTTCGAAGGCGCTGCCCTGATGACCGGAGCGCGGCTCGAGCTGGGCGACGCGTCTCGGCCCTACCTCGAGATGGCGGTCAACCGGCCGCTCGAGGAGGCATACGAGCGCCACGTCAGGCGACGCGGCCGCGAGGTGACGCCCTACTCCCTCGACGAGCCGGGAGGTTCGACCGACATGGGCAACGTCTCGCAGGCGCTGCCGGGTCTCCACGGCACGCTCGCCATCGACGACGTCGCCCTGCCGCACACCGAGCCGTTCCGGGAAGCGGCGCGCTCGCCGCGCGGGGACGAGACCGTCATCGACGGCGCCAGCATCATGGCGGCTCTGAGCGCCGAGCTCCTGACGGACCCCGAACTGCTGGCGGCGGCACGGCGGGCGTTCCAGGCGTACCAGGATGGAACGGCGTGAGCGACGCGCCCTCGGCCGCCAAGAGCGGCACCTTCGACCTCGGCGACTCGCTGAGCGTCAACCGGCTCGGATTCGGCGCCATGCGCATCGTCGGCCCCGGCGTCTGGGGGGAGCCCGAGGACCGCGACGAGGCGCTCAGGGTGCTGCGTCGACTCCCTGAGCTCGACGTGAACTTCATCGACACCGCCGACTCCTACGGACCCTTCATCAGCGAGGACCTCATCCGCGAGGCCCTCCACCCCTATGGCGGCATCAAGATCGCGACCAAGGGAGGCTTCACGCGCCACGGCCCCAACTTGTGGGAAGAGGTCGGGCGGCCCGAATACCTGAGGCAGTGCGTGCTGATGAGCCTGAGGCGGCTCGGCGTCGACCGCCTGGACCTGTGGCAACTGCACCGCGTCGACCCGAAGGTCCCGGCCGGCGAGCAGTTCGGCGTCATGCGCGAGATGCAGGATGAAGGCCTCATCGAGCATCTCGGGTTGTCGCAGGTGACGGTCGAGCAGATCGCAGAGGCGTCGCGCTACTTCCGCGTGGCCACCGTTCAGAACCTCTACAACCTGGCTCGCCGTGACAGCGCCGACGTCCTCGCGTACTGCGAGCAGCATGGGATCGGCTTCATACCTTGGTACCCGCTGGTCGCCGGGCGCCTCGCGACGCCGGGCAAGGTCCTGGCCGAGGTCGCCGAACGGCTGGGCGCCACCAGGGCGCAGGTCGCGCTCGCCTGGCTGCTCCAGAAGAGCCCGGTGATGCTGCCGATCCCTGGCACCAGCCGCGTCAAGCACCTGCTCGAGAACGTGGCCGCAGCGGGCCTGGAGCTGGACGAAGCCAGCTTCGACGCCCTCGAGCACGCGTCCGAAGCCACGGGGAACTGAAGGGAGCACGGCTCGACTTGGAGTTCACGCACAGCTACACCACCGTCGACGCCCACGCAGCCGGTGAACCTCTGCGCATCGTCACTGGCGGCGTGCCACCGATACCGGGAGCGACGATCCTCGAGAAGCGCGCCTGGGTCAAGCACAACCTCGAGCACGTGCGCACCGCTCTCATGCACGAGCCGCGCGGCCACGCCGACATGTACGGCTGCTACGTCACCGAACCGGTCAGCGAAGACGCCGACATGGGCGTCATCTTCATGCACAACGAGGGCTACTCGGACATGTGCGGTCACGGCATCATCGCGCTCGCCACCGTCGCGGTGACGCAGGGCCTGGTGCCGCGAGCCCAGCCGGAGACGCGTGTCGGGATCGACTCGCCGGCCGGCTTCATCGAGGCGTTCGTCGGCTGGGACGGTCGGCGCGCCGGCCGCGTGCGCTTCCGCAACGTGCCCTCGTTCTTGTTCGCCAAGGACCTCGCCGTCGACACGCCGCGCTTCGGGCGTCTAGTCGTCGACGTCGCTTTCGGCGGCGCCTTCTACGCCTACCTCGATGGCGAGCAAGCGGGGCTGACGGTGACGCCCGAGAGCTACCGCGACCTCATCGAGCTCGGCGATCAGGTCAAGCACGCGGTGAGCGCAGCCCTCGATATCCAGCACCCTCTTATCAGCGAGCTGAACACCCTCTACGGGACGATCATCGCCGGCCCGCCCGCCGACCCCGGCAACCACCAGCGCAACGTGTGCGTGTTCGCCGACCGCGAGGTCGACCGTTCGCCGACGGGCACCGGCACCGCCGGCCGCGTCGCTCAGCTGCACGCGCGCGGGAGCCTGGCGCTGGGCGAGGAGCTGCGCAACGAGAGCATCATCGGCACCGTGTTCACCGGCAAGGCCGTGAGCACCGTCGACGTCGGCGGAGTGCTCGGCGTCGTCCCCGAGATCAGCGGCAGCGCGTCGATCACCGGCTTCAACCAGTGGTTCGTGGCGGCCGGCGACCCAGTCGCCAACGGCTTCTTCCTCAGGTGATCACGCCGGCACCCGCGGAGGCGTCGAGCCCGCCGACCGACGTGAGCGTCATCGACTCGCACACCGGCGGCGAGCCGACACGTGTCGTCACCAGGGGTTTCCCCGACCTGGGCAAGGGAGCTCTCGCGGACCGCCTGGCGGTGTTCAAGGAGCGCTTCGATCATCTGCGCACCGCGATCGTCAACGAGCCACGCGGCTCCGGAGTGCTGGTGGGGGCGTTGCTGTGTGAGCCTGTCGACCCTGGCAGCACCGCCGGCGTCATCTTCTTCAACGACGTCGGCTACCTCGGCATGTGCGGGCATGGAGCGATCGGCGTGATCGCGACGCTCGCGCACCTGGGAAGCATCGAGCCGGGGACGCACAGGCTCGAGACGCCGGTCGGGACCGTGACCTGCGAGCTCTGGGCAGACGGCAGCGTCAGCGTCCACAACGTCCCCGCCTACCGGCACCTGCGCGGGGTGAAGGTGACCGTCGCCGTCGCCGGCGGTGACAGCGAGCAGGTCAGCGGCGACGTCGCCTGGGGTGGCAACTGGTTCTTCCTCAGTGAGGATCACGGGCTCGTCGTCACGCCCGCCAACATCGCCGCGCTGACCGAGCGCGCTGCCGCCATCCGCGCCGCGCTCGACGCCGCCGGCGTGACGGGCGCAGGCGGCGCGCCAATAGACCACATCGAGCTGTTCGCGCCCAGCGCCGCGGCCGACAGCCGCAGCTTCGTGCTATGCCCCGGAAGCGCGTACGACCGCTCGCCATGCGGCACCGGCACCAGCGCCAAGCTCGCCTGCCTGGCGGCCGACGGCAAACTTGCCCCGGACACCGTATGGCGCCAGGAGAGCGTGATCGGCAGCGTCTTCGACGCCTACTACCGCTACTCGGACAGCGGCGAGGTGCTGCCCACGATCCGCGGCCAGGCCTTCGTAACCGCCGAGGCGCGCCTGCATTTCGACCCTCGCGACCCGTTCAGATGGGGGATCCGGTGAACGGCGCAGGAAGCGGCGCACCCTTCCCAACCTCCGGCGAGCGGGCCTCCCGACCACTGACCGTCACGGTGATCGGCGGCGGGATCGTCGGCCTGATGTGCGCGTACTACCTGCGCCGCGCCGGCTGCCAGGTGAGCGTGCTGGAGCGCGGCGACGCGCCGGGCGAGGGCGCCTCCTACGGCAACGCCGGCATGATCGTGCCCAGCCACAGCCTGCCTTTGGCGGCGCCCGGGGTGCTGTGGCAAGGCATCAAGTGGATGACCAGCCCCGAGAGCCCGTTCTACCTGAGGCCGCGCCCCTCGGGCTCGCTGATCGGCTGGGCCTACCGTTTCTGGCGGGCCTCGAGCCGGGAGCGGGCCGAGAACGCCGCGCCCGTGCTGCTCGCGCTCAACCTCGCGAGCGCGGCCGAGTACCGACGCCTCGACGACGAGCTCGGCGGCTTCGGCTTCGAGCAACGCGGGCTGCTGATGCTCAGCGAGAGCGCGTCCGGGTTCGAGCACGAGCTGGCGCTGGCCGCCCAGGCGAACGCCTGGGGCCTGTCCGCCGCGGGGCTGCCCGCCACCGCGATCAGCCTCAGTGAGCTCGCGGAACGCGAGAGGGGCGTGCGCTTCGAAGTCAAGGGAGCGGTTTACTACCCGTCCGATGCTCACCTCGACCCCGGAGCGCTGATGCGCCGCCTGACTCAGGAGCTGGTCGAGCTGGGCGTGGAGATCCGCTACGGCACGACGGTCGCGTTGAGCGTGGTCGGCGGGAGAGTGGCGGTGAACGACGGCGGCGTCCCGGACTGGGTGGTGCTGGCGGCCGGCAGTTGGTCGGGGATGCTCGCTCGCCAGGTAGGCCTCAGGCTGCCGCTCGAGCCCGGCAAGGGCTACAGCCTCAGCCTCGCAGGACCTGAGTCTCCCCTCACCACGCCCGTGATCCTCACCGAGGCGCGCGTCGCGATCACCCCACTGCCGGGAGCGCTGCGCGTCGGCGGCACGCTCGAGCTCGCCGGCTTCGACCACGGCGGCGGCGCCCGTCGCGTCAAGGGCATCATCGATTCGGCCGTGCGCGCGCTGCCGTCCTTGGACCGCCGCGCGCTCGAGGCAACAGCCGCGTGGCACGGCTTCCGCCCGCTGACACCCGACGGTCTGCCGTACCTGGGTCGCAGCCGCAGGCTGCGCAACCTGATCGTGGCAACCGGGCACGCCATGATGGGCGTGAGCCTGGCGCCGATCAGCGGCAAGCTGGTCGCGGCCCTCGCCACCGGCGGCGAAGCGACGGACTTGCTCGCCAGCGGGCTTCTGGAACCGGAGCGTTACAGCTAGATGACCTACCCCATCTTCGACGAAGCCACCACCGAGGAGTCGCTGCCGTACTCGCGGCTGGCTGACGAGATCGCGCGGGTGCTGCGCGAGGCGTCGGCCGGCGAAATCCGCATCGCCGAGCGCACCGCCCTGCCCCTGGCGCGCGGCACCCTGCTGTGCATGCCGGCGTCCGACGAAAGACTCACGATCACCAAGGTAGTCACCGTGCACCCCGGCAACGCCGGCGGTCCCCTGCCGACGATCAATGGCGAGGTGATCGTGGCGGACGCCGCCACCGGCCGGCGTCTCGGCTTGCTGCATGGCGGCGCCGTGACCCGGCGCCGGACCGCGGCCCTGAGCCTGCTGGCCGCCCGTCAGCTGCTGACGGATCGGCAGTCGCCGGCGGCCGACGGAGCCGGCGAACGGTCGGCGCCCCTCACCCTCCTGATCTTCGGCGCCGGAGATCAGGCGCTCGGCCACGGCGAGGCGTTCTCTGAAGGCCTGCGGGGACTTCGCGGCTCGCTGCGGGTGCTGATCGCCTCGCGGACCCCCGAGCGGGTCGCGTCGCTGGTGGCGCGCCTCGGCGCCCGTGGCGTCGCGGCCGCCGTCTGCGACGACCCGGAAGCCGCGCTGGCCGACGCCGACATCGTGGTCACGGCGACCACCAGCCGCACGCCCGTGGTGACCTCCGCGCCTCGCGCCGGCGCGCTGGTGTGCGCCGTTGGCGCCTTCAGGCATGACATGGCGGAGCTGTCTCCAGCCGTCGTCGGGGGTGCCGACCGGGTGGTGGTGGACACGCTGGCCGGCGCCAAGGCCGAGGCCGGCGATCTCATCCAGGCCGTAGCGGCCGGCGCCTGGCGCTGGGAGGCAGCCGAGCAGCTCTTGGACGTGCTCGCCGCAGCCGGCGGCAGCTCTTCGCCACCCCGCGGCAGCGCCGTCACACGAGTCCCTGCGCGCGGCCAATACAACGTGTTCAAGAGCGTCGGACACGCGATGTACGACCTCGCGGCGGCGCGCGTGGCGTTCCCGGAAGGAGCTCCCTGATGATGACGAGAAGCATCGGCGGCATCGAGGCCTCGATCGTGGGCCTCGGCTGCAACAACTTTGGACGCCGGCTCGACCTGGCGGCGACCAAGAACGTGGTCGACGCGGCCCTCGACGCCGGCGTCACGTTCTTCGACACCGCCGACATCTACGGCGAGACCGACAGCGAGGCCTTCCTCGGGCGAGTGCTCGAGGGCCGGCGCGACCAGGTGGTGCTCGCCACCAAGTTCGGTGGGGCGGCCGGCCCCGTGACCGGCGGCGCCAAGCCCGAGTACGTCAAGAGCGCCCTGCATGGCAGCCTGCAGCGTCTGCGCATGGACCACGTGGACCTCTACCAACTGCACAGGCCCGACCCGACGGTGCCGATCGCCGACACGCTCGGGGCGCTGGCGGAACTGGTGGCTGACGGGCTGGTGCGCGAGATCGGCTGCTCGAACTTCTCGGCCGCGCAACTCGACGAGGCCGAGGCCGCGGTCGCCCACGGGGCGCCGAGGTTCGTGAGCGTGCAGAACGAGTACAGCCTCCTCAAGCGCGAGGCGGAAGCCGAGGTGCTGCCGGCCTGCGAGCGCCTGAGCATCGCCTTCCTACCCTACTTCCCGCTGTTCAGCGGCCTGCTGACCGGCAAGTACCGCGCCGGTCGCCCGCAGCCGCAAGGCACCCGCATCACCGGCAACCCGCGTTGGGAGGCGCATCTCACCGCTGCCAACCTGGCGCTCGTCGACCGACTGAGCGCCTACGCCGAGGGCCACGGCCGCGAGCTCATCGACCTCGCGTTCGCGTGGCTGCTCGCCCACGGGCCGGTCGCCAGCGTCATCGCCGGAGCGACCTCGGCGGAGCAGGTGAGGCGCAACGCCGCCACCGCCGACTGGCAGCTGACACCCGCTCAGGTCGCCGAGGTAAACGCCCTGCTGGGGGCTTGAGGCTCAGGTCACAGCAGCGCCGAGAACGTGTCGCAGCGCTGCGGGTCACCGGTCTCGAAGCCGGTGCTGAACCACTGCATGCGCTGCTGCGACGTGCCGTGGGTGAAGCTCTCCTGGTTGACGACGCGCCCGCTGGCGCCACTGAGCCTGTCGTCGCCGACCGCGGCCGCGGCGCCCAGACCTTCTTCGAGGTCGCCGCGCTCGAGCAGCCCGCGCGCGTTGGCGCCGGCCGCCCACACCCCGGCGTAGCAGTCCGCCTGCAGCTCCAGCGCCACCGAGTAGCTGTTGGCGACCTGGGGCTGTGAACGCTGAGCGCTCTGCACCTCGCCGAGCGTGCCAAGTAGGTTCTGGACGTGATGTCCGATCTCGTGCGCGATCACGTACGCCTCGGCGAAGTCGCCGGGCGCCCCGTAGCGTTCGCGCAACACGTCGTAGAACGCGAGGTCGATATACATCTTCCTGTCGACGGGGCAGTAGAAGGGCCCCGCGGCGGCCGGCGCGACCCCGCACGCCGACTCGACGGCGTCGCGAAACAGCACCATCTGCGCCTCGGGGTACTGGAGCTGGCTGTTCGCGAACACCTCGCTCCAGGTGTCCTGGATATCGTCGAGGACGAACGACACGAAGCGCACCTTGCCCTCTTCGGTAGCCAGTTCCGCCTCGCTGACCGGCCTGGTGGTGGTGGTAGTGGGAGCGGACCCGCCGCCGAGACCCAGCAGCGCCAGCAGGTCGACGCCGGTGATCGCGCTGATCGCCACCAGCAGCAGCAACCCGCCGATGCCCAGAGGGATCCCCGCTCCGCCTCTGATCGGCCCCCTGGAGGCGCGGCGGTCCTCGAGGTTCCTACTCCTGCCTTGATCCTCCCACTTCACGTCAGATGCCTCCCGGCTGGTGCTCGGCGCAGTGGAGACCAGAGTAGCATCGTGAAGATGAGCACTTTGGACCACCTGATCGTCGCCGGTCCGGACCTCCCGAGGCTGATCGCCTGGCTGTCCGCCACCACCGGATTGAACCCCGTGGCCGGCGGCCGACACCCGGATCACGGCACCCACAACGCGCTGGTCGGACTCGCAGGCGGCATCTATCTCGAGCTGATGGCGCCGGAACCCAACGGCCGTGCCGAGGGGGCGTACCGCCGGTCGATCGCGCACATCGCCTCGCCGGAGCTGTTCACCTGGTGCGCCCGCACCGCCGATCTCTCGGGGCTGGCCGCGAGGGCGGCCGCCTTGGGCCTCGAGGTCACGACCGACGGAGGCTCCCGTCGCACTGCTGCCGGCGCAGAACTCAAGTGGCGTCTCGCTGCCTTCTCCGGGCACGGCCTCGGCGGCCAGGTGCCGTTCTTCATCGATTGGCTCGACTCCCCGCATCCGGCTGCAGGTCTCGAGCAGCAGGCCTCGCTCACCAGCCTGGTCTTGGAGCACCCCGATGCCGACGGGCTGACCAACCTGCTCGATGCCCTGGGTGTCGACCTCGCCACCAGCCGGATAGCGGTGCGCCCGGCTCCCAGGCCGCTGCTCGACGCGACGCTCGCGACCGCCACCGGCTCCTACGGTCTCAGCGGCCCGGGCGCCAGTCTCCGCCTGGGATGAGCCGCGCTGCGCCCTTAGCGCGGGCTCCGCGGTAGCATCGCAGCGATGCCAAGCACCAGAGTCTGGCCCGCGGACCGTTTCCTCCCACTGCAAGGCACGCTCAACACTCGTGACCTCGGCGGCCTGCCGTTGGCAGGCGGCGGGCAGACGCTGAGCGGCCGGCTGCTGCGCTCGGACTGCCCGTTCGAGCTCACCGACGACGACATCGCGCTCCTCGAGAGCCTGCCGGTGACGACGGTCGTGGATCTGAGGCAACCGCTGGAACTCGAGCGCGACGTCAGCCGCCTCACGAGCCGGCCGGGGCTCAGCGTGCACAACGTCGAGGTTTGGGGCTACATCGACCAGGCTGGCTCTCAACCCGCCGACAAGTACGACATCACGGCCTTCTACATCGCCGCGTTGGATCACTCCTCGCGCGGGTTCGCGCAGGCCGCGACGATCCTCGCGGAAGCCGCAGGCACCGCGCTGTTCCACTGCACCGCCGGCAAGGACCGCACGGGCCTGGTCGCCGCTCTGCTGCTGGAGGCGGTCGGCGTCGACCGCACCACCGTGATCGAGGACTTCGCGCTGACCGAGGATCGCATCGAGCCGTTGCGCCGACGGCTGATCGCTGACGCCGAACTGCGCGGGGTCCCGCGCTCCGACTTCGAACGCTTGCTCGGAGCCACGCCCGACCTGATAGAGCCGGCGCTTGCACACCTCGACGAGCGCTACGGTGGCGCCGTCGCCTACCTGTCCGCCGCCGGCGTCTCCGACGAGACCCTCCAAGCCCTGCGTCGCAAGCTGGTCGGCTAGGCAAGGTCCATGGCCAGCGGCAGCGGCGTCGTCGGTTGCGGCACGATCAGCCGCGAACGTCTCGAGAACCTGACGCGCGCCGCTGGGCTGCGGCCTCTGCCGGCGGCCTGAGCGGGAGGACTTAGGCGGGAGATGACCGAAGCCCAGCTGACCGCCATGCAGATCGCAGCGCAGGCTGCGGCCCAGGCGGGCGTCGTGGCGCTGCTGGGGCTGTCGTGGGCGCTCGCGGCGCTGGGACCGCGGCTTGCCGCCGAGCCGCGGTGGCGGCGGCGGCTGTCGCTCGTGACCGTCGGGGCGTGGGCGCTGCTGGTGAGCGGCTCGCTCGGATCGATCCCGCTGACCCTTTGGAGCGTGCTGGGCAGGTGGAACCTGGACCTCGCTTCGTCGTTCCTGACCGGCACGGCCCAAGGCGACGCCGTCGTTCAGCGCTGCCTGATCGCGACGCTGCTGGCCGCCCTGGTGATGACGGGACTGCGGCTCGGCGGCCGGCAGCGGGTGGACTCCGGCACGTGGACGGGAGCACGACTCGCCGCGACCTTCGGCCTCATTCTGGGGGCGCCGTTGGCGGACACGTTGTCGCGCCTGGCGCACGCCGCGGTCATGTCGGGAACCGCCTACCGGGCGCTCGACGCAGTGCACCTGTACGTGGCGGGCGTCTGGGGTGGCGGGCTGGTGGCGCTCGCTCTGTGGCCCTGGAGCGCCCCCAGCGGCACTGCGAGCGTGGCCACGGCGCTGGCGCGCCACTCCGTGACCGGCCTGACGGCCGTCATCGTGCTGGCGGCAAGTGGGATCCTGGCCGCCGCCACGCAGCTGCCACAACCGGCCGCGCTGGTGCGGACCGAGTACGGCCTCGCCCTCAGCGCCAAGCTCGCGCTGGTCGGCGCCACGCTGCTGGCGGCCGCCTACAACCGCTGGCGCCTGCTACCCCGCGTGAGGGCCGTGGACGCGAGCGCCACTGTCGGCCGCGCCGATTCGGCGGGGGTGCGGGTAGGCGCGGGCCTCAGGCTGGAGGCCGCTCTGCTGCTGCTGGTGCTGCTCGCCACCGCCGTGCTGACCACGCGGCCGCTGCCGCATCAGATGTAGCGCTTGCCCCTACTTACTCGTCCAGGATGAGGGCGAACATCAAGGGGGCGACGATGGTGGCGTCCGACTCGATGATGAACTTGGGCGACTCGACGCCCAGCTTGCCCCAGGTGATCTTCTCGTTCGGCACCGCTCCGGAGTAAGACCCGTAGCTGGTCGTCGAGTCGGAGATCTGGCAGAAGTAGCCCCACAGCGGCGTCGGGCGCTGGAGGTCCAGCTCCAGCATCGGCACGACGCAGATCGGGAAGTCTCCGGCGATGCCGCCGCCGATCTGGAAGAAGCCGACGCTGTGCTGCTGCGACCGCTCGGTGTACCAGTCGGCCAGGAAGGTCATGTACTCGATGCCGGAGCGCACCGTATGGATGTTGCCGATCTCGCCGGTGAGGTTGTGGGCGGCGTACATGTTGCCGGTCGTCGAGTCCTCCCAGCCCGGCACCACCATCGGCAGGTTCTTCTTGGCCGCAGCGATCAACCACGACTCGTCAGGATCGATCTGGTAGTACTGCTCGAGCGAGCCGGACAGAAGGATGCGGTAGAGGAACTCGTGCGGGAAGTAGCGCTCGCTGGCCGCGTCGGCGCGCATCCACTCCTCGAGCAAGGCGCCTTCCAGACGCCTCATCGCCTCGGCCTCCGGGATGCAGGTGTCGGTGACGCGCGCCAGGTGGCGCTCGAGCAGGGCGAGCTCATCCTGGGGGGTCAGGTCCCGGTAGTTGGGCACGCGCTCGTAGAAGTCGTGCGCGATCAGGTTGAACACATCCTCCTCGAGGTTGGCGCCGGTGCAGGAGATCACGTGCACCTTGTCGCGGCGGATCATCTCGGCCAACGACAGGCCGAGCTCCGCGGTGCTCATGGCGCCGGCCAGCGTCACCATCATGTGCCCGTCGGCGTCGAGGTGGGCGATGTAGGCGTCGGCCGCGTCCACCAGCGTGGCGGCGTTGAAGTGCCGGTAGTGATGACGCAGGAAGCGGCTGACGTGCCCGCTGCGTTCGAACTGGGTAGGCGGGTGACTCATGTCGCCATACTAAGGCCCGCGCTCGCGGCCTTGCGTCCTCAGCGCTGGGCAGCGGCCCAAAGCAGCTAGGCTCGAGCCCAGCCGGCGGCCGGCCTCCGCTGGCGGCGACGCCGGACGACATGGCCGGCCGCTTCGCGATGGTCTGCTGGGCACCGTGAACTCGAAGCTGTCCGCCGTGTTGTCGACCTGCCTCGCGGCGCTGTGTCTGGCGGCCGCGGCCGCACAGACGGCGCCCGACGCCAGCATCGAGCTGGTGGCAGCGGAGGCGGAGTTCCTCACCTGCCTGACGCCGACGTTCGTGGTCGGGGCCGGGTCTGCCGGTCCCGTGGGACCGCCGCGAGTCCCGGACAGCGAGCTCTCCCCGGCCGCGCTCGAGCAGCGCGCCAGGCGCCAGGCGTACCGCGAGCTGCTGCCCGCCTACTTGGCGCGGCTGCCGCAAGACGCGGTGCGCCCGATCATGCCGGTCGAAGGTGTGCGCGTGTCGCAGGTCGCCAATACCTACGGCGCGCCGCGCAGCGGTGGCCGGGGCCATCAGGGCCAGGACATCTTCGCGCCGCGGTGGACGCCCATCCGCTCGGCCACCGAGGGCATCGTGTTCGAGATCAGCGACCGCTTCCTCGGCGGTCGCGGCGTCATGATCCTCGGCCCCGCTGGGACGCGCTACTTCTACACGCACCTCGAGGCCTACGCGGAGGGGCTGCGCGAAGGCATGTGGGTCACCGTCGACACCCTCATCGGGTACGTGGGGAACGACGGCAACGCGGCCACCACGCCGACGCACCTGCACTTCGCCGTCTACGAGTTCGATCCGCTGTCCTGCCGCCACCGCTCCACCGATCCGCTGCCCCTGCTCGTCGACCGCCAGTGACGCGCTCGCGGCTGCCGCCGGTGCTTTAGGCCCTAGCCACGACCGGTCGCCCGGCGCACGATACGGGCATGAACGCGCGGCGCCTGCGAGCGTTGGGCGGCCAGTTGCTGGTTCTCAACAGCGGACTGATGCTGATGGGGCTCGGTACCGCGCTGATGCTCGCCGCCGGCATGGGGGTGGCGCCCTGGGCGGTGTTCCACGAGGGCGCGTCGCTCAACATCGGTATCAGCCACGGCAACGTCTCGCAAATCGTAGGGTTCGCGCTGCTCATCATCGCCTGGACCGTCTTTGCCGAACGCCCGGGGATCGGGACGATCTTCAACATGGTGATGATCGGGCTGTGGATCGACATCTTCCGCTCTCAGGCCTGGCTGCCCGCTCCCGAAGCGCTGCCGCTGAGAGTGGGCCAGCACCTCGCCGCCACCGCGCTCTACGCGTTCGCGAGCGCGCTGTACATGTCTGCCGACCTCGGCGCCGGACCGCGCGACAGTGTGATGCTGGGCGCCGCCAGACGCTTCAAGACGCCGGTCAAGACCGTGCGCTCGTCCATCGAAGTGCTCGTCTTGGCGGTGGGCTGGGCGCTGGGAGGGCCGGTCGGGCTCGGCACCGTCATCTACGCCCTGGTCGTCGGCCCGCTGGTGCAACGCTTCATGAGCTTGCTGCGCGCGCTCAAAGCGCGCCGCGGTTCCGCTCCACCAGCCACTGATAAGCCGCTAGGGCCGCTGTTACGTCAGGTGCGTGGAACACGCGCGAGACGCTGGCCTTGACCTCGGCGGCAGCGTTCCCGGGAGCCACGCTGACACCGCAGCGCGCCAGCCAGGCGCGGTCGCCGACGCTGTCGCCGATGCCGGCGACCTCGTCGGGCAAAGCCTCCAACTCGTTCAGTAGGTGCTCGAACCCGGTGGCCTTGTCGCAACCCGCGATCAGCACGTTGACGCAGTCGGTCGACGGGTCGAGCACCAGAGGCAACTCGGTGCCACCTAACAGCGCCAGCAGCTCCTCGAACACCGCCTCGACGCCACCGTCGACGCGGCCCTTGGGGAACACGCTGAGCGAGGCGAGCTTCCCCGGCTGCAGCTGCAGACCGGGACGCGACGCCACGGAGTCCGCGAACGCCTGCAGCGCGCCCAGACGGCCCTCGACCTCGGGCGCCCACCAGTGCGCGTAGGGATGGCGCGTGGCGAAGCCGGCTCCGTTCTCGAACGACACCGGCAGGTAGATGTCCAGGAGCTGGGTCACGGAGTCGACGTAGGCGTGCGGTCGCCCCGTCACCAGCGTCAGCGCCGGCACGGTGGGGTCGCTGCGGCTCAGGCGGTTCAAGTCGGCCATGCGCCCGAGGCGCTCGAGATCGTAGGCCTGGTGTCCGGCCTCGGCCAGGCAGCCGTCGATGTCGCAGGCGAAGATGCGGATCGGCCGCGAGGCGCCCCGCATCAAGGTGGCAGCAGCCAGAGCCCGGCAGGCTTGAGCTTGAGCTTGACGCGGTCGCCGCGGCGCGCCTCCGACAGGCCGCCACCGGACATCGTCGCGAACAGCTCGGACCCTGCCACCTCGAAGACGAACTCGGTGGTCGGCCCCAGGTAGGCGCTGCTGCGGAAGGTCGCCTCGAGGCCGGCTTCGCCCTCGAGCGCGAAGTCGATCGCCTCGGGCCTGATCATGACCGTGACCGGTCCGCTGACGCCGTCCTGTCGGTGGGGCAGCTGGTAACCGAGCAAGTCGATGTTCACGCCATCGAACTCGCCCGGCAGGAAATTGGCGGAGCCGATGAAGTCGGCCACGAAGCGGCTGGCTGGTCGCGCGTACAGCTCATGAGGGGTGCCTTGCTGCTCGATCGCGCCCTCGCGCATCACGACCACGCGGTCGCTGATCGCCATCGCCTCTTCCTGATCGTGGGTGACGTACACGCTGGTGATGCCGAGGCGCTGCTGCAGCTCCCGGATCTCCTCGCGCACGCGCTTGCGCAACTTGGCGTCGAGGTTCGAGAGCGGCTCGTCGAAGAGTAGGACCCGCGGTCTGATCACCATCGCCCTGGCCAGCGCGACGCGCTGCTGTTGTCCGCCGGACAGCGCCGAGGTCGACCTCTCGGCCAGGTGCCCGAGGCCGACCATGTCGAGCGCCTCGCCCACCCGAGTCTTGACCTCGTCGGCCGGCCTGCGTGCGACCCGCAGCCCGTACGCGACGTTCTCGAAGACGTTCATGTGCGGGAACAGGGCGTAGCTCTGGAACACCATGGTGATGTCCCGCAGGTATGCGGGCAGCCGGGTGACGTCCTCGTCGTCGAGGAGGATGCTTCCCCCGGTGGGCCGCTCGAGACCCGCGATCATCCGCAAGATCGTCGTCTTGCCACAGCCGGACGGCCCCAGCAGCGTCAGCAGCTCACCCTGTTCGATCTGCAGGTCGACGCCATCGACGGCCAGCACGTCCGGTCCGAAGCGCTTGACGAGGCTTTGGATCGCTACGCTGGCGGGTCGGAACGCTGCGGCCGGCGCAGCCGGGCGCGTCACGCCTGCACCCGCGAGAGGCGCGTGCCGATGCGCTGCGCCACGGCCAGCACCACAAGGATCGTGAACAGCATCGTGACGATGAGGACAGTGCCCATGGCGGCTCCTCTGCCGAGGCTACCTTGCTCGATCCAGCCGAGCATCAGGACGGTGGCGAGCTGGTTGCCCGGGCTGACCAGGAAGATCACCTGACTGACCGCGGTCATGGCGCTCACGAAGGCGAAGATCAAGCCCGTGACCAGTGTGTTGACGAGCAGCGGGAACAGCACACGGCGGATGGTGGTGAACGACCTGGCGCGCAGCATCGTCGACGCCTCTTCGAGGCTCGGATCGATCTGCGAGAGGCCGGCCACGGCCGCCCTGATCGCCACCGGCATGTTCCTGAAGATCAGCGCCAGGACGATGATCAGTGCGGTGGCGGTGAGCAGCCACGGGCCGGTGTTGAATGCAAAGACGTACGCGACGCCCATGACGGTGCCGGGAGTGGCGAACGACAGCAGCGATCCGAACTCGACGAAGCGGCGCCCGAAGAAGCGCTGGCGCGATACCAGGTAGGCCACCAGGAAGCCCAGCAGCATCGCCGGCACCGCGCTGATGGCGGCGATGCGCATGGTGAACAGCAGCACCGGCCACCCGAGCACCATGAAGTTGCGGTAGTGCTCGAGTGTGAAGGTGTAGTTGACGCCCCACAACGTCGCGAACGAGCCGACCACCACCGAAGTGTAGAGAGCCGCCACGAACAGGGTCCAGACGACGAGCCCGGAGATCAGTCCGACCTCCAGCCACCTCGGCAACGGCGCCAGGGCGCCGCTCGAGGGCTTGCCGGTGACGGTGATGAAGGAGCCGGCCCCGACCCACCAGCGCTGCAGGAAGAAGGCCAGCAGCACCAGGCCGAGCAGGACCACGCCGTAGGCCGCCGCCTCGCGCGGGTTGAAACGGCCGGTCAGCGAAAGATAGACCTCGGTCGCGAGGAACCGGCGATTGCCGCCGAGGATGATCGGGTTGCCGAAGTCGGCGAGCGACTCGATCATGCTGAGCAGGAACGCCGCCGCCATGCCCGGCCTCAGCAACGGCCAGGTGATCGTGCGCAGCGTCAGCCACGGCCGCGCACCGAGCGTCTGGGCGGCCTCCTCCAACGCCGGGTTGAGCGACCCGATCGAGCCGCGGAGCAACAGATAAGCGATCGGGGTGAAGCCGAGGATCTGAGCCAGCGCCACGCCCGGGATGCCGTAGATCCAGCCACTCGACATGTCGAGCACGTTGTAGGTGATCAGCCCGCGGCGGCCGAGGAGAAAGATCATGGCGAACGCCAGGATGAAAGGCGGCGTGATGATCGGCAGCACCGAGATGACGTTGAGAGAGCCACGCACGGCCCCGAGCCTCGAGCGCTGACCCAGCAGCGCGAAGGCCAGGCCGAGCAGCGTGCAGGACGGAGCGACGATCGAGACCACCGCGAGGCTGGTCGGCAGGGCGCCGGAACCGTAGAGCATCACCCCGAGCACGAGGCCCAGGACCGCGCCGAGAAGCGCTCGGCCCAGCACGCTCACCGTCCCCTGTCTGCGAAGCAGCGCCAGCCCTGCCCCGAGCACCCCGCCGGCGGCCGCCCAGCGCAGCGTCAGCACCAGCTCGGGCCGCGGCGTCCGGGGGTTGTCAAGGACGAAGAACAGCGGGTGTCGGATGGTGTCGATGAAGGTCTGGAACTCGAAGCGCCCGTTGGCGAAGACCGCCGACTTGAGCACCATGAACAGCGGGAACAGGATGAACAGCAGCACGAAGCCGCTGACGAACAGGATGCTGGAGGCGATGAAGGCGTCGCCCATCACCCGTCCCGACTCGCTGAGGGCGTTGCCCATCACCAGGCAGAGACCGGCCAGTGCGACGATCGCGCCGATACCGAAAGGCATCGAGGTGCTAATCAGCCACGCCAGCAGCGCCAGGAACCCCACGGCGCCCGCGGCCAGCACCAGGTCGCCTCGCCGCCAGGTCGGCAGCGGCAGGAGGCTGAGGACGAAGGCCGCGGCGGTGGCGGCCAGCAGGACCCACACCAGCGGTCCGCCAAGCGCGAGTGCGTAGCGCTCCGGCTCGCTGGTCAGGAAGGCTCGCCCGGGACGTCCAAGCGGCAAAGCCAGGAGGCCAGCCGCGGTGAGCAGGGCTGGCAGCCAGGCGCCGCTGACGGCAAGGCCGCCGCGGCGCCTGGTGACGGTTGCGAGTCGACTCAAGCCGCTAGGTTCGGCTTAACGCGGCAGCGGGAAGATCTCGTTGGTCCAGCGGCCGACCGTCGCTTCGCGCACTGCGGGCGTGCCCCAGTGGTCGAAGTCGTAGTCGATGAGGTTGATGTTCTCGAGGACCGGCGACTGCTCGGGCACCGGCGTGTTCATGTTCGACTGGATCTGGTACGAGTTGCCGCGTTGCGACGCGATGACCTGCGCCTCAGGCGTCAGCGCCCACTCGATGAACGCGATCGCGGTTTCGCGGTTGGGTCCGTTCTTGATGAGGCTCAAGCCGCCGATCTCGTAGCCGGTGCCTTCCGAGGGCGCGTAGACGGTCAGCGGGAACCCTTGCAGCGCGAAGTTGACGCCGTCGTGCATGAACTGGATCGCGATGGCGACCTCACCGCGGCCGGCCATCTGACCGGGCGCAGCGCCCGAAGTCGTGTACTGGGCGATGTTGGAGTGGATGCCTTCGAGGATCTCGAAAGCCTCGTCCTCGCCGAAGATCTGAACCAGCGTGGCGATGATCGTGTAGGCGGTGCCGGAGCTGTTGGGGTCGGGCATGGCGATCAGACCCTTGTACTGCGGGTCGGTCAGGTCGCGCCAGCTCTGAGGCATGGGCTTGCCGTCGAGGACGCCCTCGTTGACGACGAAGCCGATCGCGCCGGCGTAGAGCGGGATGTAGGTCCCACCGACCTGCTCCTTGAGGCTGGGGATGATCTGGTCCCACACGCTGGGCTCGTAGAACTCGGTGAGGCCCTCGCGCGCCGCCACCAGGTGCGGGTCGCCGGTGCCGCCGAACCACACGTCGAACACCGGGTTCGCGGCCTCGGCGCGGACACGCGCCAACGCGTCCTGCGAGCTCATGCGGATGAACTCGAGGTCAAAGCCGGTGGCCTCCTTGAAGGCCGGGCCGAGAGCCTCGCACCACGCGAGGTCGGGGCTGCACAGCACGTTGACGGTCTGAGCGTTGGCGGCGGCGAACAACAGTGCCGTGGAGAACAGCAGTCCTACCAGGAGCTTCTTGATCTTCATGCGGTCGCACTCCCTCTCCGTGCTCGACCCGTCAGCTACCCGAGTCGAGCCTCCGGCTCCCTCGGTGCGAGCTGCGTCAGTCAAGCGGGCGCTAGGGCCCCGATCCGGTATGTCTTGCCAGGAGATTGTAACCGCTCCTCGCCAAGAACGCTTCAGGTAGGTACCGAAGCGGGGTTAGCCTCAGGGCCTGGCGTCGAGCCCGCCATGAGCCTCGGCGAGGCCATGTGCCTCGGCGAGCGTCGCCATGAAGTTCGCGCAGCCGTGGCGCGTGACGACGATGGCTCCGCAGGCGTTGCCGAGCCGCGCCGAGCGGTACCAGTCGAGCCCGCGCGCGCGGCCGTAGATGAAACCGGCCGCGAAAGCGTCGCCGGCGCCGAGGACGTTCACGACCTCGACCGGGAAGCCTGGCGCGTCGATGACCTCGCCGCTTCGCAGATGAACCGAGGCGCCCAGGTGCCCGCGCTTGACCACGACCGCGCTCGGCCCTCCCGCGCCGCCGAGCAGCGCGGCGATGTTGGCGCGCTCGTCGCCGCGCACCTGCGGCGCGCTGATCTGCTGGTGGGTGATCACGACGTCGGAGCTGGAGCGCAGGGCGGCGGCGTTGACCTCCTCGACGGTGCCGAGCACCACGTCGACCAGCGGCAACAGCGCCCTGATCGTCACGCCGTAGGCCCTGACGTCGTGCCACTGGTCGGCGCGGAAGTCGAGGTCGAGGTAGACGGTACGGCCCGCTCCCCTGGCGAGCTCGGCCGCCCTGAAGGTGGCGCTGCGCGCCGGCTCCCTGGCGAGGCCGGTACCCGATACCTCCAGCGCCCTGGCGGCTGCGATGGGTGCGGCCTCGACGTCGTCGATGTCGAGCTGCGCGTCGGCGGCGTTGTCGCGGTAGAAGACCAGCGGGAAACGGTCCGGCGGTTCGATACCGAGGACCACCGCGCTCGAGCGCGCGCCGTGCTTCACGGGGATGAAGGCCGTCGCGACGCCTTCCTGGTCGAGGAAGTTGAGTATGAACGAGCCCACCTTGTCGTCCCCGACGGCCGTCAGCAGGGCGGTCCGGAGCCCGAGCCGCTGCGCGCCGACAGCGATGTTGAGCGGGCTGCCGCCGACGTAGGCAGCGAAGCTCTCGATCTGCTCGAAGGGAGCACCGATGTCGTTGGAGTAGAGATCGATCGACGAACGACCCATCGTCAGCAGGTCGAACTCGGTGGCTGCGGGCTCGACCGACCCCCGGCTGGTGGCACCGCTACGCTCAGCCGCCACGTGGTTCTCCCAGAGGCAACCTCAGACGGTCCGGCCGTCCCTCCCAGTTGCCCCTGACCCACGCCAGGTTCGGTTCGTCGCGCGCGATCCACGACGGCTCGTCACCCGCCAGGAAGTTCAGGTAGTAGCCGTCGTAGCCGGGCGCCATCACCACCGGGTGGTAGCCGCGCCTGACCAGCACGGTGTCGCCGTCACGCGCGACGACGACGTCGTCGAGCGAGCGGTCGTCGGTGTAGAGGCGTTGCAGCGCCCAGCCGTCGGGCGGAGCGATGCGGTAGTGGTAGATCTCGTCGAGGTCGACCTCGACGCCCGGCACCGCCTCGTCGTGGCGGTGCGGCGGGTAGCTCGACCAGTTCCCCGAAGGCGTGTAGACCTCGACGCACAGCAGGCGCTCGGCACCGCCCGGGTCGATCACGTGGCTGATCTGGCGGCGGGCGTTGTGGCCGCCCCTGATCTCGACCTTCACGTCCCGGGGAGTGATCAACCGCGCCGGTAGCTTGCCAGAAGCCGGTGCGGTGCCGACGGCGAACTCCACCTCGGTCTCGGCAACCACTGCGAAGGGCGCGGCCGGCGGAACGTAGAGCGCGTACGGCAAGCCGTCGAACACCCCTCGCCGCCCCGCGACCGAGCGCTCGATGCCGGGAGCCGTGAGGCGCGCGGAGCCGCTCAACAGCACCAGGCAGCTCTCCAGGCCGGCGTGCTCACTTGCGAACGCCCCGCCCGCCGGCAGCCGCTGCAGCTCGAAGCCCAGGTGCCTCCAGCCTGCTGTCTCCGGCGTCACGCTCACGCCTCTGGTGCCGCCGCGCTCGAGCGGGACGACGTGCGCACCGGCTGCTGCGCTCACAAGCCGAGCTCCGCCAGCGTGCGCCGGTTGCGTTCGGCGCTCTCTTTCGGCGTGCCCATCCCGGGCAGCACGTCCTGCTCGACCGTCAGCCAGTCGGCATAGCCGCGTTGCCTGAGGAACTCGAGCACACCGGCCAGATCGACGCTGCCTCGCCCCAACTCGCAGAACACGCCTTCCGAGATGGCGCGCGTGTAGTCCCAGCCGCGTTCGCGCGCGCGGGCAGCAACCGCCGGGTCGCAGTCCTTCAGGTGCACGTAGGGCGTGCGGTCCCAGAAGCGCTCGAGGCCGGCGAGGGCCTGTCTTCCGCGCGTGCCGGCCGGCGCGTCCGGCGATACGTCGGCTTGGCCGGTGCCGTAGGTGTAGTGCCCGGTGTCGAACACCAGCCCGATCAGGTCCGGGTCGGTCGCGTCGAGGAAGCGCTCGATCTCGTCGGGCGTCTCGACGAAGGCGGCGCAGTGGTGATGGAAGAGCGTCTTCAGGCCGGTCTCCCCGGCCACCAGCCTCGCTACCTCCTCGGCGTTGGCGGCGAACACGGCGTGTTCCTCGCGGGACAACCCGTCGGCCGGGGTCACTCGGCCCGCGACGGCCGTCCGGTGCGGATCGCCGCGCGTCTCGTCGGCGAGGATGAAGTACGGCCGGCGTCCGGCTGTGCGCTCGTCGGCGACCGCTGCCAGCAGCCGCGCGACGGCGAGGAGCCGCTCGCGCGAGGGCGTCACGATGCCAGGGCGCCGCAGGGCGATGCCTTGGAAGCCGCCGAGCATCACCAGGTCGCGCGCCTGGAGCTCCCGCCGCAGCGCCTCCGGTTCAGCAGGCAGGTATCCGAGGTCGCCGAGTTCGGTCGCGCGGTAGCCGGCGCCGGCCAGTTCGTCGAGCATCCGGTGCCACGGAGTCGACTCGAAGAACCCCTCGATCGTGCCCCAGGAGCAGGGCGCGTTCGCGACCCGGATCGTCGTCATGCCGGCGCCTCCGCCGCGACCGCAGCGTCGACGTCGCGGACCAAAACGGCGGCGCCCGCCGTCAGGCTGAGACCGGCGGCCTCGGCCAAACGCAGCGACGCGACCGCGTCGCGCGGACCGGGGCTGGGCGCCTTGCCGCCCCTGAGAGCGTCGACGAACGCTTGCATCTCCAGCCGGTAGGCTTCGCGAAAACGCTCGAGGAAGAAGTGGAAGAAGTCGCCGCGGATGCCGTCCTTGCCGTAGCGCCACAGCTTGGTGGCGCGCTCGTCCTCGGCGACGAGCTTGCCCTTCTCGCCATGGACCTCGACGCGCAGGTCGTGGCCGTAGCTGGTGCGGCGCGAGTTCATCACCACGCCCAGGGCGCCGCTTGCGAACTCGAGCGTGACGACGCTGGTGTCGACGTCGCCGTGGCGTTCGAAGACCGGGTCGACGAGCACGCGTCCGAGAGCGGTCACGCGCTCGACCTCGCCGGCCACGAAGCGCGCCGTGTCGAGGTCGTGGATGACCGAGTCCTTGAAGATCCCTCCGGACACCGCGATGTAGGCCTCGGGCGGTGGGGCCGGGTCGGTGGACTGGCTGCGGAACAGCTCGAGACCGCCGATCTCCCCGGCTCGCACGGAGCGGGCCAACTCGGCATAGGCGGGGTCGTAGCGGCGATGGAAGCCGATCTGGAACGGCACTCCGGCGCGCTCGACGACGTCCATCGCTGCCATCGAGCCCGCCAGATCGATGGTGACCGGCTTCTCGCAGAACAGCGGTTTGCCGGCGAGCGCAGCCGCCTTCACCTGCTCGGCGTGAAGCGGCGTGGGCGAGGCGATCACCAGGGCGTCGACGCCGGAATGCGCGAGTGCCGCCTCGAAGTCGGTGGCGTGATCCGCCCCTGCGAAGGCGGCGCGGGACGCCGCCGCCTCGTCGACGTCGACGACGAGGGCAAGCCGCGCGCCGTCGATCGCGCCCGCGAGGTGCCTGGCGTGAAGGGCTCCGATGCGACCAGCTCCGATGACCGCGAAGCCGATGGTGGCTCTCATGCTGTCTCCTCGCTCCCGGACGGTCCCAGCCGGTGCTCTCGTTGGCGCGCGGCGTGGCTCTCATAGTCGGCGCGGGCGGCGCGCACAGCAGCCTGGCCCGAGGTCTCCGAGACCGGCACGTCCCACCAGCTCGAGAAGCCCGGCACGCGGCGCTCCGGGTCGGTCTGCACCACCACCACGGCCACGCGCTCGCTGGCTCTGGCCGCCTCCAGCGCGTCCTTCAGATCCTCCTTGGTGCGCACGTTCCAGGTCGCGGCTCCCATGGCCGCCGCATGCGCCGCGAAGTCGACCTTCACGGGCTCGCCGTCGGTCCTGCCGGATCCGGGATCGCGGCGCCGCAGCTCGTTGACGAACGACCGCGAACCCAGAGACTTCTGGAGCCCGTGTATCGACTGGAAGCCGTGGTTGTCGATCACCACGACCGTGAACGCGAGCCCCTCGGCGACCGCCGTGACGATCTCGGAGTTCATCATCAGGTAGCTGCCGTCACCCACCATCACGACCACCTCGCGCTCGGGGTCGGCGAGCCGGACCCCGAGACCCGCGGCGATCTCGTAGCCCATGCAGGAGAAGCCGTACTCGAGGTGGTAGGCCTTGGGATCGCCCGCGCGCCACAGCTTGAGCAGGTCGCCGGGCAGGCTGCCGGCCGCGCCGACGACCGTGGCCGTGGTGCCGAAGACCTCGTTGACCACCCCGATCACCTCGGCCTGAGAGGGTTCGCCGGTGATGGCCGCGCCCTGGCTCGGCGGCGGTCCGTCGCGCCTCAGGTCATCGGCTTCCGCTTCCCAGCGGCGCCTTAGGTCGGCGATGCGGGCCCGGTGGTCGGGTCTTGCGGAGGCTCCGGACACGGCGGCCTGACGCGTGAGCTCGGCGCTCAGCGCCAGCAGCGCCCGTTTGGCGTCCGCGACGACCGCCAAGGCGCCGAGCTTCCCTGCATCGAACGGGCTGACGTTGATGCCGGCGAACTCGACGGCCGGGTGCTGGAAGGCCGTCATCGAGGCGGTGGTGAAGTCGCTGAGCCGGGTGCCGACGGCCAGCACCAGGTCGGCGTGGGCAGCGAGGTCGTTGGCGGCGCTGCCGCCGTTGGCCCCGACCGGGCCGGCGTTCAGCGGATGATCCCAACGCAAGGCGCCCTTGCCGGCTTGCGTCTCGACCACCGGCACCCCGTGCTGCTCGGCGAACGCGGCCAACTCGTCGCCGGCGCCCGCGTAGCTGACGCCGCCGCCGGCGATCAGCAGCGGTCGTTTCGCGGAACGCAACTTGGCGGCGAGCGCTACGACCTGCTCCCTCTCGGGCTCGGGACGCCGCACGCGCCACACCCGCGGCCTGAACAGCTCGGCCGGCCACTCGTAGCTCTCGGACTGGACGTCTTCCGGCAGCGCGATCGTCACGGCGCCGGTCTCGGCAGGATCGCTCAACACCCTCATCGCCTCCGGCAGCGCCGCGAGCAACTGCTCGGGCCGCTCGATGCGGGTGAAGAAGCGCGACACCGGCCGGAACGCGTCGTTGACGCTGAGATCGTGGCCGCTAGGGTGCTCGAGCTGCTGCAGCACCGGGTCGTTGCGCCGGTTGGCGAAGATGTCGCTGGGCAACAGCAGGACCGGCAGGCGGTTGACCGTCGCGGTGGCCGCGCCCGTGAGCATGTTGGTGCTGCCGGGCCCGACCGAGGCGGTGCAGGCGAAGGTCGACAGCCGGTCGCGATGCTTCGCGAAGGCAGCGGCCGCGTGCACCGCCGCCTGCTCGTTCTGGGGCCGGTAGGTGCGCAGACCCACCTGCTCCCCCAACTCCTCGAGAGCCTGTCCCAGGCCGGCGACGTTGCCGTGTCCCAGGATCGCCCACACGCCCTCGATCAGCCGCTGCCGCCGGCCATCGCGCTCGCTGTACTGCACAGCCAGGTAGCGCACCAGTGCCTGGGCGACTGTCGCCCTCACCCCACCAAGTTCTGCCACGCAACCAGCTTGCCACGAACCGCCACTGGACCGCTGGGCGAGTCGTATGGTGGCGCAGTTCGAGCCTGAGGAGGCCGCCCGGCATGCCAATGCGAGACGAGTTCATCGAGCGCGCCGTCAGGCAACTGGCTGTCGCTCTCGCCAAGCTGACCGGCCTCGAGCGCGCCTCCGCGGCGGAGTCGACCGAGCCCCTGGGACGCGCCGAGCTGGCCGCGCTGCGGTCTCAGGTCGAGGGCCTCTACCCGGCGTTCCTCGGCACCAGTTCGGCGCTCGTCGACCTGCTCGGCATCGAGGACCTGCTCGGGGTGATCGGGTCGGCCGGCTACGTCGACGGCGAGCGCGCCTACCTACTCAGCGCGCTGCTCGAGACCGAAGCGGAGCTGCTGCGCGCGGAAGCCGACCTGGCGGAGTCCGCAGCCCCGGCGGCCACCGATGCGGTGGCGGCGCGAGCCGCTCGTCTCAAGGAGCGCGCGCTGATGCTGGTGCTGGAGGCGGGAGGCGTGGGGCTTGGCGAAGCCGACATCCGCGAGCGCGCCCGGCGTCTCGCCGCCGACCTCCCCAGCGAGCGCCTGGGCGGCGCGTACTGGGAGCGCGTCCATCATTTCGAGTTCGCCCTGCACGACTACGCCGCCGCCGAGAACGCGTTGTTCGAGTGGCTCGAGCTCGCCCCTGAGGCGCACGAGCGCGTGAAACTGCAGGGCGAAGCCTTCTACCGCGAACTCGAGAGGCTGGAAGACGCGGAGCTCGAAGCGGGCGGCCTGCCGCGCGCCGAGCTGGCGGAAGGCCGCGCGGATCTGATGACGCGCTTGTCTCAGGCCTGAGAGCGGCCCAGCCTGAAGACCACGAAGAGCAGCGGCAGGCACAGCACGGCGCCGGCCAGGCCCATCATCCCGTAGCCGACCGAGCCCAGCAGCCAGCTACCGAGCAGCGCGGCGGTGGCTGCCGCGCCGCCGACCAACAGGTCGTTGAAGCCCTGGATCTTGCCGCGCTCGGACGGCTCGAGCGCATCGGACAGCAGCGCCGACCCGGCGACGTAGCAGAAGTTCCAGCCGAGGCCGAGCAGGAAGAGCGCCGCCGCGATCGGCACCACGTTCGGGGACAGCGGGGCCGTCAGGCAAGAGACCATCAGCAGCACCGCGCCGAGGCCGAGCATCGGCGCCCTGCCCCAGCGGTCGGTGAGCCAACCGGTGACGATCGAGAAACCGAACATGCCGAGCGTGTGGCCGGAGAACACCAGCCCGATCGCGGTCAAGGGGTGGTCGTGGTGGTGCATGTGGAGCGAGGTCATCTGCATCAGCCCGACCATCACCATGTGCGCGGTCACGACGCTGAAGATCGCCGTGCGCACGGCGGGCCGCCTGAGCAGCTCGCCCAGCGTGCGAGCCGAGGCCCTGACCTTGGCGCCCAGGTCTTCGGCCGCGATGGCTTCGGCAATCCGCAGCGGCTCGGGGCGCAGCATCAACGTGAACACGCCAGCCACCAGCACGAAACCCAACGCCGTCACCAGGTAGGGTCCGGCGGTCTCGTCGAAACCGCGGGCGCTGGCCCACCTGCCGGTAGGCCCGACCAGCACAGGGCCCAGGACGCTGCCGGCGGTGCCGCCCAGCACCACCAGCGATATCGCCCGCGCCCGGATCGCCTTGACGTTGACCTCCGCCGCCACGAAGCGCCCCAGCTGCAGCGCGGCCATGCCCGAACCGCTCAACGCCAGGCCCACTAGCACCAGCAAGGTGCTCCCGACCGCGACGCCGGCCGAGGCCATGACGGCGCCGCAAGCGCCGACCAGCAAGGCCATGGTCAGCGCCACGCGGCGGCCCAGCTTGTCCGAGCGGCGGCTCCAGTACAGCGAGCCGAGCGCCACCCCGATCTGCGAGACGGCCGCCGTGATGCCGGCCAGCGAGGTCCGACCAGTCATCTGCTCACCGACGATGGCGGCCACGGTCGCGGCGGCGATCGTGCCGGCCGAACCGAGGCTCTGGCTGACGAACAGCGCGCCAGTGATGCGCCGGGCCGCGCCCACGCGGCGCACGGGATCGGTGATGCGAGGGTCTGTCGAGGTGGCGGCGGGAGCTACCGCGCCTGGCGGTGACGCCGCCGGCGAAGCTGCTTCCTCGGTCACCTCGAGAGCGCTACCGGTCGTACTCACGCCGTGAGAGTACCCGTCCGCGGGGCCGCCGTATACGTCATGGCGGGTCAAGCTTGGCTGGAGGCGTCCTCGACCTCGCCGATGAGTTCCTCGACGATGTCTTCCAGGAACAGCACGCCGACGTAACCGCCGCTGCCGGTCACCTTGGCGAGGTGGCTGCCTTGGCTGCGCATGGCGGCCAGAGCGTCCTCGGCATCGGCATCGGCGTCGACATCGATCAACCTCCTCACGGACCAGGCCGCCACCGGACGGTCGAGAGCCGGGCCCTCGGCAGCGATCACGTCCTTGAAGTGGAGGTAGCCGGCCAGCGCGCCGCCGGAATCGACGAGCGGGTAGCGGGAGTGGCCCTGCTCCGCGACCGCCGCCTCCAGTTGACGAGGGGTGACGTCGGCGGGCAAGGTCACCAAGCGTTCCGGCGGCAGCGCCAAGTCACCGGCACGCTTGCGCGTGAACTCGAAAGCCTTGGAGAGCGTGCCGCTCTCGTCGCTGAGCTTGCCTTCGCGCTTCGAGGTCTCGACGATGGTGGCGACCTCATCGAGGGTGTACGTCGATGGCGCCTCGTCACTCGGCTCGATGCCGAACAGGCGCAGAGCCCCGTTGGCGACGCCATTGAGTGCCGTGATGATCGGCCTCACCGCCCGACTCACGAAGGTCAACGCCGGCGCCAGCAGCAGCACCGAGCTGGTGGGGCGCGAGAAGGCGATGTTCTTCGGGATCATCTCGCCGAAGGTCACGTGCAGGAACGACACCAGTGCCAGTGCGATCGCGAACGACACGACGTTGATCGCACCCTGAGGCAGCCCGAGGCTCGCCAGAGGTGCCAGCAGCAGGTGGTGGATCGCCGGCTCCGAGACGTTGAGTATCAGCAGCGAGCAGACGGTGATGCCCAGCTGGCTGCAGGCGAGCATCAGCGTCGCGTGCTCCATCGCCCACAACGAGATCCGCGCCGAGCGGTTGCCGGCCAGCGCCAGGGGCTCGACCTGGGCACGACGCGCCGCCAGCACCGCGAACTCGGCCCCCACGAAGAAGGCGTTGGCGGCGAGCAGGACCACCAGCCAGACGATGCCCCACCAGTCACCCACCTGGCGGCACCTCGCCTCCGCTCGGCTCGCCGCTGGGCGGCTCCGCCTGCGGAACGAAGCGCAGTCGGTCTACGCGCATGCCGTCCATGCGAGTCACGGCGAGCACGCCGGCTGCCACCGTGACCTCGTCACCCAGCGTCGGGACGCGCCCCAGCACGTCCATCACGAAGCCGCCGATGGTGTCGTACTTGTCGTTCTCAGGGATCAGCAGGCCGATGTGCTCCTCGACCTCGTCGAGACGCAGCACGCCGGGCAGCGTCCACGAGCCGTCCGGCGCGCGGGCCACGCCCGGCTCGAAGCGGTCGTGCTCGTCAGCGACCTCGCCAACCAGCTCCTCGACCAGGTCCTCGAGCGTCACCACGCCGGCGGTGCCGCCGTATTCGTCGAGCACCACCGCGACCTGCAGACCGCCGCTGCGCAACTGCACCAGCAGCTCGTCGAGCGGGATCGTGCCGGGCACGTAGAGCGGGGGCTGCGCGAGGTCGGAGGCGCGCACGTTCTCCCGCTGGTCGCGAGGCACCTTGAGAGCGCTCTTGACGTGCACCACGCCGACGATGTCGTCGATCCCGGAACCGGCCAGCGGAAAGCGCGAGTGCCCGCTGCTGCGCGTGAGGGTGACCACGTCCTTGGCGCTCGCGTCGGCGGGCAGGTAGTTGAGCCGCGTCCTGGGCGTCATCGCGTCGCTGGCGGTGTACTCGGTGAAGTCGAGCGTCTTCGTCAAGAGGGTGGCGGCCTGCGTGTCGAGGCTGCCGCCTTTGGCCGAGTGGCGCACCAGACTGCTGAGCTCGTCGACGGTCCGTGCCGAGGACAACTCCTCCTTCGGCTCGATCCCGAACATGCGCACGACGCTGTTGCTGAAGCCGTTGAGGCCCCTGACGATCGGCAGAAAGATGGTGGTGAACGCGATCTGGAACGGGCTGACGAGACGGGCGGTGAGGCGCGGCAGCGTGATCGCGAGGTTCTTGGGGATCAGCTCCCCGACGATCATCGAGAGCAACGTCGCGATCGAGATGCCGATGATGGTCGCCAGTGGCCGCCCGAGGTCCGTCCGCAAACCGACGGCGGTGAACAAGGGCGTCAGCATCCTGGTCAGCGCCGGCTCCATCGTGTAGCCGGTCAGCAGGGTGGTCAACGTGATGCCGAGCTGAGCGCTCGACAGGTGGGTGGAGGTGCGCTTGAGGGCGGCGATGGTCGGACCGAGGCCGCGCTCGCCGCGGGCTTGACGCGCCTCCATGTCGGAGCGGTCGAGGTTCACCAGGGCGAACTCCGACGCGACGAACAACCCTGTGCCCACCGTCAACAGCAGCCCCAAGCCGAGCAGCAGCCAATCGTTCACCTATGGTCCGCCGCCGGGCGGGCTATGTGAGGATCATCCATCCGTTCGGCAGAGTATAGCGGCCGCCGGCTGACGTGAGAGAGGACCGCAGTGGCGCGGTCGCGCCGGTGCGGTCCTCTGTGGCCGCAGTCCTGGCGGCCATCTTGTGAACGTTACTGGCCGTCGTCGAGCGGCGCGGCGTCGAGCGGCTCGCCCAACTCCTGGTCGACGGGCGGGTCGAACGTGTCTTCGAGGAAGTCGTCGTCCAACTGGTCATCGCGCGGGTCGTCGAGCGGGTCGTCGAACGGAGCGTCGCCCGGGTCATCGATGGTGCCGTCGAACGGTGTCCCGGAAGGGGCGGTCAGCGGGTCGCCGGCGGGAGCCTCGAGCGGCTGATCGAGCGGGTCGACGGCGCCATCGACACTGGCAGTGTCGGCGAGCTGCTCGCCCACCTCGTTCAGCATGGCCCTGACTTCGCCGACGTCGGCGCTCACCTCGCGGGCCTCGCTGATCAGCTGTGCGGGCTGCGGGTTGGCGCCGTCGCCGAGCTGCAGCAGGCGCTGTTCGACCGCGTCGAGACGCGCCCCTACCTCGTCGATCTGCATGAGGATCATGTCGGCGTCGGTGCGGCTGATGCCGTCGTTGCGGCCGCAGGCCACCAGCATCACGGGCACGAGCAAGAGGGCCAGCAGCCTGAGCGGCTTGCGGGATCTGCGTTCCGTCGTGGGGTTGTCATGGTCGTTGGTATCCATGGGGGTCCTCCCTCGGGCGCAAGATAGGCGCCTGGGGGTGAGAACCCCTCGCGGGCGTGTGAGATGGTCTTAACCCGGCAGCCACCCAAAAGCCAGGCAACGCTCACGGCCAACTAACAGTGCCGCCGGCTAGCCCACCGAACCTGAGACGGCGGCCCGCAACGCGGTCGCCAACGCGGCTGACAGGGGGGCCGCTGCGCCGTCGGTGCGCACGAGCAGGCCCGGCCGTCCCAGCGGGGCCGCCACCTCGATCCAACGTCCGCCTGCGGCTTCGTGCTCGGCGCCAGCGAAGACCGCCTGCCAACGGCCGCTGCCCCGAGGCAGGTAGGCCCGCACGCTATTCGCGCCTTTCCGGACGACCGGCGCGACCAGCAGGTTCGGCCCCAGGAAGAACTGCTCGTCGAGCTCGCTGCACAGCGGGTCGGCCGGGTACTCGAGCCAGGCGTGACGCACCACCGGCATGCCGCTGGCGGCCGCCTCGCGCATCAACTGCTCGCGCAGGGGCCGCCAGGCGGCGTGCAGGCGAGCGGCGCGGGCGTAGTCGGCCAAGGTCACCTCGTCGTCGTACACCTGCACGTTGAGGCTCGGACGGTTGCCTTCGTGAGTCCTCAACACCGCCGTGAACGCCATCAACTCACCCCAGCGCGCCAACAGCTCACGGTCCCGGACGAGTCTCGGCAGTGGCGGGACCGTCGAGGTGTAGCCGCCAACGTCGCCGTGCTGCAGGCTGAAGCCTGACAGCCCACTGGCGAGCAGGGCCGTCAGGGCACTCTTGAGACCGTCGTGGCGGTCCCAGGTGACGGTCTGGTCGCCCAACCAGAACAGCCGAGCGTGGCCCGGGCTACGAGCGTAGCCGGAGCGGAAGAAGGTCACGTAGTCGGCTGCCGGGCGCCCACTTGCCGCGGCCACGCGGGCGCGCAGCTCGGCGTTGAACGCGGCCCACGCCTCCGGGTAGCGGTTGTGCCACTCGAGGGCCGTACCGCGCTTGAGCACGGCGTCGAGCGGCAGACCCTCCCCGAAGTCGGCCATCCATCCCAGTGCCCCGGTCTCGACCAGCTTGTCGGCAAGCACCGCGAGGTACCACTCGCGCGCGGCCGGGTCGCTGAGATCGATCAGCCCAGCGGTGAAGTCGCCTTGGTCGGTGTAGTAGGTCGAGCCGTCGGCGCGCTTCACGAAGTGCCCGGCGGCGTTGGCTTCGGCGAACAGGTCGGGGCGGCCACCGGGTCGGGTGCTCATGTCGGCGAGGAACGGGTTGACGTAGACGAGCGGCGCCACGCCCATGGATGCCAGTCGCTCACACATCGCTTCCCAATCCGGGTAGCGCTCCCTGTCGAGTTGCCAGTCCCACCACAGCCGCTCTCCGAAGCCGACCTTGCGGTTGCCGACCCAGTCCTGCAGCCACACCCCGGTTACCGGAGCGCCGTGCCGCTGCAGGTCTGCGACGATGCGCTCGGCCTTCACCGGGCCGCCCTGCAACCCGACGAGCGCGCCGGCGTGCGCCCAGGCCGGCAGCGGCTCCATGCGCCCGCTGAACCGCGTGTAGATCTCCAGCAGGGCCGCCGGCGACTGCGCCGCGAACACGCGGGCGCCGAGGCGTGGCGCGTAGAGCCGCACGCTCGCTCGCTCGGCCGCACGGAAGTCGAACTGGCAAGGCTCGCTGTCGGTCAGGTAGAAGCCGCGCAGATCGGTGCCGAGGGCGACCGGCGCCGGCGCATAGGTGCTCCACCAGCGCCCGCCGGCGCCGCCCTTGAAGTTGGCGAGGAACGTGATCGGCTGCGCGCCGCGTCCGACTCCCTGTTCGGCCGCGAGGATCGGCACGCGCCGCCCGGTCATGTCGAGACGACTGAACTGCACGCCGAAGCCGAACTGCTTCGAACGCGCGTCACGTTGCCAGCACAACTCCGTCCACCATCCCGGCGCGCCGCTGGTGGCCGCCGGGGACGGCTGCTCGCCTGCGTCATCCACGAGCCGCAGGTCGATCCCCAACTGGTCGTCGTCCACCGGGGTCAGGCTCAGCCGGTACGCGAGGCTCCTGCCACCGCCACCGAACAGCCTGCCCGAGATCCTGACCTCGCCTTCGGAAACCGCGACGTCGTTCAGCGACTGAGCCGTGTAGGCGTGCTGGACACGCTCCCGCAAGTAGAGGTGCCCCGCGGTGCCGGAGCTCTGCAGCACTCCCCGGTACGCGGCGACGAAGGGTCGCTCGGGACGGTTTCGCCACACCAGCGTGCCCGCGTGCTCCACCCGCACCCCGCTGGCGTCGACGCCAACGGTGAAGCTACCGATCTCGAAGGCCCGAGGCTCGACCCCCTCGGCGACCAGCAACCGCCGCGCGCTCACCGCTGTCGCGTGGCCTGCAGCGCCGCATATCCCATCCCGATGAACACCGCGGAGAGGAAGTAGAACAGCGGCCCACCGCCCAGCAGCGCGCGCCACAGCAGCACGCCGCCGATCGCTGCCAGCAGCGTAGCGACCAGGATCCGGCCGCGGCGTCCGGAGTCAGAAGCTGAAGGATCTCGACCTGGCGACTTCGACACAGTCTCTACCTCGCCGAATGGTACCCATCCGCGGCGCCCCAGGTCCTGCCACAGGAGTCGGCGGCGTCGGGATTCCGATGTTTCTCGGAGGCCGCCCCTGGTACGCTCGCAGGCGGCGCCGTGGAAGTGACCGCCTGAGCCGTCGCAGAACGGACAGCGGGTGCGCCGAGAGGAAATGCGCCGAGCGATCGCCATCTTCTGCCTGCAAGCGGTGCTGTTCGCGGCCGCCGGCAACTGGACCATCGAGGTCCACTCCGGCAACGCTCTCAAGCCGCTGCCCTCGACCATGTACATCAGGCAGACGGGCTACCCGGACGTGCTGGTCACCGACGTGCGCTACGAGACCCGCCCGTTCAGCGACCTGACGAGCGCTCTGGGCTTGACCGAGAACTACTACGGCCTGCGCGTCGGCTACTTCCCGGCCGCCGCAACCGCCGGGGACTGGAACCACGGCTTCGAGCTCGAGTTCCTGCACGACAAGCTGTACTTCGTCTCCGGCACGGGCGCCGCAGGCGTCATCAACCACTTCGAGCTGACCGACGGTCACAACTACCTGTTGGGCAACGTGGCCTCGCGCTACTCGTTCCTCGCGGACGCCGACCGGCCTCAAGGCAGGGCGCAAGTAGTCCTCAGAACCGGGCTCGGCCCGATGATCACGGTTCCCACCGCCATCATCCGCGGTCAGCGCAGCAACACCAGGGACGACGGCGCAGGCGTCACCTACCACCTGGCAGGTTGGGGCGTTCAGGCGGCGGCGCAGCTGCGCTACTTCGTGACGCCCTGGTACGCTCTGAGCATCGAGACGAAGCTCAGCGGCGCGTCGACCACCAACCAGATCGCCAATGGCACCGTCACGATGCTGGTGCCGAGCCTGCACGTGAACTTCGGCTTCACGATCCAGACCCGCTGAGCCAGTAAGCGCTGGGAGGCGCAGATGACCTACCGCCCCGACTACCGGCTACCGTACCCGTCGTTGCGCCAACCGTTGTTGGCGCGCAACGTGGTGGCGACGTCCCAGCCGCTCGCCGCCCAGGCCGGCCTGAACATGCTCAGGCGCGGCGGCAACGCGGTCGACGCCGCTCTCGCCGCCGCCATCGCGCTGACGGTGGTGGAGCCGACCGGCAACGGCATCGGTTCCGATGCGTTCGCGATCGTGTGGGACGGCCACAAGCTCCACGGCCTCAACGCCTCCGGCCGGTCGCCGGCCGGCCAGAGCTTCGACGACTTCGCCGCGGACGGCGCTGTGCCGCAGCGCGATTGGCGGGCCGTGACGGTCCCCGGCGCGGTCTCGGCGTGGGTGGAACTGTCGCGCCGTTTCGGCGCGCTGCCCTTCGCAGACCTCTTCGAGCCCGCCATCGCCTACGCGCGCGACGGCTTCCCGGTGTCGCCCGGGGTGGCGGCAGCGTGGGAGACCTCGCGTCGGGTCCTCTCCGACAAGCCGGACTTCGCCGCAGCCTTCCTGCCTGAAGGACGCGCGCCCAAGGCTGGCGAGATGTGGCGCTTCAGCGAGCAAGCCGTGACGCTCGAGGCCATCGCCGCCAGCACCGGCGAGGCCTTCTACCGCGGGGAGCTGGCGGCGGCGATGGTCGAGCACGCGAAAGCCTCGGGGGCTCACCTGGCGCTCGCCGACCTCGCTTCGCACGAGCCCGAATGGGTCGGCACCTTGAAGACGCCGTTCGCCAGCGCCGACCTGCACGAGATCCCCCCGAACGGCCAGGGCATCGCGGCGTTGATCGCGCTGGGCGCCCTGCGCCACACCGCCCTCGCCGACACCGAGATCGACTCGGCCGCGTGGTTGCACTTGCAGATCGAAGCCGTCAAGCTCGGCCTCGCCGACGCCCACCGCTTCGTGGCCGACCCCGCGCACCTCGACCGTGAGCCCGGCGCGCTGCTGGCGAACGACTACCTCGCCGGGCGCGCGGCCCGGATCCGGCCCGGCGTCGCCGTCGATCACGGGCACGGGGAGCCGCGGCGCGGCGGGACCGTGTACCTGAGCGCTGCTGACGCCAACGGGATGATGGTCTCGTACATCCAGTCGAACTACATGGGGTTCGGGTCCGGCGTCGTGGTGCCGAGAACCGGCATCAGCCTTCAGAACCGGGGCGCCGGTTTCGTTCTCGACCCCGGACACCCCAACCGCTACGCTCCCGGCAAGCGCCCGTTCCACACGATCATCCCGGGGTTCCTGATGCAGGGGACACGGCCGCTGGCGAGTTTCGGAGTGATGGGCGGCCCGATGCAGGCTCAAGGTCACGTGCAGATGGCAGTGCGCATGCTGCTTCATGCCCAGAACCCGCAGGCGGCCAGCGACGCGCCGCGCTGGCAGGTGCTAGGGGGCAACCGCGTGATGTTCGAGCAGGGCTTCCGCGAGAGCGTCATCGCCGAGCTGCGGTCGTACGGTCACGAGATCGAGGTCACCGGCTCGGCCGATCCCCGGTTCGGCGGGGCGCAGCTGATCGCCCGCCTCGAGGGCGGAGCGTACGTGGCCGGCAGCGACCATCGCAAGGACGGTCAAGCCGTCGGCTTCTAGCCGCGAACCGCCCGCGTCACTCGTTCTCGGGCGGCGGTTGCGTCATAGCCGGTGGATCGCTGGCCGGGAAGGTGTCGTCAAGCGCATCGTCGAGCGCCTCGTCGACGAGCGCCTTGGCCTCTTCCGCCTCCTGGCGGGCACGCGGCACGCTGGGAGCTTGCGGATCGCTGGCGGGGAAACTCTCGGCCACTGCTTCGTCGACGGCAGCCTGAGCGCTGCCGTCGTCGATCACGGCGGGCGGCCGGTGCGGCTTGACCGGCTCAACATGCTTGGTCGTCTCGTCTGGCACCATCACGACCTCCCTCGACACCCAAGTTAAGCCGCTCGAACGTGAGATGGTTGCCTGGTGACACTCACCGTACGGCACCGGCCCACTCGCTCCTGAGCAGCCCGTAGACCGCGTGGTCGAGCCGCCGGCCGTGCACCAGTTCCTCGGAGCGCAGTACCCCTTCGAAGCGGAAGCCCAGGCGCTCCGCCACGCGCCGGCTCGGGAGGTTCTCGACGGCCGCGCGGATCTCGAGACGCTCGAACGCCTGGCCGGCGCACACCGGCAGCGAGAAGCACCGTTCGATGAGTGCGGTGATCGAGCGCGTGATGATCCCGCGTCCCATGGCGCCGGCTGCCAGCCAGTAGCCGAGCTGGCCGCGCCGCGTGACGTGATCGACGCCGTGCAGGGCCACCGTGCCGACCAGCCGGCCGTCCTGCCTGACCAGGCAGTGAAGGCCGCGGCCGGCTACCAGCTCGGGCATGGCGAGGTTGTCGACGTACCCGCGCTGCGAGCTCGGCGTCGGGTCAGCGGTCCACGGCAACCACGGCCGAAGATGGTCGCGGTTGTGAGCCACCACCGCCGAGAGCTCCGCGACGTCGGCGCGCTCCGGCAGCGAGAGCTCCAGGCCGCGGTCGAGTCGCAAGCTGAAACGGTCCGACAACGGCGCCGGGAAGCTGGCCCTCGCAGCCTCCCACTCACCGCGCAGCAGCCCGTAGAAGGCCATGTCTACGCTTCTGCCGTGCCCGCCGAGATGTGAGCGGCGCATCACCGCTTCGCGCTGCATGCCGAGCCGCTCGATCACCGCGATCGAGCGGGTGTTCTCGGGGTCGGCAGCCACGACCACCTTGCCGCTGTCGTGGCGCTGGAACAAGTAGCTGACGAGCCGCGTCGCCGCCCGCGTGACGATCCCGCGGCCCTGCCTCTCGGCCACCAACCAGAACCCGAACTCGCTCGCGCCTCCCGGTCCCTCGATGTAGGGCACGCCGACGGCCCCGACGACTTCACCGCGCCAACACAGGTCGGCGTCCCAGCCCGACCCTCTGGCGAAGCGTTCGAGGCCGCCGCGCGTGTAGCTCTCGGCGTTCTCCGGTGTGCTGCCGGCGGCCCACGCGAGCGAGCGCGCCAGGTGAGCGCGTTGCTCGTCGATCCGCATCGCGAGTTCCGGCGCCAGGTAGCGCTCCCGGAGCCTGACGGCGATGTCTTCGTCCAGCCGCATCGCGAAGCTGTGGGGGGTGGCAGGGTAGTTGTCGCCCTCTGGAGGGTTCACGACCTGTTGCTCGGGTAGATCTCCAGACTCCAGGCGGCTAGCCGCGAGACGCTGGCATCGATGTGGCGCATCAGGGTCAGCAGTTCGAGGTGATGCGAGCTCGACGCGCGCGACTCCGGCAGCTGTGCCTCGAGCCGGCCGAGGTGCGCCACCCGCATGCGGGCCACGTGCTTCTCGAGTGCCGGACGCTCGTCGAGGACCTGCTGAGCCATCTCGCGGTCGCCCGTCGCCAGGGCCGTGAACGACAACTGCATCCTCGCGAGTACCATCCTGCCGGTCTCCGCCAACTCCCGACGCCCTTCGCTGCTGAACTGGACTCCCGCCTCCTTCAGCCGCTCCTCGCGCCGCTGCAGCCGCTTGATCTGATCGCCCATGTGCTCGAGCTCGATGACCGCCAGCATCAGCCTCTCGGACTCCTCGTCGTCAACGTTGCCTGACTTGCGGCGCACCCTGGCCAGGTAGTTGACGATGTCGGCGGTGAGCTTGTCGACCTTCTCCTCGCGCTGCTCCAGGACCCCTATCTCCCAGCGGCCGCTGTCGAGGAAGCCGACCGACACCTCCATCATCACCGCGACCTGATCGCTGACCCGCACCGTCTCGCGCAGCGCCAGAGCGAGAGCGAGGTCGGGATCGGCAGCGGCGTCGTCCCGCAGGTACTTGGGGGCAGAGTCGTCTTCGCCTTCGCGAACCATGCGCGAGCCGAGCGCGCTCAGCGGGGCGGCCAGCAGCGTGCCGAGGAGAGCGACTCCAACGTTGAAGAGGGTGTGGGCGTTCGCCACCTGCCTGGCCGCGTCGCCGCCGATCGCGGTGATCAGCTCGGCGAACCATCGCGCCCCGGCGATGACCGCGAGTGCCCCGGCCCCGTCGACCATGATGTGAACCAAGGCGACGCGCCGGGCCTGGATCCCGAGCCCGCGGGCCACGATCTGATTGAGGATGCCGCTGCCGACGTTGCCGCCGGCGATCAGCACGATGGCGGTCGGCAACGAGACGGCTCCCGGCAGGTAGAGTCCCAGCGCCACGATCGCTGCGGCGTTGGAGCTGCTGAGGGCCGCTCCCAAGGCGAAGCCCAGCAGAGCGACCGCCACGGGCTGGCTCTCGGCGCCGTCGAGCAGCAGCCGGAAGACCTCGCTCTCCTGCAGGCCGCCGACCGCGTGGACGGTCAGGTCGAGCCCCAGGAACAGCAGTCCGGCACCCATCACCAGCGCCCCGAGCGGACGCGAGCGATTCCACAGGCCGGCGAGGAACCCGATGCCGATCAGCGCCAAGGCGTGCTCGCCGAGCTTGAACGCCGCCAGCTGGATGGCCACGGTGGCGCCGAGCTTGCCGCCCAGCGCCATCGCGAGCGCGCCGCCGGCCGGCACCAGACCGCCAGCGACCAGCGACAGCGCGGTCACGGCGGTCGCGGTGCCGCTCTGGGTGATGCCGGCGACCGCCGTGCCGGTGAGCAGCGCCTTGATGGGCGAACCGGTAGCCGCCGCCATCCAGCGCCGCGAAGCCGGACCGGCAAACTGCTGCAGGCCCGACGAGATCGACTTCACGCCCGTCATGAACAGGGCGAGGCCGCCCAACATCGTCAGGAACATGCAACACCTGACCGGAGCCGACGTTCATGGCGCGATGTGAAGAAAGGGCAGGTCATCTCCGAGGTCAAGCAGTCTACGCCTTTCCGCATGCCCCGGTCGAAACGTGAACGTCCTGTGTCCGAGAGCGTCAACCAGGCGGCGCCGCGCACAGTTATCGCCGGTTACTCTTCATTGTCGCCTTTACTACGCACCTGCAGCCAAGGAGGTTGGGAATGAAGCGCATCATCTTGATACTGATTCTCCTTCTCGGAGGCCTGGCGTTCGCCCAGGAAACCGTCAAGATCGGCGTGATCACCAGCGTCACCGGCCGCTTCGCCGAGTTCGGCGAGCAGCACCGTGCCGGGATTCAGGCAGCACTCGAGGACGTCAACGCCGCCGGCGGAGTCAACGGCGTGCCTGTCGAGATCGTCATCGAGGACGACATCTCCGAGGTCAACGCCGCCCTGGCGGCCGCCGAGAAGCTGACCGGCGAAGGTATCGCCTTGGTGATGGGCGCCTATTCGTCCTCGATCACCAACCCGCTGGCCCAGTACTTCACGCGCCAGCAGCGCCCCTTCCTGGTGTTCACCTCGTCCGACGACGCGATCACCCGCCCGGGCTCGCCCTGGATCTTCCGCATCAATCAGCCGTCTTACGCCTACGCCGACGTGCTCTTCGGCGTCTTCGACGCGATCAACGCCGAACAGGGAGCCGGGACGATCGAGACGATCGTCACCATCCACGGCAACGGGGCGTTCGAGACGGCGGTGGCCGACGCCGTCGACGAGATCGCTGCCGAACGCGGCTACCGCGTGCTGGCGCGCCAGGACTACGACCAGAGCGGCGCCGACTTCAGGCCGATCCTGAACCGCTTCAACGCCATGTCGCCCGACGTGGTGTTCATGGTCTCGTACGCCGCCGACTCCGTAGCCTTGATGAGGCAGATCCAAGAGGTCGGGCTCGATGCCAAGGTCTTCGCAGGCGGCGCAGCCGGCTTCGCGCTCCCCGGCTTCATCGAGGGCGCCGGTCCCGCGACCGAATACGTGTACACCGCCACCATGTGGACCAAGGACGTGCCGTACCCCGGCGCTGCCGAGCTGAACGATCGCCTGACGGCCATCCTGGGACGCACGCCCTCGTATCACTCCGCCCAGGCGTACGCGGGCGTCATCGCCGCGGTCGACGCGCTCAAGCGCGCCGCATCCGACAGCCCGGCCGACGTGCAGGCAGCCCTCCAGAGCCTCGACATGCCCGACACGGTCTACGGCCCGCTGTACTTCGAGGACTACGCCGGGTATCGCAACCAGGCGCCACTGCCGGCCGTCGCGCAGCAGGTACAGGGCGGCGAGTTCGTGACCGTATACGTCAACGGCGCCGTCGTGGGCGACATGCTGCCGACCGCCCCGTGGACCGGACGCTGAGAGCGGCCGACGCCTAGTTGGATCCGGGGAGCCGCCGGCCGTGGCGGCTCCCCGCTGGTAGAGTCTCTCACCCTGACGGGGAGCAACTGACCGCACCACAGCGATTGAAGGGCGAGCTTGGACGGCCTGGTCCCGTTCCTCCAGAACCTCACCGGTGGCCTGCTGATCGGTGGCATCTATGCGCTGATCGGCGTTGGCCTCTCTCTGATCTTCGGTGTGCTGAGGGTCATCAACTTCGCTCACGGCGAGTTCGTGGCGATCGGCATGTACCTGGCGATGACGCTCTTTCGACAGGCCGGGATCGACCCGTATCTGGCCGTGCTGATCGCGTTGCCGGCCGGCTTCGTGATCGGCGCACTGATCCAGCGGGTGGTGCTGGCGCGGCTCATCGACACGCCAGGCGACAGCACCTTGTTGGCGACGCTGGGCCTGAGTCTGGTGATCGCCAACGTGCTGTTCCTGATCTACGGCGCTGAACCGCAGTCGATCTTCCTGCGCTACGCGACCGCGACGATCACGCTGGGTGGCGTCAGGCTGCCGATTGCGCAGCTGATCGCCGGCGGTCTGACCCTGGCGACGATCGCGTCACTGTGGTTCGTGCTGATGCGCACCGAGTTCGGGAGGGCCGTCAGGGCGACCTCTCAGAACCGCGTCGGCGCCGAGCTGGTGGGCATCGACTCGAAGCGCATCCACGCGCTGGTGTTCGGGATCGGCATGGCGTTGGCGATGCTCGCCGGGGTGATCCTCGCCCCGCTGCTGTTCGCGATCCCCACCGTCGGCTCCAGCTACACCCTCAAGGCCTTCGTCGTCACCGTGCTCGGTGGGCTCGGCAGCATCCCCGGAGCGATCGGCGGCGGACTGCTGCTCGGCGTCGTCGAGTTCCTCGGCGCCTCCTATCTGTCTTCGGGCTACCGCGACGCTTACGGGCTGTTCGCGTTCCTGGCGATCTTGCTGCTGAGGCCGCAGGGGCTGTTCGGGCGCGGGGAGAGGCGCGTATGAGCGCTCTGCTCGCCTCGCCGTGGCTGCGGCTCGCCGCCATCGCGGCCGTCGGAGCCGTCTGGTACGCGCTGTTTCCCACCTATCTCTCGCTCGGCATCACGCTGCTGCTGCTGGCTGGCTGGGCCACCTCGTGGGACCTGCTGGGTGGCTGGACCGGCCAGTCGAGCCTCGGCCACGCCGCCTTCATCGGCCTTGGCGCCTACACGATCGGCGTCACCGCCAACCGCTTCGAGCTGGCGCCGTGGTGGGGCGCACTTCTCGCCATGGCAGTGGCCGCGGTGCTGGCCCTGCTGTGGGGCAGCCTGACCTTCCGGCTTCGCGGCTCCTACTTCGTGCTGTCGACGATCGCCGTCGCCGAGATCCTGAGGCTGGTGGCCATCAACGAGCGCTGGCTGACCGGCGGAGCGGTCGGGCTGTTCATCTTCGACCTCAAGAGCCCCTTCGGGCTCGACCTGTTCAGCCGCCACACGGAGTTCTGGCTGGCTCTCGGCTACCTGCTGCTGGTGCTGGTAGCGACGTTGCTCATCACCCGCGGCCGCCTCGGGTACCAGATGCGTGCCGTGCGGGAGGACGAATCGTCGGCGCAGGCAGCCGGCATCGATCCGACGGCCGTCAAGCTCAAGGCCTTCGCGATCTCCGGAGCTCTGACGGCCTTGGGTGGCTGCATCTACGGGATCTTCCTGTCGGCCCTGCAGCCGCAACCGATGTTCGAGCTGCATCTCTCCGTTCGCATCGCGCTGGTTGCCATCATCGGCGGACGCGGCACGCTGTTGGGGCCGACGATCGGCGCGGCCCTCTTGACCCTCGCCTCGGAGCTCTTCCGCAACCTGTTCGCCGAGGCCAACCTGCTGATCTACGGGCTGCTGATCGTCATCGTCGTGTTGTTCGTACCACGCGGGCTGTTGGGCGAGCTCGAGCGGCGCATCGTCAGGAGACGCTATGCCAAGAGCGCTCGAAGCTGAGGGCATCACCGTGCAGTTCGGCGGCTTGATCGCCGTCAACGGCGTCTCGCTCGAGCTTGACGATGGCGCCATCCTCGGTCTCATCGGACCTAACGGAGCCGGCAAGTCGACGCTCTTCAACGCCCTCACCGGCTACGCGAAGGTGAGGCGCGGCGAGGTGCGGTTCGCGGGACGCAGGGTGACGAACCTGCCGGCCTTCGCTCGGACCCGCCTGGGCATGGGTCGCACCTTCCAGATCGAGCGGCCGTTCGAAGGCCTGACGGTACTCGACAACGTGATGATCCCCGCGTTCCTGACGACACCGCAGCGCAGCGAAGCCGAACGCAAGGCCTACGATGCGCTGGAACGCGTCGGACTAGCGGACCGCGCGCTGCAACCGTCGGCCGACCTAAACCTCGCCAGGCGCCGACGTCTCGAGCTGGCGAAGGCGTTGGCCGTCGAGCCCAAGGTGCTGTTCCTCGACGAGCTGATGGCGGGACTCAACCCGCCGGCGCTACGCGACATGATCCAGTTCGTGCGCGGCCTCTCCGAGAGCGGCATCGCCATCATCATGGTCGAGCACATCATGCAGGCGATCACCGAGCTGTGCCACGAGGTGATCGTGCTGGCGTTCGGCAACAAGATCGCGCAAGGCACTCCGGAAGAGGTCACCAACGACCCCAAGGTCATCGAGGCCTACCTGGGAGGCAGCGATGACTGACCGCCCGTCGTCCTCCACGCTCGCTGGGGCCGAGTCGCCAAACACTTCGCCCGAGCGCCCCGTCCTCGATCTGATCGGCTTGGATCTCGGTTACGGCGAGCTGCAGGTCGTCTTCGACGCCACGCTGCATGTCGACGCCGGCGAGCTGGTCGGCCTGGTCGGCGGGAACGGCAGCGGCAAGTCGACGATACTGCGGGCCATCTCGGGCATGATCCGGCCTTGGAGCGGCAAGATCTACCTGCAGGGCGAGGAGGTCGGCGGCCTGCCGTCGCACGCGTTGGCGCTGCGCGGCCTGGCGCACGTGCCGATGGGCCGCCAGCTGTTCGGCGAGATGACCGTCGCCGAGAACCTCTCGCTCGGCGCCTACCTGCCGCAGGCGAGGCGGCGGCGCGAGGAGGGCTTGGCGCGCGTCTACGAGCTCTTCCCCGACCTCTACAGCAAGCGGCGAGCCTACGCGGCATCGTTGTCGGGCGGGCAGCAGCAGATGGTCGCGATCGGCAGAGCACTCATGCTTCATCCGAGCGTCCTGATCATGGACGAACCGAGCCTCGGTCTCGCCCCACTGCTGGTGCGCGAGGTGATGCAGGTGATCCGCAGCGTGTCGGAGACCGGGTTGCCGATCTTGTTGGTGGAGCAGAACGTCATGCAGGTCCTCAAGCACTCGGACCGCACCTACGTCCTCGAGAACGGTCATCAGGTGCTCGACGGTCCATCGGCCGAACTGCTGGGCCATCCGCTGATCAAGCGCGCCTACCTGGGTCTGTAGGTCGCCACTCTCGCATTTGAGCCGCGCCCTGCGCCGGCCCAGGGTTTCGCCGCTGGGCCCGTGGGGAATAGACTGTCCGGGCTTGGGCTCCCACGGCGGAGCCGCCGCCCTGGCGCGCGGCGGAAGGCGAGTGACCATGACAGGCACGATCGCGATCATCTCGGTCATCGGCGTCGTGATCGCAATCCTGACCAACGTTACGAGCATCCTGCGCTTCCTGGACGATCGCCGCGAGCGACGCAGGAAGGCGCTTGCCGCCGCTGACGGCAACGCGCACCCGCCCTCCGCCACACCCGGGGTGCTGCAGGGAGCCGAAGCCGCGGCCTGGCCTGCGCTCACGTCGTACGACACGCCGCCACCGATCGCCATGGCGGGGGTGCCGCGCCCGTTGACCTCGTTCGTCGGCCGTCAGCTGTCACTCGAGGAGGTCGGACGGCTGCTACGGCGTCCCGACGTGCGCCTGCTGACGCTCTACGGACCCGGCGGCATCGGCAAGAGCCGCCTCGCGATGCGGGCAGCGGCCGAACTGGGTGACGTCTTCCCTGACGGCGTCGCCTTCGTCGCCTTGGACACCGTGAGGGAGAGCAACCTGGTGCTCAGCGAGGTCGCCCTCGTCCTCGGTCTGCGCGAGACGACGGGAGCAGGTCCGCTCGAGATGATCGTGGCTGCGCTGCGGGGTCAGAAGCTGCTGCTGGTGCTCGACAACTTCGAGGAGCTCGTCGACGCCGCGCCACAGCTGACTGCCCTGCTCAGCCGGCTGCCGGAGTTGAAGATCTTGGTGACCTCGCGCGTGATCCTGCGCGCGCGAGGTGAGGTGACCTACGCAGTGCCGCCACTGCGCCTGCCTGAACAGGGCCAACCGTTGAGTCTCGAAGAAGTCACGGAGTACGCCAGCGTCAGGCTCTTCAAGGAGCGTGCGCAGGCGGTGAGCCCCGACTTCCAGCTGACCCACGAGAACCTGGACGCGGTTGTCGAGATCTGTCGCCGGCTCGACGGACTGCCGCTCGCCATCGAGCTGGCGGCGGCCCGCCTGCGGTCCATGAGCATCGGCACCCTGAGGGACCGCATCACGCGCAGCTTGCCGCTGTTGACCGGTGGGCCCCGCGACGCCCCTGAGCGCCAGCGGACGTTGCGGGACACGATCGCGCTCTCCTTCGATCTGCTGGAGGAGTCGCCGCAGCGCCTGTTCACGCGCCTAGGCGTGTTCTCGGGCTCCCTGCATCTCGAGGCTGCCGAGCAGGTGCTCGAAGGCAGTACCCTGGTCGACGACCTGACGGCCCTGTGTGACGCCAGCATGCTGACGAGGGTCAGTGGTGACCTCGAGCGGTTCACGATGCTCGAGACCTTGCGCGAGTTCGCGGTCGAGAAGCTCTCCGAGTCGGGCGAGCAGGCGGAGCTGGCGCAGCGCCATGCCAACTACTTCCTCGATCTGGCGACCCGAGCCTTCGAAGGCCTCAGGGTGGCAGGACAGGAGCGCTGGCTCGAGCGCCTGCGCTTCGACGAAGCCAACCTCAGGAACGCGATCAACACCTTCATCGAGACCGGGCGCGTGGACGACGCTCTGCGCCTGACCACCTCACTGCGACCCTACTGGCAGCGCAGCGGTTCGCTGGAGGAGGGTCGGCGCCGCCTCCAACACGTGCTCTCGCTGAGCAAGGAGGCTCCGCCTGCGCTGCGCGGACCGGCGTTGCTGGCCGAGGGCATTCTGGCCTGGCGCCAGGGCGACCTGACGGCCGCACGGCCGCTGCTCGAGGAGAGCCTCGAGCTGGCGCGCGCCGAAGGCGACAGGTGGTCGCTGGTCAGCGCGATGCGCACTCTCGGCGTGCTGGCGCAGAACCAGGCCGACTACTCCCGCGCCGAGTCGCTGCTGACCGAAAGCGTGGCGCTGGCGAAGCAGCTTGGCGACCAGGAGCTGGTCGGCAACGCCTATCTGAGCCTCGGCAACGTCGCGCTCGACCAATCCCATCACGACGAGGCCGTGCGCTTCTACCGCCTCAGCCTCGAGATCGCCGAGCGCATGTCCGACACCCTCGGCAAGGCTCACGCTCTCGACAACCTCAGCGTCACCGCCTGGCACCGCGGCGACCTCGTGGAGGCCAAGCGCCTCGCCGACGAGGTCTACGAGCTCTACGACGAGCTCAAGATGACGAGCGGCAAGGCCAACGTCTGGCACCGCTACTGCCTCATCGCGCTCGTCAAGGGCAACCTCGCGGAGGCCGAGCGCGAGGGGCTGCGAGCCCTGGAGGTCAGGCGCCTGCACGGCGAGGGCAGAGGCGCAGCCTTCGTGCTGTTCGACCTCGCGCGCATATCGCTCCTCGGCCGCGACCCGGAGCGGGCGCGGGAGCGGCTGGCCGAAGGACTCGAACTGGCCCAGGTCCACGGCTCGCCCGTGATCTCGGTGCTCTACGTGGAAGCGACCGCAGCGCTGCTGCGGCGCTCCCAGCAGTTCGAGGACGCCTATCTGCTGCTGGCCGGCAGCGAGGCCTGGCGCGAGCGCATGGGCGTACCGATCGCCGCGGTCAATGTACAGGCGTATCAGCGCATGCGCCGGGAGATCGCTGGCAGGCTCAATGCGACCTCACGCGCCGACATAGAGCGCAGAGCGCGCGACATGACCGAGGATCAACTCGTGGCCGTCACCGCGGCGCATCTGGCGGACCCAGCCGGCTGAGCGGGCACCGTTGCGCAGGGCCGAGCCGTGCAGGCATGCCGCTAGTCGCGGCCGCCCATGAACATCGAGATGTAGTAGAGCAGGTACATGACCGAGGTGGCCGCGGCCGCCACGTAGGTGAGCGCGGCGGCGTTCAGCACCTGCTTGGTGCCCGCCACCTCCGAGGTGGTGGCGATGCCCAGCGTCTGCAGCTGGTGACCGGCGCGGCGGCTGGCGTCGTACTCGACGGGCAGCGTGACGATCTGGAACAAGACGGCCGCCCCGAACAGGATCACGCCGAGCGTGATCATGCCGGCGGCTCCCATGATGGCGCCCAGGATGATCAGCCACGGCGCGAAGTTGGCGCCGATGTTGGCGACCGGAACCAGCGCTGAACGGATCTGCAGCGGGCCGTACGCCTGGGCGTGCTGGATAGCATGGCCCACCTCATGGGCGGCCACGGCGTGAGCAGCCACGCTGGTGCCTCTGAAGTTGACCGTCGAGAGCCTGACGACCTTCTTGCCGGGGTCGTAGTGGTCGCTGAGCACGCCGCGCACCTCTTCGACGCGGACGTCATGAATGCCGTTGGCCGCGAGTATCATCTGCGCCGTCTGCGCGCCGCTGATGCCTGAGGCGGCAGGCTGATGCTGCCATCGAGAGTACGTCGAGCGCAGGTAGCCCTGAACCAACAGGGTTGCGCCCATGGCGATGATGAAGATCCAAAGCATGAAACGAGATTACACGGCCTCGAGCGCAGCAGACACGTCGCACACGACTTCCTGGCAGCCCCCGTGAGTAACTGCCGGCGTAGCCGCGCTCAGATGACTTGCCGGCGCAGCATCGCCGAGACCACCTCGCCGACGATCACGACGAACACGATGGCGATCAGCACGGTGGCGGTGGTCTGCCAGTCGAACAGGTCGATCGAGCCCTGCAGGATCAGGCCGATGCCGCCGGCGCCGACCAGCCCGAGTACCGTCGACTCGCGGATGTTGATGTCCCAGCGCAGGATCGCGACCGCGTAGAAGGCGGGCAGTATCTGCGGGACGATGCCGTAGAGGACGACCTTCCACTTTCCGGCGCCGGTCGCCTGGATGGCCTCGACGGGCCTGACGTCGATCTCCTCGATGGCTTCGGCCATCAGCTTGCCGACGAAGCCGATCGAGCGGAAGGCGATGGCGAGGATGCCGGCCACCACTCCCGGACCGAAGATCGCGACGAACAGTAGCGCCCAGATGATCGTGTTCACCGAGCGCGTCGCGACCACGATCAGGCGCCCGAGCCACAGGGTCACGCGGTTGGGCGTGGTGTTCTGGGCCGCCAGCAGCGCCGTGGGCAATGACAGGAACAGCGACAGAGCGGTGGCGAGCGTGGCGATGTGAATCGTCTCCAGCAGGGCACTCAGAATCCCCGACAAGCCGCCGAGCTTGGGCGGCGTCATGCGGCTGAACAGATCGCCGATCTGCACTGGCGCATCCCACACCCACGGCCAGTAGATGTCGACGGTGCGAACCGCCCACACCAACACGAAGACGGTCGCGAGGTACGCGAGGTAGCGGGCGAGGCGCTGCCAGCGGGTGTACCGCTGCCAGTCATAGGCCGGCAGGGACGCGGCCGCGCCGCCCATGAGCTGCTCGCGCGCCGGAGTCACGTCAGCCCCCGTCGCAGGCGCCCGCTGATGCCCTCGCTGATGAGGATCAATACGACCACGACGATCAGGATGGCGAACGCGAAGTCGTAGTCGAAGCGGCGGAACGCGTTCATCAAGGTGCCGCCGATGCCCCCGGCGCCCACGATGCCGACGACCGCCGATGCCCTCAGGTTGCTGTCGAACTGGTAGATCGAGAGACCGACCTGCCGCGGCAGGATCTGAGGGAACACCGCGAAGGCCAGGACCTTGAAGAAGCCGCCGCCGGTAGCCCTGATCGCTTCGACCTGGCCGGGATCGATCTCTTCGATGGCCTCGGCCATCAGCTTGCCCACGAAGCCGATCGAGTAGACCACCAGCGTCAGGATGCCGGCGAACGGCCCGAAGCCCACCGCCTTGACGAAGATGATCGCGACGATGACGGGGTGAAAGCTGCGCGCGACGATGATCACGGCGCGACCAACGGCGTAGACCGCTCCCGGCACGACGTTCCTGGCGGCCATGATGCCCAGCAGCACGCTCAGGATGACCCCGATGAAGGTCGCCAGGATCGAGATCTGGATGCTCTCGACGAAGCCGGAGATCATCAACGATCGTCGCGAGAAGTCAGGGGGCAGCGAGCGACCCAGGATGTCGACGGCCCGGGGCAGGCCGGCCATGACGCGCTGCCAGCTGATCGGCAGCGACGCGATCGCCCACACCAGGTAGGCCACGGTCCCGAGGTAGACGCCGTAACGCAGCCAGGGACTGCGGATCGCCGGCGGCTTGTGCCAGGTGCGGCCGGTTCTGATGACCGTCATCCCGAGTCGGCCTCGCCGCTCGCGACCAGGCGCGGCTGCGAGGCGGCCGGCACCCAGTCGTCTTCGTCGCCCGTTCCCGCCGTGCCCTCGTAGACGCGGTCGAGGACCTCGTCATCGAGTTCGTCGGCCGAGCCGTCGAAGATGATCTGGCCGAAGCGCAGCCCGACGATGCGCTGCGCCTGGCGCTTGGCCTGCGCCACGTTGTGGATGTTCATGAGCACCGGCAGTTCGAGTTCGTTAGATAGTCCTTCGATGAGTTCGAGTATCTGTACCGAGGTCTTGGGGTCGAGCGACGCCGTCGGCTCGTCCGCCAGCAAGATACGAGGCTGCTGCATCAACGCCCTCACGACCCCGACGCGTTGCCTCTGTCCGCCGGAGAGAGTGTCGGCGCGCTTGTTGACGAAGTCCTCGAGTCCCACCTTCTCCAGAAGGTGGTAGGCGCGGTCGATGTCCTCCTGTGGGAAGCGCCGGGAGGTCGCCTGCCAGAGGCTCACGTAGCCGAGCCGGCCCGAGAGGACGTTCTCCATCACGCTCAAGCGGTCCACCAGGTTGAAGCTCTGGAAGATCATGCCGATCGAGCGCCTGGCGCGACCCAGCTCCGCTCCCCGCAGCTCGGTGAGCTCGACGCCGTCGAGCTTGATCGACCCCGAGGTCGGCTCGACGAGCCGGTTGATGCAGCGCAGCAGGGTGCTCTTGCCCGCTCCCGACGAGCCGATTATCGCCGTGGTGCCGGGGCCGTCGATCGCGAGGTCGAGGTCCCGCAACACGGCTTCACCCTTGCCGTAGCGCTTCGTGAGCTTGCTGATTTCTAGGATCATGAGATGGCGACAGGGCCGCGCCGGCTCGCTGTGCGCGTGCCGGCGCGGCCGCTGCCCAACCGCTTACTCCAGGCCGGCCGGCGTGTACTCGACGCCGTTGGCTTCCTGAATCTCGCGGATGATCGCCCAGTCGCTCTGGTAGTCGATAGGAACGAACTGCGTGAGGCCGTCGAACTCGTCGCCGAGGGCGGTGCCGACGAAGTCGAAGCTGAAGAAGGCCTCCTTGATCTTCTCGACCAGATCCGGGTGGAGGTTGTAGACGTAGTTGTACGAGGTGGTCGGGAAGGCCGCCGTCTCGTAGATGATCCGCAGGTCGTTGGGGTCGTAGAGACCGCGTGCCGCCATGCGCTCGACGACCTCGGAGGCCACCGGAGCAGCGTCGTAGTCGCCGGCCACCACGCCGAGCAGGGAGTTGTCGTGGCTGCCCGAGAACACGATCTCGTAGTCCTCGCCTGGCACCACGCCCTGGTTCGGGAACAGCGCCGAAGGAGCCTGGTGACCCGAGTTGGAGGTCGGGGCGGTGTGCGCGACGACCTTGCCCTTGAGGTCCGCGATCGACTGGATGTCGCTCTCGGCCCTCACGTAGACCTGCAGCGTGTAGCCGAACCGTCCTTGCTCACTGCCCATGATCGCGAACGGCACGGCACCTGCCAGGTTGACCGCGAACGGCGTCGGGCCGGTCGAGAAGCCGGCGATGTGCAGGCGGCCGGAGCGCATGGCTTCGACCTCGGCGGAGTTGGACTGAACCGCGAAGAAGCGCACGTCCTTGCCGGTCACGTCGCGCAGGTGCTGGATGAAGGGGTCCCAGATGTCCTCGTAGATCGCGGGATCCTCCACCGGCGTGTAGGCGAAGAACAGCGTCGGCGGATCGACCCACTGGCTGGCATCGGTGGGCGCATCGGCCACCAGGTCGCCGTCCTCGTCGCAGTACATGACATCGAGGTGACCGCGGTTGCTGCACTCCTGTGCGAACGCCGATCCCGCCAGCAGCCAGCCCAGCAGGGCTGCCACGGCCAACACGTACCCAGACCAAGACCTCTTCGAGTTGCTGCGCCTAGACATCTATGCCTCCGCTCCTCCGCGCGGACGTTGAGCACGACCCGCGTCGGTTCCGATCGGTCCAGCCTTGGGCTGGTCGGAAAGTGGTCTGCCTACCCTAGCATCGTGCGTTACGTTTGACCACACCTGTCAATCAAGCGTGCGGAACCCGGCGCCGTCACGCCGGATCCGCCCCAACGCGCCTAGGCACCTGGTATTCTCGCGTCCAACACGGTTCTTGCGCCCTGACTCACGCCTGACGCCGGCATTGGGTCATCCCCTGGGGGCGCGTTGGCGGTTTCCTTGACCCCCGAGAGAGCCGGTGCTAGCCTGCTGCACAGTTGACCATGGCCAGCGATCATCTGTCCGAGCGCGAAGATCCGTCCGAGCGAGTCGTCAGCGACGGCCGCGAGCGGCTGGCGTTCGCGTTCGACCTGGATGGCACCATCTACCTTGGCGACAACCTGCTTCCCGGGGCCAGCGAACTGCTCGCCGCCCTCGAGGAGCGCGGCACTCCGTTCGTGTTCGCGACCAACAACTCGAGCACCACGGTGGCAGCCTATCGGCAGCGCCTGGCCCGCCTCGGGATCGCGGTCGACAGCTCCCGTATCGTCACCTCGAACGCCGTCGCCCAGCGCCACCTGCTCGAGTCCGGCGCCCGGCGACCGTTCATGCTCGCTACTCCCGAGGTGCGCTCCGAGTACGCCCGACACGGCATCCATCACGAGCAGGAGCGACCCGACGCGGTGCTGCTGACGTTCGACACCACGCTGGATTACGCCAAGCTGCGTGAAGCCTCCCGGTGGCTGCTGGACGGTGTGCCGTTCATCGCCACCCATCCGGATCTGGTGTGCCCCACCCCCGAGGGCCCGATTCCCGATTGCGGCGCGTTCATCGCGCTCCTCAGCGCCGCCACCGGCCGCACGCCCGTGATCCTCGGCAAACCGCATCGGGGCATGGCCGAGACGATCACCAGCCGCCTCGGCGTCAGCCCCGCCGTGACGGCGTTCGTTGGCGACCGCCTCTACACCGACGTGCGCATGGCCAACGAACAGGGCTTCACCGCGGTGCTGACGTTGACCGGGGAAGCCGGTATCGGCGACGTCGAAGGCAGCCCCTACCGGCCCGACTGGCTCGTCGCGGACCTGCGCGAGCTGCTTGACCGCCTCGACGAGATCGAAGCGAGCGTGCTGTCCAGCGCCACCGGAGCGGTCCCGTGAGCGCCTTCGGCCGCTACGATGACGACACGTTCCAGGAGGCCCTGAAGGTCGCCAGGATGTACTATCACCTCGGCCTCACCACCAACGAGATCGCTCTGCAACTCGGCATCGGCCGTCCCAGTGTCTCGCGCTTGCTCGGTTGGGCCAAGTCGCACGGGCTCGTCGAGTTCAGGGTCCTCGATCACAGGCAGCGTCAGCTCGAGCTCGAAGGCTCGCTCGAGCGCACCTACGCACTGCGCGACGTCAAGGTCGTCCCGGTTCATCCCGACGCCCCGGACACGGCAGCGCAGCGCGCGGTCGCGCGCTTCACGGCGCATCACCTCAACAGCCTGATGTCGCCGGGCACCGCGCTGGCGCTGGCTTGGGGCGCCACCGTCTCGCTGATTGCCATGGAGCTGATCCCCAAGCCGCTGCCGGACGTGGACGTGATCCAGATGAACGGCTCCGGCAACAGCGGCCTCGGCATCACGTACGCGGGCGAGATCGTCGCGGCGTTCGCCCAGAACTACGGCGCCAGATCCCACCTGCTGCCGATTCCCGCCTACTTCGACGAGAGCGCGGCCAAGGAGGCCATGAGCCGCGAGCGCTCGGTCCGCCGCGTCCGCGAGCTGGCGGCCGCCGCCGACATCGCTCTCTACTCCGTGGGCGTTCCCGACGCGGACTCCTACGTCTACCGCGCCGGCTACGTCGAAGAGCATGAGCTCCGCGAGCTCAAGGAGGCGGGCGCGGTGGCCGACATCGCCACCGTGTTCTTCCGCACGGACGGGAGCTACCGAGACATCGCCATGAACAGCCGTTCGAGCGGGCCCGAGCTCACGGATCTGAAGCGGCACAAGCACGCCATCTGCGTCGTTGCGGGCCTCAAGAAGGTGCCCGGGGTGCTCGGCGCCCTCCACGGCGGCTTCCTCAACACGCTGATCATCGACGAGCCGAGCGCCAGAGCGCTGCAGGCGGCGGCCGCCTGATGGCGAGCCCTCGGCCGGTAGCGGGCCCCGACGCCCGACAGGCGGCGCCAGCAGCGCGCAGCGCTGCGTTCGGGCGCCTGGGCGGCGAGCGCTTCGACCTGCTCGTCGTCGGCGGCGGCGCCACGGGCGGGGGGATCGCGCTCGACGCGGCGGCTCGGGGTCTCAAGGTGGCGCTGGTCGAGCGCTTCGACATCTCGCAAGGCACCAGCAGCCGCAGCACCAAGCTGGTGCATGGCGGCGTCAGGTACCTCGAGCAGGCGGTCAGGCACGCCGACCGCGGGCAGTTTCACCTGGTCAGGGAGGCGCTCAGGGAGCGCGCGGTGCTGCTCGCCAACGCCCCGCACCTGGCGCGGCCGCTGCCACTCTTGACGCCGGTCTACGGAGCCTTCGAACTGCCCTACTACTACACCGGGCTGAAGCTCTACGACATGCTCGCCGGCCGCAGCAACCTCGGCGCCAGCCGGCTGGTCACGGCCCGTGAGGCACAGCGTCGCTTCCCGATGTTGAGGCGCGCCAAGCTCAAGGGGGCGGTCGAGTACCACGACGGGCAGTTCGACGACGCGCGCATGAACGTCGAGCTGGTCCTCACCGCCCAGCGACACGGAGCCGTGGTGCTCAACTACGCCGAGGTCGAGGAGCTGATGAAGGAGCGCGGCCGCGTGACCGGCGCCGTCGTCAGCGACAAGGCGCCCGGCGGCGAACGCCGCTCTGTCGGCGTTGCCGCCAGCGTGGTCATCAACGCCACGGGACCCTACGCCGACACGCTGAGGAGGCTCGACGACCCTGCCGCGCCACCGCTGCTCAACGTCAGCTCGGGCACGCACGTGGTGCTGCCGCAGCGCTTCAGCCCGCCCGACACCGGACTGCTGATCCCCAAGACCGAGGACGGCCGTGTGCTGTTCCTGCTGCCGTGGCAGGGCCGCACGCTGGTCGGGACCACGGACAACCCCAGCGTGGTGAGCGACGAGCCGACCGCCCGCGCGGCGGACATCGAGTACATCCTCAGGCACGTGCGCCAGTACTTCGACCTGCCCGTCGACAGCAGCGATGTGCTGGCGTCCTGGACGGGCTTGCGCCCGCTCGTCGCGCACGAACTGCCAACCGACGGCGACGCCGCCAGTTCCGCGACCAACGGAAGTCCCGGCAGGAGCACGGCGCGCTTGTCGCGCGATCACACGATCGTCGCTTCGGAGAGCGGTCTGATCACGATCACCGGCGGCAAGTGGACCACCTACCGCAAGATGGCCGAGGACGCCGTCGACCTGGCGGTGCGCCAAGGCAGGTTGACCGCCGGCCCCAGCAGCACGGCCGGGCTCCGCATGGTGGGCGCCGTCGACTTCGAACCGCACGGGCACCTGGAGCTGGTGCGGGAGTTTGGGATCGACGAGGACGTGGCTGTTCACCTGAACAGGGCTTACGGCGGCCGTGCGCGCTCGCTGGCGGCAGCCGCCAACAACGGCCTCGGCACACGCCTGGCGCACAGCCACCCCTACATCGAGGCCGAGGTTCTGCATGCGCGTGACTGCGAGATGGCGCTCACCGCCGAGGATGTCCTGGCCCGCCGCACCCGGCTGTCGTTCCTCGACCGGGCGGCTGCCGATGCCGCGACCGCCCGCGTCAGCGCACTGCTCGAGAGCTGAGTCACCAGGCAACGCCACGTGACGGCGGGACCGGATGGTTCCCGGCCCCGCCGCTCGACTGTCGTCGTGTTGGCGTCTCGCCGGCCTCAGGCCTTCTTCTGGCCGCCCATCACGGCGCCGACGATGGCCGCCAGGATGCCGCCGCCAGCGCCGCCGCCGACCACCGAGGTCAACAGCGACATCAGGTCGGTGGAGGTGCCGCCGGCGCCGAGCCCCAAGACCTGCAGGAGCTGGGCAAGTCCGACGCCCCCGGCTGCGCCGGCGATCGAGTTGCCGGCAGCCCCCAGGCCCTTGTTGCGCCCACCGGCCAAGTTGCCGCCGATGGCTCCCGCAACCAATTGGATGATGATCGGTAACCAAGTCTCCATGTGCCAACCTCTCCCGTCTCGCGGAGCGTGCGCACCACGCGCATACACGCTGCCGTGCGAGGCGTGCCGATGGCCGGACTCACTCCCTAGTCCTTGGCCGGATCAGGGCCGCGGGTACATGCGATCGAGACCGCCGGGGTGGCGGTCTCGATCGAACACGTTCTCGCAGCGCCTGATTCTACGCGATTCGTGAGAGGACGATGTGAAGAACCTTGGAGTTGCCTGGCTCCTCGTTACCGGACGGCGTCGTAGACGCTGGTGGTGACCACGTCGTCGAAGGCGACGCTGCTGTTGAGCAGCCCGACCTCGACGAGCAGCGCCACCGAGCGCTCGAAGGCGGCGCGGTCGATGGCGCCGACGACCGTGTCAGGGGTCGGCTTGACGAGCTTCGCCGTCTCGGCCATCTGCCAGGTCTGGTGAATCAAGGGGCTCTGGCGGCTGCCGGAGCCGGCGCAGGTCTCGCCGCAGTGAGCCAGAACGATCTGCACGGCTTCTTCCTGGTTCTCGACGGCGTACTCCCAACCGCGGATCGAAGCGCGCAGGAAGCGCTCGGCGACCTCGCGGCCGCTGAGGCCCGAGCCCTTGAAGTTCTCGCTCGCGAGCACCGCGGGGGTCGTGAAGATGTTGTCCTCGAGCAGGTCGGCACCGATGTCGGCGGGGTCGAGAACGCTGAGAACGTCGAGTTCGTAGCCGAGCCCGATGATCTGGTCGAGTTCGTTGTAGGTCATCGCGCTCGCGACGTCGACCTCGTTGGGGAACACCAAGGACGGGTCGAACGCGTAGACGACGGCGTCGACGTCCGGGTTCGTCTCGGTCGGATCGAGGTTCGAGGTGAAGCCGGCGGCGGCGAAGACGGCCTCGGCGGCGAACTCGTTGCCGAACGCCCAGACGCCGACCTTGCGGCCCGCCATGTCGGCGATCTCCTCGATGCCGGAGGACCTCAGCGCCACCATGCGGTAGCCGGAGGCCTGGAACATCTGCGCGATCGCGACGACGTCGAGACCCTGTTCACGCTGGGCGAGCATGTTCGCCACCCAGTCGGTGCCGAAGTCGGCGTTGCCGGTAGCCACCTGCACGGTCGGGTTTACGTTACCGCCGTCCAGGATGTTGACCGTCAGCCCTTCCTCAGCGTAGAAGCCCTTGTCCTGCGCCACGAAGTAACCCGCGAACTGCGCCTGCGGGAACCACTTCGACTGGAAGTTGATCTCTATCAGGTCTTGCGCCGACGCGAACGCGACGGAGAGCACCAACCAGGCGAAGCCGAGCTTGAAGAACCGGGACATGCACCACCTCCTGTGAGACTTCTCGCATACTACCGCTCGCGCATGCTCACGGTACGCGCGCGCTCAGCGCGAACGGGACGACGGGTGCCACGAAGCGAACACCCGTTCGAGGAGGCTGACGCCCCAATACAGCAGCATCGAGATCACGCTGGAGACGAGGATCGCAGCGAACACGATGTCGAAGGCGCCGCGGTGCGCCGACAGGCTGATGCGCTGCCCCAGACCGTTGGGCGGCCCGGGGATCAGGAACTCGGCGACGATGACGCTCACGACCGCCACCACCACCGCCACCTTGAGCGCGTTGAACAAGTAGGGCACGGCGTTGGGCAGGCGCAGCTTGAAGAAGACCGCCAACGGACCGGCGCCGTACGAGCGCAGCAGCTCGAGTCTCAGCGGATCCACCGAGATGAGACCCTGCACCGTGTTCAGCACGACCGGGAAGAAGGTGACGATCACCACGACCGCAGCCTTCGACTCCCAATTGACGCCGAGGGCCCGCCCCAGCACCGGTGCAAGGCCGACGATCGGCACCGCCCCGAACGCCGTCGCCAACGGCAGGAAGCCCCGCTTCAGGAAGCTGCTGAACGCGATCGCGGCACCGGCAGCGAACCCCGTGACGAGCCCGACAGCGAAACCGAACAGCACCTCCTTGACGAACGTCAGGTAGGCGTCGGCCAACAACACGCGCCAGGAGCCCGTCAGCGCCGCGTACACGTCGGAGACGCGGGGGAAGATGCCGGTGGGCACGCGGTTGCCGACCACCAGCCCTTCCCAGGCGAGCAGCAGCAGGAACGGAACCACCGCGACCGGCAGGATGCGCAGCGCGTCAGCGCCCTCGCCCACGCCGGCGCCCTCGGCGTCGGCTTGCGCCAACGTCAAGCGGCCCGTGAGGTAGGCGGCGGCTGCCAAGCTGCCGGCCAGCACCAGCCAGTAGCCCCAGCCGCCGACGGCAGCGGTCCCTGGCTGCGTGTGTTGCGCCAGCACCGCCAAGAAGGCTGCGAACAGCGCCAGCACGGCGGCGGCCGCCTCGCTCCAGAGCCGACCGACGAGCGCCGCGACGACCGCTGCAGCCAGCGTCACGCTCAGCAGCCAAGACGCGGCCTGCAGCATCCCCAGGTCGGGAGCGTTGACGGCTACGGGTCCCGCCAGGCCGGCTGCCGCCACCCCCAGCAGCAGCGGGCCGGGCACGCGCGAGGCTACGCGCGCCAGCGGGCGAGCGGCCGTCAGGGTCCCGGTCACGAGCTCGCCTCCTGACGCTGCCACGGCGCCAGCAGCCTCTGCAGCAGCCCGACCAGCGCCACCAGCGCGATGCCGAGCAGCGCCGAGATGATCAACAAGATCCAGACGTCGGCCACGTCACCGGCCTGGACCTGGCCGATGATCGCGTAACCGAGGCCGCGCCGGTTGTTCGACTCGACCTCGGCCACCAGCGCCCCCACCAGTGCGGCGGCGGCACCGAGCTTGAGGCTGGTGAAGAAGAACGGCACGGCCGCGGGGAAGCGCACCTTGACGAACACCTCCCAAGGTGACGCCGCGTAACCCTTCATCAGGTCGAGGGCCAGCGGATCGACGGACCTCAGGCCGGTGACGGTGCCGACCGTCACCGGGAAGAAGGCGATGTAGGCACCGATGATCGCGGTCGGCAAGAAGCTCGTCTGCACCGTGACGCCGGCGTTGCCCAGCAGCATCACCAGCACCGGCACCAACGCGATCACCGGGATCGTCTGCGAGGCGATGACCCACGGCAGCAGCGCTCTCTCGAACGGCCTCACCCACACGAACAACGCGGCCAGCAGCAGGCCCGCCAAGGCGCCCAAGGCCAGCGCCGTCAAGGTGCCGAGGGCCGTGTACAGCACGGCGCTGAAGATGTTGCGCGGGTCGCCGAGCGGATAGGCGGTGAAGAACGGCCCGATGCCGGCAGCGATCCAGTGGGGGAACGGAACCGGGTGCTGCGGCAGGCTCAGGAAGCACGCGATGACGGTCTCGCCGCAAGCCGGCCGGTCGTAGTAGCTGTAGGCGGCGGCCCACACCACGCTGCCGGGTTCGGGGGCCGTCGCCAGCGTCACCGCCCCGCTCTGCAGGTCGCTCACCAGGTAGTCGGGGTATTGGCGCAGCGCGGCGTTGCGCGCCGGCGGCGTTCTGAACGTCACCACGCCGCCGTCGCGGTCGAAGTCGACTCCTGGCGTCATCTCGACGCCGGCGACGGTCACGACTCCCTCGGGGCTGGCGAAGCTGAACGCTCTGCGCACGCCGTCCACGCGCTCGGCCGGGCGCTCGGCGGCGACCGAGAGCTCGACGCCGTCGACGAACACGCGCCTGCCCGGATCGGACTCGATCAGAGGAGCGTGCTGCAGGGTGAAGCGGCGGTTGACCCCGTCCACTGGTCCTATCAGCCTCTCGGCCAGACTGATCACCGAGGCAGCGGCCAGCGGCGGCTCGGCGCTCGGCTCCACCAGGGCGACCAGCCCGGCAGCGAGGTCGAGCACGACGTAGTCGCCGGTCACGCGCACGACCTCGGCGTTGAAGGGCGGGGCCCGGCCGAGCGTGACCTCGACGCCGCTCGCCGTGAACTCCTCCGGACTGAGCAGGCGTCCGGCGACCGCCACGGGACCCGAGTCGGCCGCGAAGCTGAACGTCACGCGCACACCATCCGCTCGCTCCACCGACGGCACGGCGCCCTGGCGCAGCAGCCGGCCACCGGCGTAGAGCGCGGGCTGGGAGGGACTCGTTCCCGCCGCCTCGCCTGGCGCCGCCGACTGCGGCAGACGGAAGACGCGCCCGCCGGTGTCGGGCAATGGACCCTCGAGCGGCGCCGTCCACGTCAGCAGAGGCGCGAGCGCCCGGGCGTCGAACACGACGTCGTCGCCCGCGAGCGTGAAGTCTATCGGCAGTGGCACCCCGTCTTGAACCAGCACGGCCTCGCGCGGTCCCAGGGGCACGGTCCCGTCCTCAGCGGCGAGCGACTCGGCGCCGCCGAAGAACCGCAGGCGTTCGCGCACACCGGCCTCGGCGGCGTCAGCTGGCGCCTCGGCCAAGGGGATCAGGGACGCTGTGGCGCGCACCCAGTTGGCCAGGTTGTCCATGCGCTGACGCGCGAGCGGCAGCCCGAACAGCAACGCCAACGGGTACATGAGCAACAACACGACCAGCACGACCGTCAGGACCGGCACGGCACTGGCGAGAGCCGCTCGTCGGTCGCGCATGGTCAGTAACCGCTGTCGGTCGCCCGGGAGGGCGAACCGGAACCCGAGTTCGTTGCCTGCGTCGCCCCCGCGCCGTAGTTGCCCCTGAGGGCTTCGCGCACACGCGTGGTGAGCTCGAAGAAGCGCGCGCTCTCGCGCGTCTCGACGGTGCGCGGCTGCTCGAGGTCGACCTCGATGAGGTCGGCGATGCGTCCCGGCCTGGCGCTCATCACGACGATCTTGGTCGACAAGAACACCGCCTCGGCGATCGAGTGCGTGACGAACACGACGGTCTTGCCGGTCTGGCGCCAGAGCCTGAGCAGCTCGAAGTTCATGGCCTCGCGGGTGATCTCGTCGAGGGCGCCGAACGGCTCGTCCATCAGCAGCAGCTTGGGATCGAACGCCAGCGCCCTGGCGATCGAGACCCGCTGCTGCATGCCGCCCGAGAGCTGCCAGGGGTACTGGCGGTGCGAGCTCTCCAGACCGACGAGCTTGAGCATCTCCTCGGCCCGCGCCTTGCGCTCGCCCTTCGGGTAGTCCATGATCTCCAGCGGCAGCATCACGTTGGCGAGGACCGTCCGCCAGTCGTAGAGCACCGGCGCCTGGAAGACGTAGCCGTACTCGCGGTCGACGCGCGCCTGCCTGGCGCTCTTGCCCGCCACCGTGATCGCGCCGGCGGTGGGCTCGAGCAGGTCCGCGATCATCCTCATCAGCGTCGTCTTGCCGCAGCCGGAGGGGCCGATGAGGCTCACGAACTCCCCGTTGGCGATGTCGAGGTCGGCGCCCTCGAGTGCCACCGCCTCGGAGCTGCCGACGGTGAACACCTTGCTGACGCCCCTGATCTCGATCAGAGGGGTCGAGCCGGTCGAACCTGCCGAAGCCGAGCCTTCAACCATCCAGGGCCCGGCGCCTCAACAACCGGCCGCGGCCGGGCTCTCCGACGAACTCGCCGTCGCGGGCAGCCACCTGACCGCGAACCGTGACCACGCTCGGGCGGCCGTCGATCTCGACACCTTCGAACGCGCTGTAGTCGACGTTCATCTTGTGGGTCGCGGCGCTGATCACACCGCGATAGGTGGGGTCATAGACGACCAGGTCGGCGTCGGCCCCCACCGCGATCTGACCCTTGCGCGGGTAGAGCCCGAACAGCTGCGCGGCCCGCGTCGAGGCAGCGTCGACGAAGCGCTCGAGGCTCATGCCGCCGCGGCTCACGCCGTAGGTGTAGAGCAAGTTGACGCGGTCCTCGATCGCCGGCATACCGTTCGGGATCTTCGTGAAGTCGCCCTTGCCCATGCTCTTCTGAGCGACGAAGTCGAAGGGCGCGTGGTCGGTGCCGACCGTGTCGATGAGGCCGCTGGCGAGGGCGTCCCACAGCGGCTGCTGGTTGCGACGGTCGCGCAGCGGGGGCGACATCACGTACTTGGCGCCTTCGAAGCCGGGACGCTCGGCGTAGGTCTTGTCCAAGATCAGATGAGGGATCACGGCCTCGATCGACAGCTGCACCCCTCGCAGCTTGGCCTCGACCGCCGCCCTCAGCGCGCCCTCGCAGCTCAAGTGCACGACGTAGCCGCGCGCGCCAGTGACCTCGAGGAAGGTGGCGAAATGCGCGGTGCCTTCCGCCTCGACGGCCTCTGGCCTGCTCGGCTCGTGCCACTCCGGCCCGGTCTTCCCGGCTCCCAGGAAGGAGGCCTGCAGGGCCGAGATCACGCCCGAGTTCTCGCAGTGGGCGGCGACGACGACCCCCAGCTCCTTGGCCAGCATCAGGGTGGCGTAAAGCTCCTCGTCGCTGACTCCGAAGAAGCCCTTGTAGGCGAGGAACACCTTGAACGAGGTCATGCCGTCGGCGGTGATCTCGCGCAGCTGGGCTTCGGTGGTGTCGTCGAAACGGGTGACGCCGATGTGGAAGCTGTAGTCGCAGGCGCTGTTGCCCTCCGCGAGCGCCAACCAATGCCGGTAGCCCTCCATCAGGTCTTCGGCGCGGCTGGGCGCGAGCATCTCGAGGTAAGTGGTGGTGCCCCCGACCAGTGCAGCTTGGCTGCCGGTGCGGTGGTCGTCCTTGGTCTTGGTCCCCATGAAGGGCAGGTAGATGTGAACGTGCGGGTCGATGAACCCGGGGAACACGTACTTGCCGTGTGCGTCGATGACCTCGGTGCCGGGCGGCGCCTGGAGCCCGACCCCGATGCTGGTGATCTGTTCGCCCTCGCAGTAGATGTCGGCGCGTTGTCGGCCGCCGGCCGTCACGATCTCGCCGTTCTTGATCAGCAAGCTCACTGCTCGCCCCTTCCCTAACAGGTAGTGCGGGCGCCGCCGGCGCGCGTCGCCAAGCGGCGCGGGCAACTAGTGGATGTCGATGCCGACCTCGCGTCGGTAAGCCATCATCGCGTCCCAGTCCGTCGTCACCTCGGGTCGCGTGCGCGTCAGCTCTTTCCAGGTGACGCTCGGCCGCTTGGGCGGGACCTCGACCATCGTGATGCAGCCGTCGACGGGGCACACCAGGCTGCACAGGTCGCAGCCGACGCAATCCTCCTGCCGCACGTGCGGCTGCGGCTTGAGCTCGCCCGCGTAGCTGACGGGGTCGATGCGCGCGCCGTCGACCGTGAGGTCGATGCACTGGTGCGCACCTTCGTCGCAGGCGACGTAGCAGAGGTTGCACTTGATGCACTTGCTCTCGTCGATCAGCGCCACCGATCGGAACGACAGGTCGAAGTCACCGAAGTCGGAGATCCGCGGCACCGACGCCCCGATCACCTCGGAGATGGAACGCGCGCCCTTCTCGTCGAGCCAGTTGGACAACCCGTCGGTTAGCTCCTCGATGATGCGGAAGCCGTAGTGCATCACAGCCGTGCAGACCTGGAGGCTGGTGGCGCCAAGCAGCACGAACTCGGCGGCGTCGCGCCAGGTCTCGATGCCGCCCATGCCGGAGATCGGTGTCCGCGCGCTCTGCACCACCTCGTCCGCCGCCACCTGCGAGAGCAGGTGCAACGCGATGGGGCGCACCGCCGGCCCGGCGTAACCGCCGTGGCTGCCCTTGCCGCCGACGTTGGGCCGGAGCTCGAAGCTGTCGAGGTCGACGCCGGCGATCGAGTTGATCGTGTTGATCAGCGAGATGCCGTTGGCTCTGGCGGCGACCGCAGCGTGGGCGGGAGGCACGATGTTGGTGACGTTGGGCGTGAGCTTGACGATCACCGGGATGCTGGCGGCCGCGGTGACCCAACCGGTGATCATCTCGCAGTACTCGGGCACCTGACCGACGGCCGCGCCCATGCCGCGCTCGCTCATCCCGTGCGGGCAACCGTAGTTGAGTTCGATCCCGTCGGCGCCCGTGTCCTCGATCTGCTGCACGATCGTCTGCCAGGCCGTCTCGTTGCTGGACACCATCGCCGACACGATCACGGCTCGATCGGGCCACAGCTTCTTGACCTCGCGGATCTCGCGCAGGTTGACGTCGAGCGGGCGGTCGGAGATCAGCTCGACGTTGTTGATCGCCACCAGGCGGTTGCCGGCGTACTCGAACGCGCCGTAGCGGTTGCAGACGTTGAGCACCGGATCCCCGATGGTCTTCCAGACCGCCCCACCCCAGCCGTACTCGAAGGCCTTGTTGATCTGGTACGCGGAGTTGGTGGGCGGCGCCGAGGCCAACCAGAACGGGTTGGGACTCCTGATGCCCGCGAAGTCGGTGGTCAGGTCAGCCATTCGCAGCGCTCCCATGGCCGCCCGGCTGGTGCAGTGGAGCGCTCGTTAGCAGCGCTCGGCCGGTGACGGTTCCTTGCTGCCGCGTCGCCAGGCCCAGCGCCGCCGCCACCGAGGCAGCGGCGATCTTGCCGTCCCTGGCCGCGGTCACGGTCAGCGCGTCGCCGGCCAGCCTGACGCAGTCGCCGGCGGCGAACACCTTGGGGTTGGCGGTCGAGAGGTCGGGACCCGTGACGACGTAGCCGCCCTCGGTCTCGACGCCGAACGCCCTGTACGCCTCGCCCATCTTCTCCTGGCCGATGGCCTTGATCACCATGTCGCAGGGCAGGTCGAACTCGCTACCGGCGACCGGTTCCGGCCGGCGGCGGCCGTCGGCGTCGGGCTCGCCGAGTTGCATGCGCACACAGCGCAGCCCGACCGCTCGTCCCCCCTCGGCGATCACGGCGATCGGCTGGGTCAGCAGCCGGATGTCGACGCCCTCGTTCTGAACGAACCTGACCTCGAAGTCGTAAGCGGTCATCTCGGCGCGCGAGCGGCGGTAGACCATCGTCACGCGCTCGGCCCCGAGGCGCCGCGCGATGGTGGCGGCGTCGATGGCGGTGTTGCCGGCTCCGACCACGACCACTTCGCGGCCAACCTGGAGGTCGAGCAGCCGCTCGAGGCCGTCCTTCTCGGCGAGCTTGGTGGCGGCGATGAACGGCAGCGCGTCGATGACGCCGGCCGCGTCCTCGCCGGGGATGCCGAGGCTCGGCACGCGACCGGTTCCGAACGCCAACACCACGGCGTCGTAACCGCTCAGGAGCTCGGCCGCGGACACGTCGACGCCGACCTCGACCCCGGTTCGCACGTCGACGCCCAGGCGCCTGACGAACTCGACCTCTTCGAGGGACACCGCCACCGGCTCACGCATGACCACGATCCCGTAGGTGGAGAGGCCGCCGGGCAGCTCGTTCTTCTCGAACACGGTGACGTCGACCCCGAGCTTGGCGAGCTCGCCGGCGCAGGTGAGGCCGGCCGGGCCCGCGCCCACGACGGCGACACGCTTGCCGACCTTGGCGGCGTTCTCGAACGGCATCACGCCGCGTTCGAACAGGTGATCGGTGGCGTAACGCTGGAGGCGTCCGATCGCGATCGGCCGGTTCTCGGCCCCCAGCACGCAGGCGCCGACGCACAGCTCGTCGACGGGGCAGACGCGCCCGCAGGTGTGGCCCATCAGGTTCGACTCGAGGATGGTGACCGCCGCCCCCAGCGTGTTGCCGGTCGCGATCTTGCGGATGAAGGTCGGCACGTCGATGTCGGTGGGGCACGCCGCGATGCACGGCGCGTCGAAGCAGTAGAGGCAGCGGTTCGCCTCGACGACGGCCTCGTTGGCGGTATACGCCGGGTAGGTCTCGGTGAACGCCTCACGCAGACGGCTCAAAGGTGATGGCTCCAAGTGGTTCATCTGCCCCCTTCCGGCGCAGTGGACTCGACGTCGCGCGGCCGCCAATAGGCGCGCGTTCGGCGCACGCCGCGGCCGGGCGTCCTCAGAACGTGCGGCTCCAGTGCTGCGGCCAGCGTTCCACGACGACTTTCGTCTGCGTGTAGAACTCGAAGCCGTGGTGCCCCTGCGCGTGCAGGTCGCCGAAGAAGCTATCGCCCCAGCCACTGAACGGGAAGAACGCCATCGGAGCCGCGACGCCCAGGTTGACGCCGATGTTGCCCGCGACGGCCGCGTGGCGGAAGTGCCTGGCAGCGGCCCCCGACGAGGTGAAGATCGAGGCCTGGTTGCCGAAGCGCCGGTCGTTGACCATCGCGATCGCCTCGTCGAGGCTGGAGGCGTGCATCAAGGACAGGACCGGGCCGAACACCTCGGTGGCACCGACGGTGCTGCGCGGGTCGACGCTGTCGAGGACCGTAGGATGCACGAAGTAACCGTCGCGGAAGCCATCGACATCGCGCTCGAGCCCGTCGACCAGCAGCCTGGCGCCTTCGTCGACGCCGGTCTTGACGAGTGACCGGATGCGGTCGCGCGATTCGGCGCTGATCACGGGGCCCATCTCGATGCCGCTCTCCAAGCCGTAGCCGACCTTGCGGTTCGCGGCCGCCTCGGCGATGCGCTGACTGAACTCGCCGCGCGCCTCCCCGACGGTGATCACGGCCGAGGTGGCGAGGCACCGCTGGCCGGCGCAACCGAACGCCGAGTCAGCGAGGATGCGAGTCGACATCTCCATGTCGGCGTCCGGCAACACGATGGCGGGGTTCTTGGCGCCGCCCTGGCACTGGGCGCGCTTGCCGTTGGCGGCGGCCTGGGCGTAGATGTACTTCGCCACCGGCGTGGAGCCGACGAACGAGATCGCCTTGATGTCGGGATGCTGCAGGATCGCGTCGACCGCGTCCTTACCGCCGTTGACGAGGCTCACGACGCCGGCCGGGAAGCCGGCCTCCTCCAGCAGCCTGAACAGCAGCTGCGTCGTCATCGGCACCTTCTCGCTCGGTTTGAGCAGGAAAGCGTTGCCGGCAGCGACCGCGTACGGCAGGAACCACAACGGCACCATGCCGGGGAAGTTGAAAGGCGTGATGGCTGCCACCACCCCGAGCGGCTGGCGGATCATGTGCTCGTCGATGCCGCGGGCGATGTCCTCGTTGTTGAAGCCCTGCATCAGGATCGGCGCGCCGCAGGCGACCTCGACGTTCTCGACGCTGCGGGTCACCTCGGCGAGCGACTCGGCGTAGGTCTTGCCGGCCTCGTTGGTGATCGTGCGTGCGATCTCGTCCTGATGCTGTTCGAGGAGAAGCTTGAACTTGAACAGCGGCTTGATGCGATCGGTAACCGGCGTGTTCCTCCACTCCTTGAACGCCGGCACGGCCGCCTTGACCGCAGCGTCGACCTCGTCGGCGGCGCTCAGCGGAACCACCGCTATCGGCTTGGCGGTGGCGGGGTTCACCACCGACTGGCGCGCCTCCGAGTGCGAGCGCACCCACTGGCCGCCCACGTAGTTGAGAAGGACCTCTGCCGCTGCTTCGATCATCTGCCAGTCACCGTCCTGATCCAGTGTCGACCTGCCGCGCCCTCAGCGCCGGTCGCCTGAAGCCGTGATGTTTGGCGCCTATTGTAAGCCGCTGGTAGCGGCGGCTCAGGGGCCGCCGAGCTCGATGATGAAGTCATCGAAGAGGTAGTTGCCGGTGCCCGCGGCCAGGATGCCGACCCCGACGCCGCCGCCGCCGGCCGCATGACGCGCGGCCAACGTGCCGTTCAGGTACAAACGCAGCTCCTGGGCGTCACCTTCGATGCTCATGAGCGTGGGCGCGCCAGGGACTATCGCGGCGGAGGTCTCGGTGAACAGCGCGCGGTAGCCTCCGCTGTCCAGGACGTAGAGACCGTAGCCGTTGCCGCCGGTGAGGACGAACGCGTAGAAGTCGTGGGTGGCCGGATCGACGCGGTAGACGATGCCGGCGCTGGGAACCTCCCCGAACTCTCCCGACACCGTGACGCTGACCCGGGGTGGCGCGTCGGGCGTCTGCAACCACGCGCCACCGACGTGGCGAGGCTCGACGAAGTAGTAGCGGATGAAGCCGGGATCGGTCTCGTTGATCAACTCCAGGCGGCCCCCTCTGGCCAGCGTGACGAACGGCGTGTCCTGACGCGGCCCGTACTGCAGTACGCCACCGAAGAGGTAGAGCGGGTGCGCGTCTTCGGGGAACGACTCGCGGTATACCTCGCGCCAACCGCCCTGGGCGAGGGCCCCGTTGAGGCCGACCAGCAGCGTTGCTGCGCCGGCGAGAATGAGCGTCCTGAGGCGTCGGCTCACGGTGACCTCCTGAAGCGGGAGTCGAGCAGCGCGACGAGCTCGTCGTAGACGTCGGGCAGCGACGACGGCGCGACCTGGATCGCCACCAGCGCGACCTCACCTTGCTGGAACGAGGTGACCGAGATCCGCGCCGGCGACGCTCCGATGCCCGTCACGAAGCCGACGACGGAGACGCCGACGAGCGGGTCGGCGCGCAACGCTATCGAGGTCTCGCTGATCGCTTCGACGCTGAAGTGGTTGTAGCCGCTGGGCGGCTCGACCTGCGGTCCGAACCTGGCTAAGAAAGCGATGACGTCGCGCGTGTCCGCCTGGTAGTTGAGGCCGGCGCGCCCAGGTGCGGGTGCGCAAGCGGCGACGGCCAGCAGGACCGCCAGGCAGCCGGCCAGGCGCGAGGTGGTGCGCTTCATGGTGTGCGCAGGATAGCGCAACGAGGCTGCGGCGGAGGCGAGGTCGCTTCGGGCCGCGGTCGCAGACGCGGCGGTGGGGCCGGGACGTTCGTAGTTTGCGGTCCCCAGCGGCACGCGGCTAGCCTTTGCAGCACGATGACGAACAACCGCGGACAGCTGCGTAAGGTCGAGGAAGTCGCGCACGAACTCGGGATCGAGCCGGGTCGGGTCGTTCCCTACGGCAGGTTCAAGGCCAAGGTCGAACCGACCGCGGTCGGGGGCGCTGGAGGACGTGGCGACCTCGTGCTCGTCAGCGCGATAACCCCGACGAAGGCCGGCGAGGGCAAGACGACCGTCAGCGTCGGCCTCGCCGACGGCCTGCGACGGCTCGGCGCCAAGGTGGCGCTGTGCCTGCGGGAGCCCTCGCTGGGTCCGGTCTTCGGCATCAAGGGAGGCGGCGGCTGGCGCCTCAGTCGGTGCCGAAAGCGCCACACGGGGCCGTGCGGCCACCACACCGGCTCGTCGGTCGCAGCCGGTAGCCCCGGGTGATCGCGCGCCGGCTCGGCGCGGGTAGGCTGCTCGGATGCCCGCCGACGACCGCAGTTCCGGCGCCGCTCCTGGAGCTTCCGAAGCTTCCGGAGCCGCAGTCCCCTTCGAGCTCGGCCTCACCACCTTCGTCGAGCTCACTGCCGACCCCGCCACGGGTCAGCGCCCGAGCCCTCGGCAACGCCTGCAGCACCTGATCGAAGAGGCCGAGCTGGCCGACCAGGTCGGGCTCGATCTGTTCGCGGTCGGGGAGCACCACCGCGACGACTTCCTGGCTTCGGCGCCGGCCGTGGTGCTGGCGGCCGCGGCCACGCGCACCCAGCGCATCCGCCTCAGCAGCGCGGTCACGGTGCTCAGCTCCGACGACCCGGTCCGTGTCATCGAGCAGTTCGCCACCCTCGACCTGCTCTCCTCCGGCCGCGCCGAGATCATGGCCGGCCGCGGGTCGTTCATCGAGTCGTTCCCGCTGTTCGGCTACGACCTACGCGACTACGACTCGCTGTTCGAGGAGAAGCTCGAGCTCCTCATCGCGCTCGCCGCAGGCGGCCCCGTGACCTGGAGGGGCCGTCACCGCTCACCGCTGATCGAGCAGCGCGTCTACCCGGCGCCTCTGCAGCAGCCGCTGCCGGTGTGGGTCGCGGTCGGCGGCACCCCTGAGTCCGCGGCGCGTGCCGGGCATCTCGGTCTTGGGATGGTGCTCGCCATCATCGGCGGCATGCCGGAACGCTTCGCTCCGTTCGCACAGATCCACGCCTCGGCGGCGGCAGCCGCGGGTCACGCGCGGCCGCCGCTGGCCATCAACGCGCACGGCTTCATCGGCCGCGACGGCGCGGCGGCCGCCGACACCTTCTTTCCGCCCTACGCCGAGGCGATGAGCCGCATCGGACGCGAGCGCGGCTGGTCAGGCATCACGCGCTCCCAGTTCGACGCCGGCATCGGCCCGAACGGTCACCTGGTGATCGGTGAGAGCGAGCAGGTCGCCGAGAAGATCGTCAGACAGCACCGGGTGTTCGGCAACCAGCGCTACCTGCTGCAGTTCAGCGTCGGCACCGTGCCGCACCGGGCGATGCTCGAGGCTATCGAGCTGTTCGGCACCGAGGTCGCGCCGCTGGTCAGGCGCGAGATCGCCGCGAGCACGGGACGTTCGTAGTTGGCGCCGGACGTGCCGCGGCGGCTAGCCTCGAATCACCATGAGAGAGCCGCCTCCTCCGCTGCGCCACATCACCGACGTCGCTTCCGAGCTGGGGCTCGACCCCGAGCGACTGATACCACTTGGCAAGCACAAGGCCAAGGTCGCGCTCAACGCCGGCGATGACCGCCTCGACGACCGCCATGGCCAACTGGTGCTGGTCAGCGCCATCACGCCAACGAAGGCCGGCGAGGGCAAGACCACCGTCAGTGTGGGCCTAGCGGACGGTCTCAGGCGGCTCGGCACGCGCGTGGCCCTGTGCCTGCGCGAGCCGTCGTTGGGTCCCGTGTTCGGCATCAAGGGCGGCGGTACCGGCGGGGGCAGGGCGCAGGTCGAGCCGGCCGACGACATCAACTTGCACTTCACCGGCGATCTGCACGCGATAACGGCCGCCCACAACCTGTTGGCGGCCCTCATCGACAACGACCTTCACTTCGGCGCGCCCAGCGGCCTCAGCCCCGAGCGGGTCACGTGGCCGCGCGCCCTCGACATCAACGAACGGGCCCTGCGAAGCGTGGTGGTGTCCGCAGGCACCCGCGACCAGCGGCAGACGCGCTTCGACATCACGGCCGCCAGCGAGATCATGGCCGTCATGGCGCTGGCCGACTCCTTGGCCGACTTGCGCGTCAGACTCGGGCGCATCGTCGTCGGCACGCGTGCGGACGGCAGCCCGGTCACGGTTGCCGACCTCGGGGTCGTCGACGCGCTGCTCGCCCTGCTCAAGGACGCCCTGCAGCCGAACCTGGTGCAGACCGCCGAGGGCGCCCCGGCCTTCGTGCACATGGGGCCGTTCGGCAACATCGCACACGGCTGCTCGAGCGTGGTGGCCTCCCGCTTGGCGCTCCAACATGCCGACGTCGTGGTGACCGAGGCCGGCTTCGGTTTCGAGCTGGGTGGCGAGAAGTTCCTGCACCTCAAGGCCCGCCAGGCGGGCATCTGGCCGCGCGCGGTCGTGCTCGTCGCTACCGTCAGAGCTCTCGAAGCTCACGGCGGCGGAGACTTGGAGACCGGGCTCGAGCACCTGGGCCGCCAGATCGCCAACGTGCGGGCGTTCGACCTGCCGGTCCTGGTCGCGCTCAACGTCTTCGACGGCGACCGCGAAGCCGACCTCGAAAGAGTCGAGCTGTATGCCGGCACCCACGGCGCGCCGGCTGCGCGCATCACCTCATACGTGGACGGTGGCGCCGGCGGCGAGGACCTGGCGGGACGGCTGCTCGACATGCTCGAGGCGACCCGCGAGTGTCCGCCCTCGCCCCGCTACCTCTACCCGCTGGAAGCGCCGCTGGTCGAGAAGCTCGCGGCGATCGCGCGCCGGGTCTACGGCGCCGCCGACGTGAAGCTGACCGCCGCCGCCGAGCGCGACCTGGAGCACCTCAGACGCGCCGGGCTCGACGGCCTGCCCGTCTGCATCGCCAAGACCCATCTGTCGTTCACCGGCGACCCCAAGGGCGGCGGGCTGGCCAAGGGCTTCACCCTCGAGATACAGGAGCTCAGGGCGTCGGCAGGAGCCGGCTTCGTCGTGGCGCTGGCCGGGACCATCGTGACCATGCCTGCTTTGCCTCGGGAACCGGCCGCGCTGAGGGTGAGGGTAGCGCCGGACGGCAGCGTCACGGGGCTGATGCAGGCCGGCTGAGCCGCGGGCCCTTAGCATGTGGGCCATGAGCGACCAGCGCCGCTACCGTGGCATCGGCACCGCCGCCGTCAGAGCAGGTCACATCTCCGACCCGCGCAGCGGCGCGCACGCGCCGCCGATCTACCAGACCAGCACCTTCCTGCTCGGCAGCGCGCACCTTCAGGGACTGCCCGACACGCCGAAGCCCGTCGACACCTACAGTCGCGCCGGCAACCCGACCGTGCGAGCCTTCGAGCAGAAGGTCGCGGCGCTGGAGGCGAGCGAGGCCGCGGTGGCGTTCGGCAGCGGCATGGGCGCGATAGCCGGCACTCTCGTCGCCCACCTCGACCAGGGCGACGAGGTCGTTTACATCGGACCGATCTACGGTGGCACCCAGACCCTGCTGGACGACGTGTTGGCGCGCTTCGGGGTCACCTCGACGCGCGTGGCGTCCACCTCGGAGATCGGTTCGGCGCTGACGCCGGCCACGCGCATCGTCTATGTCGAGACACCCAGCAACCCGACGCTGAGCGTGCACTCGCTGGCCGAGGTTGCGGCAGTCGCCCGCGCCCACGGGCTGTTGAGCGTGGCGGACAACACCTTCGCCACGCCCTACCTGACGCGCCCGCTGGAGCACGGCATCGACATCGTGGTGCATTCCGCGACCAAGTACCTGGGGGGCCACGGGGACCTGCTGGGAGGCGTCGTGGCGGGCCCGCCCGAACTGCTCGACCCCATCCGCACGCACGGCCTCGCCAACCTCGGTGCCAGCCTCGACCCGCACGCGGCCTTCCTGCTGTCGCGAGGCGCCAGCACGCTCCACGTGCGCATGGAGGCGCACTGCGCGAACGCGCTGGCCGTGGCTAAGGCGCTCTCGGGAGCTCCGGGGGTGGCGCGCGTGAACTACCCGGGACTTCCCAGTCACCCTGGTCACGCCACCGCGAAGGGTCAGATGCGAGCCTTCGGCGGCATGGTATCCGTCGCTTTCGAAGCCGGTCGCCAGGCAGCGGCCACTTTCGTCGACGCGCTCGAGCTCTTCGACCACGCGGTGTCGTTGGGCGACGTCACCTCGCTCGCCTGCCTGCCGGCAACCAGCACACACTCGACGCTGACGCCCGCAAGGCAGTTGCTCGACGGCGTGACGCCCGGCCTCGTCAGGCTCAGCGTCGGCATCGAGGACCAGGCTGATCTCGTCGAGGACGTGCTGCGAGCGTGTGAGGTGGCTTTCCGCCACCCCTCCGTGCGCTAGGCTCCTCGCGGGAGGTGGGACACATGAACCCAACAGGCGGCGGGCACGGCGCGCCAGGGGACGCTTTCGGCGGTGTCGACCACGGGTACTTCGACTTGGGAAACTACGGCCGTCCGGTCAGCGGAGCCTCCCAGGAGGCCCAGGCGTGGTTCGACCGCGGCCTCAACTGGAGCTTCGGATACAACCACGCCGAGGCGATCAGCTGCTTCCGGCGCGCCGCCGATCTCGCCCCGGCATGCGCCATGGCGCACTGGGGACTGGCCTACGCGGCCGGCTGCAACTACAACAAGCCGTGGGAGGCGTTCCTCCCTGAAGAGCGCGACGAGGCCTTGGCGCTGGCGTTCGCGGCCAGTCGTCAGGCCGCCGCCCTGGCGACCGGCGGGGGCTGCACGGCCGTCGAGGCCGCGCTGATCGACGCCCTGCAGGCTCGCTACCAACAGGCGAGCGGCGGCGATGACGTTCCGTTCCAAGCTTGGAACGACGCCTACGCGCGGGCCATGCGCGAGGTGCACGCCGCACACCCGCACGACCCGGACGTGGCGACGCTGTTCGCCGAGGCCTTGATCAACCGCACGCCGTGGCAGCTGTGGGACCTGCCCACTGGCCTGCCCAAGGAGGGCGCCGACACTCTCGAGGCAGCCGCTGTGCTGGAGGCGGCGATAGCGCGCCGCGAGGCCGCCGACGAGGCGCCTCACCCGGGCCTGTTGCACGTCTACATACACACCATGGAGATGTCGCCGACTCCCGAGAAGGCGCTGCGAGCGGCCGACGCCCTGCGTGGTCTGGTGCCGGACGCCGGCCACCTCCAGCACATGGCATCTCACATCGACGTGCTGTGCGGCCACTACTACGCCTCGCTCAGCGCCAACGAGGCCGCCATGCGCGCCGACGACCGCTACTTCGCGCGCGAGGCAGACGCGCAGTTCTACGCCCTCTACCGCTGTCACAACATCCACTTCAAGCTCTACTCGGCGATGTTCCTGGGCCAGTTGCGGCCGGCGCTGAGCGCCGCGAGCGCCCTGAGCGATGCGGTCAGCGAGGAACTGCTCCGTGTCGAGGTGCCGCCGATGGCGGACTGGCTCGAGGGCTTCTTGAGCATGAAGGTCCACGCCCTGATCCGTTTCGGAAGGTGGCAGGACGTGCTGGCCGAGCCCTTCCCCAGCGATCCAGAGCTCTACTGCGTGACGACGGCCATGCTGCGCTACGCGCGCGGCGTGGCTCTGGCCGCGCTGGGCCGGGTCACGGAAGCGGAAGCCGAGCGCGAGGCGTTCAGAGCTGCCGTGGCACGCGTACCGGCGTCCAGGACGGTGTTCAACAACACCTGCCGCGACATCCTGGCGGTGGCCGCCGAGATGCTCGACGGCGAGCTCGAGTACCGCAGAGGCAACTTCGAAGACGCTTTCGCCGCGCTGAAGCGCGCCATCCAGCTCGACGACAACCTTCCGTACGACGAGCCGTGGGCGTGGATGCAGCCGGTAAGGCACGCTCTCGGGGCGCTGCTCCTGGAGCAGGGCAGGGTCGCCGAGGCGCTCGAGGCCTACCGCGATGACCTCGGGCTTAGCGGAAGACTCCCCCGCGCGCTGCAGCACCCCGGCAACGTGTGGGCGCTGCAGGGGCTCGTCGAGTGCTTGGAGCGACTGGGAGGCGACGACGAAGCCGCGGTGCATCGCACCCAGCTGGCGATCGCCAAGGCGCGAGCCGACGTGAGCATCGACGTCTCATGCTTCTGCCGCATGTCGCGGCCGGTCGGCAGCCACCACCACAGCTAGTCCCATCTCGTGCCCGCCCAGGCGGGCGTGCCGCGGTGTCCCGCAAGTGGCTCTCTCGACGCCACGCGCGAGCGAGAGTGTGGTGATATTCGGCATGGCACACGACGAAGACCTAAGGCGACGCTCGTCGGAGATCGGCACCCGCGCGGTGCGCGCCGGCCAGGACAGAGATCCGGTGACCGGTGCCCACAACACCCCGATCTACCAGACGAGCACCTTCGTGCTCGGCGACATCGAGCGCTCGCGGCGCCTGTTCGACGGCGAGGAGGGCGGCTACCTCTACAGCCGGGTCGGCAACCCGACGGTCACGGCGGTCGAGGAGAAGCTCGCCGCGCTCGAGGGAGCCGAGGCGGCCGTCGCGTTCGCCAGTGGCATGGGAGCGATCGCCGCGACGTTCTTCAGCCTGCTGCGGCAGGGCGACGAGGTGCTGTTCCTGGGTCCTCTGTACGGCGGCACCCGCGGGCTGCTCGAGGAGCTGCTGCCGCGCTTCGGCATCGCCTGCCGGCGCACCGACGACGCCTCTCTCGCCACCGCCGTCGGTCCGGCGACTCGCCTCATCTACGTCGAGACGCCGACGAACCCAACGCTGGTCATCCACGACCTCGCGCAGATCGGCGAAGTGGCGCGCCGCCACGGCATGCTCAGCATGGCCGACAACACGTTCGCGACGCCCTGCCTGAGCCGCCCCATCGAGTTCGGCATCGACCTCGTGGTGCACTCGGCAACCAAGTACCTGGGAGGCCACGGCGACCTGCTCGGCGGGGTGGTGGCCGGACGCCGCGAGCTGCTCGACGAGGTGCGCTCCGAGGGGCTGCGCCACGTCGGGGCCGTCCTCGATCCTCATGCCGCCTACCTGCTGCTGAGGGGCATGCGCACGCTCCACCTGAGGATGGCGGCTCACTGCCAGAACGCGGCGGCTGTCGCCGAGGCCTTGAGAGGGGAACCGGGTGTCGCGCGCGTTCACTACCCCGGGTTCGCGGACCATCCACAACACGCCCTGGCGGCCCGCCAGATGAGCGGCTTCGGTGGCATGGTGTCAGTCGAGTTCGCGGCCGGCGCCGCGGCCGCCGAGGCGTTCCTCGAGTCGCTGACCCTCGTCGATCACGCGGTGTCCCTCGGCGACGTGGCGTCCCTCGCTTGCGTCCCCGCGCTCAGCACCCATCGACTGCTCGCCCCCGAGCTGCTCGCGGCCGACGACGTCACCGAGGGGCTGGTGCGCATCAGCGTCGGCGTCGAGTCGACCAACGACCTGGTCGCCGACGTCCGTCAGGCGGCCCAGCGGGCCCACCGGCTCACCGCCCTGCAGCCCGCCTGAGACCGCGAAGCGCGCGGCCCACCTAGACCGCGATGAGGTAGAGCACCACGGCCAAGGCGAGTTGCGCGCCAAGTACCCAGCCGGGAGCACCGAAGGCCACCAGCAGCAGTACCGGCATCGCGGTGAGCAGCGCGGCCACCAGCACGCACTCCCACGCTCCCGGGGCGGAGCCCGTCCAGGACGAGTACTTCTCCAGGGCCAGCGCGCAGCACGCATAGAGCGCCACGGCTGCCATGGCGACCTGCAGTGGGCCCGCTGCACCAGCCACCGCCAGTCCCAAGCCGCCGAACGCGGACAACTGCGACGTCAACCAGGAACCGAGGGCGTACGCGGGGAGCGCGAGCAGCGCCGCCAACAGCGCGCCCGGCAGCAGACGGCCCCCGGTTCGCGCCAGTGGCTCGACCGGCAGTCCGCCGCGGGGAATGGCAGGGCCCAGGGTCGCTGCCACCGCCAGAGCGAGTAGCGCCGAGCTGAGCAGCACTCCCAACGCCACGCCGTAGCCGGCGTTGAGCCCGGCGGTCGTCGCGGCGGTGGCGCCGGTGGTCGGCAGCGGCTGGGGCTGCGCCAGGGCCGCGATGTTGGCGGCGCTGCTGAGCAGCGCCAGCAACGCGACGAGCATGCCGACCACCAGGCGCAACTGCACCCAACGCGGCAGTCGGTGCAGAGCCGAGGCCGCGCGCCATGCGAAGGCTCGGGACTGAGAGGCGCCGTCGGCAGGCAGCGGCAGCGAGCGCCGCGGCTTGCGAGCTCCGGGGCGGTCGTGGAGAGCTGCAAGCAGGCGCTGCCGCTCGCCTGCATCGCTGGCGCGGCCGCGCGGCAAGCCGGCCATACCGGCTATCAGCTGGAAGGTTCGCATCGCCTGCAGGTGCGTCAAGACCAGGCTTTGGCCGAGGAAACGCCGCGGCCATCCGGCAGCCAGCGTGCGGCGTGTGACGGCCAACCCCAACAGCATCAGCGCCGCAGGAGCTGCCAGCACGAAGACCCCGGCGTCGGTGAGGGCCGCGAGCGCACCGAACCGCGCGGCAGCCGTCCCGCTCGCCGACAGCGCCGCCAGGATGACCGCCAGTGCCAGCAACATGGCTGCGTCCCAGTTGCCTCCCGTCCCGCCGCCGGCCGTTGCGCCCAGCGCCGGGCCTTCGCGGCGCGCGTAGCGCGACCAGCCGGCATCGGCGTAGGCGATCCCCAGCAGCGCCAGCGCGGGCGCCGCCCAGGGCGCGTTCAGGTGAAGGAAATAGGGAGCCAGCAGCGTCCACAGACCGCCGGCAGCGGCCCCCAGGAACGCGAACCTCGCGCGCCTGACGTTCATGCGAAGACGCAATGCCTGGCGCGCTGGCATCGGCGCGAGAGCGAGACGATAGAGGTCGCGGCGGTCGAGACTCACGGGCGGCGCCTTGCCGCCGAGACCCAAGGCTGCGAACACCAGCGCGCTCGCCGCTGCGACCCACGCGGCCAGCGTGGCAGGCAGCGGGCGCTCGAGACGCACCAGCGTCTCGACGCCAGCGATGAAGTAGACGACTGCCCAGAACACGAGGTAGGCGAGCGTCCACCAACCCAGCGCCCTGCCTATCCACGTCATGTACGCCTTGACGGCCCGGTCGAGCGTGCGCCTGCGGAAGTAACGCAGCGCCGCCTCCGGCCCCCGCTCAGGCACCGTTGCCCCCGGCCTCCAACTCGACGACACGCGCGGCCAGGACCCCCGCCAGATCGCGTTGATGGCCGGTCAGCAGCACGGCGCCACCCTCGCGACAGCGGTCGGCCAGGCCGGCCGCAAGGCTCTCCTGGGCCGCCAAGTCGAGCCCATTGAACGGCTCGTCGAGCAGGGTCAGCGGCATCCTCAGTCCCAGAGCGAGAGCCAAGGCCAACTTCTGGCGCATCCCGCGGGAGTGCGTGCCGGGGAACTCGTCGAGCCTGTCCGAGAGCCCGAAGCGGCTCAGCCAGTCGCGGCAGGCGTCGTCGGACTCCGGCCGCCCGTAGAGGATCGCGGTGAAGCGGGCATGCTCGGCGAGGGTCAGGTCCTCGTACAACGCCGGCTCGTCGGGCACGAACACCGAGGCTTCGCGGGCGGCGGCGGAGGTCGGATAGTGTCCCGCCACCTCGATGTCGCCCGAGTACGGCAGCAGGCCGACCACCGCCCTCAGCAGAGTGCTCTTGCCGGCCCCGTTGGGGCCCGCCAGCAGCACCAAGTCCCCGGCACTCATCCGCAGGCCGAAGTCCTCGATGATGCTGACGCCCCCGAGCCGCACGCTGACCCCGTCGAGCGACAGCACCGCGGGGGCCGCGTGGTCGGCGCCGGCCGCCTCGGAAACGGGTCTCGAGGCGGCCGGCGCCGGATGGTCACTGTCTGTCCTGTTCGGGCCGCTCATTCAGAGCTGGAGTCTAACCGCTCACGCGGACGGCCCGTCGTGCAGGTCAGGCGCTGCGCATAGGGTCGTCGCTGGGAGCGATCCCCTCGGTAGGGGAACCCCCAGAGGCGTTGGCTACCGGACCCTCGACGCGTTCGACGGCGATCGTGAGGTTGGCGGCCAGCGCGGCAATCGCGCCGATCGCGGCCCACACCGGCAGTACCACCGTGCCGATGACGCCGAGCGTCAGCGGGATCTCGATCAGCGTGCGACCCTCGTCGTTCTTGATCGTGATGCGACGAACGTTCCCCTCGCGCACCAACTCCTTGACCTTCGACAGCACGGCCTCGCCGGAGACCTTGAACTCCTCTTTCAGCGTGCGGCCGTCACGGGGGCCCGCCCCGCTGCTTTCCTGAGTATCGCGGGTTTCGTCGGTCATCTTCGGTCCCTTCTGGACTCGGCGCAGCTCGCCTGGTCCGCTGATGACACGATAGGTGCGCCGGCGGGAGCGGAGCATCCCCCGAACGGATGACGGGCACTCAGCCATCGGTGCACAGGGCGCCGTACAGCACACGGCGCAGCGGATGTCGAAGGCCGTCAGTCGAGCAGTCTCAGGGACTTCGGCTGCACGATGTCGTGTTCCTCGGGATGACGCTTCAGGTAGGCCACCACGAACGGGCAACTGGGGCGAACCTTGCCGCCGGCCTCGCGAACGTGGCGCAGAGCTCCTCGCACCAGCGCCGACCCCACGCCGCCGCCCTCGTGCCCGCTCTCGACTTGCGTATGCGCGAAGTTCCAGGTGTCCTTGGACTGCCTGACGGCTATGAATCCGACCGTGGCGCCGTCGCTGGTGGCGACGAAGCGGTTCTCCTCGGCGACGAAAGACACAGCGACCACGGGTCTCGTCTCGGGATTGTCAGTCATGCCGCCTCCCACCGTCTGCCGGTGAAGTCTACCGCTGCCGCGGACTTCGCCCGCGACGTACGCTGACATCCCATGCCACGTGAGCAGCTGCCCGCGTTCCACCGGCGTCCGGTCGCGCTGTTTCTGGCGCTGACACTCGTGACGCTGGTGCCGGCCTGCGGGCTGATGGCGCGCAACCAGCCGCCCGAGGCCATCTTCAGCTACTCGCTGTCGCGCCAGCACGCACCCGCGACGCTCACCCTCGACGCCACCGGCAGCCATGACCCGGACGGCGGCATCGCCTCGTACCAATGGGCGGTGAACGGCGAACTCCATGACGGCATGATCGTCAGCGTGCCGTTGGCGGTTCACGGCACCCACCAGGTCGAGCTGACGGTGACCGACGACGACGGCGCCAGCACCAGCGCGGGCACCGTCGTCGCGCTGGATCCGGCGCCGCCTGGCGGCGTGGAGAGCGAGTTCGAGATCACGCTGCTGTCCGGGGGAACCGGCTTCACCGAGGAGCGCATGCAGGTCTTCCGCGACGCCGCGACGCGCTGGTCGGAAGTGATCGTCGGCGACTTGCCGGCCGTCGACGTACCGCAGTCGGCGGTGGACAACTGCGCCTCCAGCGGCGACTTCACGACACCCGGCCTGGTCGACGACGTGCTGATGTTGGCGACCATCCGATCGATCGACGGGGCCGGCGGGGTGCTGGGCTTCGCCGGCGTCTGCTACCGCCGCAGCGGCACCCTTGGCTTGCCGGTGTTGGGCCAGATGACGCTCGACGAAGCCGACGTCGCAGCGCTGGAGGGCAGCGGCAACCTGTTCGGCGTCGTGATGCACGAGATGGGACACTTGCTCGACCTCAACTCCAGCGCCTGGGCCCGGCACGGCCTGCTGACCCACGACGGCGCCAGCTGCCAGTCGTCGAGTCAGGTCGCCTTCAGCGGCTCCGGCGCCGCCGGTGAGTGGACCGCGCTGGGCGCCCCGGGTCCGCTGCCGATCGAGCTCGACGGCGGCGCCGGCACGATGTGCTCGCATTGGGACGAAGACGAGCTCGGCAGCGAGTTGATGACCGGCTGGGCTTCGGGAGCGATGGAGCTATCGACGGTGACGGTTGGGGCTCTCGCCGACCTCGGTTACCTGGTCGACTACGCGGCCGCCGATGCCTACTCGCCTCCTGCCCTCGGTGCGGCGGCGGTCGAGGGCTTCGCGATCTCGGAGATCTGGCTGCCGGAACTCGGCACTTTGGACGCCGAGGAGAGCTCGACTCCCGACCTGCCCCGTTAGGCTGAGGCGGCACCCGCCGCGAGCGGGAGCGAGGGAGGCGGCTTCGCATGGACTTGACCCTGTCGGGATTCCATCACCTGACGGCGATCTCGGCCGACATACGGGGCAACAAGGAGTTCTTCACCGAGGATCTCGGCATGCGCTTGGTCAAGCGCAGCGTCAACCAGGACGACGTCAGCGCGTATCACCTCTTCTACTCGGACGGCGTCGGCTCACCCGGCAACGACATGACCTTCTTCGACTGGCCGGCGCCCCCCGAGCGCCGCGGCAACAACTCGATCACGCGCACTGGCCTGCGCGTCAGGGACGAGGCCAGCCTCGCGTACTGGGCGTCACGGCTCAAGGCCAGAGGCGTGAGCCAGCGAGGCGTGAGCGAGCGCGACGGACGCAGCTACCTCGACTTCGAGGACCGCGAGGGCCAACGCCTGACGTTCGTGGCCGATGGCGGCGCCGGCGACGAGAGCGTGCCGTGGACCGAGAGCCCGGTGCCGGCGGAGCATCAGGTCCGCGGCCTAGGTCCGATCACGATCACGGTGCCCGACCTGGAGCCGACCAGAGCCGTGTTGGAGCGGGTGATGGCGATGCAGGAGTTGCGAGACTACCCGGACCCCGAGGCTCCACAGCGGAGGGTCCACGTGTTCCAGATGGGGACCGTCGGGCCCCAGGCCGAACTCCACGTGGCAGTGAGGCCGGAGCTGCCGCCCGCGCGACAGGGCGCCGGCGGGGTGCATCACGTCGCCTTCCGGGTGGCAACCTTCGCCGAGTACGACGGGTGGGCAGAGCGCCTGCAGGAGCTCCGCGTCCCCAACAGCGGGCGGGTCGACCGCTTCTGGTTCCGCAGCCTCTACTTCCGCGAGCCCAACGGCATCCTCTTCGAGCTCGCCACCGACGAGCCCGGGTTCGCCGTCGACGAGCCGCTCGAGAGCCTCGGTGAGTCCCTCGTCCTACCGCCGTTCCTGGAGCCGCGCAGGGCCGCCATCGAAGCCGGCCTCAAGCCGCTCGACAGGCAGCCGACGCCGTGACGGCCGCGGCGGCGAACGTGACCGCGCAGCCCGACCTCGGCTGGCACCACCTCTATCAACCTGGCAGAGGTCCCCTCACCCTGTTGCTGCTGCACGGCACCGGCGGTGATGAGCGGCAGCTCATCGGTCTCGCCAGCCAGGTCGAGCCTGACGCCAACCTGCTGGGCGTTCGCGGGCGGTCCCTCGAAGAGGGCTATCCCCGGTTCTTCCGCCGCTTCAGCGCGACCTCGTACGATCAGGCGCAACTGGCCGGCGAAGCCGACGAACTGGCCCTGTTCGCAGAGCGGGCTGCCGCTCACTACGGCTTCGACGCCGCCAAGCTGGTGCTGCTCGGCTACAGCAACGGCGCCAACATCGCCCTCGCGACGCTGCTGCGGCGGCCGGAGACCTACGCGGCAGCAGTGCTCTTGCGGGGGGTGTCGGCGGTCGCCGACCCGCCGAGCCCCGACCTGACCGGCAAGGCCGTGCTGGTGCTGAACGGGGTTCGCGACCCCTACGCCGCCCACGCGGTCGGTCTGGCGCCGCACCTGCGCGCATGCGGCGCCGACGTCGAGGAACACGTGCTCGACGCCGGCCACGAGCTTTCCGAACGCGACCTGGTGACAGCCAACGACTGGCTCTACCGCGTCGCGAAGGGACTAGGAGCCGGTCCAGGGAGCGACGAATCCTACGGGGTGGGGGGTGACTCGTGACCGGCCGGCGTCAGGCCTTCGATGCCGCGGTCGCGAGTCACCGGCTGGTGGCGGTGCTGCGTGGCGTTCCCGACGATTCGCTCCACGGCATGATCGAGGCGTTGTTCGAGGAGGGCGTGCACATCATCGAGGTTGCCTGCTCCACTCCCAACGCATTCGAGCAGCTCGGGCGCCTCTGTCGCCAGGCGGAGGGTCGCTTTCACGTCGGCGCCGGGACGATACTCGACGCGGCGATGGGGCGGCGCGCGCTGGACGCCGGGGCCGAGTTCCTGGTCACCCCACACGTGGCCACAGACGTCATCGACTTCGCGCTCGAGAACGATCTCGGCGTGCTCTGCGGTGCCGTCACGCCGACCGAGATCCAGACCGCGCGAACGGCGGGAGCGCGCTTCATCAAGCTGTTCCCCACTACCGACCTGTCGCCCGACTACGTGAAGGCCCTGCTCGGGCCATACCCCGACCTCGAGCTGTTGGTCGTCGGCGGGGTCGGCAGCCGCAACCTGGCTCCCTACTTGGCCGCCGGCGCGATCGGCGCCGGAGTCGGCGGTTCGCTGACCCGTCACGATGCGTCGGACCCGGGATTCGGCGCTGTCAGGCGCGAGGCGCGCGCGTTGGTCGCGCTGCTGCAGGGCCACACCGAGGCGTCAGCTCAGCCTCACTGACCGGCAGGGACATGCTCGCGCGGCGATTCGTCGCCTCGCTCGCGGGCCGCCAGGTCGTCGACTCGGGAACGCAGGCGCCGCACGAGGACCTCCATGATGCCGACGGCGACCTCCGGTCGCTCGAGCACGAGGTCGACGAATGGCAAACGCGACAGCCGCAGCAGCCGGGTCGGAGCGGCGGCCGTCACGGTGGCCGAGCGCGGGCCGGGGTCGAGGAGCGCCATCTCGCCGAACGCTTCGCCCTCGCCGAGCGACTCGATCACGCGCTCGCCGTCTCTCACGACGACCTTTCCCTCGGCCACGACGTAGAGGCTGTCGCCTGCCTCGCCCCTGCGCACGACGTCCTCGCCCTCTGCTACCTCCAACTCGTCGAGGAGCGCCGCGACGTCCGCCAGGATCTCGTGGGGCGCGCCGCTGAAGAAGCGCACGCCCTTGAGGATGATCGCCCGTTCCAGACTCGAGAGCATGCCGTCCTCCTCCTGTACTCCGCTCGCGCTCAGCCGCCTCAGCGCCCAGCGGGCCGTCTCGCTGACAAGCGGCTCCGGGTCGCCGACGGCCGCAGCCGCCACGCCGCGAGCCGCTGAGAGCTGCGACGCCCCGATCAGGTGCAGGGCACACGCCCGCAGCCACGGGCCCAGTTGGCGCCCTGCGGAGCCGGCGACGAGCTCCTGGAGCTGCTCGGCCAAGGCTTCCGGCTCCACTCTCTCGCCCGCGCCTCGCGCGCCTTGCGACGGGGGCTCGGCCTCGAGCCACGGCAGCAACAGCCCGCGCAGCCGGGCAGGCAACTGGACCTCCACCACTTCGAGGGCGCGACCCCGCGCGCCCGGCTCGGCCCGGGACAGGGCGGCCCTGGCGTCGAGCACGGCGCCTTCGTCACCCGCCAGCGCCGCGAGCAGCAGGGCGGTGTCGCGCTCCCTGAGCCACGCTTCCCGCAGAGCACCGACCAGTAGGGCGGCGCCGGGGTGATCGGGGAGCCGCTCGATCACGGCCGCGAGGCGGCCTCCGCGCTCGAGCGCCTCCTCGAGCTCGCCTCGCACCTCAGCACCGGCTCTCGGCGACGCGGCTACCTTGCCGGCGACGAGAGCCTCGAGCGCGGCGTGGCGCACCTGTCCGACCTCGGACCTGCGCAGCGTGTCGAGCAGGCTCGCGGCCTCGTCGGCGCCCGCGCGCCCGCAGGCGCGGGCCACGGCGACGAGGGCGCCGGCCGGCAGGTCACCGGCCGCGACGTGGGGAGCCAGTGCAGCCAGGGCACGGGCGCCACCCGCGACGAGTGCCTTCTCGGCGTGCCGCGCGCTGCCCGGACGCGCCGCTGACCGTGCGACCGTCGGCCACAGGCTCGGATCGCGCAGCCGCGACGCAGCCAACAGCGCCTCGCGCCGGACCTCGACGCTATCGTCGTCCAGCAGCGGGGCCATGACCCACAGCCAGCGCCCCCCATGCTCGCCTGCCGGGCCCAGGTCGGCGATGACGCGCGACGCGAGCGCACGCTCCCGCGGGAGCGCCGAGGCAGCCAGCCGCTCGAGGACCGCCGCGGCTCTGGACGCTTGCTCCTCGCTGCCCTGGCGCAGCAGGGTGACGACCGCCGCCGTCCTGACCTCAGGGTACGGCTCCTCCAGAGCCAGGCTCGCCGCCTCCACTGCACTTGCCGAGCCCATCCCGGCTAGCGTCCTCATCAGGTCGGCGCGCAACGACGGCACCGTCTCGACAGCCAGTCGGTCCTCGAGGAGCGGCGCCAGTGAGGGCCCCTCGGCCGCGAGCCTGGCGACGGCCGCCGACCGCACCTCCTCGACCGGGTGCCCCAGCACCCGCTGCCACACCTGCGGGGTCAAGCCTCCGTCGCTCGTCTCGAGGCTTTCGAGCGCGTAGAGCACCGGGCCCGGCCTCTCGTCGTGGAGGTTGGCTCGGAGCAGACCAAGCGCCGTCGCGTCGAGCGGCGCGAGGCGCCCCTCCCCCCAGCGCCTGCGCTTCAGGGTCTGCGCCAGGGTGTGTGGGTAGGACGCTGAGACTCGGAGCGTGAGCACGATCCACACGGCGGCGACGGGCGTGAGCACCCAAGCGAGCCCGACGCTGCCAAGACCGAGCCCGGCCGTGAGCAGCAGGAGCGCCCCGCCTGCGACGCCGATGGCCACGGGCTGCACGATGCCCTCCGCGATGGTCTGCACCCGCTCGCGAGCGCGTCCCTCGAGCGCCTGGTACATCACGTTGTGGGACGTCTGCGAGAGAGAGAAACCGATGGCGACATTCGAAAGCTTGGCGGCCGTGGCCAGCCAGAACAGGACCAGCGCCGGGACGCCCACCGAGCCGCCAACCGCGACCAGAGCCACGGCGACGGCCACGAGCACCGGCAAGGTCAGCAGGCCGGCGGCGAGGCCGAAGCGCCTGAGCACGCGGCTGGTGAGGACGACCGTCGTGAACAGGGCGACCGCGCCCGTGATCGACAGGAAGCGACCGATGAACGCGGTCAAGCTCTCTGCGTCTGCGTAGTGGGACCCGGCTTGGGCGTAGAACAGGTTGTCGACGAAGTAGAAGGCGAGCCACCAGGCCGCGGTGTACGCGAAGATGCGCCAAGCGTAGGCGCCGAGCGGAGAGCGCGGAGCGGACTCGGACACCGGTTCGGTGGTGGTCGCGGTCGCCTCTGTGGGGACGAGGTGATCGCGGACGATCCCGCGCAGCAGCAGCCAGCCGCCCACCACCACGATGGCGGCCAGCGCCATCAGGTTCGCCGGCCCCACCAGGGCCACGAGAGGAGCGACAACCAGGCCGCCGAGCATGTTTGCCATCCAGTTGCCGGCCCCGATCAGCCCGAAGACGCGTTTACCCTGCCTGACATCGAACAGCCGCATGGCCAGCGGCCACACGACCAGGTTCGCGAGCGTGACGAAGATCTGGAACCACACCGGAAGGAGGAACGTCGCTGCGTCCGCCAGGGGCGACCTCAGCCCCGCCCACAGGACCAGGCTGCCGAGCGCGAGGAAGGCGAGGTTGAAGGTGAGGAGGCGCTCGAAGCTCACGCGCGCCCCGAGCCGCAGGTAAGCGAAGCTCACGACCGTCGCCAGCCCGGCGATCGTCAGGTAGGCGTACGGGAGGCGACCCGAACCGAACTCGGCGATGAACAGCCCGAACGCCATCGACTGGATCAGCACGACCGCGCCGATGAGGACGAGGTAGAGCGAGAGCATCCGCCCGACGAGCCGAGCCTCGCCGAGCTGCACGCCCAACAGGCTCAGTATCCGCTTCCAGATCGGCACGCCGTCTCCTCGTTGGGAAGCTTCCACGAGCGCGGTGAACTCCGCTCGTGTCACCAAGTCGCTCTGGCGGTGAAGTGTAACGCAGCCCCTGCGGACTCGCGCGAATGCCGCCCGGCGCACCTTCCGCCCAGGCACAGATTGTGCAACAATTGCTGTCACGAAAGCGTTTCTGCAACAGGGGTTGGAAAGCGCCCAGAACGGCCCACACACGTACAGGGGCGCGCCCCCTCGCGCAGAGACCCGAAAGGACGCGCAATGGGCAGATCGACACTGCGGTTCCTGTGCCCGAACGGGCATCTGGGCTTCGCACCCCTGAAGGTCGGGAGCTTCGACCTGGGAGTCGCAACGCGGCCCGACTTCATCCTGGCGGATTCCGGCTCCGATGACATCGGCCCGGGGCCGCTGGGCTCGGACACATCGACCGCTCCCAAGGAGTGGCAACGACACGACCTCGAGAAGATGCTCCTCGCGGCCAGGAAGCTGGGAGTGCCCATGCTCATCGGTTCGGCCGGCGACACCGGCGCGAACAGCCGCGTGGACATGTACGTCGAGATGATCCGCGACATCGCGCGCCAGCATGGCCTGGCGCCGTTCAAGCTCGGGTACTTCTACTCCGAGGTACCCAAGGACCTCGTGCGGCGGAAGATCGCCGCCGGCGAGGAGATCGCCGGCCTCGACGGGCGCGGCGCGCTGACCCTCGAGGAACTCGATGCCACCGAGCGCATCGTGGCGGTCGGCGGCGTCCACCCGTACATCGAACTGCTGAACCGCGGCGCCGAAGTGATCATCGGAGGACGCAGCTCGGACGCTGTGATCTTCGCCGCCCCCGCGATACGCGCCGGCTACCCCGAAGACCTCTCCTACTACCTCGGCAAGGTGCTCGAGTGCGCCTCGTTCAACGCCGAGCCGTACGCCGGCAAAGAGACCGTCATCGGTGAGATCAGCCACGAGGACGTCAAGGTCACCGCGATGAGCCCGTACCAGCGCTGCACACCGGCTTCCGTGGCCGGTCACGCGATGTACGAGCGCTCGAACCCCTACTACGAGTACTTCGCTGGCGGCATGCTCGACATGAGCGAGTGCCGTTACGAGCAGCACGACGAGAAGACGACCCGCGTCACCGGCCCGAGGTTCGAGCCGGCGGGCGAGCTGCGCGTCAAGCTCGAGGGCGCCGGCAAGGTCGGCGAGCGCTTCATGGGCTTCGCCGGCGTGCGGGACCCTTACACGATCGCGCGCATCGACGAGGTCATCGGCTGGGCGAGGCAGCAAGTGCAGGAGCGTTTCGGCACGCCAGAAGCAGGCGGCTACGAGCTGCACTACCAGGTCTACGGGCGCGACGGCGTGATGGGCGAGCTCGAACCGCTGCGGGACACGCCGGCCCACGAACTCGGCATCCTGGTCTTCGGAGTGGCACCCACGGCCGAGATGGCCGAAGAGGTCGCGCTCACCGGCACCAGGCAGATGTTCTACGCACGCCTCCCCGACGTCAAGGGCACCGCCGGCGGGGTCGCTTTCCCCATCGACGAGGTGGTCAAGGTGAGCCCGGCCTACGTCTGGACGCTCAATCACACGATTCGCGTGGACGATCCGCTCGAGCTGTTCGAGCTTCACACGACCGAGGTGAGCGAGGGCGCGGCCGCCCAGGTCGCCGGGGTGGCGCGATGAACGGCGCGGCAACTCCTCGCAGCGCGAGCCGCAAGCTCTCCGAGCTTGCCAAGACGATACGCAGCAAGAACGCCGGCGTCGACCGCATCACATTCGACGTGATCTTCAATAGCGCCGACAACTACGAGATGGTCAAGCGCTCGGGCGTCCTCAACCGCAAGTCGGTCGCCAGCCTCTACGGCATCGACGAGGCTCGCATCACGGACTTCGTGACCTTCGACCCTGCCTACGCGATCAAGTTCACGATCCTGCGCAAGCGCCCCAGCGGCAGCCCCGGCGACAGCGACATCTTCGGCGCCCAGCAGTACGCTCCGCTGCTCGACATCGAGGTTCCTGTAGTCTCGGGGGGATGACGACAATCGGCTCAGCGGCCTCACCAGCGGCCGGCAGCGCGCTCCTCGAGAGGCTCGAGGCGTCGGCCAACGCCCTTACGGCGCAGGAGCAGAGGCTGGCAAGCCACCTCGTCGCGCACCTCGACAGGTGGGGCTACGCATCGAGCAGCCAGATCGCCGAGGAACTGGGGCTTCACCGGTCGACGATCGTGCGCTTCGCGCAGAAGGTCGGCTTCGAGGGCTTCCCCGAACTCCAGGAAAGCGCACGCCTCGCCTACCTTCACAGCGTGAACGCGACGGTCGACCTCGTGCTCACCGAGCCCGGCCGCAGCCAGGACCTCACGCTGCAAGAGCTTTACCAGCGCGAGACCCAGAACCTCCAGCGCAGCTACTCGAGCCTCGACTTGCCGACTCTGGAGGCGACGGCCCGACACATGGCGAGCGCACGGCGGGTGCTCGTGTTCGGGCGACGCTTCTCCTACCCCCTGGCCCTGCACGTCAGCCTCGTACTGCGCACCATGCGCGAGTCGGTCGACTGCGCACCCTCGCCTGGCGGCATCAGCATCGATCAGCTCTTCGACCTCACCGCCGACGACTTCGTCCTGGTCATCTCACTCAGGCGGCACTCCGCGGAGGTTCAGCGAACGCTCAACCTCCTGGCAGAGGCGGGAGTGCCCACCACCGTGCTCACTGACGCTGGTCCGAACCGCGATGCCCCTGAGGGGATACCGGTCCTGAGGGCGTTCGTCACCAGCACCGGCGTGCTCGACTCGTACACCGCCGTGGTTTCGGTCAGTCACGCCCTGCTGACGCTCGTCGAGGGCATGCTGCCCGGCGCCCGGGAGCGCCTCGCGGCCGCCGAGCGCGCCTGGTCGAGGTTCAACCGCTAGCGCCGAAGCGCGCGCTGGCAGCCACGAACTCCTCGAACAACGCCGCGAACCCGGGCTCGACTTCACCGAGCCACTCGGGATGGAACTGGCAACCGACTCCGAACCCGACGTCCGCTTCGATCGCCTCGACCAAGCCGTCAGGCGAGTGCGCGACCGCCCTCCACCCGGCCGGCGCGACGCTCACCGCCTGCCGGTGGAAGCTGTTGACCTGCGTCTGGGTGCCGACCAACCGCGCGAGGCGCGACCCTCCGACGACGCCCAGGGCATGGGTGCGCACCGTCGGCGCCTCGTCCTGGTAATGCTCGGGCCTGTCGGGTCCGCGGACGTCGCGTATCAGCTCGCCACCGAGGGCCTCGGCGATCGTCTGATGGCCGCGGCAGATCCCCAAGAGCGGCATGCCGCGCTCCCAGGCGGCCCGGATGAGCGCCACCTCCATGTCGTAACGCACGGGGTTCGTCTGCCTGAGTGTCGGGTTCGGGTTCGCCGTGAAGTAGGCGGCCGGCAGACTCCCGCCACCGCTCAGGAGCAACCCGTCGACGGCGCCCAGGGTGTCCCCGATGCTCGCCGGCGAGTCGGTCGGCACTAGCAGGGGAACGCCGCCTGCCTCCCGCACCGCCTGCGCGTAGCGAGCAGACAGCTCGAAGCGGAGTTCCGCACCGCCGTGTGAAGCGGTGACGGAAGCGAGATGGACGGTGATCCCGATCCGGGGTCGCGAGCTCACTTGCGGTTCCTCCTCTTCGGGTCGAAGACTTCCTGGAGCCGGTCGCCCAGGAGGTTGATGGCGAAAACCAGCACCAGCAGGGCGAGACCTGGCAGGGTGCTCACCCACCAGGCGATGAACAGGACGTTGCGGCCCTCGGCGATCATCGATCCCCAAGCGGGAATGGTTGGCGGGATCCCGACGCCAAGGAAGCTGAGCGAGGCCTCGAGCACCATGAAGTAGCCGACGCGCAGCGTCGCGAGCACGAGGATCGGCGGGATGATGTTGGGAAGGACCTCGCGAAAGAGCGTGCGCAGGCTCCGCTGGCCAAGCGCCCGTGAGGCCTCGACGTACTCGCGCTCCGACTGGTCGAGCGTCTCGCCTCGCGCCAGCCGGTAGAACTCGACCCAGCCCTTGAGCGAGAGCGCCAGCACCAGATTGGCGAAGCCGGGGCCGAGGAACGCCATCATGCCGATGGCGAAGATCAGATAGGGGAACGCCAGCAGCAGCTCCGTGAGTCGGCCGCTGACGGCATCGAACGTCCCTCGGTAGAAGCCGCCGAGAACGCCGAGGGCCGTGCCGAACGTCGCGGTGATGAGCACGGTGAGCGTGCCGACGAGCAGGCTGACGCGGGCCCCGTAGAGAACGCGCGTGAGGATGTCGCGACCCAAGCCGTCGGTGCCGAAGCGGTGCTCGGCCGCAGGAGCGCGCAACCTGGAGCTCAGGTCGGTGGCGTCGGGAGCGTACGGAGCGATGACGGGCGCCAGGATCGCGACCAGCACGTAGACGAGGATGATTCCTGAGCTGACCGCACCCACCGGCGTGCGCAGCACCTTCTTGATCACTGACCACAGCCAGGGCAGCGGGCCTCCCAGGCGCGGACCCGCCGGGGGCGCGGCGAGCGGCGCCGCCAAGCTCTTCATCGTCGGACCGCCGGCCGCTGGGTCACAGCGCGATCCTCGGGTTGAGATAGGTGTAAAGGACGTCCACTATCAGGTTCACCGCGACGTAGGTGAGGGCGTACAACATCACCGCTGCCTGCACGACGACGTAGTCACGGGCGAAGATCGAGCTGACGACCAGCCGACCCAGACCTGGCCAGCCGAAGATCGTCTCGACGATCATGTTGCCGCCCAGCAACTCCCCGATCTGCAGGCCCGTGACCGTCAGCGCCGGGATGAGCGCGTTGCGCAGGGCGTGCTTGATCACGACGCGGCGCTCGGGCATCCCCTTCGAGCGAGCGGTGGTGACGTAATCGCGGCCCATGATCTCCACCATCGAGCTGCGCACCACGCGCGCGAGCACCACGGCGAACACGACGCCGAGGGTGAACGCGGGCAGCACGAGGTGCTTGAGCGCGTTGCCGAAGGCCTGGAGGTTGCCGGCCAGCAGCGTGTCCAGGAGCATGAAGCCGGTGCGCTCCGGGACGAACATCGTGGCAGCGATGCGGCCCGACGTGGGCAGCAGGCCAAGCTCGACGGAGAAGAGCAGGATCAGAAGCAGGCCGAACCAGAACGCCGGCATGCTCACCCCCAGGAGCGTGCTGCCTAGCACCACGCGGTCGAGAAGCGAGCCGGCCTTGAGCGCGCTGATGATCCCTACGGGCAGCGCGATGATGAGAGCGAACAGGATAGTCACGAACGTGAGCTCGATAGTCGCCGGCAAGGTGTCGACGATGAGTTGCGCCACCGGCTGGTTCTTGACGATGCTCCAGCCGAAGTCGCCCCGCACGATGCCGGCGAGGAACAGACCGAGTTGTTCCAGCACCGGTCGATCGAGGTTCATCGCGCTGCGCAGGGCCTCGACCTCCCGCTGCCCGACGTTCGCGTCGCCCAACATGATCTCGACCGGGTCACCCGGCAGGAACCTGAGGAACAAGAAGGCGATGACCGCGACCCCCAACGCCACGGGTATCGCGGAAAGCACTCGCTTGACGACCTTGGTCAAATCACTTCCTTGGTCAGATAGGACTTCATGAGCCGCGGGCTCTCAGGTCATCCGTCGCTCGCCCAGGCTAGGCCTTGGGCGAGCGACGGTTGGAGCCTTATCGATAAGGCTTGGCGCGTCTAGCGGACCGCGTAGCCCGCCTCTCTGAGGAGTTCGCGAGCGCGCTCGGGGTCGTAGGGGTACGGCGCGAGGTCCGGGTCGTAGCCGAAGCCCGAGGGCAGGAAGCTGGTGGCGAGCCTCTCGCCGTAGCCCTGGTAGATGTTCGTGAGGATGTCGTCCCAGTCGATCGCGTAGTTGAGGGCCTGGCGCACGCGCACGTCGTCGAACGGAGGCTTCGAGACGTTGAGCTCGATGAAGTAGGCCCGCGTGCCCTGCGCCGTATGCACCGAGACGTTGGGGGCGCTGTTGATGCGGTCGACTAGGTCGGTCGGGACGGCCTGGATGATCTGTGCCTCACCGGAGAGCAGAGCTGCGACGCGGGTCGAGGGCTCTGGCATCATGCGGAACACCAGCGTCCGCAGCGCGGGCGCGCCCTGCCAGTAGCTGTCGTTGCGCTGCAGGGTCACCTGGGAGTCGAGGCTGCCTCCTTGGTAGGTGAACGGGCCGCTGCCGATGGGAGCCTGCATGAACGCGGCGACGCCGACCTCTTCCATGTAGTCCTTGGGGACGATCTGGAAGTGCACCAGCGCCTGCTCGAGCAAGCCCTGAGGGAACGTCTCGTTGTAGTGGAACCGCACCGTGCGGGAATCGACGGCTTCGACGCTCGCCAACGGGCCGAGGAGTCCGGCGCGGGGGCTGGTCTGTCCGTCGACGGCGCCTTCGGTGATGATGCGCTCGAACGTGAAGACGACGTCCTCGGAGTCCAGCGCTTCGCCGTTCGAGAAGGTCACGCCCTCGACGAGGTCGAACTCGAAGGTGGTGTCGTCGAGCGCCCGCCAGGTAGTCGCCAGCATGGGCACGACCTCGCCGTCCGGCGTGGCGGTGACGAGCGAGTCGAAGATGTTGCGCAGCACGGCCTCGGTGTCGCGGTCGCGGAACATGGCGGGATCGAGGGTAACGAGAGCGTCGGTGCGCATCCCCACGACCAGGCTGTCGGAGCCCTGGACCGAGACGTCGTGCATGCTCTCGCTGTTGTCAGCCGCCGGCCGCCAGCCCTGAACGGCGTCGCTCGCGGCCTCGAGGTTCTGCAGCACGTAGGCGAAGATCCAGGGGGCATCCTCGAAGATCTGGCGCTGGGCTTCGAAGTAGGCCTGCTGGCGCGTCTCGTTGTCGACCGTCGTGGAGGCGACGGTGAACGCCGCGTCGACCGCCGCGTTCGAGTAGAACGACCGGTTGCCGCGCGCCTCGGTGCCGAGCTTGGGGATCCCGAGGTCGAATGGGTCGAAGTACGCCGAGCCCCAGTCGCCGGTCGACGCGTTGCGGTTGCCCGCCCGCATCTCTTCGACGAGTACCGCTGATTGCCAGACCCGCACTTGGGCGTCGACCCCGATCTCGGCCAGCATGGCTGCGATGGCCTGGATCTCGGGGGCGCGGTTCTCGGTGGTGTCGAGGGTGAACGAGAGAGTTGGCTGGGCGAACGCGCTGGTGATCAACCAACCGAACGCCAGCAGCGTCACGAGGAACTTCGGCAGCGATGAACGCTGACCCATCTTCGTACCTCCTGCCGCTTGCGCCGGAGGTGAAGCCCGACGGTCGGCGGCTTCCGCGAATGCGCGGGTCCACCGCCTGCGCGGTGGCGAGAGAGACTTAAGGACGTGCTAGACGCCCCTGGCCGGGTGTCCTCCTTCTCGGGTATCAGTACACGGACTGTTGTAGAACAATAAGTCTCTGCAACAAACGTTGTCAATGGAGATGTGGGCAGCGAAAGACACCGGCGTCGCGACGCCGTAGGCCGACCCTGCCGGCCTTAGGGCAACACGGTCTTGACGATCGCGGCGTCGAGCGCCTCGTAGCTCTCCAAGCCGATCAGTTCGTACAGGTCCGCCCTCGCTTGCATGCGGTGCAGGACGGCGGTCGCCGAGCCATCGCGGGCCAGCGCCTCGTACAGCTCGGCCTGCGCCTTGTTGGCCACCCGCAGCGAGCTGACGGGCCAGATGATCATCTTGTAGCCGAGTCGTTCGAACTCGTCGGCGCTCAGCTGGGGGGTGCGGCCGAACTCGGTCATGTTGGCGAGCAGCGGCACGCCCGGCAACGCCTGAGCGAACTCCTCGAACATCGCCACGCTGGTAAGCGCCTCCGGGAAGATCGCATCGGCGCCGGCGTCGACGTACAGCCTGGCGCGCGCGACCGCACCCGCGAGGCCCTCGCTGGCGGCGGCGTCGGTGCGGGCGACCACCACCAGGTCGCGGCGCGCCTTCACGGCCGCAGCCACCTTGAGGGCCATGTCCTCGGGGCTGGTCAGGCGCTTGTCGTTGAGATGGCCGCACTTCTTCGGCAGCACCTGGTCCTCGATGTGAACGGCCGCGGCGCCGGCCGCCTCGAACGCTCGCACCATGTTCATGACGTTGAGGGCCTCGCCGTAACCGGTGTCGCCGTCGACCAGCACGGGCAGTCCGCTGGCGCGCGCAACCTGCTTGATGAAGAACGACACGTCTTCGACGCTGATGATGCCGAGGTCGGGCAGGCCCATCGAGGCGCTCATGGCCGCGCCCGACAGGTAGAGCGCGTCGAACCCAGCGCGCTTGGCCTGCAGCGCCGCCATGCCGTTGTGCGCGCCGGGCAACCTCAGGATGCCTGGCCGCGACAGCAACTCGCGGAAGCGCTCGCCGGGCGGCGTGGCCGGCAGGTCGGCCGCGACCAGGTACGGCATCAGCGCTCGCTCAGCGGCACGAACGCGCGGTCCTCGGGTCCGACGTAGTTGGCCGAGGGGCGGATGATGGTCTTGTCGCGGCGCTGCTCGATCACGTGAGCGACCCAGCCGGCGGTCCGGGCCGCCACGAACAGCGGCGTGAACAGCGCCGTCGGAATGCCCATGAAGTTGTAGGCCACCGCGCTGTACCAGTCGAGGTTCGGGAACATGCGCTTGGTGGCGGCCATCGTCTCGTCGATGCGCTCCGCGACCGAGTAGAGCGACATGTCGCCGGCCTCCTCAGACAGCCGCCTGGCGACACCCTTGATGAGCTCGTTGCGAGGGTCAGCGACCGTGTAGACGGGGTGACCGAAGCCGATGATGACCTCCTTGGCCGCGACGCGCTCGCGGATGTCGGCGTCGGCTTCCTCGGGCGTGGCGTAGCGGCGCTGGATCTCGTAGGCGACCTCGTTGGCGCCGCCGTGCTTGGGCCCCTTGAGCGCGCCGATGCCGCCGACGACCGCGGAGTACACGTCGGACCCGGTGCCGGCGATCATCCGGCAGGTGAAGGTGCTGGCGTTGAACTCGTGCTCTGCGTAGAGGATCTGCGTGACGTGCATCGCATCGACGAAGCTCTGCTTGGGCGCCTTGCCGTGAAGCAGTCTCAGGAAGTGTCCGCCGATGCTGTCGTCGTCGGTCTCGACGTCGATGCGACGGCCGTTGACGGCGTAGTGATACCAGTACAGGAGCATCGAAGCGGTGCTGGCGATCAGCTTGTCGCCGACGTCGCGGGCGCCCGGCTCGTTGTGGTCCGACGCTTCGGGGAGCGTGGCGCCCAGCGCCGAAACGCCGCTCCTCAGGACGTCCATCGGGTGCGCCGCCGCCGGCGTCGCCTCCAGCACCTGCTTGACCAGCGGCGGCAGGCCCCGCAGCCGGCGCAGCTTCGCCTTGTAGGCCGCCAGCTGCGAGGCCTTCGGCAGTTCGCCGTGGATCAAGAGGTGCGCGACCTCCTCGTACTCGCAGTTGGAGGCGAGGTCGCCGATGTCGTAGCCGCGGTAGTGCAGGTCGTCGCCAGACTGCCCGACGGTGCTCAGGGCGGTATTGCCGGCGGTCACCCCCGAGAGTGCGACCGACTTCTTGGGCCTGAAGGCTCCTGGTTCGTTGGCGTCGCTCATCTGCTCTCCTAACGCTGGCCGTAGTCGAAGATGCCGCTCCGCACGGGTGCCCCGAGCTGCTCGCCGGCGACCTCGACATCGAGCTCGCCGACCTCGGCGGGAGTGAGCGAGTCGATGCGCTCGACCAGCTCGAGGAAGCGCTGCTGCTCGGCCTCGGCCACGATGCCTTCGGCAAGCGTGCGGAACTTCTCGACGTACTGCGGCCGGGCGAACGGCCGCGCTCCCAAGGGATGCGCGTCGGCCACCGCGATCTCGTCTTGGATGACGGTGCCGTCGCGCATGGTGATCGCCACGTGCGCCCCGAACGCCTTCTCGGCGGGATCGCTCGAGTGGTAACGGCGCGTCCACTCGGGATCCTCGGCGGTCGCGATCTTGTGCCACAGCCGCACGGTGTCGGGGCGGCGGGCGCGTTCGGGCGCGTAGCTGCGCTCGTGGTGCCAGGCACGGTCCTGCAGCGCCACCGCGAAGATGTACATGATCGAGTGGTCGAGCGTCTCGCGGCTCGCCTCGGGATCCATCTTCTGAGGGTCGTTGGCTCCGGTGCCGATCACGTAGTGGGTGTGGTGGCTGGTGCTGATGACGACGCCGGCCACCTCATCGGTGTCGGGCACGCGCTCGCCCATGCGTCTGGCGAGGTCGATCAAAGCCTGGCTCTGGTACTCGGCGGAGTGCTCCTTGGTATAGGTCTCGAGGATCTGGCGCTTGCTCTCGCCAGGTTCGGGCAGAGGCACCTGGTAGCGGGCGGTGGGGCCGGACAACAGCCAAGCGATGAAGCCGTCCTCACCCTCGTAGGCAGGTGACGGCGCGCCCTCGCCGCGCATGGCGCGATCGACAGCCTCGACGGCCAGCTTGCCGGCGAACGCCGGGGCGTAGGCCTTCCAGCTCGAGATCTCGCCCTTGCGCGATTGGCGGGTGGTGGTGGTGGTGTGCAACCCCTGCTGGATGGCCTGGTACGCGACGTCGACCGGCAGGTTCAAGAGCGCCGACAGGCCCCCCGCTGCCGACGGTCCAAGGTGCGCGATGTGGTCGATCTTGTGCTCGTGCAGGCAGATCCCCTTCACCAGCGAGACCTGCAGCTCGTAGCCGGCAGCGATGCCGCGCACCAGCTCGCTCCCGGAACGGCCGGTGCTCTGGGCGACGGCCAGGATGGCCGGGATGTTGTCGCCCGGATGGCTGTAGTCGGCGGCCAGGAAGGTGTCGTGAAAGTCGAGCTCGCGCACCGCCACGCCGTTGGCCCACGCCGCCCACTCGGGCGAGAAGCGCTGCATGTTGGGCACGCCGAACAGCGTCGCTCCGGGCGAGCGCGGGTGAGCCAACGCCTGCGCCCGCGCCGACCGAACCGGTTGGCGCGCCAACGAGGCGACCGCCACCGCGGCGTTGTCGATCACGCGGTTGCCGATCATCTCGACGACGTCGGCATCGACGGGTACCGGGTCGGTTGCCACGGCCGCCATCTTCCACGCCAGTTGATCCTGCTTGGCCAGTCGCTCGGCCGACTTGTAGGTGCGGACTTCGTGTAGCTTCACTCTTCAGCACGTCCTTCTCAGGCGCGGCCCCGTGGGGACGTGCCGGGCGCTTGACGCGCCGGCTCTCGCCAGTTCCTCGAGGATACCAAGCGTGTCTCCATCGCCGTGCGCCGTGCCGGCCGGAACGGCGGGACGACGGCCGGTAGGATTGACCTCTCACGACCGGAGGTCAGCACCGATGACAGCACGCCAGGACCTCAGCTACTTGGACGCCCCGCTCGAGCCGACCGGCCGCCCCCTTCGCTGGGGCGTGGTGGCGACCGGCAGCATCGCCAGGCGGGTTACCGGCGAGATCGCGAGCCTCCCGGATGCGCTGGTCCACGCGGTCAGCTCGCGCAGCCGTGAGCGGGCAGAGGCATTCGCGGCCGAGTTCGGTTGCCGCCGCGCCTACTGGGACGCGGCCGGTGTCAGCGGGTACCAACGCCTCGCTGACGACCCCGACGTCGACGTCGTCTACCTGACGACCCCGCACGGCCAGCATCACGAGGTCGCCAAGACGCTGCTCGAGGGAGGCAAGCACGTGCTGGTCGAGAAGGCGTTCACGGTGACCGGCTGGGAAGCCGAGGACCTCATCGCCTGCGCTCGCCGCCACGGGCGTTTCCTGATGGAGGCGCTGTGGACCCGCTTCCTGCCCGCCTACCGGCGCGCGCTCGCGGTGATCGCTGCTGGCGAGATCGGCGAGGTCAGCTTGGTGCAGGCGGACCTCGGCTTCATCGCCGCTGCCGACCCGCGCCACCGGCTGTGGGCCAAGGCCGATGGCGGAGGCGCGCTCCTCGATCTGGCCGTCTACCCGTTGGCGTGGGTCACCGGCGCCCTCGGTTTCCCCACCGCAGTGCAGGCCTCCGGCCGGCTCGGACGCGAAGGCGTCGATGAGACCACCGCGTTGCAGCTCGTCTATCCGGGCGGCCGGCACGCGCAGGTCATGGTCTCCTTCGTATCGCAGACGACGCGCCAGGTGCGCATCTGCGGGAGTGGCGGAGTCATCGTCAGCGATGCGCCGCTGACACGCCCGGAAGGCTTCAGCGTGGCGACCACCCGCGGCACCGTGGGATCCGGCGAAACCGCGACACGCCACGAACGGCACCCCTTCACGGTGACCCCCTACGCGTATCAGGCCAGGGAAGTGACCCGCTGCATTCAGAACGGCCTGCTCGAGAGTCAGCTGATGCCGCTCAGCGACACGCTCGACACCATGAGGCTGCTCGACGAGGTCAGGGCGCAGATCGGCCTCACCTATCCGAACGACTTGCGCGCTACCTGAGCACTGGCTGGGTCGGCAGCGCAGCCTCGGCACGCTCCGTGTAGCGCACCACAGCTCCCACGCAGCACGCCGTGCGACACTGCTCGGCGTGCCGGCTGCCAACGTCTCCCACCACCCGAGCGCTGCCGACGACCTGATTGTCGCTCGCTCACTCATCAAGAGCTACGGCTCGGGCGAGAGCCGCTTCGACGCCCTGCGCGGCGTCGACTTCACCGTCAGCAAAGGCGAGAGCGTTGCGATCGTCGGCAAGAGCGGCTCCGGCAAGTCGACGTTGATGCACATCCTCGCGCTGCTCGACTCACCCACCCGCGGCACCGTCGCGGTGAACGGACAAGACGCCAAGAGCTTGAGCGTGCGCGAGGTCAACCGCCTGCGCAACCAGCTGTTCGGCTTCGTCTTCCAGCAGTTCTTCATGGTCCCCAACGCGACGGTTCTCGACAACGTCATCATGCCGCTGAAGATCGCTGGGGTAGGCGCCAAGGAGCGGACCGCGCGCGGCATGGCGGTGCTCGAGCAGGTGGAGTTGGCGGACAAGGCGCTCAACCGCGGGACCAACCTCTCAGGAGGTCAGAAGCAGCGGATGGTGATCGCGCGAGCCCTCGCCAACCGGCCACAGGCGATCTTCGCCGACGAGCCCACCGGCAACCTCGACAGCGGCACCGGCGCGGTCATCGAGGACCTGCTCTTCGACCTCAACAGCGCACAGGGCATCACGCTCGTCATCGTGACGCACGACGAGGACCTAGCGGCGCGCTGCGGTCGCCGCGTCTACCTCAAGGACGGCCTCATCGTCGACTCGCTGCAGACTTCCGGAGGCGTGGCGTGAGCTTCGTCGAGGTCGTCCGCACCGCGATCGCCAACACCTTCAGGAGTCGCCTCAGGACCGTCCTCACCGTCCTCGCGATCTTCGTCGGCGCGTTCACGCTGACCCTCACCAACGGCCTGGGCAAGGGCATCACCAACTACGTCAACGCGCAACTCGCCGCGCTTGGCGGCGCCGACATCATGTCGCTCAGCAAGGCGTCGCTCGCAGACGGCAACGGTTTCGGACCCAGCGCTGACGGGCCGGTCGAGTACGACCCCGACAAGGCGTTCATCCAGGCGGGGCCGGGGTTCTCGTTCGAGGCACTCACCCGCGCCGATATCGACTCGATCAAGACGATCGACGGGATCGTCAGGGTGGAGCCGATTCGCATGGTCGGGTTGGACTTCATCGCGTTCGAGGAAGGTACCCGGTTCGAGGTCTCGCTCGACCCCACCCCGCTCGGCTTCGAGCTCGAGTTGGTCGCCGGCGGGCTGCTCAGCGCCGAGGGCGTCAGGCTTCTACCCGGCCGGGATGAAGCGGTCGGCGAGGTCCTCCTGCCCGTAGCCTTCGTGGAGCCGCTCGGACTCGGGACGCCGGAGCAAGCGCTCGGGGAGGTCGTGACGTTGGCGCTGAGCGACCCGTTCGGCAACCGCCACGAGGTGCCCGCGGTCGTGGTGGGGGTCAAGCAGACCTCGCTCTTCGGCGGCGAGGGCATCTCGGTATCATCTCCGCTACTCGACCAGCTCTTCCGCGCGCAGACTTCCGGCCTGCCGGCCGAAGTCACCGACGTCTTCCAAGGCGCCACCGCGACGCTGGCGCCCGGCCTCAGCGCCGCGCGGATCGACGAGATCAAGGCCGCTCTGGAAGCTGTCGGCCTGCGCGGCCTGACGCTGGCCGATCAGCTCGGCGCCTTCAACACCGTCATCAACACGATAATCGGCGTGCTCAACGCGTTCGCGGTCATCGCGCTGATCGCCGCCGGCTTCGGGATCATCAACACCCTGCTCATGTCCGTGCAGGAGCGCACGCGCGAGATCGGCCTGATGAAGGCACTCGGCATGGGCGCCGGCAAGATCTTCGCGCTGTTCTCCACCGAGGCCGTGTTCATCGGCTTCCTGGGCAGCGCCATCGGCGCCCTTGTCGCGATCGCGCTGGGAACTGTCATCAGCCGAGTGCTCGCCGAGGGAATCCTCGCCGACCTGGCGGGCCTGAGGATCTTGTCGTTCGATCCGCTGTCGGTCACGGGCGTGACGCTGCTGGTCATGGCGATAGCGTTCCTGGCCGGCACACTGCCCGCCAACCGCGCCGCCAGGCTCGACCCCATAGAGGCGCTGCGCTACGAGTGAGCGTGCTCAACGCTTGAGCGCATCTGCCGACCAGCGCGGATACGCGCATCCCAGGGCCGCTACTGTACGCCGGTGAGGTCGAAGGTCTGCGTGAAGGAGCCGAGGCCGCTCGACTGCTCGAGGCCGTAGTGCAGCAGCCAGCCGCTGCCCCTGTCGTAGACGAAGCGCTTGAACTCGGCGTTGCTCTGCTCGACGATCGACACCGCGTTGGCGTCGACGCTCTCGACGTAGGCAGCCACACCGGTGACCGCGTCGACGTCGAGCCGAACGCCGCTCTGAAGGCCGGCGAGCCAGGTCGGCGAAGCCAGGTGGCCGCCATGGCCGCTGGCCGCGATCACGTGCTCCGCCTCGGTGACGGTGGGCACGGTAGTGATGCCGTCGGTCGTCTGCAGCCGGCTGGTGGCGTGGACCCACAGCTCGTTGCGCTGGCCGAGCGCGACCTCGTAGGCGCACGGCAGTTGAACGCTCCCGATCCCGGGCATGCCGGTGCCTTGCGAGCACGCGTAGACGAGTCGGGTGGTGCCCTGAACGTGATCCGGCAGCCGCTCGAGGATCCCCGAGAGCTGCAGCGGGCGCGAGTGGAGCCACTGCGTGAAGGTGAGCAGCGCGCTGCCGGCACCGGCCACGACGACGTTGCCGGGCGAGATGGTCGGGACGGCCGCGCCCTGGGTGCGGCTGCTGGCCACCATCAGCAGCCCGCTGGCGGCATCGTAGCTGTTGTGGCTCGAGGCGCCAGCTGCGAAGTTGCCGATGCTGACCGCCTCGAACGTCAGCGAGCCGAGCGTGTAGGGACCGCGGAGCACCCTGAAACCGCCGCTGTCTTGCACCGGGAGCTGCTGCAGGCTCGCTGGCGACAGCCAGTAGTCCGCGCAGGCCCCACCCGTCGTGACCAGGCCGCCGCTGGCTGCGGTGCGTACAGCGTTGGTGCCGGGCTCGAGCGTGTAGCTGGTGAGGCGCAAGACGCACGTCTGCTGGTCGAGGTAGAGCACGTCGAGCTGGGTGAACCCCTGCCCGCTGGCGGTGGGCACGTCCTCCAAGCCGATCGTGCGCCCGTTGGGATCGGTCCAGCACTGCTCCTTGCTCGGGTCGCAGTTCGGTTTGAAGACCGCCTGCTGCGTAGTGCCCCTGACGCTGGCACTCGACGAGTAGAAGGTCACACGCGTGCCGGCTTGCAGAGCCGGGACCTGAGCCTGGGCGCTTGCCGTCACGCCGCTTGCGAGCAGCGCCAGGCAGGCTAGCAGGCATGCTAACGGCGTCAGCGGTGGGCGCATCTCGCCTCCTGAACGGGCTTGGCACATCATGCTCCCACCAGCGGACCGGGGCAAGAGGGTGAGCGCAGGAAGCTAGGGTCGAGCAGTCGTCAACGGCCTGGCGCGCTCCTGCTCGTGCCGCTCCGCGGCCGTGTGGGTCGGCAGCGCGAGCGCCAGCTCCGCCTGCGTCGCCGCCTCCTCTGGGAAGCCGAGGGCGTCCAGGGCGAGCGCGTACTCGACGCGCAGGTTGACCTGCTCAGGAGCAGCGGCCACGCCGCGTTCGATCAGCGGCAAGACGTGGTCACGGCGTGCCCCGTAGAGCCAGCCGACGCCGCGCTCGGTCAGCGCCAGGTGCCACGCTCCGAAGGCGACCAGCGCGTCGGGGTTCGCGGGGTCGAGGGCGAGAGCGCGCTCGAACAGAGCGCGCAGCTCGCCGGGCAGGCGTGAGTTCGCGAGCAGTCCGCGGTGCAGCGCGGCCTCGCCCTTGGCTCTCGCCAGCGCCATCGCGGCTGGCGCCGCCAGCGGCCCGTCGGCGGCCAGCTCGACCGCGTTCGCAGCGGCCGCTTCCGACCGAGCCAGCCACGTCAGCGTCGCGTCTGACCCGACCTCACGGTAGACGGCCTGATCGGCGGCGGCGCGGGCCGCGAGTAGTTGAGCGCCGGCCTCGTCGACCTCGATCGCGGCGGCGTAGGCAGCAGCGAAGTCGCCGGCGGCCCACGCTGCGCCGCCGGGCATCCCTTGGTAGGGCACGGGCTGGGCCGTGACGACGGTGAGCCAGAGTCCAGCCACTACCGCCGCCGCCTGCGAGCAGCGTCGCCACCTCGGACGCTCAGAAGGCGTATTCGACCCCCAGGCGGAGCTGGCTGTTCTCACGCCAGTCGCCGTAGCGCGATCCGTCCCGGCCGTAGAAGACTGCCGCCTCGGCGCTCGCCGTGACGCCGTCGGCCAGCTTGTAAGCGACGGACGGCGAGAAGAGACCGCTGCCGTCCACGTAGCCGTGCAGCCACGCGGCTTGCACGGTGAGGCGGGCGTCGGGCTCGAGCCGCAGCGCCAGCACGCTGGCGACGTCCACGTCGGCCTCGCCGCCGTCATCCGGCCACACGCGCTCGAAGGTCGCCTGGGCGCTCAGGTAAGCTCCCCCGGGGAGCGAGCGCTCGACGCCGAGCACCGCCTGGAAGCTCGGGTTGCCGACAGCCGGGTCCACACCTTCGGGGTCCTTGGTGAAGGTCATGGCCGCATCGCCGCGCACGACGAAGGCGCCGACGACGCTCGAGAAGTCGAGCCCGAGGACGTTGATGCGGTCGTAGTTGAGAACCGGCTGCAGGTAGAAGGTGCCAGGGACGGCCTCTATCGGCACCAGTCGAAACGAGGCCGTGGGCAGCTTCTTGAAGCCGCTGAAGTAGGTGACGCTGAAGTCGGAGCCGCCGAACAGATCGACGTCGAACGTGGCGCGCGCACCGAACTGCAGGTTGCCCAGCGAGGCTGACGGGCGCTCGTCGAGGAGCGGGGCGAAGCCGACGACGCCAGAGCCGGGTGGTAACTCAGGAACCACGGCCTCCGGCTGCCAGGCCGCGGCCGGCGGCACCGAAGGCTCGAACAGAGGCACCAGCACGATGTCCAGCGCCACGCCTTGGGGAGCGTCGAGCTGTAGACGGGCCATCAACGTCGCGAGCTTGCGGTCGCTGGGCTGCCTGATGGGGTAGCTGAGGTCGGTCGGGTTGACGACGTCGACGGGCGCGAGCGCATCGGCGCTGCCCCACGACACCTTCTGGCGACCAACGGAGAACTCGGCGTTCCCGCGGTAGAGCGTCGCGTAGGCGCTGCCGAGGCTGAGCGTGAGCGGTCTCCTCTCGCTCGCGAACAGCGCGCTCAGATCGCTAACGTCCTCCGGGATGCCGCCGTCAGGTCCACTCTCGGCGGTGGCGTCGTAGCAGGCCCCCGCCTCCACGAAGAAGGCTGCGTCCGGGAAGAAGCCGCTGCCGACCTCTCCGCGGCCCTCGAGCCCGAGACACACCTCGCCCACCGTGAAGTCGCCGTCGACGTCGACACCGAGCTCGGTGCCAAGGCTTCCGCCGAGATCGAAGCTGACCTGGGCCGCGGCGGTCGCGCCCAGCGCGCAGCAGATCAGGGCCGCGAGCGCGAGGCGCAGCCCCGTCGCCCGCTCACGGCTCCGCCTGCCGGCGGGCCCTACAGCGTCAGCGCCTGAGGAAGCGTTCGCTGAAGACTTCATCAAGCACCTCACTGTCGAGCTCGAAGCCCGCCTGCTCGATCACCGTGTACGAGCCGGAGGCGACGGTCTCCATCCGGATCCGGGTAGGCATCAGATAACCGTCCTGCTCGCTGACGCCGTCGATGGTCATGACCTTGCGTAGCTGCCCGCCGATGTAGAACTCGATCCTGCTCGGCAGCAGCTGCTCTTCGGGCACGTGGTAGACGAGTCGGTCGTAGCTCGACGTCGATGAGCCGGTCGGGACTCCCTCGATCACGTAGACGGGTCCGGGTTCCACGGAGAGCAGTTCGTAGGCGAAGTCGCCCTCCAGGTCACCGGTCAAGCCGGTGATGTCCTCGATGGCGAAGTCGGAGCCGAAGAACGAGTCCTGCTCCTGACCGCCAGCGACGCGCCTGACACGGTCGAGAGCGGGCAGGTAGATCCACGACTCGCTGGCACCGCTGTCATTGGTGACGGACAGGAAGCCCGAGCCGCGAACGTCGGCCGGCGCCGTGAACTTGATCAGTTGGCGAGGGCCGGCCGCCGTAGACCAGATCTGCATCTCGCGCGTCAACGTGTGCCCGGAAGCCGCGGTGATCGTCATGCTCATCGTGGCGATGGTCGTGTCGGGCGTCGGTAGCGCCGCGACGGCGTCCATGACTTCTTGGCCGGTGGCGTAGCGCTGAGCGCTCGCGGCACCGAGGGCGCCGATCAGCAACAGCGCGGCCAGGGCGCGGGTGAGACGGTCGAAAGAGAAGCGTTCAGACATTGGCGGTGACCTCCTTGGGTCGGACGAGGGCGGCGCCGCGAGGGTTGCGCAGGAACACCAGGCAGGCGGCGGGCAGGACGGTGAGCGAGATGATGCCTACTGACATGACGGTGAACGCCATCAGCGAGCCGAGCGTGCGGATGGGCACGAACTCGCTGACGATCAGGGCGCCGAAGCCGGCGCCGAGCGTCAGCGCGGTGAACAGGATCGAGCGGCCGGACGTGAGGATCGCGCGGCTCATCGCAGCTTCAGGCGGGTCGCCGGCGCGGCGCTGTTCCATGTAGCGCACCGTGAGGTGGATGGCGTAGTCACCGACCCCGATGGCCAGGGCGCCGAGCAGCATGGTGGCGAGGTCGAGCGGGATGCCGAGGTAGCCGAGCAAGCCGTACTGAAACAGGATCGTCAGGAGCAGCACGGTGATCGTCACTAGCGCAGCCGCCACCGAGCGCACGAGGCTATCGATGATGATCACCAGCACGATGGCCAAGGACAGGCTGATCACGAAGTCGTGCAGCAGCGAGTCCTCGATGTCGATCTGCAGCAGCGTGACGCCTCCGAACGAGTGCTCCAGCAGGCCGGCGAACACCTCTGTCGCCAGCGCGTCCAGCTCCTCGACGGCCGCCCGCTGCTCGCGGGTCGAGCCGGTGGCGATCGAGAGGTCGATGAGGCCCATGCTCGAGTCGAGCGTCAGGTACTGGCTGATGTGCTGCACGTCGCCGGAGAGCTGGTAGATGAGCATCTCCTGCGCGAGCGCCTCGCGGGTGGCGGGCAGGCCCTCCTCGCCGGTCAGCGTCTCGTGGATCGCGCTCATGACCGTCGCTATCGAGGAGCTGGGACCTGAGCCAGGCAGCTCTCCGACGCGCTCCTGGAACTCGGCCATGGCGCGGATGGCTGCCGGGTCGCCGAGGTCGCCGGTGACGACGAGCTGCACCTGGCTGGTGCCTCCAAGCGCCGCCTCGACCCTGGAGTAGTCCTGCTTGATCGGAGAGTCTTCCCTGAAGTAGTCGAGCACCGCTGTGTTGGCCTCTATGCGCGTCACGCCGAACACGGCGAAGACGGCGAGCACGGCGCTGGCGATCAGGATCGGCCAGCGCCTACGGTCGACGAACGCGCCTAACCACTTCAGCAACCCCGCGATGCCGCCGGGCGCCTCCGGATCGGTGACGCGCTTTGGCGGGCGCAGGAGGGTGAGCACAGCGGGCAGCAGGAGCATCGAGGCGAGCAGCGCTCCGACGACCCCGCCCGCGATCAGCATGCCGAGTGCCCTGACAGCCGGCATGCTCGACAGCGTGAACGTCAGCATCGCTGCTGCGATAGCCATGCCCGAGATCACCACGCCCAAGCCTGTCTCCGTGACCGCCAGCCGGATAGCAGTCAACTTCTCGGCGCCCTTCGCCAACTCGACGCTGAAGCGGCCGAGTAGGTGCAGCGAGAACGAGCTGCCGACCGCGAGGATCGCGACCGGCGCGATCGAGGTCATGATCGTGAACGCGCCGCCGAGCCAGCCGAGGACGCCGAACGCCCACGCCAGGCCGACGACGACCGTCAGGAGCGGCAGGACGGCGCCGCGGACGCTGAGGAAGTTCAGGTAGAGCATGCCCACCAGCAGTAGGGCAGCCACCGTGCCAAGCAGCGGCAGCTCGCGCTGCAGCGTGGCGCGCATCGAGGTGTTGACGACGGGGCTGCCGACGAGGAAACCTTCGCCGAGTCCGGGACCGGCCCAGTGGCGCTCGATGGCTTGCCTGATGGCGGCGACGACCTCGTCGGTGTCGTCGTCGGCGTCGACCTCGACCACGACGTTCGCCGAAGTGCCGTCCTCGGCCACCAGCACGCCACCCTGGTACATCGTGGCCGTCTGCAGGTATTCCCTCACTGCGGCCACCTGCTCCTCGGTGATCTCTCCAGCCCGCGGCAGCAGGTCGGTGATCAGCAAGAAGCCGTCGTCGTCCTCCATGCGCTGGGCGTTGGAGGCGCTGGTGGCGCGCTTGACGCCGCCGACCTGCTCCACCTCCGCGCTCAGCGCCCGCACGGCGGCCAGGGCCTGGGGGGTGTAGACCTCGCCCTCTAACAGCACGATCAGCATCTGGCCGGTGCCGAACGTCTCCTCGATGAGCGCTTGCGTGCCCGAGTGCGCCGACTCTCCGGGGTACATGGCCGACATCGTGGCGTCGATGTCGACGCGCGGGATGCCGGCGGCGGCGAGGACCGTCAGGACGGCGAAGGCCGCGATGAACAGCCGGGGGCGAGAGGTCGTGAGCTCAGCGATCTTGCGCATCTAGTACCGTTCCGCCCGCGTGGGTCGGAGCACTTCAGCCACCTTCGATGGCGCTGAGCGCTGCGGCCCCGAAGGCTGCCAGAGAGTTCCTGTCTTGCGTCAGCTTCACCGCGTAGGTGAGGTTGAAGGCCGATAGCAGGACGAACAGGGCTAGGTCGTGGGGGTCGTGTTCGAGCCTCAGCTCGCCGGCCCGGCTGGCCTGTTCAAGGCGCGCGGCGACGAGCCTTCTCAAGTCGTCGACGTGTGCTCTGAGGTGGTCCATCACCTCGGCGTCGTCTTCCGGAGTCTCGAGCGCGGCCCGCGCGCTGAGCGAGACTGACGTGTCCGACCCGTCGAGCAGCCGTTCGGCAAGGCCGGCGTAGAGCGCCTTCAGCCCTCCGACGACGCCGCCGGGACCCTCGAGTGCGGCCTCGACCTGGGCGCGCTCGAGCACGGCGGCGTGCTTCAACGCGGCGAGGTAGAGCCCGCGTTTGCCGCCGAACGCCGCGTAGATGCTCGAGCTGGACAGGCCTGTGCGCGCGATCAGGTCGCGCATCGAGGTGCCCTCGAAACCGTTCTGCAAGAAGAGGTCTGCGGCGGCCGCGACGACGCTGTCGTGATCGAACTCGCGAGGTCGTGCCATAGTTCACAAGGCTAGCACGTTATGGAACGGGTGTTCCGTAACCTGAACTGCGTTGCGTTGCCACACTGGGTATCCTCGGGCGAGAGCCGCGAGGAGGACCTCGTGAACGACGCGACAACGCTCACCGCAGGCGACGCTGCCGACCCCACGCACGAGCCCACCGGGGTCGTCACCGCCGTCAGGGGATCGGTCGTCGACGTGCGCTTCGAGGGTCGGCCGCCGCCGGTCGCCGAGCTCCTCGTCTGCCGCGGGCGCATCGAAGTGCCCCTAGAGGTCGCCGCGCACGACGGCGATGTGGCGCGCTGCCTCTCGCTCACCGACACGGCCGGCATGGTCCGCGGCGACCCTGTCGTCGCCACCGGCAGCCCCTTGACCGTGACAGTCGGACCGGGACTGCTCGGCAGAGTCTTCGACGTCTTCGGTCACCCCGCCGACGGCGGCGGAGCTCTGACGGACGCTCGCCGGCGTCCCATCTACGGCCAGCCGGTGCCGCTCGCGCAGCGCTCCACCAAGACCGAAGCGCTGCTCACCGGCATCAAGGCGATCGACCTGCTCGCGCCGTTGGAGCGCGGCGGCAAGGCCGGCCTGTTCGGCGGTGCCGGAGTCGGCAAGACCGTGCTCATCACGGAGCTGATCAACAACACTGCCGAGAGCCACAGCGGCGTCAGCGTCTTCTGCGGCATCGGTGAGCGCTCGCGCGAGGCCGAAGAGCTCCTGCGAGAGGTGAGGGATGCCGGCGTGTTGGAGATGGCGGTGCTCGTCTTCGGCCAGATGAACGCGCCGCCAGGGGCCCGCTTCCGCGTCGGCCACACCGCGCTCGCCATGGCCGAGTACTTCAGGGATGACGAGCGGCGCGACGTCCTGCTGCTCATCGACAACGTGTTCCGCTTCGTGCAGGCGGGCATGGAGGTCTCGGGGCTGATGGGCAACCTGTCGTCGCAGATGGGCTACCAGCCGACGCTCGCCACGGAGCTCGCAGAGCTACAAGAGCGCATAGCCAGCACGGCTGACGCCTCGATCACCTCGGTGCAGGCCGTCTACGTGCCCGCCGACGACTTCACCGACCCAGCCGTCGTGCACACTTTCAGCCACCTCACCGCCTCGGTGGTCCTCTCGCGCGAGCGCGCCGCCCAAGGCTTCTACCCGGCCGTCGACCCGCTGACCTCGACTTCTGCCTTACTCACACCTGAGGTTGTCGGAGCGCGGCACTTCGCGGTGGCGCGCGAGGCCAGGGCCACCCTCGCAGCCTACGAGGACCTCAAGGACATCATCGCGATGCTCGGCGTCGACGAGCTGAGCGAGGAGGACAAGAGCCGCGTCTCGCGCGCCAGGCGGCTCGAGCGCTACCTCACCCAGCCGTTCCACGCGACCGAGGCGTTCACCGGCCAAGCCGGGGCGACCGTCTCGTTAGAGAGCCTGCTGTCGGATTGCGAGTCGATCCTCGCCGACGAACTCGCCTCGGTGCCCGAGCAGGAGCTGTACATGCTCGGCTCGCTCGAGGACGCCGGCCTGAAGCAACCGCGCGAGACTGGGGACACATGAGGCTGCTGCTATCCGTCCCCGCCGGTGTGCTCGTCGACGCGCCCGCGCTGAAGGTCTCCGCCGAGGCCGACTTCGGCGCGTTCACCCTCTTGCCCAGGCACGCTGACTGTGCGCTGCTCCTGGTCCCGGGGCTGCTCAGCTACGTCGATGGTGGTGTCGACGAGGGCGCCGCCGAGGTCTTCGTGGCCGTCGACGACGGGATCTTGGTGAAGACCGGCGCCGACGTCAGGGTCGCCTGCCAGCGGGCGGTCGTGGCCGGTGACCTGTCTGACGCCCGCACGGCTCTAGAAGAGCGACTCCGCCAGCAAGACGAGAGCGCACATCGTTCGCGCGCCGCCCTCTCCCGCCTCGAGTCCGAGGTCCTGCGCAAGATGGGCGATCTGCTGTGAAGGAAGACCGCACCACCGACAGAGACGAGCAACTCGTCACCACCATCGGCCGCAAGCAGGCCAGGAAGCAGCGCGCCAGGGCCGAAGGGGACGACACGCTGGCCCGCGGGCTGGGGGCGTCCGGCGCGATCGGTTGGTCGATAGCCATCCCCACGCTCATCGGGATCGCGGTGGGCGTGTGGCTCGACGCGAGACGCGACGAGTCGATCTCCTGGACCTTGACGCTCCTCGGCGTAGGTCTAGGACTCGGCTGCCTCAGCGCCTATCACTGGTTCAAGAAGGAGACGGGAGGTGACTGACGTGCTCGCGGGTCGCGTGCTGCCGCTGGTCGTGGGTGGCTTGGTCGGCCTGGTGATCGGCCTGCTCTTCTTCGCAGGCCTGTGGCTGACCGTGCGCCGCGCGACGAGCAGCCCCAGGCCGAAGCGGCTGCTGGCCGTGAGCTTCGCCGCGCGCACGATGGTGGCCGTCGCCGCGTTGGTGCTGGTAGCGCGCGCTGGGCAGTGGCCGCTGTTGGGTGCCAGCCTAGGGTTCTTGGCCGCGCGCCCGATCGTGTCGCGGGCGGTGTTGGGACGAGAAGCGGAGACGCGACCGTGACGCTGTCTCCCGACGAGATCGTCCTGTTCACCCTCGGACCTTTCGACGTCAACGCGACGCTGGTGTTCACCTGGCTGGTGATGGCGCTGCTCGTAGGGGTCGCGCTCTTCGCGCGCCGCGGTCTGCGGGCGGAGCCTCCATACGGGCGCGTGCAACTGCTCCTCGAAGCGCTGCTCGAGTTCGTGCTCGGTCAGATCCGGGACATCACCCGTCAGGACCCGCGGCCGTACCTACCGTTCGCTGGATCGCTGTTCTTGTTCATTCTCGTCTCCAACGTGCTGGCGATAGTGCCCGGCTTCAAGGCGCCGACAGGCTCGCTGATGACGACCGCTGCGCTGGCGCTGGCGGTGTTCCTGGCCGTGCCCGCCTTCGGCATCGCCAAGCTGGGGCTGCGCGGCTACCTGCGCGGTTACCTGCAGCCGACCCGTGTGATGCTGCCGTTCACGATCCTCGGCGAGATCTCGCGCACGCTCGCGCTCGCGATCCGGCTGTTCGGCAACGTCATGAGCAACACGATGATCGTGGCGATCCTGTTGGCCGTCGCACCGCTCGTCTTCCCCGTGCTCATGGAGGCCTTCGGCCTCCTGTTCGGGGTGCTGCACGCCTACATCTTCACGATCCTCGCCCTCGTCTACATCGCCTCCGGCGCCAACGAGACAGCGGCGCGCGAGGCCACCGCCACAGCGCTTCAGACCGACACGGGAGGTTCCACATGACCGAGCAGGCGCTCATCGCCATGGTCTCCATCTTCACAGCCGGCATCACCGTCGCGATCGGCTCCGCCGGCGCCGCGCTGGGCGAGGGCCGCGCAGCGGCGCAAGCGCTGCAGAGCATCGCCCAGCAGCCCGACGAGGCGAACACGATCTCGCGCACGATGTTCATCGGTCTAGCGATGATCGAGACGAGCGCGATCTACTGCTTCGTGATCTCGCTGATCCTGATCTTCGCCAACCCGTTCTGGGGAGCGGTGTCGTAGCCCGAGGGGCCACGCGATGGCGATCGACTGGTTCACCCTCGTCGCTCAGCTGCTGAACTTCACGCTGCTGGTGGTGCTGCTGCGCGTTTTCCTATACCGCCCGGTCTTGGCGGTGATGGACGAGCGCGCGGCGCTCACCGCCGCAGCGCTCACCGAAGCACGCGAACTGTCGACTTCTGCTGCAGCGGAGCTGAGCGCGGTCGCCGAGCAGCGGGCCGCTCTCGCGCAGGAGCGCGGGGTGGCTCTCGCCGCGATGGCCCAGGAGGTGGAGGACGAGCGTGAACGGCGCCTGATGGAGGTGACGAGGGAGGCGGCGGCAGCCCGCGAGGCGAGCGCCGCAGCTCTGGAAAAGGACCTTCAGAGCGCGTCCGAGCACCTGCGGCGGCGCGTGGCCGAGCTCGTCATCGAAGAGGTGAGGACCTCGCTCAGGCTGTTCGGCGGCGGCGAGAGCGACCACGCTGCCGGCGGACGTCCTGGCGAGCGGTCGGGTGACGCGGCGGCGGCGTTCGCTGCCAGGTTGAAGGAGTTGCCGCGAGCGAGCCTCGACGAGCTGCGCGCCGCCGCGGCGCGCGGCGGGGTGCCGCTGCTCAAGGTGGCGCAGCCGCTCGACAAGGCCGCTTCGGACGAGCTCACCGGGCTGATCTCGCGCTCGCTCGGGGCGCCTGAGGTGCGCGTTGAGCTGGAGCCGGAGCTCCTGCTGGGTGCGACGCTCGAGGTGGGAGGCAGGCGGATCGACGGCAGCTTGCAGGGGCGTCTGCAGGCCTTGGAGCAGGTGTTCAAGGAGTCGCTAGCAGCCGTCGGCTTACGCAGCGGTGATGCCAGCGGTGAGGCGGCTGGCGCCGAGCGTGCCGCTGAAGCGGACCGACCGTGACCGATCCAGACCGCCCGGCAGACATTGGGCGCGACCTGCTCGCGGGCGTCGACGCGCTGGCGGCGGCTCAGGCTGGGCTCTCGGGCGACCTCCAGCTAGAAGAGGTCGGCGTCGTCACAGCTACCTCTCGCGGCGTCGTCACCGTCACGGGGCTCGCTGACGTCGCCGTCGACGAGACCGTCGTCCTGGGGGCCGGCGCGCTCGGGCTGGTCAGGGACCTGCGCTCTGATGAGCTCGGGGTCGTGCTGCTCAGCGGCGGCGACTCGGTCACTACCGGCACCAGCGTGCGCAGGACCGGCGCGGCGCTGTCGGTTCCTGTCGGCGACGGTCTGCTCGGCCGCGTCATCGATCCACTCGGCGAGACGCTCGACAACAAAGGGCCGCTGGCTTTCGACGCGCGGCTGAACGTCGAGCGCCCGGCTACCCCGCTCGTCGACCGCGCGCCCGTCAACGTGCCGCTGCAGACGGGCGTCAAGGTCGTCGACGCGCTCTTCCCCATCGGCAGGGGCCAGCGCGAACTGATCATCGGCGACCGCCAGACAGGCAAGACCGCGCTCGCGCTGGCCGCGATCCTCGCGCAACAAGACACCGGCGTGCTGTGCGTCTACTGCTCGATTGGTCGCAGGGGTGCGGAGACGAGCCGCATCATCGCGCAGCTGCAGGAGTCCGGAGCTCTCGACTACACGACAGTGATGGTGGCCTCGGCGGAGGCGCAACCAGGCGTGAGGCAGGTCGCTCCGTTCGCGGCCACCAGCGTCGCCGAAGCGTGGATGGAGCGCGGCCGCGACGTGCTGATCGTCTACGACGACCTGGTGCAGCACGCCAGGTCTCACCGCGAGGTGTCGCTCCTGCTCCGCAGGCCGCCTGGCCGCGAGGCCTACCCCGGCGACATCTTCTACCTGCACGCGCGGCTGCTGGAGCGCGCCACGCAGCTCAAGGCGGCCAAGGGCGGCGGATCTCTCACCGCCCTACCGGTCGTCGAGACCCAGGAGCGCGACCTGGCTGCCTACGTGCCGACCAACCTGATCTCGATAACCGATGGGCAGCTGGTGCTCTCGGGCGAGCTGTTCCGCCGCGGGCAGCTACCGGCCGTCGACGTCGGCCTGTCGGTGTCCCGCGTCGGCGGCAAGGCGCAACTCGGCGCCTACCGCGAGGTCGCCGGCGGCGTGCGCCTGACGCACTCCCAGTTCGAGGAGCTCGAGCGCTTCGCACAACTCGGCGCCGACCTCGACGAGTCGACGCGTAGCACGCTGGTGCGCGGCCGCCGGGTCAGGGAGGTGCTCAAGCAGGGCGCGACCGAGATCACGCCGGTTCCCGAGCAGCTCATCACGCTGCTGGCGGTGAACGAGGGGCTCTTCGACGCGCTGCCGGTAGAGCGCATCGGCGCCGCCGAGGACGAACTGGGGCGCAGCTTGCGGCTCGAGCTCCCCGACGTCGTCTCCCGCATCACCGCCGGCGAGCGGCTCGCTGCGGCCGATCGCGAGCGGCTCCTCGACCTGGCCGGCCGCGTCATCGAAGCAGTCGGGTTCGCGCCGTGAGCGGAGCCGACGCCGTAAGGCACCGTCTCGAAGCAGCCGAGGGCCTGGGCCGGGTCGTGACGACGATGAAGTCGCTGGCTTCGGTGCGCGTCCACCAGTTCAGAAGGTCGATGCGCGCCCTCGACGCCTCGACGCTGACCTTGGATCGCGCCGCGCGAGTACTCCTTCACCTGCGCCCCGAGCTGGCCGAGGTCGCACAGGGCGCGGGCGCTGGACGCACTCTAGCTGTCGTCCTCGGCTCCGACCGAGGTCTGTGCGGGCCGTTCAACGACCGCATGGCGCGCTACGCCGCCTCAGCTTTGGCAGCCCGTGACGACGCGGGCGCGGGAACCGCCCAAGGAGGGGGCGAACCGGACGTCTCTGGCGTCGTGGCGATCGGCCGCCGCCTCGCCGCGCGATTGAGGGCCGCCGGCATCGAAAGCGACGCGCTCCTAGAGGCGCCGGGCTCGCTGGACACCGTGGAGCTTGGCGTCGCGGACCTCCTCGACCTGATCCAGGGGTGGCGAGAGCAGGGCCGCGGGGAGAGGTTGGTGTTGATCTACGCGCGGCCCGCCGGCGCTACGCGTTTCGAGCCGCGCAACGTGCAGGTGCTGCCGATCGACCCTCGCTGGCTGGCGCAGCTCAAGGGCAGGCGCTGGACCGAGGAGCGCCACCCGGTCGAGCTCTCAGATCCCCTGCGGCTGGTGCAGGGCGTGTTGCGCCAGCGCATGGCGCTGGCGTTCGTGAAGGCCTTCGCCTCCTCGTTGGCGGCGGAGAACGCGGCGCGGCTGGCTGCGATGGAGGCCGCGTCCAAGAGCGTCGAGGAGCGCGTAGAAGAACTGAGGTCCGCCTACCACAGTCGACGCCAGGCGGCAGTCACCGCCGAACTGCTCGACATCCAGGCAGCGTCGGAAGCCCTCGCCGAGCGCTGAGCGCGCGGGGGCTCGCGGTGGCTGTCTACTAACGAGGCCGACCTCCGCCTCACGCCAGACCGGCTACCTGCAAGATGTCAGACAAGTAGGTGGTCGGATGAGGTCGGGGTCACGGCCGCGGCTGTCGTCTGCGCGGCGCAGGAGTTGGTGCGCGCCGCGTAGAGACAGGTCCCTGAGGGTCGACGACAACGCTTGTCCCGCTTAGGCGGTCGTAGAGCGTCCGCCCCGAGCCCAGGAGCAACCCGGCCAGATAGAGACCGATGATCGCGTAGCAGACGGCGCTGACCGCGATCAGGCCGGCGCCGACCTCGCGCTCGCCGAGCACGGCGAAGCCGAAAGCCACCTGGTGACCGAGCTGCCAAGGGAGAGCCACCTTCAGCGCGTTGCGCAGCAGCGCTCGCGCGTAGCCAACGGGCGCGCCGGTGGCGGCGGCGACAACGCGCAGGCCCTGGCGCCGCTTGCCGGGGGTCGCGGCGCGCGGCCCGGCCTCGCGCCAGCCGAGCCACGCGGTCACGGGCGCAACCAACGCCAGGAAGCCGAAGACGTTGGCGCCGGCCTGGCTGAACTCGACCCCGGTGCGGTAGAGGAGCAACCCGACCGGCAAGATCGCCAGCGGCAACAGCAGGATCACCAACCAGTCGAACAGCCAGGCGAGGACTCTCTTGCCGGCCAACGCGCGCGCTCCCATCACCGCGATGGTACCCGCGCTCGCCGGCCAGCCGCCTGAGCGCGGTTATCGTTGAGAGCGTATGAGCGAACACGATCAGGCCAAGGTCCCTGCTACGCGCGTCGCGCCCGTCAGCGAAATGCTCCACGGACGTGAGCTCGCCGACCCCTACCGCTGGCTGGAAGGCGACAACTCGGACCCCGAGCGCATGGGCCAGGTCAACGAGGCCGTCTCCGCATGGACCGACGCGCAGAACGCCTACACGCGCAGCGTCCTCGATGGCCTTCCGGGCCGCGCCGACGTGGAACGCGCGCTGCTGCCGCTGCTGCAGGTCGGGTCCGTGACCGCGCCGGAAGCGCGCGGCGGGCGCTACTTCTACTTCGCCAGGCGGGGCGACGAAGACCAGCCGGTCGCCTACTGGCGGGAGGGTCCCCACGGCGAGCCGCGCGTCCTACTCGACCCGCAGCAGCTCGACCCCAGCGGCCTCACGTCGCTCGAGTGGCTGGCTCCCAGCCCCGACGGTCGCTCGCTGGCATACGGCAGCTACCGCGCCGGCGACGAGAACACGACCATGCGCCTGATCGACGTCGACAGCTCCGAGGAGCTGAGCACGGTGATCGCCAACAAGGTGCAGCGGGTGGAGTGGCTACCCGACGGCAGCGGCTTCGTCTACCGCAACCTGGCCGACCCGACCGACCCTTACAGCGGCAAGGTCGCGTTCCACCGCCTCGGCGAGGAGCTCTCGCGCGACGCCGTGATCATGCGCCAGCTGACCAAGGAAGAAGACGCGAAGCTGGCCACGACCTGGGGGCCGAACGCGCGCCTCAGCCCTGAAGGCCGCTGGCTGCTGCTCACGTACTCCACCAGCACCCGCTCGAACGACGCCTGGCTCGTCGACCTGGAGGAGTTCCTCGCCAGCGGCAAACTGATCAAGCGCGAGGTCAGCGTCGGCAGCGAAGGCACCGTAGGCGGCGTGGCGTTAGGCGACACGCTCTACCTCGAGACGAACAAGGGCGCACCCAACGGCCGCGTCGTCGCCGTCCCCGTCGCGACGCCGGCGGAGGAGTACTGGCGCGACCTCGTCCCGGAGCGCGAGGACGCCGTGATCGAGAACGTCGCGTTCGCCAAGGACGCCATCGTCGTTACCTACCTGCGCAACGCCGCCAGCGAGGTCGCGGTGTTCGACCTGAGTGGCCGCCCGCGCGGCAGCGTGCGGCTGCCCGGCATCGGCTCGGCCGCCGTTAGCGCGCGCCACGACGCGAGCGAAGCGTTCGTGACGTTCACCAGCTTCAACTACCCGACGACGATCCTCCGCGTCGACCTCGACCGCCTCGACGCCGAAGCCGAGGTCTGGGAGCAGCCCGACGTCCCCGTCGATCCGCGGAGCGTGACGGTGGAGCAGGTCTGGTATCCCTCCAAGGACGGCACCGCCGTCAGCATGTTCCTCGTCCACCGCAAGGACCTCGTCAGGGACGGCACCGCTCCCACCTTGCTGACCGGCTACGGCGGCTTCGACATCAGCATGACGCCGATGTTCGTGCCCGGCTACTTCCAGTGGTTCGACGCCGGTGGGCTCCTCGCGATCCCCAACCTCCGCGGTGGTGGCGAGTACGGCGACGCGTGGCACGAGGCGGGCATGCTGGCGAACAAACAGAACGTCTTCGACGACTTCATCGCGGCGGCGGAGTGGCTGATCAGCGAGGGCTACACGAGCACCCCGCGGCTGGCTATCGCGGGAGGGTCGAACGGCGGGTTGCTCACGGGGGCGGCCCTGACGCAGCGGCCCGAGTTGTTCGGCGCGGTGATCGTAGCCGTGCCGCTCCTCGACATGCTGCGCTACCAGCACTTCCTGATGGCGCGCTACTGGGTGCCGGAGTACGGCAGCGCCGAGGACCCGGAGCAGTTCGAATGGTTGGCCGCTTACTCCCCCTACCATCACGTACGGCAGGGCACGGAGTACCCTGCCGTGCTGCTCACCGCCGGCGAGAACGACACCCGCGTCCACGCGCTGCACGCCCGCAAGATGGCGGCGGCGCTGCAGGCGGCCACGCTCTCCGACCCGGCGAAGAAGCCGGTCCTGCTGTGGGTCGACCGCGAGGCCGGCCACGGTCAGGGCAAGCCCCTCAAGCTCAGGCTGCGCGACGCCGTCGATCAGCGCCTGTTCCTGATGTGGCAGCTTGGGATGCTGCGGGAGGCCGCCAGCTAGCGGCTGCCGGTCCGGAGCGACCGCGAGCGCTTGGCGCCGACGGCTATCATGCGCACATGACAGCCATCGCATCCGAGTCCGGAGCGCGCTACCTCGCCTCCGAGTGGAAGACGACGTCAGCCACCTTCGCGGTGCGGAGCCCGGCGACCGGTGAGGTCGTCGGCCGCGCGGCCGAGTGCGGCGTCGCCGAAGCCAACAGCGCCGCCGCCGTGGCCGAAGCGGCCTTCGCCGGCTGGCGCAAGACCACGGTCTTCGAACGGTCCGCCATCTTGGAGCGGTGGGCTGCCCTACTGTTGGAGCGCCGCGAGGACCTGGCTCAGCTCATGACCTCAGAGATGGGCAAGCCGATCAAGGAGTCGCGGGGCGAGGTCGCCTACGCCGCCGGCTTCGTGAAGTGGTACGCCGAGGAAGCCAAGCGCGTCGTCAGCGAGGGCATCGCCAACCACGTCCCCGGCAAGCGCCTGCTGGCGCTCAAGCAGCCCGTCGGACCGGTCTTCGCGGTGACGCCGTGGAACTTCCCGATCGCGATGGTCACGCGCAAGGCCGCGCCCGCTCTGGCCGCGGGTTGCACGTTCATCCTGAAGCCTGCCGAGCAATCGCCGCTGACAGCGCTGCTGGCCGCCGACCTGTGGCTCGAGGCCGGAGGGCCGCCCGGTACGCTGCAGGTGCTGACGGCATCCGATCCCGTGCCGCTGTCGGACGCGCTGATGGCGGACCCGCGGGTGCGCAAGGTCACCTTCACGGGCTCGACCGAGGTGGGACGCATCCTGTACCGGAAGTCGGCCGATACCATCAAGCGCATCTCGCTCGAGCTCGGCGGACACGCCCCGTTGATCGTGTTCGACGACGCCGACCTCGACGTCGCGGTGCGCGAAGCGATCGCCTGCAAGTTCCGCAACGCCGGTCAGACCTGCGTGTGCACCAACCGCATCTACGTGCAGCGAGGCATCTACGACGAGTTCGCCGCGGCCTTCGCAGCCGCGGCGCAGAAGCTCGTCGTGGGGGACCCGACCTCCGACGGCACCGACATCGGCCCGCTGGTCGACGCGCAGGGCCTCGCGAAGGTCGAGCGCCATGTGGCCGACGCTCTCGCGAAAGGCGCCACGGTGGTGACCGGCGGCGAGGCGCTGGACGGCCTCTTCTTTCGCCCCACGGTGTTGGCCGGCGTCAGGGGCGACATGGAGCTGCTCACCGAGGAGACCTTCGGGCCGGTGGCGCCGCTGATCGTGTTCGACGACGAGGCGGAGGCTGTCGGCATGGCGAACGACACGCCCTATGGCCTGGCCGCCTACCTCGTGACCCGCGACCTGGCACGTGCCATCCGCGTCAGCGAAGCGCTCGACTACGGCATCGTCGGCATCAACGACGGCGTCCCGGCCACTCCTCACGCTCCGTTCGGCGGCGTCAAGCAGTCGGGCATCGGGCGTGAGGGAGGCCACTGGGGGATCGAGGAGTACCTGGAGGTCAAGTACGTCTCGATCAACATCGCCGGCGGCTGAGCCGGACCCGCAGCGGCTCACGGGCTACCGGCCCGGCCGCCGCGCCTGACGAGGAGCAAACGACAAGATGCCTCTGAACGCACTATGGCGTGTGCTCAAGCGCTTCACGCGCCCGTACGGCGGGACCGTGGCGCTGATCCTCGCGCTGCAGCTGATCGCCAGCTTGATGGCGCTGCTGCTGCCGAGCATCAACGCCGACATCATCGACCGCGGCGTGGTGCTCGGCGACACTCGCCACATCCTCGTGCAGGGCGCTGTGATGCTGGCCGTCTCGCTGATCAACGTCGCCGCCACCATGGTGGCCGTCTACTTCGGGGCCAGGACGGCGATGTCGTTCGGTCGCGACGTCCGCAGCGCCGTGTTCGCTCACGTCAACAGGTTCGCCGCGCACGAGGTCGCCAGCTTCGGCGCGCCGTCCCTGATCACCCGCAACACCAACGACGTGCAGCAGGTGCAGATGAGCCTGGCGATGTCGTTCACGATGCTGCTCAGCGCCCCGCTGATGATGATCGGCGGGGTCGTGATGGCGATCCGTCAAGACGCCGGCCTCGCCTGGCTGGTGGCAGTGGCGGTGCCCCTGCTGGCAGCCGGCATCGCGTTCATCGTCGCCCGCATGATGCCGGGCTTCCGCGCGATGCAGATGCGCATCGACCGCGTGAACGAGGTCATGCGGGAGCAGATCGCCGGCATCCGGGTCGTGCGCGCCTTCGTGCGCGAGCCATTCGAAGAGGCGCGCTTCAGCACCGCCAACCGCGAGCTCACCGACACCGCCCTGTTCGTCGGGCGCTGGATGTCCGCGATGTTCCCGCTGGTGCTGCTGATGATGAACCTCTCGTCGGTGGCCGTCATCTGGTTCGGAGGCATCCGGGTCGCCGAGGGTTCGATGGAGATCGGCTCGATCACGGCCTTCCTGATGTACATGCTGCAGATCCTCGCCGCCGTGATGATGTCGACGATGATGTTCATCATCCTGCCGCGGGCGGCCGTCTCCGCCGAGCGCATCGCCGAGGTACTCGATACCGAGCCGAGCGTGGCGCCGCCGGCCGCCGGCGTCACCGCCCCGCAGGGGCCCCGCGGGCTGGTCTTCGAAGGCGTCGGCTTCACCTACCCAGGCGCCGAGCAGAGCGTTCTCGAAGGCATCGACCTCAGCGTCGTGCCCGGGCAGACGGTCGCTCTGATCGGCTCCACCGGCGCCGGCAAGACCTCGCTCCTCAAGCTCATCCCCAGGCTGTTCGACGCCACCGCCGGCAGCGTCAAGGTCGATGGCGTCGACGTCCGCGATTTCGACCCGGACGCGCTGTGGGCCAGGATCGGGCTCGTGCCGCAACGGGCCATGCTCTTCACCGGCACGGTCGCCAGCAACCTGCGCTTCGGCAAGCCGGACGCCAGCGAGGAAGAGCTGTGGCGCGCGCTGGAGATCGCGCAGGCTAAGGACTTCGTCGCCGAGCTGCCTGAAGGCCTCGAGGCGCCGGTAGCGCAAGGCGGCACCAACTTCTCGGGCGGCCAGCGGCAACGGCTTGCGATCGCCAGAGCGGTCATCAAGCGGCCAGACATCTACTTGTTCGACGACTCGTTCTCGGCCCTCGACGTCGCGACCGACGCCCGTCTGCGCGCCGCGCTGGCGCCGGTGACGGCCGACGCCAGCGTGCTGCTGGTGGCGCAACGGGTCGCCACCATCACCGAGGCAGATGCCATCATCGTGCTCGAGGACGGCAGGATCGTCGGCCGCGGCACGCACGAGCAGCTCCTCGCCAGCTCCCCCACCTACCGCGAGATCGTCGCGTCGCAGCGTCAGGCGGAGGCGGCATGAGCGCCCGGCAACGCGGTCCCGTGCGCGTGATGGCGGCCACCGAGCGGATCACGGCCCCGCGCGGACCGGGCCCGATGATGGGCATGGCGCCCGGCGGCAAGGCCGAGACCTTCGGAGCCTCGGCCAGGCGCCTGCTCGGCCGGCTGCGGCCGCACACCCTGGCGGTCACGGCAGTGATCCTCGCCGGGGCGCTCTCCGTGGGTCTCACCGCCTTCGGTCCCCGCGTGCTGGGGCGCGCCACCGACTTGGTGTTCGGGGGGGCCATCGGCGCCCAGATGCCCGCGGGCATCAGCCGCGAAGCCGCCATCGCGGGAGCCAGGGCGGCCGGCAACGACCGGATCGCCGACCTGCTCTCGGGCATGAACTTCACACCCGGCGTCGGTGTCGACTTCGCCGCGGTGGGACGCGTGCTGCTGATCGCTCTGCTCCTCTACCTGGGGTCGGCGCTGCTGCAGTTCGCTCAAGGCTTCGTGCTCAACGAGGTCGTTCAGCGCACCGTCTTCCGCCTGCGCAACGAGGTCGAGGAGAAGCTCAACCGGCTGCCGCTTGGCTACTTCGACCGCCAGCCGCGCGGTGAGCTGCTCAGTCGCGTCACCAACGACATCGACAACGTCTCTCAGAGCCTGCAGCAGACGCTCAGCCAGATGCTCAGCTCGCTCCTGACGGTGCTGTTCGTGTTGGCGATGATGCTGTGGGTCTCACCTCTGCTGTCGCTGGTCGCGCTGCTCAGCATCCCGCTGACGATGCTGCTGGCTGGAACCGTGATGAGCCGCTCGCGCAAGCAGTTCGTCGAGCAGTGGCGCAGCACCGGCACTCTCAACGCCCGCGTCGAGGAGACCTTCACCGGCTTCGATCTCGTCAAGGTGTTCGGCCGCCAGCGCGAGGCGCAGCAGCTGTTCGAAGCCGAGAACGACGCGCTCTTCCAGGCGGGCTTCAAGGCGCAGTTCCTGTCCGGCTTGATAATGCCGGTGGCGATGTTCATCGGCAACCTCAGTTACGCGGCGATCGCGGTCGTCGGCGGCCTGCGGATAGCCGCCGGCGCCATCACGCTCGGGGACGTGCAGGCGTTCATCCAGTACTCGCGTCAGTTCAACCAACCGGTCACTCAGCTCGCCTCGATGGCCAACCTGTTGCAGTCGGGCGTGGCCTCGGCCGAGCGCGTCTTCGAGCTGCTCGATGCCGCGGAGGAGGTCGACGAGAGCGACAAGCCGCGGTCGGACAGCGTGCCGCGGGGGCGCGTCGTGTTCGAAGACGTCGCGTTCCGCTACGAGAGCGACCGGCCGCTCATCGAGGACCTGACGCTGGCGGTCGAGCCGGGCGAGACCGTCGCGATCGTGGGGCCCACCGGCGCCGGCAAGACCACCCTGGTGAACCTCGTGATGCGCTTCTACGAACTCGACGCCGGCCGCATCCTGATCGACGGCCGCGACATCGCCAGCATGCGCCGCGAGGACCTGCGTGCGAACGTCGGCATGGTCCTGCAGGACACCTGGCTGTTCAAGGGCACCATCCGCGAGAACATCGCGTACGGCCGGCTCGACGCGACCGACGAGGAGGTGCTGGCTGCTGCCCGCGCCGCCTACGTGGACCGCTTCGTCCACAGCTTGCCGGAGGGTTACGACACGATCGTCGACGACGAGGGCGGCACCGTGAGCGCCGGCGAGAAGCAGTTGATCACGATCGCGCGCGCGTTCCTCGCCGATCCGCCGGTGCTGATCCTCGACGAGGCCACCAGCTCCGTCGACACCCGCACCGAGCTGCTGCTGCAGCAGGCGATGCTGGCACTGCGCGGCAAGCGCACCAGCTTCGTGATCGCGCACCGGCTGTCTACGATCACCGGCGCCGACCTGATCCTGGTCATGGAGGAGGGCCGCATCGTCGAGCGCGGCACGCATGCGGAGCTCGTCGCCGCCGGTGGCGCTTACGCGCGGCTCCATCGGGCGCAGTACCGAGCGGCCATCAGCGAGGCGGCGGATTAGCAGCCGCGGCGGCTTGCTGCTGTCGCTCCTCGACCTCGAACGGCTTGACCCTGCTGATCCCGACGATCGTCAGCACCGCCAGCACCGCGCCGGCTACCGCGAAGCCGGTTGCGTAGCTGGTGGCCGCCACCAGCAGCCCGCCGAGGATGGGAGCGACGATCTCTACCAAGTGGTTGCTGGAGATGCGCAGACTCAACGCGGTGGCCCGCTCGCGAGGCGTCACGTGGGTCGTCACCGCCACGATGCTCAGGGGGAAGCCGAGCCCGGAGCCGATCCCGGCCACGACCGCCAGCACACCGAAGAACGGCACGCTCTGCGCGATCGCCAGGAAGCCCACGCCGATGGCCACCGACGCCATCGCGATCACCAGCGAACGCGAGGTGCCGCGCAGCCAGCGGCTGACGAGCGGCAGCAGGGGCCTGACCAGCACGGCAGTCAGCGAGCCGAGACTCACCAGCGTACCGATCAGCGTGGCCGACATGCCCATCTCCTCGAGCATCACCGGCAGGAACGCCTCGCGCATGGTCAGAGCCAGGAAGATGCCGGCGCTCGCCAGCACCCCCATCTGGAACCCGACGTTGTCGAGCACCTTGCGGACCGGCACGCTGGCGCCGACGACGTCACCGGGGCCGCTGGCGTAGTCGCCGGAGACCCTGGCTCCGCGCATCACCAGGTTCGAGACGCCCGCAGCCGCGACCAGCACCACCAGCACGGCCCAGAAGCTGGCGCGGAAGCCGTAGCTGTCGATCACGAAGCCGACCAGCACCGGACCGATCATGCGGCCGAGCGCCAGCAGCGTCGAGTAGGCAGCGAAGTTGTAGGCGTGCGAGCGCTTGTTGTCTAGGTCGGCTATCAACGATTGCGAGGAGAGCGTGACGAACAGCTGCACGAAGCCGACCATCAGCCGCGAGACGACCAGCGCGGCCACGCCGGGCAGCAGCAAGAGGCTCAGGGGAGCGGCCGTCATGGCCGACATGCCGCCGAACAGCATGCGAGGCGGTCCGGTCCTGTCGATCCAGCGCCCCGCCTGGAAGGCCAGCAGCACGGGAAAGACGCCGGGCAACGCCACCAGCAGGCCGATCGACTCGGCGCCGAGGCCGAGGGCGGTGGCGTACAGCGGCACCATCACCGTCATCATGCTGAGGGCGGCGCTCAACAGAGCCGCCATCGTGCACTGCAGGGCGAAGGAGTAACGCTTGAGGGGGCTCACGACCGTTCGCGCATCTTACTCGTTGGCCACCTCGCGCTGCCGGCCGAGCGGCGCTAGCATTGGCCGATGCGCGCCATCCTCGTCGACTCCCCCAACGCCTCCCCCGTCCTGACCACCGTCGCCGATCCCGAGCCGCCGCCTCACGGTGCGATCGTCGAAGTGCGCGCCACCGGCGTGTGCCGCAGCGACTGGCACGCATGGGTCGGGCACGACGGCACCGTGAGCTGGCCGCACGTCCCCGGCCACGAGTTCGCAGGCGTGGTGGCGGCGGTCGGCGCCGAGGTGAGCAGCGTGCGCGTCGGCGAACGCGTCACGGCCCCGTTCTGCTGCGGCTGCGGCAGCTGTTCCGAGTGCACCAGCGGTCATCACAACCTCTGCGAGGTGGAGTACCAACCAGGTTTCGACGGCTGGGGCAGCTTCGCCGAACTGGTGATGGTGCCGTGGGCGGACGTCAACCTCGTTCCCTTGCCGGAGGACGTCGGGTTCGCTGCCGCTGCCAGCCTCGGTTGCCGTTTCACCACCGCTTACGCCGGCCTGGTGCACAGAGCCCGCGTCCGGCCCGGCGAGAACGTGGTCGTCTACGGCTGCGGCGGCGTGGGGCTGTCGTGCGTGATGATCGCCGCCGCCGCCGGCGCGCGGGTGATCGCCGTCGACATCGCCCCGGAGAAGCTGGCGTTGGCGAAGGAGTTGGGCGCGACCGACACCATCGACGCCACCACCGCGACTCCAGCCGCGGCGGTGCTCGATCTGACCGACGACGGCGCCCACGTCAGCGTCGACGCGCTCGGCGCCACTGCCACCATGGACGCCTCCTTGCGGTCGCTGCGCAAGCGCGGCCGGCACCTGCAGCTGGGCCTGCTGCTCGGCGACGACCTGACTCCCCGAACCCCGCTGGAACTGGTGATCAGGCGCGAGCTGTCGCTGCTCGGCAGCCACGGCATGCAGGCTTGGCGCTACCCGGAGATGTTCTCGTTCCTGCGCTCCGCCGGGCTGCCCCTCGCGCAACTCGTCGGCGAGCGCCGACCGCTCGCTGCTGCGGGCGAGGTCCTCGCCTCGATGGCGGGCTTCGCGCCGTTGGGCGTCACGCTGCTCGAACCCTGAGCGGGTGCGCCGCTAGACGCGCGCGGCGGCTTCCCAATCGACGGCTGTCAGCAGATCGGCGATGATCGCCTCGAGGCCGACGCGGTCCTCGTCGTCGAAGTTGGCCGGTAGCGAGCTGTCGAGGTCCAGCACCGCCAGCGTGCGTGGGCCAACGACGACCGGCACCACGATCTCGGAGCGCGAGCGCGGGTCGCAGGCGATGTGTCCTGGGAAGGCGTTCACGTCCTCGACGACCACGGTCTCGCGACGCTCGGCGGCGGTACCGCACACGCCGCGCCCCAGCGCGATACGCACGCAGGCCGGCTGGCCCTGGAAGGGCCCGAGGACCAACTCGCCGCCACGCACCAGGTAGAAGCCGACCCAGTTGAGGCCGGGCAGCGACGCGTAGATGGCGGCGGCCGCGTTGGCGAGGTTGGGCAGCCAGTCGCTCTCACCCTCCACCAAGGCCCGCACCTGCCGACGCAGCAGGTCGTAGCGCTCAGCCTTGCCGGCGCCCGCCGGCAGCGGCTCGATGACGGATGCCTCGTGCACTCGGCGATGCTACCAACCGGGCTTCCGGTACAGTGCAGTTCGCGACCCAGAGGATGTAGGGAGGCATATGACCCTGACTGCGAGCGCAGCCACCGCCGCCGGCCCTGCCAGCGCCAGGCTGGCGACCGACATCGACACGCCCAGCGTGCTCATCGACCTCGACGTCGTCGAGCGCAACATCGAGCGGCTCCAGGCGTACCTGGATCGCCACGGGATCGACAACCGGCCGCACATCAAGACCCACAAGCTCCCGCTGATCGCCTACTGGCAGCTGGCGGCCGGCGCCACCGGCGTGACGGTGCAGAGCGTCGGCGAGGCCGAAGTCATGGCCGCCGCCGGCATCACCGACATATTGATCACCTACAACGTCATGGGCGCCGAGAAGATCAGGCGCCTGGCGGAGGTCGCGCGCCTGGCCAAGGTGCGGGTCGGCGTCGACAACGCGGTGGCGGTGGCCGCCGTCGGCGAGGCTGCAGCGCTCGCCGACCGCGAGATCGGCGTGCTGATCGAGTTCGAGTGCGGCAAGGGCCGACAAGGGGTCCTCGAGCCGGAGCAGGCCGTGTCGTTGGCGCTCGCCTGCGGACGTTACCCGCGGCTCAGGTTCCTCGGCCTGATGTGCTACCCGAGCGGACCGCACGTGGCTGACTTCGTCGCGCGAACGCGCCAGGCGCTCGCCGAGCACGGCGTCGCAGTGGCGGTCGTCTCGGTCGGCGGCACCCCCGACATGTGGCGGGCCCACGAGACTGCCGGTGAGACCGAGCATCGCGCCGGCACCTACGTCTACAACGACCGCCGCAGCGTCGCCGCGGGGGCCGCCAGCCTCGAGGATTGCGCGCTGCACGTGCACGTGACGCTGGTGAGCCGGCCGACCGCTACGCGCGGCGTGATCGACGCCGGCTCCAAGACCCTTACCAGCGACGGGTTCCCTCGCGAGCTGGGCGGCGGCTACGGCTTGATCCTCGAGTACCCTGACGCGGTCGTCACCGAGCTGTCCGAGGAGCACGGAGCCGTCGACTTCTCGGCCTGCGAATGCGTGCCAGACATCGGCGAGCGCCTCAGGGTGGTGCCGAACCACGTCTGCCCCGTCTCCAACCTGCACGACGAGGTCTACTTGCACCGCGGCGGCGTCATCGTTGCAGTGGTGCCGGTCGCGGCTAGGGGGATGACGCGCTGATCTTGGCGATGCGCATGGCTCTGAGCGAGGCGCCAAGCGACACCGTGTCGCCGACCCGCCGTCCGATGAGGGCCTGCGCCAGCGGCGCCAGGTAGGAGACCAACTCCGCCTCCGGATCCGCCTCGTCGACGCCGACGATGGTGATGCTGAACGCGCTTCCCTCGCCGGCGACCGGCTCGAGCTCGACGAGGTGACCGAACGCCACCTCGACGCCGTCTCCAGGCACCCTCACCTCGGCGCTCATCAGACGCCCGAGAAGCTCGTCGAGCGCAGTCTCGAGCGCCAACTGACGGCGGGCATCCCCTTCGCTCTGCGCCAAGGCCGCCCGGATCTCGGCCTCTTCGGCGCGCAGCAGGGCCAGACCGCGCTCGGTGACGAGGTTACTCGCCCCCTCTGGCAGCGGCGCCCGCCGCACCACTTGGACGTCGTCGTGCTGGGCGTCTTCCTTGATGAAGGCTCTGCTCACGGCTCTCCCCGAGAGCACCTTAGCCCGTTCCTCGGCGCCGCCCCGGATCCAGCCTGACGGACAGGCGCGGCAGGAAGAACTGCGCCAGCGGGCCGATCCCGAGCGCGTAGACCAGGGTGCCGACCCCCACGACGCCGCCGAGCAGCCAGCCGAGCAGCACGACGATGACCTCCAACGAGCTCCTCACGAGGCGGATGCTGCGCCCGCTGACGCGTGACAGACCGGTCATCAGCCCGTCGCGAGGGCCGGGACCGAAGTGGCTGCCGATGTAGGCAGCGGTGGCGACGCCGTTCAGCGTCACGCCCGCGAGCAGGTAGGCGATCTTCACCGCCAGCGTCTCGGGCGCGCCCAGGAAGCGCAGTGCCTGGTCGAGCACCAAACCGATCAGCACGGCGTTGGCGAGCGTGCCGATGCCAGGAGCCTGGCGCAGCGGCAGCCAGGCCACCAGCACCGCCAGGGAGGTGCCGATGGCCGCGGTGCCGATGCTGACAGGCAGGTGCAAGGACAGGCCGTAATGAAACACGTCCCAGGGAGGCATCCCGAGCCCGCTGAGGATGATCAGCGCCAGCGAGACGCCGTAGAGCGTCAAGCCGCAAAGGAGCTGAACGAACCGGCGCGTCAGCCTCCCGGCTCGCAGCTGACCGCTCGGGGATAGGTGGTAGAGGCCGGAGGCGTCGCGGCTGTCGGCGGGTGGGGGCGTAGGCACCACGCGATGATGCCATGGCGAGTAGGCTTGGCTCGATCACCAGCGTCCGGCCATCACGTCCCCTTGCATCTCGCCGGCGGAGAGGCGTGTCCCACCCATGTTCAATCTCGGACCCATCGGTCAGCTGTCTCGCACCACTTCGAACATCAGCGCCGCCGAGGACTTCTACGGTCGCGTCCTTGGGCTCAGGCACCTGTACACCTTCGGACGTCTCGCCTTCTTCGACTGCGGAGGCACGCGCCTCTACCTGCAGGAAGCGGAGGCCCCGCTGGCGACCGAGTCGGTCATCTACTTCCAGGTGGCCGACGTGACGGCCGCGCACGCCGCGCTGAGCGCGCGCGGCGCCGCGTTCCGTGGCTCGCCCGAAAGGGTCCACAAGCATCCCGACGGAACCGAGGAGTGGCTGGCGTTCTTCGACGATCCCGAAGGCCGGCCGCTTGCCATCATCGCGCAGGTGGCTCCGCCGCCGCAGGAGGAAGCCGGAGGCGGCAGGTAACCGCCTGGAGGTCGCCGCCAGGGGCAGAAGGTTAGATTGCTCCCGGACGCAGCGGCTCGCAGCCGCGTGTGACGAGGAGCGTGGCATGACGGAGTTGGAGACCTGGCGGCGCGAGTACGTAGGCAAGCTCGCTGCGCCGTACGGCTGGTGGGCCATCACGGCCTTGGCGTGGCTCGAGCCCGGCGACAACCTGCTCGGCAGCGAGCCTGAGGCCAGGGCACCGTTGCCGGCGAGGGCGCCCGGACGGCTGGCAAACCTGCATCTCGACGGCGAGGAGCTGACCGTCACACCGTTGGCGCCTGACGTCTGGCATGCCGGCCGCCACCTGAGCGAGCCGCTGACGACCAGCGGTGACGAGGTGTTGTTCGTCGGGAACGCCGCTGACGCGATCCGGGTCAACCTCATCCGGCGCAGCGGGCTCTTCGGCGCCCGCGTCTACGACCCCCAAGCAAGCGCCGCGCGCGACCCCACCAGCGAGGTGGCGTGGTTCCCCGCGGATTCCTGTTGGCGCGTCGAGGCCGCGTTCGAGCCGGCTCGAGACGGCGAGACGATCGCCGTCGTCAACGTGATCGGGCAGGTGACGCAGACGCCGGTGGCGGGCCGCGCCAGCTTCGAGCACGCCGGTCACAGGTACACGTTGCTGGCCACGGCCGGCGGCCGGCCGGACCGGCTGTTCTTCAACTTCAAGGACGCCACCAACCAGGGGATCAGTTACGGGGGCGGCCGCTTCCTCAACGTCGACGGCCCCAGCCCGGACGGTCGCATCGTTCTCGATTTCAACTACGCTCACCACCCGCCGTGCGCCCACACGCCGTACGCGACCTGCCCCACGCCCTCACCGGAGAACTGTCTGCCGTTCGGCGTGCTGGCGGGCGAGCGGTACGCGGGCGGCTAGCCGCCTGCCGCCTCGGTTCGGCGCCTCCGCCGGCGAGGGTCAGCGCCCCCCGGTGACGTCGATGAACGCGCCCGTCGTGTAGGACGCCTCGTCCGACAGCAGCCACATGATCGCGCTCGCGACCTCTTCCGCGGTGCCGCCGCGGCGCAGCGGCACGAAGGCTTTGACGCGCTCTACCCTGTCCGGCTCGCCGCCGCTGGCGTGGATGTCGGTGTAGATGAAGCCGGGCCTGACGGCGTTGACACGGATGCCCTCGAGGGCCACCTCCTGGGCCAGGCCGATGGTCATCGTGTCGAGCGCCCCCTTGCTGGCGGCGTAGTCGACGTACTCGCCGGGCGAACCGCTGCGAGCGGCACCTGACGAGACGTTGACTATCGCGCCGCCGGCGCCCCCGTGGCGCGCAGACATCCGCAGCACCGCCTCGCGGGCACACAGGAAGGCGCCGAAGACGTTGGTCGCGAAGACCCGCCGGAGGCGCGGGGCATCGATCTCCTCGAGCCGCGCCTGGCGCTCCAGCACTCCGGCGTTGTTGACGAGGGCGCCCAGCACAGGGAGCCGCTCGTCGATGGTCCGGAACAGCCTCGCGACGTCACCCTCCTCGGCAACGTCGGCCTGCACCGCCAGGGCAGTGCCGCCACCCGCTGTGATCTCCGCCACCACGGCCGCGGCGGCAACCGCGTCGGAGCGGAAAGCGATGCACACGTGGTAGCCGCGCCGCGCGGCCAGGCGGGCAGTGGCCGCGCCGATGCCCCTGCCGCCACCAGTCACCAGCAACGTTCTAGCCATCGCCAACAGCGTACGTGGTGGCTGCCGCCCGCGGTCAGACCGGCTTGAGTGGACTGGTGCTGGGCGCGAGCAACCTGTGCAGCAGCGCCGTGACGAGCGCCGCGCCGATCCCGACGCCGAAGACGGCCAGGGTGCCGGTGATGGACTCGAGCAGGGCCGGGCGCACCAGCAGCACCACCGCCAGCGCGAGCATCACCGAGCCGCCGACCAGCTTGAGCACGCGGGTCTCGCGTTCTCCGACACGCGCCACGCGCATGGTGGCGACGGCGACGAGGAACACCAGCAGCTCGTCGAGCAGGAAGACCAGCATGTAGAGGGAGAGCAGCAGGACGAACGTCGCGGTAGGCACTACCGCCGCCCCGACCAACTGCGTCCACAGGACCGGCATGCCGGCGGTGCAAGGCAGTTCGATCACCGTCACGCCCAGTGCCATGCTGGCGGTGGCGAGCACCGTCGCGGGCGCCGAACCCTGGGTGCTCATGACGCCGCGGATCCGCCGGTAGATGCCGGGCTTGCTAGCGTCGTCGATGGTGAAGCTGAGCCCGCGCTTGAGCGCGAAGTAGTCCTTGATCCCCACCACGGCGTAGGCCAGCGCGATGACCGCGACGATCACCCTGATCCAGCCGGCGAACGACACCAGAGCGAACGCGCTGAAGAGACCGGCTATGAACAGCGCGTAGACGACGGCCGCCACGCTCAGGAAGGTGATGCCGACGAGCAGCAGCCGGCGTCGCGAGCGGGTGTTGACCACGACCCCCAACAGCAGCGCCATCACCCACAACGAGCAAGGGTTGAAACCGTCGACGAGCGCGATCAGTCCGGTCGCGAGCCACAGCGACCGGTGGCCCAGGTCCACCGCGCCGATCACCGGGAGTCGAATGACGCTGTCGGCCGGAGCCGTCGGGGTCGTTGCGGGCGCCGTCACTCCTTGGCTGGTGGCCGTACCTGCCGTCGCGGCGGCTTCGCGGTAGAGCATCACGACCTCGCGGATCTCGCGCGCCGTGCGCTCGCCGAAGCCGGTCCAGGCGTAGGCGCCGATGAACGTGACCGGCACGCCCGTGACCTCCCCGCCGTACTTCGCGGCCATCTCGAACAGCAGCTGCCGGTTGGCCGGGTTGCCGTAGACCTCGTAATCGCGCACCACGACGTCGGGGAACTCGGTGACCAACTCGGCGAGGAACTCCTTCTCCAGCGCGCAGTAGGGGCAGCCTTCGCCGCGGAAGAACTCGATGACGACGCCGGGGCCTTCGGGGGCCTGTGTAGCCGCCGAACCGCCGGGGCTCTGCGCCGCGGTGGTCCCGCAGGTCAGAGCCAGCATGACGACGGTGATCGCCTTCAGGACCTGGCGCACCACTCGGCCGAGGCGGGCTCCCACATGAGAAGCCTCGCAGCGTCACGAGTCGGCTGCCAGTGTCATGCGTCCTTCGGCTCAGGGCCCGAAGGCGCGGGCACGGTCGAGGAACGTCGCCGCGCGCGTGCGCGGCGCTCTACGCCAGCTCGACGAACTCGATCTGCCTGGCGAAGAACTCGGTCGCGGTGGCGGCGACTCGTTTGGTGTCGTAGTAGGCGTAGCCGGCCATCGCGGCGGCGCCGGCCAACGGTACGAAGCGGGCGGCGGCGTGGCTGATGGCGCGCTGGCTCACCCGCAGTCCCAGCTGCCTGAGAAGGACCTGCAGCGCCGCGGCACTGGCGCCGCGCACCAAATAGCGGTCGCCGAGCCGAACCACCACGTCGCGCACCAAGGCAGCGCCTCCGTGCCGGAACAGGCAGTAGATCAGAGACTCGCGGCCGAGCGCGCCGGTCTGCCCGAAAGCAGCGGCGATGCTCCCGACCATCGCGCTCTGGATCTTCCAGACCGCGACCAGATCGGGCAGCACGGTCGCCAGCCCGAGCGGTCCTGGTGGCAGCGCCAGCGTGCCCGAGACCTTCGCGGCCAACCACGCCGACTCGTTGGCGATCGCCTGGGCGCGCGCGTGAGGATCGTCGCTGGCGGTCTCGCGCGGCGGCGGTACCCGCGAGATGATGTCGAACAGCTGCAGCCCGAGTTGCCGTGTGCTGTCGGCATCGCCCGCGGCGCGCACGGCAGCCGGGGGCTGCGGCGATCTGACTATGGCTCGTTCCTGCCGGTCGGACATGGCGGCAGTCTAGCGAAGCCGAGGCGCCGCGTTGGTAAGCGGCGCCGCTGGTGTGGCACGATGACCGGATGATCACCAGACACGGACCAGGAGCGTACTTCCACAGCGTCGTCGAGGCAGGCAGCACCCTCTACCTCTCGGGCGTTGTCGCCGGCGACCTGAGCGCCGACATGACAGGACAGACCGAGCAGTTGCTGGCACGCATCGACCAGGTGCTGGCGAGCGTCGGCAGCGACAAGTCTCGCATCGTCTCGGCGACCATCTACATCACCGACATGGGGCTGAAGAACGACATGAACGCGGTCTGGCAGCGCTGGTCCGACCCGGCGCACCGTCCGGCTCGCGCGACGGTCGCGGTTGCCGATCTCGGCGAGAAGGTGCTCATCGAGATCTCCTGCATCGCCGCGCGCTGAGTTCCAGCTGAGTTGACGCTGCCGCGGCGCAGTCACTGCGCCCAGGTGCGCTCGGCTCTTCAGGCGGCGGCTTCCGGCTCGAGCCGCAGGCGAATGCGCTCCCGCCGCGGGTGGTCGTCGATGTACTCGAGCCACTCCCGGACGCTGAGGTCACCGAGGTCGTTGGAGGCGATCTGAAGGTCGGGGTCGACGCCCGCCGACTCGAGCTCACGCGCCAGCGCCACCGTCTCCGCACGGACCTGCCTGAACGCGGCGCGCAGCTCGTCGAGGCTCGCGCCCTCCGGTTCACGGTACCGGTGGTAGGTGTCGGGAGTGAACGGCGCTCCCTGAGCGACACGCAGGCGGCTCCGGCTCCAGCGTTCGATCCCGATCCAGTGGTTGAACGCCTCACGGTTGCCGGGAACGTCCTTGGCTCTGGCATAGACAGGCTCGAGGTCACGGAACGATGCCTCGAGTTGCATGGCCAACTCGCCGATCGACTTGCCGCGGGCCCTGGCGCGGATGCGTGACCTCAGTCCGGCGCCTACCAGTCTCTGTAGCAGGCTCATCCCACCTGCCTCCTTCCCAAGGCGCCCGTCAGGCGTTCGATGGCTGTCTCGCGATCGGCCACGAACGCCACCTGGTCACCGCGGTTGGCCTCGCGCACGAAGGCCCTCAGGGCCTCGCTGCCGCCCTCGGCGAAGCCGCCTACGATCGCGACGCGGAGCCGATAGTTGGCGAACTTCTGAAGGACGTCGCCCGCCAAGCCGGTCGACAGGTCGAAGAAGGCTGCTGGGAGCTGTTCCTGCCTCAACACCACGGCTTCGAATCCCTGGAGCGCGGCGTTGCCAACCATATCGACCGCGTCGCGGAGATCGGCGATGGCGACAGCTGTGGCGGCCACTTCGGCCACGCGCTCGTCCTCAGGCGCTGCGATCAGGTTCACGGACGACCTCCCTGACTACTCTAGGCCGACGCGGGACCGCAGCGAGACTTGTGACCACTAAGTGTCCATGTGATGACCACACAGTGGTCATGTTGGCTGAGCGTCGCTGGGCGGCCGCCTGGCGCCCGGCTCACCCGCCCAGGTAACGCTCCCCGAGGATCTTCAGATGGTGTGCCACGTGACCCACCGTGACGTGGGCCAACGCCCTGACCGAGAAGACCCTTTCGTTGGCCATGCCTCTGCGCGCCCACGCCTCCTGCGGCAGCCCGGCATACAGGGAGATCGACGCCCGCCTGACGGCCTCGAACTCCGCCACCAAGCCCGCGAAGTCGCGATCCTCGACGCGTGCGCTGCGAACCGCCGCGTCCTGGTCGAAGCCCGGCAAGGGGGCCTCGAAGCCGCGCGCGAACCAGTGCGCCCGGGCGGTGAACACCCTCTCGGTGTCGGTGAGGTGGCAGATCACCTCGCTCACGTCCCACTTCTCAGGTGCGTAGCGGTAGCGCTGCTTGTCCGGGGACACGGTCCCCAACAGCGCCACCGCGACAGCCAGTTGGCGCGACATGGTGTCGCGAACGTCGCCGCTCTCCACCAGTCCGATGTAGGAGAAGTAGTACTCGGGTGCTTCCGTCGGTTCAGGTCGCCTCACTGGGCTCATCGTTGAGTGCTCCTCCCTCGTTCATCCGAACCCGCCGCCGTCCGGGCCCATTACCTCGATCGGTTCCTCCAACGTCAACAGCGCCGCGCGCACCTCGGCGGTGGTGTAGGACGCCTTGGCTGGGAAGCGCAGCAGCGGCAGCCCGGCCGCCCGGCAAGCCCCGGCGATGAATGCGTCCCTGGCCTGGCGGTCTCCGTGCGCATGGCTGGCGTCGTTCAGTTCGATGGCGGCTACCACGGCCAGATCATCGGGCCTGCAGAGCACGAAGTCGACATGCTTCTGCGCGATGCGATTGAAAGCCGCAGAGCGATGGGAGCGCGAAGGCGCTCCCGATACCTCCACCAGGTCGGCGAGTGCCACCTTCCCGAACACGCGGTAACGCCCCAGTGCTTCGCGGTCGAGAACCCCCAGGAACGAGCGCTCGGCCGGCGTGAACAGCGTCTTGCGTCGGCGGTACGGGAACGCCGGCGCCCGCGACGCCGGCGCAGCGGCCGCCCTACGGCCCCCGGCGAAGCGCAAGATGCCCGAGGCCAGCAGCACGATGAACAACAGGACTACCAGCAACCTGACCATCGTCACCCCCTTGTTACGCTGTCTCCACTACACCACGCGCAGTCCGCACGCCGGCCGGGAGGGCCGGCGACGGTTCGACCGCAGCGAGCCCGGAGGCTGGATGGCAGACAATCGAGACCATGCCGGCCGCCTGGTGATCCTCACCGACGACCCGCTCGCAGTCGCTCGCTCGCGCTTGGCGGGTCGGCGGCTGGTGACGCCGAACGAGCGCGCCGCTCGCAACATCGGCGCTTGGGGCGCGGGAGCCACCGGACTCCAACAAGCGGCGCTCCGGCTCTTGGCCAATGGCGAGGGGGTCTGGGCCGCGCCTCCCGAGACCCAACTGACCGCATTGCGCGCAGTGCTGGCCGCTACGCTGGCGCCCGCCGACCTGTCAGGCACGGCGAAAGCCTACGCGCCCGCAGTGCGGGAGCTGCTGCGCGCCGGGCTCGGTCGTCCTGGAGTGGCGGCGGCACTGGCGGCCGCGACACCCGAGTTGCCGGTGCGCTCGCTGCGCTTGCTGGAGGTCGCCACTCGCTACCGTGAGCAGCTGGCCGAGTACCAGGCCGTCGAACCGGCCGAGATGCTGTGGCGCGCCGGCGCGCCCAACGGTGCGAGCGAGGTGGTGCTGGTCGCCGGCTACCCGCGTCTCGGCGCGGACGAGCTCGCGCTCGTCGATGCCTGGGCCGCCAACGGCAGCGTGCTGGTGCTGCCGCTGGGCTTCCAGTCGAACTCGGACGCTGCTCAGTGGCTGAAGCAGCGCGGTTGGGATCTCCAGGAGCACGTGGCGGAAGGTCCTGGGCTCGGGGTGGCCCTCGGCCGCCGCTTCACGGCGGCTTTCGGACTAGCCGCCAGCGGGGACCAGGCTGCCGCCACCGGACCCGCACGAGCCAACGCCGGCGATGCGCGAATCGCCGCCTGGAGCGCGGACGACCAGGAGGCCGAGGTGCGGCTGGTCCTCGGGCAGGTCAAGGAACTGCTGGCTTCCGGCGCTGCCGCGTCCGAGGTCGTGCTGGTCACCCGCGACGAGCGGTCGTACGGCCCGCTGCTTAGCGCCGTTGCCGTCGAGTACCGCGTGCCGCTCAAGCTCTCCTACGGCGTGCCGCTGAGCCGCACGAAGCTCGGGGACCTGGTCTCGTTGGTCGCCAAGGTGGTGGCGCAGGACCTGCCTTTCGAGGACTCCGCCAGGCTGCTCTCGCACCCGTTCGTCAGGCTGCTCGGCTCCGAGGGTTGGCGAAGCGCGAGGGAGCGGCACCCCGAGGGCCAGCGGGCGTGGCGGGACATCCTCGCCGAGGCCGCGGTGCTCGCATGGCCGCACCGGGCCGCTCACCGCGACTACCTGCAGTTGCTCGAGGAGACGCTCGACGCCCTCGGTGCGCTGCCCCGCATCCGGGCCGAACCGCTGGAGTCGCGCGCCTGGCGCAAGCTGGTCACCGCGCTGCGCCGTCCACCTGGGGCCGGAGGGCGAGACACGGCGAACGCTGGGAGCAGGGCCCAGTTCGCGGCCGCCGTCGACGAGACCCTCGAGCTGTACAGCGTGAGCGTCGACTCGCCCTGGACGCAGGGCGTCGAGCTGCACAGCCCGCTGGCGATCGCTGGCGCCGGTTACCGGCACGTCTTCGTGCTGGGCGCCGCCGAGAGCGTGCTCCCGGCAACCGTTGCAGACGACCCGGTGCTCGACTTCCACCAGCGCACGGCGCTGCAGGCGGCCGGGCTGCCGCTGGAAGACGCGCTGGCCGCCGCCGAACGCGAGAGCCTGTCGTTTCTGCCCACGCTGCACGCCGCCGCCGAGAGCTTCACGATCACCTACCCGGCGATGCTCGAAGGTCGCGAAGCGATCGCGAGTCCCTACTTCGCCGCTCTCGGGCTGCTGCCGCGTCCGGCGCCGGCACGGCCAACCGCCGGGCACCTCGAGCTGCTGACCGCGACGTTGCGCGGACCCGCGGCCGGCGCCGCGCCGGACGAGCGCCACGATCGCCGTGCCTGGCGCATCGAGCTGGCGCGCGAGAGCTCCGCCGCGCCTGACCGCTACGACGGAGTGCTGGGCCCCGAGCCCGACGAAGCGTACGGGCTGGCGTGGCGGCCCTTCAGCGCCAGCCAGCTGCTGGTGCTGGGTCAGTGCCCGTTCCACTGGTTCGCCCAGCGGCTGCTGCGGCTGAGAGAGCCCGACGAGAAGGAAGAGGACGTCAGCCCTACCTGGCTGGGCTCGCTGTTCCACAGGGCCCTCGATCTCGCACTGGGGTACGCGACCGAGGAGGTGGGGACCGCCGCGGCTGGGTCCCTGCTGCGCCGCGCGGCCCTCGCTCACCTGGAGGGGGCTTTCGCCGACGCCGAGAGGGAGCTGAAGACCCCGGACTCCGACTCCTGGCCGCTTCAGCGCCCGGCTCACCTGGAGACGCTGGCGCGCGCCATCGGATCCCCTGACTTCCTCTCCGACGGTGCTGCAGTGGTGGCGCGGGAGTCGGAGTTCCAGACCAGCTGGCGGGGGCTCAAGGTCACCGGCCGGGTCGACCGCATCGACCGCTCCGCGGACGGCTTGATCCTGACCGACTACAAGCTCGGCAAGAGCCGGCCACTGGGCGCCAAGGACACCACGGGTCGCCCCGTCCTCGACCTGCAGCTGCCGCTCTACCAGGAGGCCGCAGCGCCGCAGCTGTTCAAGGACGAGGGCGTGGCGAGCGCCCGCTACTACTCGCTCAACGGGGCCGCCACCATCGGCGAGGCCGACATCGACGACGTCGAGTTGGAGGCATTCGTGGCGCGCGTCAGAACGCACCTCTCGGAAGGCAGCTTCCCGGTCGAGCCGGACCTCGAGCAGAAGGCCTGCACCTACTGCGAGTTCGAGCTCCTGTGCCGGCGTGGGCCGCGGCTCGGTCGCAAGCACGCGGCGCGGGCGCGGGCCGAGACGCTCGCGGAGGAGATCGTCGAGTGAGCGAGCCAGCCGCCAGGCCAGCCGACGGCGGGGCCGAGCAGCTCACGCCCGAGCAGGCGCGTGCGGTATCGGCGCCGGGCTCGGTGGCGGTCGTCGCGGGCGCCGGAACCGGCAAGACCAAGATGCTCGCCCATCGGTACCTGCACCACCTCGACCAGGGGCTCTCGCCGCTGCAGGTCGTCGCCGTCACGTTCACGGAGAAGGCGGCCGCCGAGCTGCGCTCGCGGATCCGAGCGCTGGCGCGCAGCCGACGCAGCGAGAACCGCCGCGCGCTGGTCGAGCTCGAAGCGGCGCAGATCAGCACCATCCACGCTCTCGCCGCCCGCATCTGCCGCGAGCATCCCGAACGCGCCGGCGTCAGCGCCGACTTCCGGTTGCTGGACGACCTCGAACGCGCCATCTGGAAGAGCGCCAGGCTCGAGGAGGCCATCGTGGCCCTGCCGGCGGCGGTGCACGCCCACCTCCACGTGACGCTGCTCAGAAGACTGCTGGCAACGCTGCTTGACGACCCGGTGGTCGCCGAGGAGGCGCTGGTTCACGGTCCCGAGCGCTGGCGCGAACTGCTGGCGGCCGAGCAGGACGCGGCGTTCGGCGAGGTGACCGGGGACCCGGAGTGGGCAACGCTGCGGGCGCTGCTCGCCTCGGTGGCCGGCGCCGAGGGCGACAAGGGCGAGGCGGCGCGCCGGGCATGCCTGGAGGCCATGACGGCCTTCGAGACGCGCGACGCCCAGAGGGCCCTCGAGCTCGTCAACTCCTTCCGGACCAACGCGGGACAGCAGCGCAACTGGCCCCACGGCACCCTGCCCGAAGCGAAGGCAGCCTTCGCGGCGGTCAAGCGGCTGGTCAAGACAGCCTGCGAGGACGGGCGGGTGCTGCTCAGCTGGGGCCCGGCGGACGACGCGCTGGCGGCGGCGCTGCCTGGCATCAGGCTGGCGTTTCACGCCGCACGCGATCACCTCGAGGCGGCCAAGCGCCGCGAGCGGGCCCTCGACTTCGCCGACCTGGAGCGCCACGCCCTGAAGGCGCTGGAGCACGAAGAGGTGCGTCAGCACTACTCCGCGCGCTGGCGAGCGGTGCTGGTCGACGAGTTCCAAGACACCAACCCCGTCCAGGCGCGGATCCTCGATCACCTCGAGGGCGCCGCCCAGATGACCGTCGTCGGTGACGAAAAGCAGGCGATCTACGGCTTCCGGGGCGCCGACGTCGAGGTCTTCCGCCGCTACCGCCGCAGCATCGAGGAGCGCGGCGGCGAGCAGGTGACGTTGAGCCGCTCGTTCAGGACCCACGCGAGCCTGCTGGAGTCGCTCGAGGGCGTCTTCGCCGGGCTGCTCGGCGACCTCCACCAGCCCTTGAGCGCCGTCAGGCGGCCTGAAGAGGCTACCGCGCCGCACCTGACGTTCCATCCGTTGGTCGCCACCGGCCGCATGAACCGAGCCGCCAGGCAACTGTGCGAGGCGTACGAGATCGCCAAGCTCATCAGGGAGCTCGTCGACAACCGCTACCCGGTGTTCGAAGACGGCGCCTGGCGGCCGGTGGAGTTCGGCGACGTCGCGATCCTGGCACGCGGACGCGCCTCGTTCGACACCTACGCGCAAGTGCTGCCGGCGCTAGGGGTCCCGGCCGTCGATACCGGCGGCGGCAACCTCCTCGACACCCGCCCAGCGGGCGACGGTGTCGCGGCACTGCGGTTCTTCGCCGACCCAAGCGACGATTTGGCCCTGGCTGCGCTGCTCCGCAGCCCCTTCTTCGCGATCGACGACCTGACGCTCTACCGCTTCGCGCGCTCGCTGGCCAAGGACCAAGCGTGGTGGCCGGCGTTGGCCGAGCTCGCCGGCGCCGGACTCGGCGCCGAAACGGACGGCGGTCCGCACCTCCAGCGGGCAGCTGCCGTGTTGGCGGAGCTGCTGCCGCGCCGCTGGCGACACTTGCCCAGCCGCATGCTGCAAGAGCTCGACGAGCTCGCGGGCTACAGCGCGGTCATCGCCAACCTCCCAGGGGGGCGCAGGCGGCTCGCGGACTGGCGCGGTTTCGCGGCTCTGGTACGGGCGCTCGAAGCCGGTCAGCTGGATGCGTTCGCGGTCACCCGCCAACTGCGCCAGCTGCGCCTCGCCGACATCGAGGTGCCTCGCCCGACGCTGCATCCCCGCGACGCGGTCTCGCTGATGACCATCCACAAGAGCAAGGGCCTGGAGTGGCCGGTGGTGCTGGTGGCCGATCTCAGCTACGAAGGCGGCGGCAACGGCCCCGGCGACGTGGCATTCGATCCCGCCTGCGGAGTCAGCGTCAGGTTCAAAGACGAAGACGGCGAGCCGAGCGCTCCCATTCTCCACAGCCTGCTGCACCGCCGCCGCCAGAGGCGCGAAGCCCAGGAGCTGAGGCGCCTGCTCTACGTGGCCATGACCCGCGCCCGCGACCGGTTGCTGCTGAGCACTTCCGAGCGCGAAAGAGGGGCGATGCGCAGCTTGTTGCCGGCGCTCGAGGCGGCAGGAACCTTCGAAGTCGCTTTCGGGGGAGTGGCCGGGCTCCCGTTCCCCGACGCCCCGCAGCCCGAACTGGGGGAACTGGGGCTCCGGCTCGAGCCCACGCTGGCGAACTTCGAGCTACCCGCAGCCACCGAGCCCCCCACGGCTACCGTTACGGAGGCGTCGGACGCGGCGGACTGGGACTCGGTGATGGCGCTGGTCAGCGAGCTCGATCCGGGCTGGCTACCTGTCGCCGAGACCCTGCGCGATGCCGGGCTCCCGTCACCCGGAGAGGCCGGCGTGTTCGCCGAGTTGAGCGCCAAGGGAGCGCCGACAGGCCAGACGGCCGCCTTCCTGTGGCGATCGCCGGCCGGAGAGGTCGCGCTGATCGCGAGCGCCAGCGCCGGCGGCGACTACGACCAGCGCACGGTCACCTTGAACGCCCCCAGCGAGAGCGGGGCCGCGGCTCTAGCGCTGGCGGAGTTATTGCAGGCGAGGGACGAGGCGGCTCGAGGCGTCAGGTGACGGGGCCGGCATACGACTCCGGAGGCGCGGCCACGGGATTGGCAACGTACCTGTCGAACACGGCGAGCGCTTCATCTTCGGTGAGACTGCCCGCGACGACCATAGGCCAGTATGGCGACTCGCTTCGCGGGACCACTCGAGGGTAGCTCGGGTGGAACCGCATCGGCACCGTGGTGAACCCAAGATGCACCAGGGCCGCGACCCGATGGAAGCCTTCGCGGACGACCGCAGCCCACTCGCCGTCGTCGCCGAGCAAGAAGTCGCCTCTCGGAAGCCTCCCTGACTCGTACTGCAGGCCCCGCTGGGAGATCGACGCCAGCACCGCATCGAGCCGGCGAGCCTCCAAGCGCAGCTTCTGCTCGGACACCGGCCCGTGGCTCTGTTCGCCGTGCTCCAGCCCCAGCCCGCACTCGCCCTCCAAGTCCAGGTCGAACTGACAGGCGAGCCATGGCGCCCACCCATCGGGAACATCCTTGCCAGCGGGAGAGGGCAGGAAATGGCGCTGCAAGACGTTCGTCGGCTGATGAGCGCGGTAGTACTCCCTCAGCGCTTCGATGCCGGAACGGTAGTACATCAGGAAGTGGTGGGTCTCGGGTCGATAAGGGATGCCACCCGGATAGCGGAGCCTATCCACCGGCACGGCGAACACGGGGTCGCCGACCAGGTACTTGTTCACCAGCGGCGACAGCCGGTCCCCGGCAACGACCTCCGGATGAACCTGCAGCCAGTTGTCACGAGTCGCCTTGGGTCCCGGTCGGTGGAGGATGCCTGCCACCGCATCCCACAGGATAGGAGGCGTGAGGGACCGCGCGATCCGCTTCACCATCTCACTATCATTCTCCCCGACGCGACTTCAGGAGACGGTAGTAGGCGCTGCTTCGCCGCCTGCGGCCGCAGCCTGGTGAGCGGGCCGCCTGTCAGGTGCTCTGCCCGGCGTGGACGCCCTCCGCGATCTCCTCGAGCAGCTTGCGGTTGAACGCCGGCAGGTCGTCCGGGCCGCGGCTGGTGACGAGACCGCGGTCGACGACGACCTCCTCGTCGACCCACTTGCCGCCGGCGTTGCGGACGTCGGTTTTGAGGCTGTGGTAGGAGGTCAGCTTGCGACCCTCGAGGACGCCGGCCTCGACCAGCACCCAGGGGGCGTGGCAGATGGCAGCCACCGGCTTGCCCTCGGCGAAGAAGCCTTTCACGAACGCGACAGCGTCCTCGTCGGCGCGCAGCTTGTCAGAGCCGATCGTGCCGCCCGGGATCACCAGCGCGTCGAAATCCCGGCTGCTGAAGTCGGAGAAGGTGTGCCTGACGTCGAACTCGCCGGCGGCCAGGTCGTCGCCGGACTTGGTCTTGACCCTGCCTACCTTCTGTCCCAGCAGCACGGTCTCGCCGCCCGCTTCCTGGACCGCGCGCAGCGGCTCTCTCAGCTCGGAGTCGTCGGTGCCCTTGGCGGCCACCAGGAACGCGACCTTCTTGCCCGTGAGGTGATGTGCCATGTCCAGACCCTAGAGAGGGCCGACGTGAGTATCGTGATGCCGAGCAGCGTTCGGCAGCCGGAGGTGCGCTTTGAAGACTGTCTATTACACGGCCACCAGCCTCGATGGCTTCATCGCGACGCCCGAGGACTCGCTCGCTTGGCTCATGCAGTTCGGCGAGGAGGACCCCGGGTACCCGGACTTCATCGCGCGGATCGGCGCGGTTGCGATGGGCAAGTCGACCTACCTGTGGCTCTTGAACCACCACCGGGCGGTCAAGGGCGACGACGCTCCGTTCCCCTGGGTCTACACTCAGCCGAGCTGGGTGTTCAGCTCGACCGACCTGGAACGCCCGGTCGACGGTGACGTGCGCTTCGTCCAGGGCGACGTCAGGCAGCACTACCAGGAGATGGCGAGGGCCGCAGGCGGCAAGGACCTGTGGCTGGTGGGCGGCGGCGGGTTGGTGGGCCAGTTCTTCGACCACGGGCTGCTCGACGAGGTGTTCGCGACCATCGCCCCGGTGACTCTGGGTGCGGGCAAACCGCTGCTACCGAGGCTGATAGCCCAGCCACCGCTGCAGCTGCTCGAGGTGCAGCGCGTGGGCCCGTTCGCGCAGCTCAGTTACCGCGTCCCGCGAGCCGCTGAGCGCTAGGCCGCCGATGTTCGATGTCACCGGACCGATCGTGCTGTTCGACGGCGTCTGCAACCTCTGCAACGGTGCCGTGAGGTTCATCGTCGACCGCGATCCGCAGGCCCACGTGTGCTTCGCGTCGCTGCAGTCCGACACCGCGCGACAGCTGCTCGCGGAGTTCGGAGTCTCGCTGCCCGACGCGGATCCCGGGACCCTGTACCTGATCGAGAACGGCCGGCTCTACGACCGCTCGACGGCCGCGCTGCGGATCGCTCGGCACCTGCATGGATTGTGGCCCCTGGTCAGCGTCTTCCGGGCGGTACCGGCCTTCGTGCGCGACCCTGTCTACGAGTTCGTGGCCGCACGCCGGTACCGCTGGTTCGGACGCGAAGACGCTTGCCGGGTGCCGACCCCCGAGGAGGCTTCGCGGTTCTTGGCTTAGGTTCGTCGCTGTACCAAGGAGTGGCGAACGGCTGGCCTTCAGGCTGCGGGAGTCACCAGATCGGTGTCCGGGTCGCCGGGATGCGGATGGCCAAGGACCCTCGCGAGAGCCAGGGCTTGGCCCTTGTGGTGGAACTCGTGGGTGATCGGGTGCAGGATCAGCCAGCGGCGCGTCAGCGTCTCCTGGAACCCGCTCGAGTGCCGCCACACGAAGGGCTCGTCCCAGGCAGTGAACGTCGCCAGCGCACGAGCCACTGCCTCATCCACGCTGGTGAACACGGCGCGCAGCTCGGCTGCCGACCTCGCCTGTATCGTGCCCGGCGCCTCCCCGACCCCGCCTCGCGCCAGCCACACCAGGTAGCAGGACGCGATGTGCGAGTAGATCCCGCTGAGGCTGCCGTAGGCGAAGTCGTCGCGCGACGCGTTGAGGACGCCAGCCGGCAGGCTCTCGAGCCAGTCGAGGACGCCGGATCTGGTGCGCCTGACGAGGGTGTAGAAGGTCTCGAGATCGTCAGCCATGACACCAGGGTACTCGGGCTTCACCGGAGTCTTGCGAGCGCGGTCGCGCTGGGAACGGCCACGTCAGCGCGTCCCACCGACGCCGCGAGTCGGCTTCTCTGACCCGCGTGGACCGGAGTGATCGCGGCGGCCTAACGGCCAAGTCCTCCTGGGCCGCCGTGGGCTTGCCGCTGCCGCCACGCTGCGCCGTGGCTGCGGGAGGCGTGCGCTCTCCTTGGCCTGCTTGAGCAGCGCGTGCCGCCTGGCTTCCTGAATGAGTGACCGCTGCCTGCTCTTCACGAGCAGATCGCTGTAGATGAAGGTGTTCGCGTCCATGCTCTCCTTCTTCCCATGCGCCCTCTTCCTGTGGGCGCGGCGTCCAACGACCGAAGCCTAGTCCCAAAAGCGGACAATAGTTGGACGCTTTCGCGCTAACCTCTCTGTCATGAGCAGCGCGCTCCCCAAGCGGCTTTTCGACCTCGTCGACGAACTGCAGGGTCGCGGCCAAAAGACCGCCGCGGAGTTGGCCCAAGCCCTCGGCGTCTCGGAGCGAACCGTCAGGCGCGACCTCGAGCGCCTCATGGACCTCGACCTGCCGGTAGAGACCAAACCTGGTCGCAACGGCGGCGTCAGCCTGCCGTCTGGCTCGTTGCTGCCGGCCGTGCGCTTCACCGACGACGAGATCCTGGCGCTGGTCGTCGGGCTAAAGGCGGCCGGCGCCAGCGGCGACGAGACGTTGGCGCGGGCCGCCGGCCGGGCCCTGGAAAGGCTCGAGACGGTCCTCTCGCCCAACACCAGGCAACGCGTCCAGGCCCTGCAGGAGGCGCTGGCGCCAGGGTTCGACGAGCCCGAGCGGGCGGTCCCGGCACCGAGCCAGCACGTGATCGCCTTGGCGGAGGCCGTGCATCGTGGCACCAGGCTCGAGATCGGCTACCGCAGCGAGGACTCGCTGACGGAACGTGCGGTCGATCCGTACGGTCTGGCCAAGTTCGGGCCGTGGTACTTCGTCGGCTACTGCCACCTCAGGCAGGACCTGCGCACGTTCAGGGTCGACCGCATCCGCTGGTTGAGGCCCACCGGCGAGACCTTCGCGAGGCCGGTGGAGTTCGACGCGTACCGCTTCGTCGGAGCCGCCATCGCCATGGCCCCCGGACAGGGCGACATCGTGTGCCGTGCGCTCCTCGGCACCGATATCCAGACCGCCAGCCGCGAGATCTCGTTGACCACGATGCTGCTCGAGCCGGTGGCGGCCGGCGTCAGGCTGACGGTGCGGGCCAACCAGCGCAGCCTCAGCTGGGTCGTCATGCAGCTGCTCAAGGTTCGCTTCGGGGTTCGGATCGAAGGGCCCGAGGCGCTCGTCGACGAAGCCAGGCGCCTGGCCTCGCGCTTGCTGGCGTTCGCGGGCGAGGATCCGTTGGCCGGCTACGCGACGCGGGCTGCCGAGTGAACGGGACAGCCCGGGTCCTGGCTGCCGCGAGAGTGCGCAGCGCGCTGCTGGGACCCAGGCGAGCCACCAGCCATTCCGACGCCGTCGGCCGCATGCTGGCGATTCAGTCCCAAGAGCACCAGTTCGCCAGGTGGTCGGTCGCTCAGCGCACCGCTCGTCCCGACGACTCGGCGATGCTTGCAGCGCTGGACAGCGGGGCGGTGATCCGGACCCACCTCCTGAGGCCGACCTGGCACTACGTTCGCGGTGAGGATCTGCGCTGGCTGCAGGCCCTGACCGGTCCGCGGGTGAGGCGTTTGAGCGCAGGCTGGTACCGAAACCACGGCGCCGACGAGGAGTTCCTGGCGACCACCCGGCGCGTGGTCGAAAGGGCGCTTGCGAAGAGCGGAGCGCTGACCAGAGACGAGCTCAGAAGCGAGCTGCAGGCTGCCGGGGTAGACGTCTCGGGGCAGCGGCTGGCGGCCGCGATGTTCGACCTGGAACTGACGTCGGTCGTGTGCTCGGGGCCGGTCCGTGAGAAGCGCGGAGGCGCCGGGCCAGGCGGCCGCCAACACACCTACGCCTTGGTCGAGGAACGGCTGGCGCCGACCGCGGCGCTGTCCGAGGAGGAAGCGACGAGCGAGCTGGTCAGGCGTTACCTCGTCGGTCACGCACCGGCGACGTTGAAGGACCTGAGGTGGTGGTCGACCCTCACGCTCGACCAGCTGCGCCGGGGCGTCGCAGCGCTCGGAGAGGCCGTCGTCAGCGAGCGCGTCGGCGACACCGAGTACCTGTGGCTCGCCGCAGACCCGCCGGATGGCGACGGGCCGTCCGAGGAGGGATTCGAGCTGCTGCAGGTGTTCGACGAGCTGTTCGTCGGGTACGCCGAGACGCGCTCGCTGCTGGACCCTGACGGCGAGTTCGGGCCGGTGCTCCCGATCGGGTACACGAAGATGATGCACGTGGTGCTGGAGGGCGACGCCCTGGTCGGCCGCTGGCGCTCGGACCGACGCGGGGACGGCCTGACGCTGACCTTCGATCTCAAGCGGCCGCTGTCTCGCGAAGACGTCTCGAGACTCGAGCGCGCGGCCGTGGCTTACGGAGCGTTCGTGGGCAAGGAGGCGACGGTCGCTCTCCTCTCGCCGAGCACGCGCTGAGCGATCAGGGCTCCCGGCAACAGCGCCAGGATCGAGACGATCATCGCGGCGCTCATGCCGATCGTCTCCTGCAGGGCGCCGATACCGAGGTAGAGCACGCCGGCAGTTCCCCAGGTGAGGCCCATCATCATCCCTGACGCGGTGGCAACGGCGTGCGGCGCCATGTCCTGAGCGGCGACCACCATGATCGGCAGCCCGCCGTTGACCAGCGCGCCCGCTGCGGCCACCAGTACGAAGTACCAGACCGAGCCCGGCTGCACCAGGAACAGCGAGTACAACGGCACCATCGCCAGGAGCATGGTCCCGGTCACCAGCTGGACGCGTGTGAAGCGGTGCTCCACGAGCCCCGCGGCGATCCCGCCGAGCGCGCCGAAGAACGAGAACGTCGTCAGCGTCCAGAACAGCGTGGCATCGGTGGGCTGCAGCCCGCGGACGTTGACGAGCCACAGCGGCACCCCGTTCATGACAGCGGTCCATGCCATCGAGCGCAGGATGCCGGCGAGACACAGCCGTCCAACCGGCCCCTTGAACAACTCGACGTCGAACACCTTGCTTCGCGGTGCATCCTGCACGCGCGGCTGGGCCGGCACCAGGAAGTACACCAGCAAGCCGCAGATGACACCAGGGATCATCAGCAGCGGCGTCCACGCCAGCCAGCCCTGGATGATGAAAACGCCGATCACCAGTGGGCCGGCGCTCATGCCCATCGTTCCGCCGGCACTGAAGAGGCCGAGCGCGAGGCCGCCCTTCTTGGCCGCCGCCGAGCGGGCGAGGCTGGTGCCCGCCGGGTGGAAAGCCGCCGAGCCGAGCCCCCCGATCAGGAGCAGCGGAATCAGCAACCACGGCGAAGGGGCCGCGGCCATGCTCGAGAGCACCGCCGAGCTGGCGATCACGCCCGCCGCAGCCACCACGCGCCGACCGAACCTGTCGGCGACCGCCCCGAACAGCGGCTGCAGCACCGAGGAGCTGAACGACAAGGTGGCCACGAACAGGGCCAGCAGGACCTCGCCGGCGCCGAAGCGTTGCTGGAAGGTTGGCAGTAGAGCGGCCAAGGTCCCCGAGAAGAAGTCGTTGGTGAAGTGGGTGATGAACAGCAGCACGGTGAGGGCCAGGCCACTCACCTGGATGGCGCGAATGCTCGACACTGCGCTAGCTTAGTCCTCGCGGGCGCTCACCACACGCTCAGGCGACGAACAACTCGCGCGGGAACCGGGTGATCCGCTCGCAGCCGGTCGCGGTGACTCTGACCGTTTCGGTGCATCCCATAGCGCCGAAACCTGGGAGCTGCACCCACGGCAGCAGGTGGAACGTCATGTTCTCCGCGAGCGCGCGCGTCTCGCCCGGCTTCATGCTGAGGATGTGGCCCTCGCCCCAATCGGGCGGCACCGCGATCCCGACCGAGTAGGCGACGCGCGACGCTTGTGTGCCCCCGAAGCCCGATTCGGCGATCACTTGACGCGCGACCTGGTCGACGTCCCCGGCTATCGCCCCGGGCTTGATGGCGTCGACGGCGGCGTCGAAAGCGGCTTGCACGGCGGTGAACGCCTGCAGCATCGCCTCATCGGGCTCGCCGATCATGACCGTTCGCATCATCGGCGCGTGATAGCGGCTGCGACAACCGGCGGCCTCCAGGAACACCGAGTCGCCGACGCACAGCTTGCGGTGCCGCCAGGTGGCGTGGCCGATCGCGCCGCGCTCTCCCGAGGACACGAAGGGCACGATCGACGGCCACTCGCTGCCGGCGCGGATCATCGCCCCGAACAGTTCGGCGGCGACGTCGTCCTCGCTGGCGTCAGCGCGTACGGCGTCGATGCCCGCCCGCATGCCGGCCTCCGTCGAGCGGGCGGCTTCGTTGATGCGCTCGATCTCGAGCTCTGACTTCACCACGCGCCCCTGCTCCACCAGCCAAGAGCAGTCCACCCACTCGACATCCCGCATGAGCGCGAAGAGCCTATCCTGCTGGGCGGCCGTGAAGAACCAGCAGTCGCGCTCGAACCCGATGCGCCCCCTGTCCATGCCCATCGAGGTCAGCAACGTCGCGAGCTTCTCCATCGGGTCTTCCGAGTCCCAGTAGGCGACGTTGTGCTCCGGCTCGACCCAACTGAGTGCGTCGACCCCGCTCACCTCCAGCAGACGCGAGAGCGCGGTCGGCTCGCCGTAGAGCGGCACGATCACTCCCTGCCACCAGTAGTGTCCGGGCGACTCGAATCCCGTCAGGTAGGTGATGTTCTCGGGCGTGGTCGTCAGCATCGCGAACACGCCCATGGCCTCCATGCGCTCCCTCAGGGCGGCCAACCGGCTCTCGTACTCGTACATCGGGAACGGTAGTTGGTCGTGGTCGCGCATCGCGTCTCCCTGGGGGCAGCTGCAACGGAGTTGGCTCAGCGCGCGGTTGACATGACACGGGCGCGCCCTTACACTCCAAGAGAATCGGCAGCTTGTATACAACTAGCGTACGAGCTGCATTCTAGTCTTACTGGGCGTGCCGGTCAATCGCGCCGCCGCGTCACCCGCCCAGGAGCATCGTTCATTTCGGAAAGGCAGCATGCCGGAAGCCAAAGATGTCCAGTCCATATACCGGGCCCTTCGCGAACGCGTCGCCCTGATGGACTACGGACCCGGCAGCCTGCTCTCGGAGAACCGGCTGGCGAAGGAGTTCGCCGTCAGCCGCACTCCGATTCGGCAGGCGCTTCAGCGGCTCGAGTTCGATGGCCTCGTCACCGTCGAACGCGGCGTCGGCACGGTGATCTCGCCCATCGACATGGTCTACCTCAAGCAGGTCTACGACCTCAGGCTGAAGTTGATCGACGTGATCGCCGAACTGCGCGCCAACTGGGTCTCGCCTGACGAGGTGGCCGCGCTGCGCGACCTCGACCGCGAGGTCCTCGCCATGTCGGAAGGCGGCTCGCCCAGGGGGCTGGCGAAAGCCTACCTGCGCTTCAACGAGGCCGTGACGCGCGCCATCGGCAACCAGCCCCTGCGAGAGATCGCCGACCGGCTCTTCTATCTCACCGCCAGGGTGTGGCTGCAAGTGCTGCCGGAGCTCGACTGGCGCGAAGAGGTCGAGTTCGTCTCCGACGAGATAGCCAGGGCGGCCGACGCGCTCGAGCGTGGCGACATGCCGGCCTTGGCCGCAACACGCCGCCAGCACATGATCGGCTGCATACGGCGCATCAACGCGTACCTCGGGGACTTCGATCTCGAAGGACCGACGAGCGCCCACCCTGCGCCGTCCCCGAACGGCGCTAGAGGAGGAAACAGATGAAGGGCAGCGCAACGAAGCCCGCGACGCTGGCCATCTGGGGGGGCGAGGAGTCCGAGCTGATCGCCGGCGCCACGCAGGTCCCCGTCGTCAACAGCGTCGCCTTCGGCTACGACGATCTCGACCATTGGCGCGACGTGGCGCTCGGCAACGCCGAGGGTCACATCTACGGTCGCAACACGAACCCCACGACTGCCGTCTTCGAGGAGAAGATCCGGTTGCTCGAGAACGCCGAGGCCGCCACCAGCTTCGCGACCGGCATGGCGGCGATCAGCGCGACGCTGTTCTCACTCCTCAAGCCGGGCGACCGGGTCGTCTCCGTCAAGGACACCTACGGCGGAACCAACCGGCTGTTCCTCGACTACGTTCCCCGCTTCGGGATCGAAGCTGCGTTGTGCGACACCGAGGACACCGCTCAGATACTGGCGGAGATCGACGCCGGCTGTCAGGTCGTCTATCTCGAAACGCCCACCAACCCGACCTGCAAGGTCCTGGACATCGAGTTGCTGGCCGGTCGCGCCAAGGCCCAGGGCGCCGTGGTGGTGGTCGACAACACCTTCGCCACCCCCATCAATCAGAACCCGTTGGCGCTGGGCGCCGACCTCGTCGTTCACAGCGCCACCAAATACCTCGGCGGCCACGCCGACGCGCTCGGAGGCGCCCTCTGCGGCTCGCGCGAGTTGGTGGAGCGCGTCTTTCGCTACCGCGAAGTGAACGGCGCGACGCTGCACCCGGAGGCCGCCTACATGCTGCTGCGCGGCATGAAGACGCTCGCGCTGAGAGTCGAGCGGCAGAACGAGACGGCGATGAAGGTGGCGCGCTTCCTCGACTCGCACGCTTTCGTCGAGCGCGTCTTCTACCCGGGCTTGGAGAGCCACCCGAACCACGACGTCGCCAGGCGCCAGATGCGCGGCTTCGGCGGCATGTTGTCCTTCCAACTGAAAAGCGACTTCGAGGCGGTGAAGGCCATGCTGCCGCGCTTGCGCTTCGCGCATCGGGCCGCCAACCTGGGCGCCGTCGAGACCACCGTGGCGCCCCCACGCACCGGCAGCCACGTCGAGCTGTCGGAACAGGAGCGCAGCGCGATGGGCATCCCGGAGACCCTGGTGCGCTACTCGGCCGGGATCGAGGACGCCGGCGACCTCATCGAAGACCTGAGTCAGGCACTCGCCTACGCCGCCGCGCGGCACCAGACGGTGCCCATCTGAACGACCGAGCGCGGCGCGGGCGGCCGTTATTCCGCCCTCGTCGAGCGCAAAGAGATTTCGCCCAGGACCGAGCGCCTCAGCGCTCGTTCCTACCGGACTCCGGAGGGGAGCAGCGTGACCGAGCCATCACCTCCAAACGTCAGTGACCGGTCCACCGAGCAGCACGCGGCCACCGCAGCGAACGGCAAGCCGATGGTGCGCTTCGAGAAGGTGCGCAAGGCCTACGGTGATCTCGTGGTGCTCGACGACCTGGACTTCCAGGCCGCCGAGAACGAGAAGGTCGCGATCATCGGGCCCAGCGGCTCCGGCAAGACCACCATCTTGCGCGTGCTGATGACTCTGGTGGAGCCCGATCGCGGCCGCGTTTTCGTGGACGGCAACCCTTTGTGGCACCGGGTCGTCAACGGCCAAGAGGTGCCGGCGAACGCCAGACACCTCCACAGAGTGCGCAGCGACATCGGCATGGTCTTCCAGCACTTCAACCTGTTCCCGAACATGAACGTGCTCAGGAACGTGACCGAGGCGCCCATCCACGTGCGTGGGATGTCGAAGCGTGACGCGATCGAGCTCGGCCGCGAGCTTCTCGACAGGGTGGGGTTGGGCGACAAGCTCGACCAGTTCCCCGGCCAGCTCTCGGGAGGCCAGAAGCAGCGCGTTGCGATCGCCCGCGCCCTCGCGATGGAACCGAAGGTGATGCTCTTCGACGAGGTCACCAGCGCCCTCGACCCCGAGCTCGTGGGCGAAGTGCTCAGCATCCTCAGGCGGTTGGCGCACGAGACCCAGATGACGATGCTGATCGTCACTCACGAGATGCGCTTCGCGCGCGACGTCGCCGACCGGGTGATCTTCTTCGACGGCGGCAGGGTCGCGGAGGAGGGCCCTCCGGAGAAGATCTTCTCGGAACCCGAGAACCCCAGGACCAAGGAGTTCCTGAGCGCTGTCCTGAGCCATTAGCTCAGCTGCGGCGCCTACGCTAGCCAACCCGTCCAGATCGCCTGAACCGACCGAGAGGAGGAAGACATGCGCGAAGCTGCCGCTCCCGAACGGCCTGCCGGCCAACGTCTCACCGGCCCGTCCCCACCCGGATAGGCCGTGTGGCAACGCGCGCGGCGATCGGCGTCGCGCCCCGTCTTAGGCACAAGGAGGTACAACACGTGAAACCCTCGAACGCAACCCGGCTATTGCTCATCGGGCTGATCGCCCTTGCCGGCGTCGGCTTCGCACAGTCGGCAGTCGAGCGCTTCCAGCAGAACGGCATCCACATCGCAACCGCCAACGAGATCCCCTACGGCTGGGTCGACGGCGGCCAGGCTTACGGCATCGCTCCTGAGGTCGCCACCGCGGTCCTAGCCAACATGGGCATCACCAACGTCAGGTGGACTGTCACCGAGTTCGGTTCGCTCATCCCCGGCTTGATCGCCAACCGCTTCGACCTGGTGGCCGCCAGTCAGGCAGTACTGCCCGCGCGCTGCGAGCAGGTGTCGTTCTCGAAGATCAACTCGAGCTACGGCGAGGGCTTCCTCGTCCTGGCGGGCAACCCGCTGGACATCCACTCCTACGACGACTTCGTGGCCAACCCGAGCCTGCGCATGGGCATAGTCTCCGGCGCGGACCAGCTCGACTTCGCTCAGGCCTACGGGCTCAACGAGAACCAGATCGTGCCGTTGGCTGCCAACGCCGACGCCCCTTCGGCGTTGACCGCCGGCCGCATCGACGCCTACGCGGCGACCGGGCTCACCGTGGCAGGTCTGGCTGACGCCAACCCGCGGGTCGAAGGCGCGGCCAACTTCGTCGATCCCGTGATCGGTGGCGAGACGGTCCGTTCCTACGGTGCGTTCACCTTCAGCCAGAACAGCCAGGAGTTCCTCGACGCCTTCAACGAGGCGCTCGCTGAGTTCCATGGCACGCAGGAGTACCGGGACATCCTGATGAGCCACGGGCTCACCGAGCAGGACATCGGCGCCGCGTTGGGCACCTCGACCGCGGAGCTCTGCACGCCGTAACGAACCGACGTCCACGGGTCCGCCACTCCAGGCGGGCCCGCGGGCCCTGTCTTCGCTAGCCATTCGAGTTCGTCACGCCCCGGGAGGTGTGAATGGAGGACCTGCAGGCGTTGTTGACCCCTCTCTTGAGGGGCACGGTCGTCACCATCCAACTCGCCCTGGCGTCCACGCTTCTGGGCGGGATCCTATCTTTCGCAGCTGGTATCGGAAAGCTCTCGCAGAACTGGCTCATCCGGGGTATCTCGATCGTCTACATCGAGGTGTTCCGCGGCACGTCGCTGCTCGTCCAGATGTTCTGGCTCTACTTCGCGCTGCCGCTGATCGGCCTCACCCTGCCCGTCTACGTCGCCGGCATCGCCGCACTCTCCCTCAACATCGGCGCTTACGGCGCAGAGGTCGTGCGCGGCGCCATCCAGGCGGTCCCGGCCGGTCAGTACGAGGCCGCCACGGCCGTCAACTTCACCAGACGTCACACCCTCTGGAACGTAGTGCTGCCGCAGGCGCTGGTCGAGATGATGCCGCCCTTCGGGAACCTGGTCGTGCAGAACCTCAAGGACACTGCGCTCGTCTCTCTAATCACCCTGACCGACCTGACGTTCGCGGCCCAGACCGTGCGGAACCTCACCCACGAGTCGGTGCCGGCGTTCACCGCGACGCTCGTCATCTACTTCCTGCTCGCGATGGTGATGATCCTGGCGATGCGCCGCCTCGAGAAGTGGTTGGCGTTCAAGGTCGGCGTCGCGCATGAGAGGGCGCACGGCTGATGCTCTTCGGGATCCCGTGGGACACCAGTAGCGACCTCAACTTCGCGGTCTCGATCTTCCCCATACTCCTGCGCGGCCTCTGGATAACGGTGCAGGCTACCGCGCTCGGGTTCGTCATCGCCATCGTCCTCGGTCTGGTTCTGGCGCTGCTGCGGATGGTGCGGCTCAAGATCGTCTCGTGGCCGGTGGCGTTCTTCCTCGAGTTCGTTCGCAACACGCCGCTGCTGGTCCAGCTCTACTTCCTGTACTTCGTGTTGCCAGACTTCGGCATCGTGTTCCCGGCGTTCCTCACCGGCGCGATCGCGCTCGGGTTGCAGTACTCCGGTTACACGGCCGAGGTCTACCGCGCGGGCATCGAAGCGGTCGAGGGCGGCCAATGGGAGGGCGCGACCGCCCTCAACATGCCTGCGTGGCTCACCTACCGCGACGTGATCATCCCGCAAGCGATCCCTCGCATCGTCCCGGCGCTCGGCAACTACCTGGTGTCGATGCTCAAGGACACAGCGATCCTCTCGGCGGTCACGGTCATGGAGATGCTCAACGTCGCCACCATCATCGGCGACCGCACCTTCCGCTACTTCATTCCGCTGACGATGGTCGGCGCCATGTTCCTCGTCATGACGCTGATCTCAGCGACGCTGGTGAGGTTCATCGAAGCCCGGATGCCCAAGGCCGGGATCCCTCTGCGCTGACAGTCCTTCCGAGCAGCCGAGATCCGTCCGCGAGTTCGCGTGAGGGACGGGTGTCGTGGCCCCATTAGGGCGACTGCCGGGCGGGCACGTGCACCCACTAGACAAACCTTAGACGAAGTCGTACACTGTTCACACCTTGGACAAGCCAAGGGGCATCATGAAAGGAAGCACACCATGGGTACTCTCAACAGAATCGCGCTAATCCTGGTCATCGTCGGAGCTCTCAACTGGCTGCTGGTAGGCCTCTTCTCCTTCGATCTCGTCGCCGCCATCACCGGCAACTCGTTCGGAGAGAAGAACGCCCTGTCCTCGATCATCTACATCCTGGTCGGCCTGGCAGGCCTGGCGCTGCTCCCGACCGCCTTCGCCGGCAAGCCTGACAACCGCGCCTGATCCGCGAGAACAGCTGACGAGGTAGCCGCATGCGCCCGACCCGTTTCGTCCTTCCGCTTGTCATCATCCTTGGCTGGCTGGCCGTCTCGGGTGTGGGTGGCCCGTACTTCGGGCGGTTAGCCGAGGTCGTCGAACAATCAGGAACCGGCTTCCTGCCGGCCAGCGCCGAGTCGACCCGGGTCGCCGAGATCCGGGCGGCATCGGCCTCGGAGTCCAACCCGCCCGCGATCCTCCTCTACCACGGCGCCGATGGCATCTCGGCCGAGGAACGCGCCGCCATCGACGCCCAGTTCGCCGAGCTCAGAGGGCTCGAAGGCGTGGCACAGGCCTCGCCTCTGCTGCCGTCGAGTGACGCCAATGCCGCCGGCGAACCGTTCGCGCTCCAGGCCTTCGTGGTCTTGGACGGCGATCCGCGCGATGCGGTGAGCGCGATACGGGAGGTGACGAGCACGGCGCCGGTCGGCGTGGAGAGCTACGTCACCGGTCCCGCGGGGCTGGTCGCCGACCTCTCGGGCGCCTTCGCCGGCATCGACGGGTTGCTGCTGATCGTGACCGTCATCGCGGTGCTGATCATCCTCGTGATCGTCTACCGCAGCCCGGTGCTGCCGTTCATCGTGCTGTTGAGTTCGGTCGCGGCTCTCGGCGCCGCGATTATCACCGTCTACTACATGGCCCAGGCCGGGTGGATCACCATCGACGCCCAGGCGCAAGGCATCCTGTTCATCCTCGTCATCGGCGCGGCAACCGACTACGCGCTCCTCATGGTCTCGCGCTACCGCCAGGAACTGCGCGAGACCGAAGACCCGCGCCTCGCACTGCGCAAGGCCTGGCGCGGGACCATCGAGCCGGTGCTGGCCTCGGGCGGGACGGTCATCGCCGGCCTCTTGTGCCTGCTGTTCTCCGACCTCAACTCGAACAAGGCGGTCGGCCCGGTCGCGGCCTCGGGCATCGTGTTCGCGATGTTCTCGGCCATGACCTTCCTGCCGGCGATGCTCGCGCTGGGCGGTCGCCGCGTGTTCTACCCCAGCGTCCCCCGGGCGGGAACGACCGACGGCGAGGGCCGCGGCTTCTGGGCCAGCGTCGCCAGGCTCGTCGCCCAGCGTCCCCGCACCGTCTGGCTGACGACCCTCGTGGCACTGGTCGTCGGCGCCGCCTTCGTGCCGCAGTTGCGCGCCACCGGCGTCCCGCAGAGCGACTTCGTGCTCGGCTACTCGGAAGCTCGCGCCGGCGAAGAGGTCCGCGAACGCTACTTCGTGGCCGGCGGGGGCACGCCCGCGATCGTGCTCGGCACGCCCGCGAACGCCCAGGCCCTGCTGGCGGCGGTGGAGGCAGTCCCGGGGGTCGCCAGCGCCAACGTGACGGTCAGCGCCTCGCTGATACCGGGCCGGGTCGACCCTGACGCACCGCCACTCCTGTACACCTACCTGGGACGTGACTGGGTCGAGATCCAAGCCACGCTCGACGACGCCGAGGCCAGCGAGGAAGCCATCGCCACCGTGCGCAGCCTGCGCACCGCCGTGACCGAGGTCGACGCCGCCGCGCTGGTGGGTGGTGGCACCGCCACTGACCTCGACACTCGCGACACCGCGCGCGCGGACATCTTCAAGATCATCCCCTTGGTCCTGGCGGTGATCACGGTCCTGCTCGCCCTCCTGCTGCGCTCGCTGCTGGCCCCGCTACTCCTTGTCGCCACCACGGTGATCTCGTACCTGACGACTCTGGGAATCGCGGCGCTGGTCTTCAACCACCTGTTCGAGTTCCCCGGTGCCGACCCGAGCGTGCCGCTGTTCGGATTCGTGTTCCTGGTCGCGCTTGGCATCGACTACAACATCTTCCTCACCAGCCGCATCCGCGAGGAGAGCCTCGCGCATGGCACCCGCGAGGGCGTGCTGCGCGGACTGAAGCTCACCGGCAACGTCATCACCTCCGCCGGCGTGGTGCTGGCGGCAACCTTCGCCGCACTCGGCGTGATCCCGATCATGTTCATGCTGCAGCTGGCCTTCATCGTCGCGTTCGGCGTGCTGCTCGACACCTTCATCGTGCGCTCGCTGCTGGTTCCGGGGCTGTTCTACGACCTCGGAAGCAAGGTGTGGTGGCCCTCGCGGTTGGCTCGACACGACGCGTCGCGGCCGCCGGTCGACGATCGGGCGCCCGGCTCAGCTGCGCGCCCCCGTAATAACCTTGGGCGCATGCCGTCCAAGAAGCGATCAGCCTTGGGGTCCGGCAGAGCGGGTAACTGAGATGCCGGGCAAGTACACCATCAAGGAGATCGAGGAGCGCACCGGCGTGCCTGCCGCCACGCTGCGTCAGTGGGAACGGCGCTACGGCTTCCCACAGCCACAACGTTCTAACGGTGGTTACAGACTCTTCAGCGACGCTGACGTGTCGAGCATCCTTCAGATGCAGGCGTTCGTCGCGAAGGGCGTGCCTCCGTCCCGGGCCGCCCAGCTCGTGCGGGAGCCCATCCCTCACGAGCGCGGCCGGCGGACGTTGGCGGTGTTCGCCGACGAACTCGGCGCCGCCCTCAGGTCCCTCGACGCGACACGGGCGGAGCGCACGCTGAGCGAGGCCCACTCCGTCCATGCTTTCGACGACGTCCTGCTGAAGGTGATCACCCCTGCGATGGTCGAGATCGGCGACCTCTGGCACGCCGGTGAGGTGAGTGTGGCGACCGAGCACTTCGCCAGCCAGTTCATCCAAGGCCGGCTGCGGCTCCTGCTGTCGATGATGCCGCACATCACCGGTGCCCGCCGGGTGCTGGTGGCGTGCGCGCCAGGGGAGTTCCACGAGATCGGCGCGCTGGTGCTGGCGATCATGCTGAGCAGGCAGGGTCTGGACGTCGTCTATCTCGGTCAAGCGACTCCGGTCGAGGATCTGGCCGCGATGGTCGAGGAGGCCGCGGCCGACGCCGTGCTCATCTCGGCATCGTTGCCGGCCGCGATCGAGCGACTGCGCGAGCAGAGCGGGCCGCTGCGCTCGCTCAAGGTGCCGGTCGTCTTCGGTGGTCGCGCGTTCGAGCAGTCACCGGAGGCGGCGAGCGAGCTCGGCGGCGTGTTCCTCGGCAACGACCTGGTCGAGGCGCGCTCGGCGATCTCGGAAGTCGCCAGCAAAGGGTTGTCCTAGCCGCGATGGCGATGGCGGCGGCTCGTAGCACCTGGCTGACGGCCGTGGCGCTGGCCTTCGGCTCGACGCTGGCCGCCGCTCAGAGCCTGCCCGATCCCGCCTGGCCCGACCTGCGGCCCGAGCTTCACGCTTACACCTGCCCTGCCGGCGACCCGCAGCCGACTCCGGCCAGCGAGGCGGAGCGCCTGCGCTTCGCGATGCGTGCCCGCTACCGCGACTTCCTGCCGGCGTTCCTGGCACGCGTCGGCCCGCAGCCGCCCAGCGCGCTCGCGATGCCGGTGGCAGGCGTGCGGGTCGCCGACGTGGCGGCGACCTTCGGGGCGTCCCGCGGCAATCGGCCTCACGACGGGATCGACATCTTCGCTCCGCGCGGCACGCCGGTCAGGGCGGCCGCGCCCGGCTTCGTCTACCGCATCGACGACCTCAGCCTCGGGGGCCTCTCTGTGACGGTGGTGGGCGATGGCGGCGTGCGCTACTTCTATACGCACTTCGACAGCGTGCCTGAGACATTGGTCGAGGGTCAGTACGTGGACGTCGAAACGCTGATAGGTTTCGTCGGGAACTCGGGCAACGCCGCCAGCACCCCAACCCATCTGCATCTAGGAATGTACCTCGGTGAAGCCGACGACCTCTGTGCTTGGCGCGCTGTCGACCCATTGCCGCTGCTCATCGACCGCTAGGACAATGACGGCATTGTCCCCGCGAGTAAGGCCTCCGACACCGCAAGGTGGTAGGTAGAGGGTATGGTGCCAGTATCTTGACACTCGCCTCGATAATCCAAGGCGGCATGGGCGTCGCCGTCTCCAACTGGCGCCTGGCCAGAGCCGTCTCCTCGCTCGGGCAACTCGGCGTGGTCTCGGCCACCGGCATCGACAACGTGCTCGTCCGCCGCCTGCAGGATGGCGACACGGACGGAGTGATCCGCCGCGCCATGGCGGCCTTCCCGTTCCCCGAGGTCGTCAAGGCGGCGCTGCAGCGCTACTTCCGACCCGAGGGTCGAGCCCCGGGCAAGGCCTACCTGCGCCCGCCGATGCCCACCGTCGTCGACAACCACGTTCACCACGGGCTGGGGATGTTGGGCGCGTTCGTCGAGGTGTTCCTCGCCAAGGAGGGACACGCCGGTAAGGTCGGCGTCAACCTGCTGACCAAGATCCAGCTCCCGAACCTCGCGGCGCTCTACGGCGCCATGCTCGCAGGCGTCGACTACGTGTTGATGGGCGCCGGCATCCCACGCGAGGTGCCTGGGGCGTTGGACCGGCTCTCCCAACACCAGCCTGCCTCTTTCAGACTCGACATCACCGAGTCCAGCGGCAGCAGCGCGTCCAACGAGTCGATGGTCTTCGATCCCGACGCGTTCGGAGCAGCGGGCGCCCCAGCCCTCAAGCGGCCCGACTTCCTGCCGATCGTCTCATCACACTCGCTGGCCAGCGTCTTGCAGAAGAAGTCGACCGGCGCCATCCAGGGCTTCGTCGTCGAGGGTCCGACCGCCGGCGGGCACAACGCCCCACCGCGCGAGAAGAACGTCTTCGACGACAGTGGTCAGCCCGTCTACGGTGAGCGTGACCTGGTCGATATGGCGAAGATGCGCGAGCTCGGCCTGCCGTTCTGGCTGGCCGGCGGCTACGGCTCTCCCGAAGGGCTCGAGCGAGCCCAGGCGCTCGGTGCCGCCGGCATCCAGGTCGGCACCCTCTTTGCCTACACGCGGGAGTCGGGGATCACCGCGAAGCTGAAGCGGGCGGTGATCGACCTGATCGCGGCCGGCCGCGCCGTGGTGCGCACCGATCCGCGCGCCTCGCCCACCGGCTTCCCGTTCAAGGTCGTGGCGCTGCCCGGCACCGCCTCCGAGGACGACGTCTACCAGGAGCGCCGCCGTGTCTGCGACCTCGGCTACCTGCGCGAGGTCTATCGTCAGGACGACGGCAAGTACGGCTATCGCTGCGCCGCCGAGCCGGTCGCCGACTACGTCCGCAAGGGCGGAGACATCGCCGACACCGTCGGCCGCAAGTGCCTGTGCAACGCCCTGATGGCCGATGTGGGACTGGGCCAGGCGCGCAAGCGCGGCATCGAGGAGCCTGCTCTGGTGACCAGCGGCGACGACCTCGCTGCCATCGTGCCGCTGCTCGGCGAGGACGGAGAGTACGGCGCCGTCGATGTGATCGGGTACCTGCTCGGCGCCGAGGCGACGGCTCAGGTCAAGGTCGCGGTAGCCGCCGAGGCAGCGTAGGCCAAGCGCTGCACGCGGTCGCCGGCCTAGCCGAGTAAGGCACCTCGCTTCGCTCCAACAAGAAGTCTGACAGCATGGCAACGTGATAACGATACTTGCCGTGCGCCGCTCGCTGATCGCTGCCGCGATCGTGGTACTCGCCGTCTTCAGCGCTGCCAACGCCCAAAACTGGGCCGGTATCCGTAGCGGCTATCCGCTCGGGGTCACGCTGCACTACGGCATGAAGAACGCGCTCGCCAACGGGTTCGACCTGCGCATCAGCGGTCGCATCACCGCTCAAGGAGGCGCGGCCCGCGTCGGCATCGGGGTCGACGCCATGGGCAACGTCGCGGCCGAGGGACCTTTCAGCGTCTACGTTGGGGCTGGACCGGCCATCGAGTTCGGCAACGGTGGTGCGTGGCTCGACCTGCATGCCCTCGCGGGCGGCGAGTTCCGCTTCGTCGACTTCGGGCTGGCGCCGCTTGGCTTGTTCGTGGAAGCCACGCTTGGCGGCTCGATCGGTCTCGGCGCCGGCTCCTCTGCGCAGATCCCGACCTTCGGCGTGGCGGTAGGAGTGAACTACCACTTCTGACAGGGTCAGCCGACCCTCGCAACTCCTCACCCTGACCCGCTAGCCTGTCAGGTAGCGACACCCGGGAGGAGGCGTCAGCATGAGCGACTGGCCGGCATTCGTCGAAGGCGAGAGCGTCCTGGCAGCGGTGTGTCCCACCTGCGACGGCGTGGTCGAGGTGCCCGAGCCCGTGATCGGCATGGAGGTGGAGTGCCCAGAGTGCGAGGACCTGCTGCTGGTGGTCGACCTGGAGCCGCTGATCCTGGCGTCGAGCTCGGATCCTGACGAGATCCCGTCTCGCCGCGACGAGGAGCGCGAGGAATGAGGCGCGCACGAATCATCACATCGGGGCTCTGGTCGCACCCTCGCATTGACTCCGTCAACGCCTTGGCGGAGAATCGCAGCATGACCCACTCCAGCAAGTCAAAAGTGTCCGCGTGGCTGCGGCTGTCGCTACTGTTGATCTTGGCGCTCGTCATCGCCTCGTGCCGCCCCGCCCCGGTCAGCCCGTTCGCCGGCCGCACGGTTCTCTACTACGTCGACTCGGTGGTGGGAACGGACGCGGCCCTCGTGAGCCTCGAGGCCGCCGAGGCCCAGAACGGTCTGACCCTGGTGGTCACCGACGACGTCGAGTTCGAGAACGACCTAGCCGCGGGGCCCGACCTAGTCGTCTACTTCCGGCAGGATGGTGTCGACTTCCCGGGCGGGCACCTCCAGGCTCTGCTTGATTGGGTCGCCGATGGCGGGCACTTGGTCTTCACCCACTGGGACATGGGCATTGGCGCCGAAAGCCTGGCCAACGCTCTCGAGAGCGGCTTCGACTTCACGGAGAACTACGACGCGATGTTGGTCACGGGCGCCTCGCTCGCCGGAGGCCTGAGCTCCACGACGATCGACCTCACCAACGCCGGTTGGGGGACCTACAACGTGGGCCTCACGACCGGCGGCAGCGCCACGGCCATGGCATTCTACGAGGGCACCGCCGTCCCGGCCATCGTCAGAGGCAACGGCGGCCAAACCTACATGGTCGGCTACCTGAACGACGCCGTTTCGACCACCGACGGGTCCCGCCTCTACACCAACATCTTCCGCGCCGCCCTCGAGCATCTGGCGCTCGTGGAGTAGCCCAGAGCCTGACCAGTCGGGCTGGCCTGCGGCCCGTCGGCGAGGAGGACCTCCTAAGTCGGGAGGTTCTCCTCGCTTTTCGCCGGTTTCGGGGCCGGATATCCGCGTGAGTCTCCGCTGAAGGCCGGCTCTCGCTGCATGTTCTTGACGAATCCCGTATACGGCGCTATAATTCCCTAATCAGCGCCCACGTGGGCGCTTTCTTCGTTTTGGCTACCCAACACCACCTTGCTTCCGAGAGACGCGCCGGCCGGCAGCCGGACTGCCGCCCCAGCTGACGCGAAGCGTGGCAGTCGGGACTCCCACCCCTACCGGACCTCGCACGCCGATGCCACAGTGCCGTCAAGTAACGCCGTCCTCGGCCTCGACGTGGCCGCTGAGGGAGGGAGCGAGATGCGAGCACTGGTCGTCTACGAATCGCACTTCGGCAACACGATGGACGTGGCGCATGCAGTGTTGAGTGGCCTGAGGCAGAGGTTCGACGCCGAGATCCTCGAGGTGGTGAGTGCCCCGCGCGATGTCGCCGTCGGCTTCGATCTCCTGGTGCTGGGTGCCCCCACGCATGCGTTCGGGTTGAGTCGCCCGGAGACCCGCAGCGACGCGGTCAAGCAGGGAGCCGAGGCCGCGGCCGACGAGATCGGCATGCGCGAGTGGTTGAACGATCTGGACGCGCTGCCGTCCAGTTGCCGGGTCGCCGTGTTCGGTACCACGGTCGTCAAGCCGCGTCTGGTGGCTTCCTTGGGAACCGCTGCCGGAGCTCTGGAACGCCGGCTGCGGCGCATGGGGTTGCAGGTGATCCTCCCGGCCGAACAGTTCTGGGTCGAAGGCGTCAAGGGGCCGCTCGTAGAGGGCGAGGAGGCGAGGGCGCGAGAGTGGGGAGCGTCCCTGGCTCTGGCGGCGATGAGCGCTCGTCCCAGCGTGGGCCGCGAAGCCGGCGCCGCTCGTTCGGTCGCGTCGCGGGTGCCGCCTTCGGCGTAGCCGCCCCTGGCTAGAGGCGCTCCGCGACTTCCGGCACACCGGAGCGCGCCGCGGCGTAGATGGCCTCGACGAGCGCCACTGCCTTGATGCCTTCGCGCCCGTCGATCGCCGGCGGGCGCCTCTCGTCCAACGCCGCCAGCAGATCCTGGTACTGCAGCAGGTGGTTCGCGAACGAGATCGCCATCGGGTCGGACGAGCCGCCACGGCCGGCGCCACCGTACTTCGCGAGCAGGCGCTCGCGCTCGGCGTCGCCACCACTGCGACTTCGCCAGTCGACGAGCATGTCGTCCTCTATCTTCAGGAACCCTTCCGTGCCGTGAACGTGCAGGGCCTTGGGGCTGCCTGGCCACAATGAGGTGGCCGCCGAGACCAAGCCGAGGGCGCCGCTCGCGTAGCGCAGCGCCGCGACCAGCGTGTCCTCGACCTCGATGCGCTCGTGATTCAGGGTGGCAGCGAACGCCGACACCTCGGTCACCGGCCCGGCGAGCCACTGCAACAGGTCGATCTGGTGGATCGCCTGGTTCATCAGCGCGCCGCCGCCGTCCAGCGCCAGCGTCCCGCGCCACGCGCCGCTGTCGTAGTACGCCTGGTCGCGCCACCACTTGACGTAGGCGTCGACCTGCAGGAGCCGGCCGAGCCGCCCCTCGCTCAGCGCGCGCTTGGCGAACGCGTTGGCGGGGGCGAAGCGGCTCATGAAGATGGCGGCGACCACCACCCCGGCCGCCTCGGCAGCCTCGACGAGGCGCCGCGCGCGCTCCACCGTTATCTCGAGTGGTTTCTCGACGACCACGTGTTTGCCGGCCCCTATCGCGATCAGCGCGGGCTCGAGGTGTGCTCCCGAAGGGGTGCAGATGCTGACGATGTCGACGCCCCGATGAGCGACGGCTTCCTCGACCGACCCGAAGGCGGTGACGCCGTGCTTCGCGGCCAACTGCTTGCCGCGGTCGCTGCGGCCGCCCACTACCCCGACGAGTCTGGCGTTTGGCAGGCCCTCGACCGCGAAGATGTGGGCCGCGGCGATGTTGCCGGGTCCCACCACGGCCACTCCGTAGCTCTTGTCGGCCAAACCGGCTCCCTTCCGCAACCGCCCCACGGCGACTGATGGACTGGCACGAGGATAACCGCCTCCCGTCTGGGGCCGCCCGGGGGAGCCGACGACCCCGTGCTAGCCTTCGCTCATCTCGAGCCAGGGAGGTTGCCCATGTCCTCGCGAAGCCACCGCGCCCTCCTAGACGCGACTCGCGCCCTCGCCCTGACCCTCCTCGCCGTTGCCCTTCCCGCATTGGCGGCCGCGCAGGAGACCATCGTTCCCGAGCGCTACGCCATCACTCTCAGCGCCACCGATCTGCCAGGCAACGACAGACAGGTCATCTACGACGTCACGCTCGAACGTTGTCACGTCGCTTGTCTCCGAGACCGCGGTTGTGCCGCGTTCACCTTCGACCAGCGCAATGGCGTGTGCTTCCTGAAGGAGGCCGCCGGCGTTCCGGTCGCGTTCGAAGGAGCGTTCTCGGGCGTCATCGCCGAGCAAGGCGCAGGCGTGACCGAGCGAGCCCGCGCGGCCGCGGCCGACCTGGCGTTCCTCGACGCGTTCGACTTCGAGTTCGCGCGGGCTCGGGCCCAGGCGATGGCCGAGGACTACCCGGCCGAAGGCATCGGGGCCGAGGAGTGGTTGAGGCTCGCCGGTCGGCAATCGCTGGCGGGCGAGATCGCCTACACGGGAGCGGCCATCACCGCGTCGGACAGCGGCGAGGCATGGTTCCACCACGCCCGGGCACTGGCCGACCAGGCCGCAGTCGCCCGCACCGACGTCTACGACCTCTACAGGCGCGCCGGCGCCGCCGCCATCAACGCCGTCCTGCGGTCTGAGGGCCTCGCGCGCGCCGAGGCGCTACTGGTCCTGGCGCGAGCGCTGGAAGGCACCTACCGAGGCTCGCTGGCTCTCGACGCCGTCAAGCAGGCCGACCGACTGTCCCCGAACATCGCCCCCGAGCTCCTGGCGCGGCTGCAGGAGGCGCACGGCTTCCGGGTTCTGAGCCACGACGTGGACGCCAGCACCGCCTCTCCAAGGATCTGCGTGACGTTCTCCGAGGAGCTGACCGCCGGACGCGACTACGCGCAGTTCGTTCAACGAGCCGCCGCCGCGCTGGCGGTCGAGGCCGAGGGACAGCAGCTGTGCCTGAGCGGTGTCGTGTACGGCCAGAGCTACAGCCTCACGCTGCGCGCCGGTCTGCCTAGCGCGCAGGGCGAGACGCTCACGACCGACGTGCCGCTTCACGTCTACATCAGGGACCGCAGCCCCTCGGTGAGCTTCCCGGGACGCGCCTACGTGCTGCCGGCGCGCGGCCCGCGAGCACTGCCCGTCGAGACGGTCAACGCCGGCGCGCTGGAACTGACCCTCCTGCACGTAGCCGACCGCAACCTCGTCACGGCGCTGCGCGACGGCAACTTCCTGCAGGCGCTCAGCGTCTGGGAGGGCGAGCGCTTCGAATCGTTGCGGGCCGAGACGGTCTGGTCGGGCGAGGCTGAGGTGGCCAGCGTGCTCAACCAGGCGACCGTCTCGCTGTTGCCGCTCGACGAGATCGGCGAGATGGGGCCCGGCGTCTACGTTCTGCGAGCCTGGGTCGCCGGCAGCGACCCGTACGAAGCGCCGCCCGCGACGCAGTGGTTCATCGTCTCGGACCTCGGGATCACGACCTTGAGCGGTGCCGACGGCGTGCACGTAGTGGTCCAGCGCCTCTCCGACGCTCGGCCGGCTGCCGGGGTGAACGTCTCGTTGGTGGCCCGCTCCAACCGCGTGCTGGCAGAGCTGACGACCGACGCGCAGGGCCACGTCGCCTTCCCGGCCACGCTGGCGCTGGGCATCGGGAACGCGGCTCCGGCGATGGTGATGATCGACGCCGGCGAAGACTTCGCGATGCTCTCGCTCGAGGAGAGCGAGTTCGATCTCACCGACCGCGGGGTTGCAGGGCGCGAGGCGCCTGGCCCGCTCGATGTCTTCCTGACCCCAGACCGCGGTGTCTACCGGCCGGGCGAGACGGTCAACCTGACGATCCTGACGCGCGACGCGCAGGCGCGCGCCGTCACCGGTCTGCCACTGACCGTCAGGCTACTGCGTCCCGACGGCGTCGAGTACGCGAGCGTCGTCGACACCGGCGACCTTGCCGGCGGCCACGTGATCGCTCTGCAGCTCGGCAACGACGTGCCGCGCGGCGCTTGGCGGGTCGAGACCTTGATCGACCCGACGGCTCCGCCTCTCGTCAGCCGCACGTTGCTGGTGGAGGACTTCATCCCCGAGCGGATCGACGTCGAGATCGCTCTGCCGGGCGACGGTCTGCTCGACCCCGCCGCTGCGCCGTCTCTCCTGCTCTCCGCCAGCCACTTGTTCGGCGCGCCGGCGGCGGGCATGAGCGTCAGCGGCAGCGTGCGGGTCGCTGCCATCAGCGAGCTCCCCAATTGGCCGGGCTACAGCTTCGGTCGCTTCGACCAGCGTACCGACACCCAGATGCGGCCCCTGATCGCCGGCCTGAGGACCGACGGCGCCGGCCACTTGGAGGTGCCGTTGGGGCTGGAGCGCCTGACCCTGGAGGCCAGACCCTTCGAGATGACGGTCATCGCCACCGTCAGTGACGGAGCGTCTCGCCCCGTCGAGCGCTCGCTGACCCGGACTCTGAGACCCACTGCCGCGGTGGTGGGCATCCGCCCCTCGTTCGAGGGACCGTTGCCGGAGGGCTCCGTGGCCGAGTTCGACCTCGTCATCGTCGACCCTGACGGCACCGCGGGGTCCGGCGAGGTGACCTGGCAGGTCGACAGGGTCGAGACTCGCTACCAGTGGTATTCCGTCGGCAGCAACTGGTACTGGGAACCGGTCACCGAACGGCAACGCGTGCTGGAGGGCAGCGTGACGATCACTGGGAACCCGGTGCGCGTCACCGTGCCCGTCGCCTGGGGGACGTACGAGATCCGCGCCACCAGTGCCCGACAACCGGCGGCCGGCGCCTCGCTGCCGTTCGCGGCCGGCTGGGCCGCGGCCGACGCCACCCGTGAGACCCCGGACCTGCTCGCCGCAGCGCTCGACAAGGCCAGCTACGAGCCCGGCGAGGTGGCGCTGCTGAGGCTGGCTCCCGAAGTGCCGGGCGTCGCCCTGGTGAGCGTGCTGGCGGGCCGCGTAATCGACCTGCGGCTGGTCGAGGTCGACGGCGAGACCACCATCGAGCTCCCGGTAACCGCCGAGTGGGGCGCGGGAGCTTACGTCACTGCCAGCCTAGTGAGGCCCAGCGATGGGCCGGAGCACCTGCCCGGCCGCAGTCTCGGCCTTGCCCACGCCGCCGTCGCTCCCGGCGAGCGCGCGCTGACGACCATGCTCACCGCACCGGCAGCCGCGCGGTCTGGCGCAACGCTGAACGTCACCCTCGCAGTACCCGACATCGGCGACGGACCGGCCTACGCCACCGTCGCGGCCGTCGACCTGGGCATCCTCAACCTCACGGGCTTCGAGGCGCCCGACCCCGAGGAGTACTACTTCGGCCAGCGGCGGCTCGGCGTCGCGATCAGGGACCTCTACGGTCGGCTGATCGATGCCAGGCAAGGCGCGCTTGGCGAGATCAGGTCAGGTGGCGACGCCGGCGGCGAAGTCAGCAGCGGGCCGGTGCCGGCCGAGGACCTCCTGGCCTTCTTCTCCGGGCCCGTGGAGCTCGTCGCGGGCCGCGCCGAAGTCGCTTTCGACCTGCCCGCCTTCGCTGGGACCGTGCGGCTGATGGCCGTGGTGTGGACCGACGAAGCCGTCGGTCACGCCGAGCAGGACGTCCTGGTCCGCGATCCGGTGGTCGTGCAGGCAAGCCTGCCGCGCTTCCTGGCCCCGGGGGATGTCGGCCGCCTGCGACTCGAACTCACCCACGCCAGCGGCGCCGCCGGCGCGCTGGGGCTGGCAGTCAGCGGCCACGGTCTGGCGAACGCTCCCGAAGGCGTCGAGATCACCGCAGGGGGCCGGGCGGTGCTCGACCTCGCGCTGCGCCCCAGCGAGCCCGGCGAGCACGTCTACCGAGTCGCCGTGACGACGCCCGACGGCGAGGTGATCACGCGCGAAGTGCGCCTCACGGTGCAGCGCACCGATCCCGAGACGGCGCGCAGCGTCCGCTTCGAGCTTCCGCCCGGAGGCGCCTTCACGTTCGACGCAGCGGTCTTGGACGGCTTCTGGCCCGACACGGCGCGCGCCACCCTGGCGTCCGGCTTCGGCGCGCTGCTCGACACGCCCGGGCTGATCATGCGCCTCGCCTACTACCCGTACGGCTGCACCGAGCAGATCGCTTCGAGCCTGCAGCCGCTATTGCTGGCGCCGGCCGCCGTCACGCAACTCGGGTTGGCGTCCGACGCCGAGGCGCGCGTCCGGCTGCAGAGCGGTGTCGACCGGATCATCACGCGCCAGGGGAGCGGCGGCGGCTTCGGCCTGTGGTCAGCCGGCGGCTTCGACCTGTGGCTCGATGCCTACGCCACCGACGTGCTGCTCACGGCCGAAGCCAAGGGCGCCGACGTGCCGGACAGCGCGCTGCGGCAGGCTCTCGACAACCTCCGCAATCAAGTTGCTCGCGCCGGCTCGCTGCCAAGCGGCAGCGCCGGCTACGCCTACGCCTTCTACGTCCTGGCTCGCGCCGGCGAGGCCGTCATCGGCGACCTGCGTTACTACGCCGACGTCATGCCGGACAGCTTCGACACGCCGCTCTCGGCAGCCCACCTGGGGGCGGCCTTGGCGGCCTACGGCGAGCGCGAGCGCTCCGAGGCGCTGTTCGAGCGCGCGCAGGCACTGGCGCTCGCCGGCACCGATTCCCTGGGGTGGCGCAGCGACTACGGCACCGAACTGCGCGACCGGGCCGGGCTGCTGGCGTTGGCGATCGAAGCCGGCAGCAGCGTGGTGGACCGAGCCAGGCTGGCGACCTTGATCGCCGGCGCGGGCACCGCCAACACCCTCTCGCCTCAGGAGGCGGCTTGGACGCTCAAGGCTGCGGTCGCGTCGAGCGCCACGGCCGCGGGCCTCGAACTCGCCGGACGGCCCGTGACTGACGACGTGATGTTGCGCTACGACGGCGCGCCGACGGTGCTCACGAACACCGGCAGCCAGAGCGTGACGCTGACGCTCACCACCTTCGGAGTCCCCATCCAGACACCGGAGGCCGGCGGAGTCGGCTACCAGATCTCTCGCAGCCACTACACGCCCGACGGCGAAAGCGCCGATCTCACCAGCGTGCGCGCCGGTGACCGCTTGGTGGTGGTGCTCGAGGTGCGGCCGGACCCTGGCGTGCCCGGCGGCCGGCTGATCATCGACGACGCCCTGCCGGCCGGCTTCGAGATCGACAACGCCAACTTGCTGCGCTCCGGCGACGTACGCGCGCTCGACTGGCTGGCGCTGACCGCCGAAGCCGAAGCCACCGAGGCTCGCAGCGACCGCTTCCTGGCTGCCGTCGACTGGACCTCCGAGGAGACGCTGCGGCTCGCCTACTTCGTTCGCGCCGTCACTCCTGGGAGCTACCACTACCCGGCGCCGTTGGTCGAGGACCTCTACCGCCCCATCAACCGCGCCGTCGGCGAGACGGGGAGGCTGGAAGTCGGGCCGTGAGCCGCGCCCTTGCTCGCGCCTGTCTCGGGGCCGCGTTGGCATGCGCGCTGCTCGTCGGTTTCGACCGATGGGTCGCTGCGACCGCGCTGCCGCCGCTCTCGGTCGAAGCCTCGGTCGAGGTGTTGGCCCGCGACGGCCGCCTGCTACGGGCTTTCACCGTCGCCGACGGTCGCTGGCGGCTGGGAGTGACGCCACAGCGCGTCGACCCGCTCTACCTGGCGATGCTCGTCGCCTACGAGGACCAGCGCTTCTATGCGCACGACGGCGTCGACCTGCTGGCCTTGGCGCGGGCAACCTACCAGTCGCTGGTTGCCCGGAGCGTGGTCTCCGGCGGATCGACCCTGACGATGCAGGCCGCGCGCCTGCTCGAGGACGGCGCGACCGGCACGCTCGGCGGCAAGCTCAGGCAAGTGCGGCTGGCGCTGGCTCTCGAGCGGCGACTCTCGAAGGACGAGATCCTCGCCCTCTACCTGAACCTCGCGCCGATGGGCGGCAACCTCGAGGGCGTGCGCGCCGGCAGCCTCGCCTGGTTCGGCAAGGAGCCCGAGCGGCTGACAGAAGCCCAGGCCGCGCTGTTGATCGCGCTGCCGCAGGCGCCGAACAGCCGCTCGCCCGACGCCGACCCTGAGGCCGCCAGAGCCGCCCGGACGCGGGTGCTGCAGCGCGCGGTCGCCGCCGGCGTGATCTCCGACGATGCCGCGGCGGCGGCCGCCAGCGAACCTTTGCCCCGCGTCAGGCGCGCCTTCCCAGCGAGCGCGCCGCACCTCGCCGACCGCCTGCGCAGCGAGTACCCGGACGTCACGCTGCACCGCACGACCATCGACGCCGACCTGCAAGCCGACCTCGAAAGACTGGCGGCCCGGGCACTGATCGGGTTGCCGGCGCAGGCGACCGTCGCGATGCTGGTTGCCGACCCCGACTCCGGCGAAGTCCTGGCAAGCGTCGGCTCGGCCGATCACACCAGCGAGGCCCGTAACGGCTTCGTCGACATGACGCGTGCCCTGCGCTCGCCGGGTTCGGCGCTCAAGCCGCTCGTGTACGCTCTGGCCTTCGCGGACGGCATCCTGCATCCCGAGACACTGCTCAACGACCGCCCCGAGGACTACGGTGGCTACGCACCGCAGAACTTCGACGGCGTCTTCAGGGGCCAGGTGACGGCGCGCGCTGCGCTGCAGACGTCGCTCAACCTGCCGGCCGTGGCGCTCACCGAAGCGATCGGCCCCGCTCGTCTGCTGGCGGCGCTCCGCCAGGCGGGGGTCGAGGCGGTCGTGCCGGGCGACGCGCCCGGCCTGGCGGTGGTGTTGGGCGGGGTCGGCGTCAGCCTCGAAGGGCTCGTGCAGCTCTACGCGACGTTCGCGCGCGGCGGCGAGGCGCGGGAGCTCAGCGAGCGCGCCGGCTCGCTGCCGGAGGCCCCCGGAGCCGGCGCTCGCCTGCTCACGCCGGAGGCGGCCTGGCAACTCGGCGACGTGCTGGCCGGCGCTCCGCCAGCGGCCGGCCTGCCCGCCTGGCCGCTGGCGGTCAAGACGGGCACCTCTCACGGCCATCGCGACGCGCTGGCGCTCGGCTTCGACGGTGGGCACGTAGCCGGCGTGTGGGTCGGGCGCGCCGATGGCTCGCCGGTGCCTGGGATGACGGGCGCGGGCTCCGCCGCGCCGCTGCTGTTCGAGGTCTTCGCGCACCTCGGCGGGATCGTGGGGCTGCCGCCGGCCCCTGCGACCGCGCTCCAGGCGGTCTCCAACGGCGACCTACCGCCGCACCTGCGGCAGTTCGGTGCGCGTGCGTTGGTCGCGGACGACGCGCCCCGCCTCACCTTCCCTCCCGATGGGGCGGCGCTGCTCCCGCTGGCGGGCGGCATCGTCGCTCGCGTGGAGCGCGGGCAGGCGCCGTTCACCTGGTTCGCGAACGGCGCTCCGGTGACGCTTGCCAGCTTCGAACGCGAGACGCGGCTGGCGCTACCCGGCCCTGGGTTCGTGACGCTGTCGGTAGTCGACGCCGTGGGCCGGGCGGCACGCGTCCACTTCGAGGTGCGCTGACAGCGGCTCGCCGTACCTGACCGTGCCGCCGGCGCTGCTGGTCAACCCTCGCCCCGCTGCCGCCGGCGTGTCAGCAACGTCTCACCGGGCGTCTAGCGGTCGCGGCGCGCGAACAGCCAGCCGGCCAGCCACACCAACAGAGCGGTCGAGACCGCGGCCACGGCGAAGCTCAGGGCCAGAGCACCTGCCGGCAGCAGCTCACCGACGAGTCTTCCCACCGGTCCCACCAGCACCGGCACCTCGAGGGACTGCAGGAGCCCGACCCGCAGCAACTCGAAGGGGTTCAGCAGCAACGAGGCGATGAGGAAGTTGGCCAACGGGTAGTCCGCCAGCGCCACAGCGATGCTGACGACCGCCGGACCGTAGGCGAGGACCAAGACGGCCCACGCTGCCAGGCTGATCGCCATGGCGCGCGTGGCGTCCAGGGTGAGGGCCGAGAACGCCGCGACGAGACCGCTCCACAAGGCCAGGATGGCAGCCACCGCCAGGCACAGCAGCAGCAGCTCGAAGGGCGCCAGGCCAAGCACCAAGCCGGCTACGGCGGCGCCCGCAAGAAGCGGCAGGAGCAGGCCGACAGCGATGCCGGTGACGGCTCCCCGGAAGGCGCCGGCCGGTGGCCGCGGCAGCGCCGACCAGAAGGCCCATGTCTCGCGGCGGGTCAACAGCGGCGCCGCCACCACCACCGTGAGTGGCGGCAGGAAGACCTGGAGCACGGCCACCAAGCTCACCAGACCGACCGCGCTGCCGCGGTCTCGGAACGCCAGGGCGATCCCGACCAACGCCAACCCCGACAGCAGGGTCCAGGGGTTGCGTAGCACCTCGCGGAGGTGGAGCGCGCCCATGCCGGCGCCGCGGACCATGTCAGTAGCCCGGGACCCAGGGGCGGTCCGCGCCCCTGACGAGGACCTCGTCCCAGCTCAGGAACTCGGCGTCGCCGAGACGCAGCCCGGTGAGGACCTCGCGCGCGGTCTCGAGGTCCTTGAACGCCGCCAGACCACCCGCCATCGGCGTCCGCAGGCGCGGATGGTAGGCGACGACCGCGTCGGCCGCCGCCAGGTAGCGCGCCTCATTCAGGGTGCTGGCGGCCCGGTCGGACAGGTAGGTCTCAGCCACGATCGGAGGCACGGGCCCGAAGCCGTTGAGGTGATCCGCCAGGCACTCGAGCGCGTCGTAGTGATGGACCAGGCCCGTTGGGGTGACGACCTGCGCGGAGTAGCGCAGGTCGATCACCGTCATGTTGCAGTAGGGGCAGACGTCCACACCGTGCGTCGTCGGATGCGAGGACCCCCAGACGCTCCTGGGAGCCCATGCGAGGGCGGCGAGGGTCACGACGCCCAGCCGCAGGAAGTCGCGCCTGTCGATGCGCCCGTCCACCGTCAACCGCCGCTGTGCAGTCCGAGAAGGCGCAGCAGGCCGCCGGAGGGTAGCGGTGCGAGGTCGGCCAGCAGGCTCGCGTCGAGCCGGTGGTGGCGGCCCAGATCCGGGTGCATGTCGAGGTACAGGTCGACAGCGGCGTGGCTGTGCAGCGCTCCGAGCCGCGCCGCCATCGAGACCATCAGGTTCTCGGCCCACAAGTAGACCGCCTCGCGGGACAGCAGCAAGTCTTCGGCGCTGATCGGAGGCGCGGCCAGGTCAGCGACGTGGAAGGTCGCGCCATGTCCGTCGTACACGCCGAGGGTGTAGGCGTGGTTGAACATGCAGGCGAGCGATTCGTAGTGGAGGGCGGCCTCGCCGTCGACCTCGTGTCCGGGGGCGAGGCGAATCTGACCGTAGGTGCGTTCACGGAACCCGGCCGGGTTGGCGCCGCCGGCCGGCGTGGAGAGCGTCATCGAGCAGAACGCGCAGGTGCCGTCGCGCCACGGGATCGGCAGCGGGTCGATGACGTCCGGCCCGATGCCGGGCGCGGCGGAAGGAGGACTTGACTGCGGCATCCCGCCCATCTGGCCCATCTGGCCCATGTGTCCGCCTGGTCCGGGGGCGCCTCCGTGCATCTGTGCCTGGGCCAAGCTCAGCGCCGCGGGCGCCGCAGCGGCGTAAAGCGCCATGCGCTTCAAGAACCGTCTTCGATCGATGGTCATCTGTTGGTCACGCTCCAAGCTCGCGGTGGCCGCGAGTCCGTCACATTCACAAGAGGCAGACAGCACGGCCTGCCAGGGTTTCAGAGAAGAGGCCTGTCAGCCGCTGGGAGGCCCGCGGCTGCGCGGACGCTGCAACGCTTGCGACGTCGCCACCACCGACTCGACGGCGCATACCGATTCGTCGATGTCGCGCACGGCCACCGGACGTTCGGTCACAGGAGGCGTGGTGACGGGGGAGCTCAATACCGTAGGGGCCCCCTGGTTCTCTTGCGACATCGGGCAGTCCGGTGCGTGGTGCATCGGCGGGTTGAACGCCAGCGAGACGCTCACCGCGCTGGGAAGCAAGAGCGTCAGAACACGGGCGACCCACCGTCGGCGGCGACCGGCGGTGGCGCCGCGACCCTGAGAGTCACGCCTGAGCCGGATCACCGTCGTCCTCCGAACCGAGAGCCTGACGAAGCTGCCGGCTGGCGTGCCTCCTGACGCGCCATCCCTCGGGGAACGGTTGCGTCTCGCCGGCGGCATTCTGCACCTGGTACTCGAAGAGGCGCTGAACCGGGACATGGCCGAGGACCTTGCCCCCGCGCAACAGCAGCGCTTGCGATGCGAAGGCCTCGACCTCCTCAGGCCTGTGCGCGCTCACCAAAGCTGAGCCGCCGCTTGCGATGTGCTCGCGCACCCAGTCGGCAAGCCGCTCGAGGCCTCCCCCGTCGAGGGCCGAGGCCGGCTCGTCGAGCAGCCACAACGGTGGGGCGTCCATCAGAGCGGCGGCCAGAGCGAGACGCTGCGTCATCCCACCCGACAACGTGCCGGCACGCACCCGCAGCGTCTCCAGGAGACCCATCCGCGCCGCGGCAGCGTCGCTCAGGTCGGCGTCACAGCCCTTGGCCTGCGCCGCAGCCTGCAGCACCTCGCCGACCAGGATGTGAGGCGGGAAGACGATGCGTTGGGGGACGTAAGCACGTAGTGGAGCCACCTCGGCGTGCCGCGGAGCGCAACCGAAGACCTTGACGCTGCCGGTGGTCGGCTTCAGGCGGCCAACGAGCACGTTCAAGAGCGTCGACTTGCCGGCACCGTTGGGGCCGATGAGCGCCAGCGCGCCCCGCTCGTGCACGAGATCGACGGCGCTGAGGCGTGCGCCGAGGCTCAGGCTCTTGGCGACGACCGCTGGTTCGTGCGGCGGCATCAGGCAGCCCGCCCTTCTCGGACGGGTCTCCGGTGGCTGGGTCCCGCCGCCGCTGCCGCCACCAGGATGGTGACGAGCAGCACGCTGCCGGCCGCCAGGGCGCCGGCCGCGGACGCTTCGACCCCTGCCGGGCCGGAGGCCGACTCTGCCGCGCCAACGAGCGCGACGGTCGCGAGGTCGAGCCGTGGCTCGGGATCCGCCAGTGACGCCAAGCGCAACGCCGGCACCGAAGCCTCCGCGGCCTGCCACAGAAGCACGCCGGGGTTGAGCGCGTAGAGCGACAGGTCGGAGTTCCTCGAAGCGAACACGTCGAAGGATGAGCTCGGCACGTGAGCCACGTCGGCGACTCCGTCGTGGTCACGGTCGAGGCGGCTGGCGCTCTCGTACTGGTTGCCCACCAGGCTGACCGCCGCGTCCGGATCGTCGACGGCCACATCGGCGACGTTGCCACTGAAGATGTTGCCGCTGATCCGCACCGCGCTAGCCTGGGACCGAGGGACGCGCTGCACGACGATCCCGAACCCGCTGCCCGTCACGAGGTTGTCCGCCACCGTGACGTCCGGCGCCGAAGCGATCAGCAGGCCCACGGTGTTGCCGTCGAAGCTGTTGCCCGACACGACGGATTCACGCAGTTCGTGAACCAGGAGCCCGAACGCCAGCGGTCCGACGTGTCCCTCGAAGCGGTTGCCGCGAGCGTTGAGGCCGCGGCCGTACATCGCCGCAGAGCCGACGAGGCCGCCCCTGACCAGGTTGCCTGTGAGCGAGGTGTCGACGCTGTACATCACGTGCAGGGCGTAGCGCGTCGTGCGCAGGAACGTGTTGCCTGCGACGCTGGCGCCGTCGGTTCGCTCGAGGTAGATGCCGTCGAGGAAGGTCTCGACGCGGTTGCGGGCGAAGGTCAGCCGCGGCGAGGCATACGACGTCAAACCCGGCGAGCTGCCGTCCCCTTGCAACTCCGAGTCGGTCACGCTGACGCTCTCCGAGGCTTCGACGCGCACGGCCGTCGGCGCACTGCGGCTGATGAGCCCCGCGAGGCTGCAGCCATGGCAACCGTCGAGCACCACGGCCGCGTCTGGGGCATAGAGATCCGACGTGCGGCCGGATCCAGCTATCTCGAGACCCCGCACCGCGATGTCGGGAGCGCTCAGTACCAGCACGCTGCCGTCGCCGGTACCCATCAGGATGGCTTCTTCGGCCTCGACGCTGACGCCTTGGACGTCGATGAGCCAAGGACCTTGGTAGACGCCCGGAGCCAGGCTCAGGCTGTCGCCTGGCGACAGCGGCGGTAGCGAGTCGCCGGGCTCTAGCGCGAGTTCGCGAGCCGTGACGGCCCCCAGACTGAGCAGCACGGCCACCGCCCACAGCCGGCGGGCGCAGCGCCTTCCCGGACGCGCAAGGCGCCGGCGCCAGGCGGTCGCCCCTCCAAGGAGCTGCGCGGCGCGGGACCGAGACATCACTGCAAGTCTAGGTGAGGACCACAGGGACCGAAGTCCCGGTTCATCGTCTGGCAGGCTGGACCGCAACGGCGACCGCGACCGGGCTAACCTGAGGGGCGTGGAACACCTCGCGGCCAACCTCGCAGCGGTCCGCGCACGCATGGCTGCGGCCTGCGCGCGCGTTGGCCGTGAGCCCTCGGAAGTCGAGCTGCTGCCGGTCAGCAAGACCGTGCCGGCGGAGCGGTTGCGTCTCGCCTACCGGGCCGGCATGAGGAAGCTGGGCGAGAACAAGGTGCAAGAAGCCAAGGACAAGGCCGAGGAGCTCGAGGACCTCAGCGATCTGCGTTGGGCATTGATCGGCCACCTGCAGACGAACAAGGCCAAGTACGTGGCGCGCTTCGCCCACGAGTTTCACGCCCTCGACAGCCTGCGCGTCGCCGCCGAGCTAGACCGGCGCCTGCAGCATGAGGGGCGCTCCCTCGACGTCTACGTGCAGGTCAACAGCTCCGGCGAGGAGAGCAAGTTCGGGCTCGATCCGCTGGACGTGCCGGCGTTCGTGACCGAACTTCCGGCCTTCGGGGCGCTCAAGGTGCGGGGCTTGATGACCCTCGCCCTCTTCTCTTCGGACGCCGAGCGCGTGCGCCGGTGCTTCGTGCTGATGCGCGAGCTCCGGGACAGGCTCCGTCAAGAGGCGCCGGCCGGCCTCTCGTTCGAAGGGCTCTCGATGGGCATGTCGGGCGACTTCGAGGCCGCCATCGAAGAGGGCGCGACGGTCGTACGCGTCGGCCAGGCGATCTTCGGGCCACGCGAGCTACCGGACAGCCACTACTGGCCACCGCAGCAACGGCCTTCATAGGCATGAAGACCGCGTCCAACTGATAGCGTCTGACATGCGAACGGACGCCGCAAATGCCGCCTAGGTCTCTCGCGCTGGCAGGTCACCTACCTCCCCAGCGACGCCGCCACCTGCGGCTGTGGTTGCTGAGCGGCGCCGTTCTGACGTTCGTGATCCTCGTCGTCGGCGGCATCACGCGTCTCACCGAGTCCGGTCTCTCGATCGTGGACTGGGAGCCGCTGATCGGCGTCATCCCGCCGCTGAACGAGGCCGCTTGGGAAGCCGCCTTCGCCCAGTACCAGCGCTACCCTGAGTACCGTCTGCTCAGGCCCGACATGACGCTGGCCGAGTACCGCTTCATCTACTTGTGGGAGTACGCGCACCGGCTGCTGGCCCGTTTCATCGGGCTGGTGTTCATCGTGCCGTTCCTGGTGTTCTGGGCGCGCGGCTACCTGAGAGCGCCGCTCGCGCGCAGGCTGCTGTTGATCCTGGCGCTGGGCGCTGCCCAGGGCTTGATGGGCTGGCTGATGGTGGCCAGCGGCCTGGTCGACGTTCCCAACGTGGCGCACGAGCGACTGGCGGCCCACCTGATCCTCGCGTTCGCGGTCTTCGGCGCGTGCTTATGGACTGCCGCCGGCTTCCTGCCGGCCCCGAAGTCGCGCCCACGGTTGGACACGGCGGCCGACGCTCGCGGTTTGGCCGCCCTGCGGCGAGCGCTGCTCTGGTTCGGCGCCGTGCTCGTGCTGCAGGTGGTGTACGGCGCGTTCACGGCAGGTCTCGACGCCGGGCGAGCGTTCAACACCTACCCACTGATGGCCGGTGGCCTGCTGCCCCCCGAAGCGTGGCGCCTGGAGCCACCGCTGCGCAACCTCGTCGACAACATCGCGGTGGTGCAGTGGATCCACCGCACCCTGCCCGTGGTGCTGTTGGGGCTGGCGATCTGGATGGTGGTGCTGGGGCGCCGCGTCGACGCCACGGGCGACCGCGCGCCCGCTGACAGCCACGGCCGCTGGGGCGTGAGCCTGCTCGCGGTGGTCGTCGTCCAGATCGGCCTTGGGATCGCGACGCTGCTGCTGTTCGTGCCGATCTCCCTGGCGGTGGTCCACCAAGCAGTTGCCTTGGCTCTCTTCGGGACGGTGCTGCTGTGGCTGCACCGGGTGGTGGCCGAGAACGTCGGGGGCGGACCTGCTCCCGCCCAACCCCTTCCGGCCTCGCGGAGGGACTGAAGACTCCGGTCGAGACGTCCAGCCGGCGGTAGCATCTCACTGGCTGGCGGCGTCGCCGCGATGGGAGTCGAGCATGTCGGATTCAACTGCCGCGTATCTCACCGGCACCGGCCTGCTGTTCGCCTACTACCTGCTGGTGGTCGCCCTCGTCCCGGTCTTGCTGTTGTCGCTGACGTCGATCCCGCGAGAACTGGCGAGGAAGCTCCATCACGTCTTCCACGGCCTCTCGATCTTCATCCTTCTCGAGGCCTTCGGCGCCTGGCACCTGGCCGTGATGGGGGCAGCCACCCTTGTCGCCGTGGCGTACCCCGCGCTGCTGATGCTCGAGAAGCGCCCCTACTTCAAGGGCAGCTTCGCGCATCGCCAGGGGAACCCAGGCGACTTCAGGCACCAGATGCTGCTCACGGAGGTGACCTTCGCGCTGCTGCTGGCCGGCACCTGGGGGCTTCTCGGATCCGAGCATCGCTACCTGGCGGCGGCGGCGGTGATGACGTGGACCTTCGGCGACGCAGCGGCCGCCCTGTTCGGCAAGGCCTTCGGCAGGAAGAGGATCCGACACGCGCTCGCCGACGATGGCAAGACTCACGAGGGCAGCGGTTCGATGACCGCCTTCGCGTTCGCGGCCCTGTTCCTGACCCTGTTCTTCTATGGCCGTGTGACGTGGTGGGCGGCTGGCGTTGCGGCCCTCGTGGTGGCGCCTCTGGCGGCCTTCATCGAGGCGATCTCCCCCGGCGGAAGCGACACCTTGACCGTGCCTGTCGTGACCGCAGCGGCGCTCTACCCGCTGCTGGCGCTGCTCGTGTGGTCGGCGGGGCGGTTCTGAGCTTGGTGGCCGACCGCGTCGGTGCCCGCGAGAGGACGCTCCGAGCGGCCGTCCTGCTGAGCGCGTGGGCTCCGTTCGCCACCTTCGCCGCGCTGCTGCTGGGGCGTTCGGCCACCCAGGCCGCCGATTTCGTTCGCCGCACCGCCGAGTTCGCGGCCGTGCTGGTGTCGTGGCTGGCGTTCAGACGCGCTCAACAGGTGAGCAACGTGCAGCGCGCCAAGATCGAAGCCACGGTGCGACGTGTCGTCGGAGCGGCGCTGGCGCTCTCGGCAGTGGTCATCCTGCTGCTGGCGGTCGCCAGATGGCTGCGGCCGACGCCGACCGGCAGCGTGGTTCTCGGCTTCGCGATCGCCTTGCTCGGCGCCGCGACCAACGGTTGGTTCTGGGCACGCTACCGACGCTTCGAGCGTCAGGAGCGCTCCCCGATCGTCGCGGCGCAAGCCCGGCTGTACCGCGCCAAGACCTTCGTCGACGCGGCCGTGCTGGCGGCATTGGGATCGGTGTGGTGGCTGGGGGACGGCGTCACCGGCCGCGCCACGGACCTGGCCGGGTCGGTGATCGTGGCCTTCTACCTGGCCTGGAGCGCTGCCAAGCAGTTGGCAGATGCAGAGGCGACCCGTAACGACGGCGCTGACGATGTCGGCATCTGAAAGCTCCGGCTGGTTCCAGCGTCGCGCCCCCGCCATCAGCGGCGGGGGCGCGAACTATCCGTGACTGTCGACTTCGGTCAGGGCGCGGTCGTGAACTCTCGCGCAGCGCTGATGGCAAGCGATCCATCGCTTTCGAGACCGAAGGACGATCCCAGGAGGAAACCCACGTAGACGCCGTAGTAGTCGAGAATGAAGCGCGCACCGCTCTCGCTGCCGGCGCCCGAGCTGCCGATTACCTGCCAGC
>CAYNOS010000002.1:0-9477 GCA_964398985.1 uncultured bacterium
GCTGAACGGCAGCCCCATGTGCTCGAGCTCGTAGACGGCCTCGATCACCTCGTGAGAGAAGACCTCGGCGACGTCCTGGTCGGTCAGGTAGTCGCCGCCCTTGACGGTGTCGTACGCGTGCCACTCGGGGTAGTCCTCGCTGACGTTGCCGAGCGCGGCCCCGACGCCTCCCTGCGCGGCTCCCGTGTGGGAGCGCGTCGGGTAGAGCTTGCTGATCACGGCAACCGAGACGCCCGGGTGCTGAGCAGCGTAGCGGGCGGCCATCAACCCGGCGCCGCCCGCACCGACCACGATCACGTCGAACCTATGCAGCCTGTTCATCTGGAGAGTCCAACTTCCCTTCCAGCTCCGCTCGCGAATCCCCTCGAGGTCGCGGTCGCGGGCCGCGCAGCTGTTTGAACGGCCGCCATCAGTTGGACGGCGCCAGGTTGCGGATCGCGTCGCCCATCTCCGTGAAGGTGTAGGTCCACAGCGTCATCACGCCGACCACGAAGATCGCCGCCGTCACGGTGAAGAGCAGCGCCTTGGCCCAAAAGCGGGCGCGGGCGTTCTTGATGTAGTCCTCGAGGCTGTAGCGCAGCCCGTTGACGCCGTGGAGCAGAGCGAAGCCGAGCAGGAACGAGTCGAACACGCGCACGCCGGGCTGCGCGAGCCGGCCCATCACGTAGTCGTAGTCGATGGTGCCGGCGTCGACCAGGATGTTGTTGATGAACACATGGGCGAACACCAGGAACACCAGCACGAAACCGCTGATGCGCATGAACACCCACCACGCCAGTTCCGAGTTGGTGGCGTAGGTCTCACGCGCCTGCTGCAGGGTCTTGGGGCGCGTCGCCATCAGGCGCGACCCAGGATCTCGGGGATGATCTTGAACAGCACCGGGATGCCGATGGCGGTCGTGGCCGCCAGCACGCCGTACCACATCGCCCGCTGATAGCGGATGGCCCACGACGTGAAGTCGAGCAGGATGATACGCAGGCCATTGAGGCCGTGGTAGACGACACCCGCGATGATGAGCACGAGCCCCACGCGGAACGGCCACTGATGGTAGAAGAACAAGAACGCGTTGAACGGACCGTCGGGTCCGTACATGACGAGGCTGATGTCGAAGACATGCAGCAGCAGGTACAGCGCCAGCGCCACCCCTGAGATGCGGTGAAGGTAGAAGGCCAACTGGCCTTCGCGGGCTCGGTACATTCGACGAACCTCCTGAAGCGCCCGGGGCGCCCAGCGTTGCTGCCGGATTGTAGCATCGGCCCTCTGACGCGCGTCCCCTACGCGGGCCCAGAGCGTACAAGAGGCGCCGTGCCGCGCGGGGCGGCGCCATGCGTCACCTCCGCCGCCGCGGCGCCGAGGTAACCTACGGCGTGCTGTTGGCGTTCGACCTCGACAAGACCCTGCTGACCAACGACTATCAGCTGCCCACCGGCATCGAGCGATCGGTGAAGGCGGCGCGCGACGCCGGCCACCTGGTCACGGTGCTGACGGGACGGCCGTTGGCCTCGGCGGTCCCTTTCCTGGAAGTGCTCGGCATCGACGTGCCGCACAGCGTCAACCACGGTTCCATGATCCGCGGCGCGGACGGCTCTGTGATCCGGCGCCTGCAGCTTCATCCCGACGAGGTGCGCGGCCTGCTCGACCGTCACTACCAGGACAGCGACATCGAGTTCACCTGCGTCGTCGGCGAGACGCTCCACGTGCGCGATCCCGAGCACGAGCGCTGGGAGTGGGCGCACACCGCCAACCGCAACGTGGCTCCGTACCGGCTGGGCACTGCCTACCAGGCCGACAAGGTGGTCTTCCACTGCAACGGCCGCAGCCGCCAGATGGACGAGACGGTCGCGGGTCGCTACCCGAACCTGCTGCGCTACCTGTGGGGCGACGGCTATCTCGAGGTGGTGCCCGAAGGTGGCGACAAGGGCACCGCGTTGGCGCTGATCGCTGAGATGCTCGGCGTCGCGCGCCGAGACGTCATCGCGTTCGGTGACGGGCTGAACGACGTCACGATGATCGACTGGGCCGGGTACGGCGTCGCCGTCGGACCCGACGCCGACGAGCGTGTGCTGGCGGTCGCCGACGAACGCATCGCGGCTCCGGAGATCGGCGGCGTCAGCCGCTGGATCGAAAGCAACCTGCTCTAGTTCAGCCGATGGCTTCCAGGAACTCCTGGCGCGTGCGGGCGTCAGCCAGGAACGAGCCGCGCATGGCGGTGGTGCGCGTGGTGGCCCCCTGCTTCTCGACGCCTCGCATCATCATGCACAGGTGGCTGGCTTCGGTCACGACCGCCAGGCCGCGCGGTTGCAGCACGCTCATCAGGGCGTCGGCGATCTGCGAGGTCAGGCGTTCTTGCACCTGCATGCGGCGCGCGAAGACGTCGATAACTCGCGCGAACTTCGACAACCCGAGGATCTTGCGGTCGGGTAGGTAGCCGATCGACGCCGTGCCGTAGAACGGCAGCAAGTGGTGTTCGCACATCGAGTAGAACTCGATGTCCTTGAGCACCACCATCTCGGAGCCTTCGGCGGCGAACAGCGCGTTGTTGACCACGTCCTCCACGGCCACGCCGTAGCCGCTGGTGAGGAACCTCAAGGAGTTCTCCACTCTGATCGGGGTCTTCACCAGGCCTTCGCGCGTCACGTCCTCGCCCAGCTCGGTGATCAGCTCGGTGACCAACTGGCTGAGCTGGCTCGCTGCGCCTTCTTCTTCCTTGTCGGTGTCCCAGTCGTTGATGGTGCTGTGTCGTAGTGCCAAGGTGAGACGCATGCTAGCCGACGAGGGACTCGGCACGCACGGGGATCTGAACCAACCGGCTCATCGCACCGAAGCCGGCTCGGCGGCTGCGCTCGAGCCGCCAGGCCCGCTCGCCGGCGTTAGACTCCGGCGTGCGTCTGGACAGGCTCGACTCCTATGCGGCGCGTTTCTCGGCCCAGCCCATGGGGGTGAGTGCCGGCCTGCCCGCGTCGACTCCTGACGCCGACCCCGACGAGGCCGTCACCGCCAAGGACGCTCCGCCTGGTGGCGTATGGCTGCGCCTCGAGCGCAGCGCGTTCTACCCCACCGCCGGCGGGCAAAGCCACGACACCGGCATCATCGGCCACTGGCGTGTGGAGGACGCGCGCGAGGTGGCCGGGCAGGTCTGGCACAGGCTCGCTGGGGACGCTGCCGATGCCGCTCTGCTGGCTGAGGCCGAGGCGGCGGTCGCAGCGGGACGGCCGCTCGACTGCCGGATCGACTGGGAGCGCCGTTTCCGTCACATGCAACGTCACACCGCCGAGCATCTCCTGGCGCAAGCTTTCGCACGCACGGGTTCCGGGTTCCACACGCGGGCGGTCAGCATGCGTGGACCCGACTGCACCATCGATCTCACTGGCGCACCCGACGAGGAAGCGCTTCGCGCAGCCGAGGCCGAGGCCAACCGCGCCGCCCGTTCGGCTCTGCCGGTGATGGCGTTCGAGGTCGAGGAGCGGCACCTGGGCGAGTACCGGCTGCGCAGGCCGACGGCGCGCACCGGCGTCATCCGGCTGGTGGCGATCGGCGACTACGACGTCGTCGCGTGCGGCGGCACGCACCTCAGAAGCACCGCCGAGGCCCTGCCGATCAAGGTGGTGGGCAGCGAGAGCATCAAGGATTCGCTCACGCGCGTCACCTTCCGCGCCGGTTCCGAAGCCAGCGAGGACTTCGCCCAGCGCTTCGAGGTCACCCGCTCGTTGACGCGGCTGTTGAGCGCGCCCACCGAGGAACTGCTCGGCCGCGTCGAGGGCGCCCTGGCCGAGAACAGGGAACTCAAGCGCGTCGTCGGCGAGCTGCGGGCGCAGGCGGCCGTCGCGACGGCCGCACGCTTGCTGAGCGCAGCCACCGATGAGGGCGGCATCCGACTCGTCAGCGCGGTGCTGACCGGCAGCGACGCAGACCTCTTGGATCCGCTGGTCGAGGCGCTGCAGTCGGCGCCAGGGGTGGTCACGTTGCTGGCGGCCCACACTGCCGGGCGGATCCGCCTGGCGTTCCTGACGGGCCCGGACACCGGCGTCGACGTCAGACCGCCGCTCCAGTCGGCATTGGCGGTGATCGGCGGGCGCGGCGGTGGCAGGCACGACCGAGCCCAGGGCGCCGGTGACTACCGTGGCGAGGACGGCGGAGAGGACGCGGCCGAGCGCGCCCTGGCGGCTGCCCGGGCTGCGCTGCGGGCGGCCGCCGGCTAAGCCTCTGCGCCGCCCCCTGAGGGGCCGAACTCGTCGCGCAGAGAGTTCTCCTGCAGCACGTGCTCGGCCACGAAGATCGGCGTCTTGGTGCGAACCGCCAGCGCCAGGGCGTCAGACGGCCGAGCGTCGATCTCGAAGTGCACTCCCGAGCGCTCGAGAACCAGCATCGCGAAGAACGTCCCCTCGACCAGATCGGTGACCTCGATGCGGGCGACACTGGCTCCCAGCATCTCGAGCACCGAGACCAACAGGTCGTGCGTCAGCGGCCGCTCCGGCTTCTCCGCGGACCGGCCGGCAGCGATCGAGATCGCCTGCATGGCGTCGATCTGTATCGGTAGCAGCTCCCCCTGCGGCCCTCTGAGGAGAACCAGGAACTGGTTCTCGTCGGCCGAAACCGCGATGTCCTCCAGCTCGACTTGGACCATGGCCCGAATGATAGCCCCTCGCCGCTGATACACTCGTCCGCGTGTTCGAAGCGGCCATCGGTCTGGAGGTGCACTTGGCGCTGGCGACGTCCAGCAAGCTGTTCTGTGGCTGCGCCGCCGAGGGCTTCGGGCTCGAGCCGAACGTCAACACCTGCCCGGTCTGCCTCGGCCTGCCTGGTAGCCTGCCGGTGGTCAACGAGCGCGCCATCGAGCTCGCCACCTCGTTCGCCCTGGCACTCGGCTGCCGCCTCGGCGAGCGCGGCGGTTTCGATCGCAAGCACTACTTCTACCCGGACGCTCCCAAGAACTACCAGATCAGCCAGCTCGACGAGCCCATCGGCCTCGGCGGGTCGGTGATGTTGCCGAGCGGCAAGATGGTGAACATCGCGCGCTGCCATCTCGAGGAGGACGCCGGGCGCCTGGTGCACCCCGCTTACGCCGACCACTCGCTGGTCGACTTGAATCGGGCCGGCGCCCCGCTGATCGAGCTCGTCAGCGAGCCCGAACTGCGCTCTCCCGAGGAGGCGCGCGACTTCCTGATCGAGGTTCAGGCCATCGCCCGCGCGCTGCGCGTGTCGGATGCGGCGCCCGAGGAAGGCAAGCTGCGAGCCGACGTCAACGTCTCGCTCAGCCAAGCCGGCGCGCCGCTCGGCGTCAAGGTGGAGGTCAAGAACCTCAACTCCTTCCGCAACGTCACCAGCGCGCTGACCTTCGAGATCAAGCGCCAGACGCAGCTACTGGACGCCGGCAAGCAGATCGTGCGCGAGACCCGCGGTTTCAACGAGGGCGGGCAGCGCACCTACAGCCTGCGCGGCAAGGAAGAGTCGGCCGACTACCGCTACTTGCCCGACCCCGACCTGCCACCCGTCGCGGCTCCCGCCAACCGGGCGCTGCGCCTGGCGGCCAGCGCGCCCGAGCTGCCTCGCGACCGCGCCGCTCGCTACCTAGCCAGCGGTCTGCGTCCCAGCGAAGCCCTGCAGATCGCCTACGAGCGCGACCTCGCCGAGCTGTTCGAGGCCACCGCGGCCGAGTTCCGCGGAGACGCACAGGTGGTCGCGAACTGGCTGACCGGTGACGTGGCGGCAGCCGTGAAGGAGACAGGAGCGTCACTCACCTGGGCCGCCGTCGACGCCGGAGCGCTGGCGAAGCTCCTTGAGCTCGTGGCTGAGGGGGCCGTCACCGGCCCGGTAGCCAAGAAGCTCCTGCCCGAGGTCCTCACAGGTGCCGATCCTGCGGCCCTGGTCGCGACTCAGGGCCTGGCGAGCGTCTCCGACGAGGCAGAGTTGCGCGGCTTGGTGGCAGAAGTGCTGGCGAGCGAGACCGACCTGGTGGCGAGGGCCAGGGCCAACCCCAACGCCGTCAATGCTCTCGTCGGGCGAGTCATGCGAGCCACTGCCGGGCGCGCCACCCCGGCGGTGGTGCGGCGGCTCATCGAGGAGCAGTTGACACGGGCCTGAGCGAGGCCAACCGGCAACGTGGCCGCCACCAGCCTGCCACCGGTCACCAAGACAGTCACATAGTGCGTGTAACCTGAGGGTCCGAAGGGTGGCCATGAAGCACCTGCGACGTCACAGATCGCTCGACGGCTCTCCCGCGGCGCGCTTCGCGCTGGTGAAGCTTCTGCTCGCCCTACTGACGGTACTGGCGGCCTGCGCGGGAGGCTCGGTGCCGGCCGCCCCCACCGACGTCACCGTCACCCCGGTGGCCGGCGGCCTGCGCGTGGACTGGACGAGCGACGCGGTCGGCGTGACGGGCTTCAAGGTCTACCGCGAAGCCGTCGGCTTGGTGCCGGGCGATCTCTCACCCTTGGCGTACTCGGAGATCGCGGCGCTTGGCGCCGACGCCAGGAGCTACTACGACTTCGAAGTCGCGCTGGACACGTCCTACCGCTACTCGGTGAGCGCCGTCGGCGCCGGTGGCGAGTCGGTTCTTACGCCCCAGTCCGACCCGACCCCGGTGACGCCGATGCCGGGGATCGACCTGTTCATCACCATCAGCGGCGCCGGGACCGTCAGCGCCTCCGGCGGCGGCGAAGGGTTCGCTTGCACGCAGGACTGCGTGCTCGCCTTCGCACAGGGCACCGCGGTGACGCTGTCGGCTGCCGGCGCCTCCGGCGAGGAGTTCGCGACCTGGCTCGGCGACTGCAGCGGCGCGAGCGACTGCAGCTTCGTTCTGACAGAGGAGCGCAGCATCGAGGCCGCATTCTCCAGCAACGTGCTGCGTCTGGTGCTGGACGGCGACACGCCCGTGAGCGTGACCGTGTCCCCGGCGCACGGGGGACAAGGAACCTCCCAGTGCCTGTTGGGAGTGGATCAGGCGTGCGGCTACGGCTACCCAGGGCCCGTCGCCGTGTCCGTCAACGCCACTCTGCTCGAAGCTGACCAGGGAGCCGAGTTCCTGGGTTTCGGACCGGTGTGCACCTCGCCCCAAGGTCGCTACTGCGTGGTCAACAGCTCTGGCGGCGTCACCGAGCTGAGCATCCGGGCGGTGCGCTCTCCGGTCGCGGTGGGCGAGACCTTCGACCTCTTCGAGGACGTGCCGCTGGCGGTGGGCGCCGGTGACGGCGTGCTGGTCAACGACAGCGACACCCCGGGCGACGTCCTGACGGCCGTGCTGGTGACTGCTCCCGAGCACGGTGAGTTGGCGCTCGACCCTGACGGTTCCTTCGACTACGTTCCCGGCCCTGACTTCAGCGGCGTCGACGGCTTCGACTACCGCGCCCGCGACGCCTACGGCAACGAGTCCACCGCCGTGCGGGTGACCTTGAACGTGGCCAGCGTCAACGACGCGCCGAGCTTCGTGATCCCAGCCGATCCGCCGGCCTACCCCGACGGGCCCCGCCCACGCGTCGTGATCGCTGGTTTCGCGACCGCCATCGTGCCCGGACCAGCCGACGAGAGCTCTCAGACGCTCGCGTTCAGCGTCGTCCGTGAAGGCAGTGCCGGACCCGGGTTCATCGAGGAGCCGGCCATCAGCCCGGCCGGCACCTTGACCTTCCAGCACCAGCCCGGAACGGTCGGCACCGCAACGTTCATCGTCACCTTGCAGGACAACGGCGGCACGGCCAACGGCGGGGTCGACACTTCGGAGCCGGCAACGTTCCAGATCACGGCGAACCCGTTGACTCTGACGATCGCGGTGAGCGGCTCCGGCTCCGGCACGGTCTCGCCGGCACCCGGAACGCACGCCTACGCGTACGGGGAAACAGTGCGGGTCAACGCGACGCCCGCTTCCGGCTCACGTCGCACCGACTGGGGAGGGGCATGCAACAGCGTTCCGGCCGGCAGCCCCAACTGCGACGTCGAGATGACCGCCAACCGCGACGCGAGCGTCGAGTTCACGGCTGTCTGGCGCCTGAATGTCTCGTTGCTCACGCCTTCCGAGGGGACCGTCGCCACCGGCACGGTCTCGTCTCAGACTCAAGGCGTGACCGTCGGCTGTGGGAACTTTCTGGAAGCGGTCCCGCGCACCTGCGCTGGAGCCGACGTGCTCGACGGTCAGATCGTGGACCTGTCGTACCTGACTCTGAGTCAGTTCGTCGGCTGGGGTGGTGACTGCCCCTCCGGCGTCGGCGAGCAATGCAGCGTCTTGATGAACGGACACAGGACCGTCACCGCCACCTTCTCGCCCTGAGAACAGTCCACGCCGGACGCGCTCACCCGTCCCCCGGCGGGCCTTGCGGTCCTTGCGGTCCCATCGGACCTTCCGGTCCCTGAGGTCCCTGTGGTCCCGCCGGTCCAGGCTCCCCCTGAGGTCCCGGTGGGCCTACGGGTCCAGCCGGCCCGGGCGGTCCCGCCGGACCAGTTTCCCCGCGTGGGCCGGGCAGTCCGCGGCAATCGCCAAGATCGACGTGGCCGTCGCGGTCAAGGTCTTCCGCCGGGTCGACGACGCCGTTGCCGTTGAGGTCCCAACACGCCAGCCCGGGCGCCCCATCGGCGCCAGCGGGTCCAGTCTCGCCAGCCGGTCCGGTGGCTCCCTGAACTCCTTCGGGGCCGCGCTCACCCGTCGGCCCCGGCTCGCCCGGACGACCCGGCAGCCCGATCGGGCCACGCTCGCCCTGGGGTCCCGGCGGGCCCTCGGGCCCCTGAGGCCCGACGGCGCCGGTCGGTCCAGGCGGACCTTCGGGACCGCGGAGCTCCCCGCTGGCGACACGTGCCAGCACGTCCTCGAGTTGCGCAGAGAGCGCGTCCACGCGCTCGTAGAGCGCGCTCTCGCCACAGCTGATCTTCTCCTCGACCCGCTCGAGAGCGCTGCTCAGCAACAAGGCAGACTGGTAGCCGGTGAGGAAGCCCTCGCCGCCGAACTGCCGGTCTGGGAACCCCGCGTCGACTCCGAGCTTGGCAACGCGCTCGACGGCTGCTGCCGCCCAGTGATCCGAAGGCACGTCGGTGAAGGCGAACTCGCTGGCGTTGTCCGCCAACAAGGTGTCGGGGCAACCGGTCGCGCGGTCCGCCCACTCGAGCATCCGGTCGACCAGCAGGGCGGCCTGGTACCCGGTCAGCGCGCCTTCGCCGAGGAACGACCCGTCCGGGAAAGCGACGTCGAGTCCACCCTCGGTCAGGCCTCTGACCGCAGCCCTGCCCCACTCCTGGTTGCCGCTCTGCGACAGTCCCACGGCCAGGGTCAGAGCGGCCGCCAGCATCGCCAGCAGCCGCTTCACTTGCTCGCCCCCACGGTCTGATGCCGGCCTCGCGGCCGCGTCGCTAGGTCGCTCACGCTGCCGATAGTGCCAGGTTCGAGCGCCTCACTGCAATGAGATTGCCCATGGCACGTGTGCCGCCGTGCTCGAGACGTTCTCACATGGCCGAAGAGACGGTGGTGCCAAGGGCGGTGTCACAGGTGCGTTGCAGGGG
>CAYNOS010000002.1:9577-104878 GCA_964398985.1 uncultured bacterium
ACATGGCCGAAGAGACGGTGGTGCCAAGGGCGGTGTCACAGGTGCGTTGCAGGGGGAGGAGCGGCGCGATGGCGAAGCCCGCCTGGACAGCGGGGCAGTCGCACTCACCGGGTTCTCCCTGTGGGCCCTGGGGGCCCGCCGGGCCAGTTGGACCAGCCGGCCCCTGAGGGCCCTGTGCTCCGGTCGCTCCAGTGTCACCCTTGGGACCCGCGGGACCCGCGGGACCCGCCGGGCCAGTTTGACCAGCCGGCCCTTGAGGGCCCTGGGCTCCGGTCGCTCCAGTGTCACCCTTGTCACCCTTGTCGCCCTTGGGGCCGGTGGCGCCCGTCGCGCCCGTCGCGCCCGTGGCGCCCTGGGGTCCAGGTGGACCGTCGGGGCCCGCCGGGCCGGTGGGACCAGCCGGTCCCTGAGGGCCCTGGGCTCCAGTCGCGCCGGTCGCGCCCGTGTCGCCTTTCAGACCTTGAGGACCCTGCAGTCCCTGGGGACCCTGAGGACCCTGATCTCCCTGATCCCCCTTGGGACCTTGCTCGCCCTGCACCCCAGCGGGCCCCATCGGTCCCATCGTCCCCGGAGGCCCCATGGGGCCGGTCGCGCCGGGCGGACCTGCGGGACCCTGTGGCCCGGTGGCGCCAGTCAGCCCACGAAGACCGGGGGCGCCGGCGGGGCCGGTGTTCCCGGCCGGACCCTGTGGACCGGGTCGACCCAAACAGTCGAGCGCGTCCACCACGTCGTCGCCGTTGACGTCTTCAAAGGGGTCGGGCTGGCCGTTGCCGTTGAGGTCCCAACACGACAGCCCAGCGCTCCCGTTTTCGCCAGGGGCTCCTGGCTCGCCTGGCGGGCCGGCGGGGCCAGCAGGTCCCGCGGGCCCCACTGGACCTACGGGGCCGGGAGGGCCCTCGAGTCCAGTTAGTCCTGTCAACCCCGTCTCGCCTATCGGTCCCGGCGGGCCGGCGGGGCCGATCTCACCGGGAGGGCCGGCGGGACCGGTCGCGCCGGCTGGGCCCTGCGGTCCGACTCGTCCGGTCTCACCCTGGGGCCCGGGAGGTCCTTGCGGGCCGATCAGCGCGCCAGCGGCGATGTCGGCTCGGAGGGAGGCGACCTCCTGGCTCATCGCGCCCAGGCGCTCCTGAACGGCCTGCGTTCCGCACTCTGTCTTGGCGTCGACGACCTCGACCGCCATTGCCAGCAGCTTGGCGATCTGGTAGCCGGTGAGGAACTCGTCGCCTCGCAGCTGGCCGTCGGGGAACGCCTCGCGAACGCCGAGCGCCGCGATCCGCGCCGCGGCGCCGGCGGCCCAGTGATCGCCTGGCACGTCGCTGAACGCGAAGCCGGCATCGGTGAGGCCCGTCATCGCGTCGGTGCAACCGGTAGCGGCATCGACGCGCGCCAACAGCCGGTCGACCAGGAGCGCTGCCTGATAGCCGGTCACCGCCTCCTCGCTGAGGAAGCCACCATCGGGGAAGGTGGTGTCTACTTGCGCGTCGCCCAGTTGCCTGAGCGCCTCCCTACCCCACTCGTCCGAGTCCTGAGCGAGGCCGATGGCCGTCGCCAGGATGACCACTAGAAGCAACACTGTTCTTGCCACCAAACCACCTACCACTCCCATGCGGGAACACTTTAGCCTGGACCCGGCCGCCCCCGACTGCGCGGCAGGGGCCGACGCCAGAACTGCCGATCGCTTGCATGCGCGCGGACGCCCGCGGGCGTCCTGAGGGTTGATAATGAGCACTAGACGTGAGAATCGCCTTACCCGGTAACCGCATCGCCAGCCGGCGCTGGCTCGCCCTGCTGCCGGCGATCTTCTTGTTCGCCGCTGTGGTCGCCGGCATCAGCACGGCACAGAGCGCGCTGTCCGAGGAGGCCGCCGCCGCGCTGAGGACTGCGCAGCATGCGGCCGCCGAAGCGATCGCCACCTACGAGCGCCACTTCCCTGACCAACCGTTGTGGCGCATTGCGGTCGAGGAAGGCGAGCGCGCCCGGGCACTGGCGCCGGGGCGCACCGAGCCGCTGCGCTTCCTCGCGCAGGTGTACGGCACGACCGGCTGGACGGCGCGAACCTGGCAAGCCTGGCAGGAGTACATGCGACTGGGCGGAACGCTCGATGCTCGCTCGCGTGGCGATGCCGCGGAAGCGGCACTCACTCTCGGCTATCAAGCCTTCTCGATCGGCGCCCTCGACACGGCGCGCGAGCTGCTGTCGGCAGCCAACGACCTCGAGCCGGGCAACGTCAACACGGCCACCTACCTCGGCCAGACCGAGCTCGCGCTCGGCAACGCACAGGCGGCGGCACCGTTCCTGCGGCTGGCGGTCGAGACCTACCCGCAGCTGCGGCCGCAGCTCGAGCGCGCGCAACTCGGCGCCAACTACGGCCTGCCCGCGGCCGACGCGTTCCTCGGCGCCGAAGCGAGGATGGCGGAGGGTGACGCGGCCGGCGCCCTGCCCCTCTACAGCCAGGCCATGCAGATCGCGCCGAACTTCACCGATGCCGTGCGCGGCGCGGCCGCTGCCTACGGCGGCCTGGGTCAGACGCAACTCGCCAGGGCGATGTGGGAGAGGGTCGCCGAGATCGTACCCGGCGACCCCGAAGCCGCCGAGGTGCTGGCGCGTTTCCAGGCGGCGGACGACGCCGCGGCAGAGGCCGCCGCGGCCGCCGAAGCCGCGCAGGCGGCCATCGCAGCGGCCGAGCAGGCGGCTGCCCTGGCGGCGGCGCAGCAAGCCGAAGCCGAAGCCACTGCGCCCGCGGTCACGCTGACTCCCGAACCACAGGTGACGATCACCGTTCCGGAGCCGGAGCCCGAACCGGAACCCGAGCCGGAGCCGACAGTCGTTCAGCCACCCCCGACACCGGAGCCACCGGTCGTCGTCACCCCCGCGCAGCCCGTCGGGCCGGCCCTGACGTTGCTGGACGCGACCCTCACCCCGAGGGCGCCCGCCGACGGAGGCGACGGCGCCTTCACCTTCCTGCCGGCGCCGGCCGCGGCCGTCGGCAACCTGGACACCCCGTTCGACTACGGCGCCGGCACCCTGCACCTACGCGTCGAGGTCATCGACAAACCGACTGACGAGCCGGTGCTGCTGCAGCTGTGCCTGGTGCCGGACGACCTGATCACGGTCGCGCCGGCGTGCAGTGCGGCAGCGAGCCTCCGACTCGGCGGCCCCGGGGTCGTCACGGCCACTCAGAGCGTCGCAGCGATGGAGGGCTCGACCGCCGTCGACTGGTCGCAAGGGATGGCGCAACTGATCGTGGTCCTGCGCGACGTAAGGGGGCTGCCGCTGGACCCGCGCTACGCGACCGACGAGAACGGTCGACCGTTGGACGTCAGCGCCCACTACCCGCTGACGTTCAAGGTCGACGCGGTGCTGGTACCGGCTGGCGGCGCTTTCGCGGGCTGGTGACTGCCGGCGGCGCGAATCTATCGGCGATTCAGCGGCCGATCCCGACGTAGTTGAGACCTGCGGCCCGCACCGCGCTCGGCTGCAAGAGGTTGCGGGCGTCGAGCATCAGATCGCCGCGCATGACCCCGCGGAGGGCGCCAAGGTCTAGCTGCCGGTACTGCGGCCAGTCGGTGACGACGACGACCGCGTCGCAATCGCGCGCGAGCTCCAGCTCGTCAGCGGAGTACTCGACGGGCAGGTCCGGGTAGTGGCGCTGGGCGTTCGGCATGGCGACGGGGTCGTGGACCTTGACCATGGCGCCGCGCTCCACTAGATGCTTGATCAGCGTCAACGCGGGAGCGTCCCTGAGATCGTCGGTGTTGCCCTTGAACGCCAGTCCCAGCAGGCCGATGGTGGTGCCCCTCAGCACCTTGAGGTGCTGCTGGAGCTTCTCGACGACGTACAGGCGCTGCCTGCGGTTGACCTCGATGGCGGAACTCACGATCGGCATCGTGTAGTCGTAGCCGCTCGCCAGCGCCAGAACCGCCGAGGTGTCCTTGCCGAAGCAGCTGCCGCCCCAGCCGATGCCCGCATGCAAGAACTTGCCGCCGATGCGCGCGTCGAGGCCGATCGCCCTAGCGACCTCGGTGATGTCGGCGCCGACACGCTCGGCGAGGCCGGAGAACTCGTTGATGAAGCTGATCTTGGAGGCGAGGAACGCGTTGGCCGCGTACTTGGTCAACTCGGCGCTGGTCGCCGAGGTCGTGATCAATGGCGGTAGGCCGTAGTTCTCGGGGCGCGGCGTGCCCGGCGGCGGCTCGAACGTCTGCTCGAGGATCGGCGCGTACATCTCGCGCAGGATCCCGGCGGCGCTGGGGTCATCGACGCCGATCACGATCCGGTCCGGGTATAGCGAATCGTGGACGGCGCGCCCCTCGGCGAGGAACTCGGGGTTCGAGGCCACGAACACCTCGGCCTCGACCGACCTGGCGGCCAAGGCCCGGGAGATGATCCCTTGAACATGGCGCGCGCTGCCGACCGGCACCGTCGACTTGTTGACGACGACCAGCCGCGAGCCGGGCTGGATGAGGTCCGCCACCTCGTGAGCGGCGCGGTCGACGAACTGCAGGTCGGCGTCGCCGTTGCTCTTGGAAGGCGTGCCCACGGCAATCATCACGACGCCCGTGCCGCTGAGCTCCGGGATGTCGGTGCGGAACGTCAGGTTCGGCCGGCCCGCTTGCAGCAGCTCTCTGAGGCCGTCCTCGAAGATCGTCGGCTCTCCCCCCGAAAGCTTCTCGATGATCTCGGGTTTCTTGTCGACGCAGGTGACGTCGTGCCCCAGGTAGGCGAGCGCCGCCCCGGTGGTCAGACCGACGTAGCCGGTTCCTATGATCGTGACCTTCACTGCTGGAGACCTCGCAATTCGTTCTTCAACCGCGCCGGCCGGAGTTGCGGACACTGACGCGCGCCTCGCTCTTCGGGGCGACTGGCTGCTCGCTGTCGCTGACGCTTCCGTAGCCGTAACCGTAGCTTGCCATCCCGCGCACCTGCGGTTCTGTGACCATCGTCGCCGCGATGCCCAGCAACCTGACGCCGAGACGCTGGAGGAGCTCGATGGTCGCCCTCACCGGCCGCCGATCGGCACGCCGCATGTTCACCGCCAACACCGTGCCGGTGCAGTAGGGCGCGATCGTCAAAGCGTCAGCCACCGCCATCACGGGCGGCGAGTCGATGATGATCACGTCGTACTCCTGGGACCACAGATCGACGCAGGCATCGAAGCCGCGGCTGAGGACCTCGGCGGCCTGCGACGAGACCTGGAACGACGGCACGATGTCGAGCCGCTGCTTGCCACCGAGGGGGATGCGCGCCACCATGTGCGATCCGCTCGGGTTCTGCAGGAAGTCGAGCAGATCGGATGCCTGTCCTCGCCGGAGGCCGTACTCCTGGAACAACACCGGTTGCCGCAGATCGGCGTCGACCAGCAGCGTGCGGTAGTCGTTGCGAGCGAAGCTCTCGGCGAGGTTCATCGCGACCGCCGACTTGCCCTCGCCCATGTGGCCGCTGGTGACCATGATCACGCGCGTCTCGGCGTCGGCCGTGGCGAACAGCACGCCGGTCCTCAGGTAGCTGGCGGTCTCCCGCGGCAGGCGTCTGGTGGGCTTCGGCTGCCGCTGGAACTCGGCGAGGATCGGCAGGCCGGTGAGTGCCTCGAGCTCCTCCACCGACCCGATGCGGGTGTCGAGGGCGTTCTTCACGATCAGCGCGACGTAGGTGAGGACCACAGCGACGAGCGCCGCGAGCAGCGCGGTGGTGAGCGGCCGCGGAGCGACCGGCGCTGCAGGCAGGCTGGCAGTCTGGAGCATCTCGAGTCGCCCGACCGCCGACGCGCTCATCGTGCGGGCGACCGACAGCGACTGCTGCTGCTGCGCCTGGAACGTGATCAGACCGTCTATCTCGGAAGCGCGGCCCGGGTCACCGAGGGCCTGCAAGGCCCTGATCTGTTCGGTCAGCGACGCGATCTGCTGCTCTAGCGAGGTCACCAGCTGGTCGATGTTGCGACGGGCCCGCTGAACGTCCCAGGCGACGAGCGCCTCGGCCACTGCGTTGGCGAGGCTCGCTGCGTCGGCCGGCAGTCCGGCCTTGGCGGTAACGGTCACCAGGGAGGATGTTCCGGAGCTGGTGCCGCGCACCCGGTAGTCGCGGCGCAACGAGCGCAGATCGGAGTCGCTGGGTTGGCTTCTGCCCAACAGGGTCCAGACCGTTGCCGACACCTGATCGCTGCCGGCGGCGGCCTCGTAGGCGCTGACGTCGAGTGGGGGAGCCACCACCTGGGCGACGCCGAAGGACCTGAAGTCCGCCGTCGCCGAGGAAGCAAGGACCGTCGCCTGCGCTTCGTAAACCGGATCCTGGCGAGCGGACCACGCATAGGCCAGGTAACCGACCAGCAAGGCGACCAGCAGCGCCGGCAGCAGTCCACGACGCAACAGCCGCAGGGCTTCTCCGACGGGGATGCTCAGGTCGCTGGTCATCAGGTATCGGCTAACAGGTATCACATCGCCTTCCCATCGGTGCCGATAAAGCGCACATGCCGACGCCAAGGCTAGCCTCCGCATGTGACCTTCCGCTGAGAGACTCTCAGACGGCCCGGCTACTCTGTCAGGTGACGTGACCCATCCGCGCGCCCCACTGATGCTCGTGTGTTGTGTGGCTGTTGCCGCGTTGCAGGCCGCGCTGTCGGCGTCTTCGCAACGACCGTCCCGCGGCGGCGATCTGGCGATCGCGTTGGGTGCGCGCTCGACCGCCATGAGCGAACGGGAGGACGAGTTGCAGTCGGCTCGCGACGCGCTCGTGGTGGCGGTATCGGGGATGAGCTTCACCGCCACCCTCTCGCCGTCGGCGACCTGGGAGCGCGATCTCGTCCCCGCCGGCAGCGGCGTCGAGTTCGACGCCGATCTGGCAGTGGCCGGCCAGCTCATGTACCGCTACGACCAGCGTGCGCTGCTGACCGCCAGGCTGGCTGTCGTGAGAGCCGAGGGGAGGCTCACAGCGCAGAGGCGCTCGGACGTCGAGCGCGCCCTACTGGCCCTCAGCTCCTTGCGGCTGGCGCTGAGAACAGCGGCCGACGCCGAGGCGGCCCTGCGATCGGCGAGGAGCGAGGACGCGCCGGAGAACGACCTGCTCACCGAACTGGAGCTCAGGAGCGCCGCTCTCGACCTGCGCGCGGCCGAGGAGTCCGTCGACGCTCAACGGCAGGCCCTCGCCGAGCTCGGGGTGCACGCTCAAGGCGCCCTGAGCGAGATCTACTTCGCAGTGCCCCAGGCGCAGCCCGAGACGCACCAGCAGGTCGCGATCCTGAGGCTGCAACTGTCGCAGGCAGCCGCCGCAGTGCGCGCCGCCGAGTTCGCGTTCCTCCCGACGGTCGAGCTCACCGGACGCTACGAGGAGTCAGGCGTCACCGCTTCCGGGCGTGTCGCGCTCGCCGCGGGCAGGCCGGAGGTCGCGCTCGGTGTCGCCTACCGGCCGGACGACGACAGGACCTGGCAGGTTGGGATCGGCGCGACGTTCAGAGTGCGCGACACCGATCTCAGGAGCCTGGCGGCCGCCGAAGCCTCGCTGCTCGAGGCGAGTGCGGCGGTCGAAGCGTTCCTCGCCTCCTATGACCGGAGGTCGCGCGAGTCGCTGAACGCTGTCGCGATCGCGGAGGAGGGGTTCTCCATCGCGATGGGGTTGCTCGCGCTGGCGCACGAGGGCGTCGCGCGTGCTTCCGGTGAAGTCGAGATGAGGCGGGCGCAGCAGGCGCTACGACGTGCGGATGACGCGGCCGAGAGAGCCTGGCAGCGTTACGTTAGGGCCATTGGCGATCACCTGGAGGTCGCAGATGGCGACTGGTGGGTGGACGAAGCGGAGGAAGAATGAAGGTCTTGGTTACTGGAACCGATGGGTACCTGGGGGCGGTCCTCGCTCCGGAACTCATGCGCAGGGGTCACACCGTTCTCGGCGTCGACACCGGCTTCTACAAGGAGGGGTGGCTGTATCACGGCTTCGACCGTGCCCCTGAGACGCTGGTGATGGACCTTCGGGACCTCACTCCCGAGCGCCTGCGTGGGTTCGACGCCGTGGTCCACATGGCGGAGCTGTCCAACGATCCGGCTGGCGAGCTCGCTCCCAACATCACCTACGACATCAATCACGTCGGCTCCGTGAGGCTCGCGGAGGCCGCTCGCGCGGCCGGTGTGGAACGTTTCGTCTACATGTCGTCTTGCAGCGTCTACGGCGTCGCCGAGCAGGACTTCGTCGACGAGACCTCGAAGGTCAACCCGCAGACCGCCTACGCGATCTGCAAGACGCTCGTCGAACGGGACGTGTCCCAGCTGGCGGGCGACGACTTCTCGCCCACCTTCTTGCGCAACGCCACCGCTTACGGGGCGAGCCCGCGCATGCGCTTCGACATCGTCCTGAACAACCTGTCCGGCTACGCGTACACGACCAAGGAGATCAAGATGCTCTCGGACGGCACCCCGTGGCGGCCCTTGGTCCACGCTCGCGATATCGCCAAGGCTGTCCGGTGCGCTCTCGAGGCGCCGCGCGCCGCGGTTCACGATCAGATCTTCAACGTCGGCGACACCGAACACAACTACCAGGTGAGGCAGGTCGCCGAGATCGTGGCCGAGACCTTCCCCGGCTGCCAGCTCAGCTTCGGGGACCAGGGTTCGGACAACCGCAGCTACCGCGTCAACTTCGACAAGATCGCTTCTCAGCTGCCGGGCTTCGCTTGCGAGTGGGACGCCCGCCGTGGCGCCCAAGAGCTGCTGGCGGTGTTCGAGCGCGTGGGTCTGACCAAAGAGCAGTTCCTGTCCCGCGACTTCACGCGCCTGAAGATGCTTCAGCATCTCCTCGCCAGCGGCCAGATCGACAAGGAGTTCCGTTGGCGCCCACTCGAGGCGCAGGCAGCGGTGACGGCATGATCTTCCACCCCACTCCCCTGGCCGGCGCCGTCGTCGTCGAGCTCGAGGAGCGCTCCGACGAGCGCGGCTTCTTCGCACGCAGCTACTGCGCCAACGAGTTCGCAGAGGCGGGCCTGAAGGCCGTCGTGGCACAGGCCAACCTGTCGTTCAACCACAAGGCGGGAACGCTGAGAGGCATGCACTACCAGGTGCCCCCGGCGGCCGAGACCAAGCTGGTGCGCTGCACGCGCGGCGCGATCTACGACTGCATCGTCGATCTGCGCGAGGACTCGCCCACCTACCTGCAGAGTTTCGGGATCGAACTCACCGAGCACAACCACCTGGCGCTCTACGTCCCTGAGATGTTCGCGCACGGCTACCTCACCCTGACGGACGGAGCCGAGGTCACCTATCAGGTCGGCGAGTTCTACACGCCCGGTTTCGAGCGCGGGATCCGCTACGACGATCCGGCACTGGGGCTCACGTGGCCCCGCAGCGTCGCAGTCATCTCCGAGAAGGACCGCAACTGGGCGCCCTTCGCGGGGGCGGTGACCCGATGATCCTGGTAGACACGGCCCTGGCGGCCAGGCAAGCCAGCGGCCGCCCGGTGCGCGTCGCGATGATCGGCGCCGGCTTCATGGCCAGAGGCGTGGCCAACCAGATCGTCAACTCGACCCCCGGGATGCTGCTCGTCGGAATTGCCAACCGCACGCCGGCCAACGCCGAGCGCGCCTACCGCGAAGCCGGCATCGAGCGCTGGGCCAACGCCGGCACATCCGCGCAGGTGGCGGCGGCCTTGCAGGCCGACGTCCCGGTGGTCACCGACGACCCGCTGCTCCTCGCGCGGGCCGACGGCGTGGACGTCGTGCTCGAAGCCACCGGCGCCGTCGAGTACGGCGCGATCGTGACCCTCGAAGCGCTCAAGAGCGGCAAGCACGTCGTGCTGCTCAACGCCGAGCTCGACGGCACGGTCGGGCCGATTCTGAAGACCTACGCCGATCGCGAGGGCGTCATCTACAGCGCCTGCGACGGCGATCAACCGGGCGTGCAGGCGAACCTGCTCAGGTTCGTCAAGGGCATCGGGCTGACGCCGCTGGTGGCCGGCAACATCAAGGGCCTACAGGACCCTTACCGCACGCCCACGACTCAGAAGGCGTTCGCCGAGAAGTGGGGCCAACGGCCCAGCATGGTCACCAGCTTCGCCGACGGCACCAAGATCAGCTTCGAGCAGGCGATAGTCGCCAACGGCTTCGGCTTCACCGTGGAACGCCGCGGCATGATGGGGCGCGACCACAGGGAACACATCGACACCGGCGTTCGCTACTTCGATGTCGACGCACTGCGCAGTCTGGGCGGGGTCGTCGACTACGTGGTCGGCGCCCAGCCGGGGCCGGGCGTGTACGTGTACGCCACGCACGACGACCCCAAGCAGCGCCACTACCTCAACCTCTACAAGCTGGGCGAGGGCCCGCTGTACAGCTTCTACGTCCCCTACCACCTGTGTCACTTCGAGGTGCCGACGTCGTTGGCGCGCGCGGTGCTGTTCGGCGACGCCGTGATGGCCCCCCAAGGCGGTATGCGCGTCGAGGTCATCACGACCGCCAAGCGCGACCTCAAGCGCGGCGAGAAGCTCGACGGCCTCGGGGAGTACATGACCTACGGGCAGTGCGAGACCGCAGCGGTGACCGAATCGGAGGGCCTGCTACCCATCGGAGTGGCGGAAGGCGCCACGCTCAAGCGCGACGTGGCCAAGGACGAGGTGCTCTCCTACGCCGACGTCGAGCTGCCCGAGGGTCGCCTGATCGACCGGCTAAGACGCGAGCAGGCCGAGCGCTTCGGACCGGCGTCCGCCGGCCACGGTTCGTTTGACCAGGAGGTTAGGGCATGAAGGCTGTCATCCTGGCCGGCGGTTTCGGCACCCGGCTATCCGAGGAAACCACGCTCAAGCCGAAGCCGATGGTCGAGATCGGCGGCAAGCCGATCCTCTGGCACATCATGAAGATCTTCGAAGCGGGCGGCGTCAACGAGTTCGTGATCGCGCTCGGCTACAAGGGCGAGATCATCAAGCAGTACTTCCTCGACTTCTACGCGATCCACAACGACATCACCGTCGATCTCGCCAGCGGCCGCACCACCATCCACGACGGGAACCAGCCGACCTGGAAGGTCCACCTCGTCGACACCGGGATGGCCAGCATGACCGGCGGCCGGCTCAGGCGCCTGAAGTCGTGGCTGAAGGACGACGAGGACTTCCTGTTCACCTACGGCGACGGCGTGGCCGACATCGACATCCGCAAGCTGGTCGCCTTCCACCGCGCTCACGGGCGCACCGCGACAGTGACCACCGTCAGGCCACCCGCGCGGTTCGGCAACCTCTCCTTCGAGGGCGACCTGGTCACCAACTTCCACGAGAAGCCCGAGGAAGGCGAAGGCTGGATCAACGGTGGCTTCTTCGTCCTCAACCGCGATGCCATCGACTACGTCGACGGCGATCAGACGATCTGGGAGCGCGAACCGATCGAGCGTCTCGCAGGTTCGGGCCAACTGGTCGGCTATCAGCACTTCGGCTTCTGGTCGTGCATGGACACGCTCAAGGAGAAGCAGATGCTGGAAGAGCTGTGGGCCTCCGGGCAGGCCCCGTGGAAGATCTGGCGCGAGGTCGGCGCACCGGTGGCCGCCGACTAACCCCGCTGCTGGCTCGACCGCTGGTGGAAGATGCCCGGCACGTCCGGCAAGCTAAGGAAGTCGTCGACCTGATCGACGAGTGCCTGCGCGCTCGCGTCGCGGAACGCCAGAACCTCGAAGCGTTTGCCGCGCTCCTGGGCCAGCTCCACCAACGGCACGAAGTCACCGTCACCGCTGGCCAGCGCGATCACGTCGCAGTGGTCGAAGGCGCGAACGATGTCGACAGCGATCCCCATGTCCCAGTCGCCTTCCAGCACCGGTCGGCCGTCGTCGGTGGCGCGATGCACGCGCAAGGCCCTGCGCCTGACGCGGTAGCCGAGGCCGCTCAGCTTCGCGTAGAAGCCGTGAGCCGTCACCTCGCCATCGCGTTCGACCACGTAGGCGGTGGCGCTCGCCAGGCGCCGCCCGCGCGTGGCTACCTCCAGCAGGCGCTGGTAGTCGACGGCGGCGGCGTGGCCGTCACGGGCGGCGTAGTAGAGGTTCTGAGTGTCGACGAAGAGCGCCACGCGCTGCGTCGGCCACTCGGCGAGCGACGTCCTAAGGTGCGCGGTCGGGTCGTCTTCTGGGTTCATCGACCCACTCTAAGCGCGTGCTCGCCGCCGAGACCTGACAGGAACTTCGCCATCAGCAAGTTGTCCTCGAACGCCGGCGAGGTCAGCCACTCGGCGGCTTCGCGGGCGTCGTGCCCCTCGAGCAGCACCGCCGCACGCTCGCGACCCTCGAACTCGAACCCCTCGCTCAGGTAGAGAGCGATGGCGGCCTCGTTGCCGGCGCGCACGTTGAGGCTGACCTTCAGCACCCCTACCTCGGCGCACCAGGCATAGGCGCGCCGGAGCAGGCCCCTGGCGAGGCCAAGCCTCCGGAATCCCGCGGCCACGGCGAGGGTCAGAGTGGCGACGTGCTCCAGGCGTCTGACGGCGCCCCGGTGCAACTCGAGCCACCCGGCCAGCGTCTCGCGGCCTCGCTGGTCAGGGACCATCGCCACCAGGTACAGCGAGCGGTCGCGCCCATCGCCGCTCAGCCTGGCTCTCAGCGACGCGGCCGGGGCGGCGCGGTCGCCCACGAAGTAGCCGCCTTCCCGGTAGATGCCCTGCAGCAGTTCGGTAACGCCCTGAGCGTCACCTGGCAGCGCCTCTCTGATGTGGGCAACCGACACGGCACGAGTATATGAGCGTCAGGTAGCATCGAGTCCGCCGGGAGGCGGCCGCTCACCATGCGCAGACTCGTATCCGCCGAATCAGTCACCGAGGGGCATCCGGACAAGCTCGCCGATCGCATCAGCGACAGCGTCCTCGATGCGATCCTGGAGCAAGACCCGCTGGCCAGGGTGGCTGTCGAGACGCTCCTCACCAAAGGCCTCGCGCTGGTCGCCGGGGAGGTCACCACCACCGCCGACGTCGACATCCAGGCCAAGGTCCGCTCAGCCGCCCGCGAGGTCGGCTACGTCGAGTCGGCCTTCGGCTTCGACGCCGACCACAGCGCGGTCCTGATAGCGCTCAGCGAACAGTCGCCGGACATCGCGTTGGGCGTCGACCATGCCATGGAGGCGAACAGTGGCGACGCCTTCGACCAGGTCGGCGCCGGTGATCAAGGGTTGATGTTCGGCTACGCCATCGATGAGACGCCGGAACTGATGCCGCTGCCGATCACGCTGGCGCATCAGATCGCCAGGTCGCTCGCTGCTGCCCGGCTGTCCGGTGAGCTGCCCTATTTGCGGCCCGACGGCAAGGCACAGGTCACGGTCATCTACGAGGATGGCGTCGCCACCGGTTTGGAGACAGTGGTGCTGTCGGCGCAGCATCACCCTGACGTCGACTTGCAGGTCCTCCGAGAGGACCTCAGGAGGCTGATCGTCGAGAAGGCGCTCCCTCCGGGCCTCGACGTATCGAAAGCCAAGCTGTTGGTCAACCCGACCGGTCGGTTCGTCGAGGGTGGGCCTTCCGCCGACGCGGGGCTGACGGGTCGCAAGATCATCGTCGACACCTACGGCGGCGCGGCGCCGCACGGCGGCGGGGCGTTCAGCGGCAAGGACCCGACGAAGGTCGACCGCTCAGCTTCCTACTACGCGCGCTACATCGCCAAGAACGTCGTGGCGGCCGGCCTGGCGCGTCGCTGCCAGGTGCAACTCGCCTACGCGATCGGCTTGGCCAAGCCCGTCGGGATGTACGTCGACACCTTTGACACCGCGGTCTTGCCGGAAGAGCGACTGGCAGAGGTGGTGCGCGAGGTGTTCGATGCCAGGCCGGCAGCGATCATCGCGCAGCTCGATCTCCGCAGACCCATCTACACGCCCACCAGCGCCTACGGTCACTTCGGGCGCCCGGGGCTGCCATGGGAGGCGCAGGACCGCGTCACTGCACTCCGGGCGGCAGCCGCTCGGCTGGCCTGAGGACGACGTTTCTTCCCGTCATCATCGCGTTTTCGGTGAAGGCCGCGGCCGGCGCGTGGTAGAACCTGGCACATGGCAAGGATAGTCGTGGGGAACCGTGATGGCACCCTGGCCATCCGGCACGGGAGGCAGGTGCTCGCGCGTCTGTCCGAGGAGTGGCCGGACTTCCACCTGACGCTGCGCACGGTCCCAGACACCCAGGCGGGAAACCCTGCGGCGCTGCTGGCGGCTCTCGCCGCAGGCCAGGTAGGGGTGGCGGTAGTCCAGGCGGACAGCCTGCCGCTCGAGCTGCCCGAAGGTCTGTCGTTGGCGGCGGTCCCAAGACGAGCGGACGCGCGTTCGGCGCTCATGGCGCGAGGTGGCAAGTCGTTGTCGCAGTTGGGCAAGGGCGACGTGGTCGGCGTCTACTCGGAGCGCGACGCCGCCTTCGTGACGGCCGCCAACCCGCTGGTGAGCACCAGGCAGTGCCGCTTGCAGCCCGAGGGTGAACTCGGCAACCTGACTTCCGGCGAGTACCAGGCACTGCTGCTGCCGGTCGCGGCGCTCATCGATCTCGACCTGCGCGACCGTGCCGACGCGCTGCTGGAGGCCGAGGAGTTCACGCCCGCCGCCGGTCAGGGAGCCATCGCGCTGGTGGTGAGGACCGAAGACGACGTCGCTTTCGAGAGCGTCTACCCGCTGCAGCATCGGCCGAGCTTCGATCGGGTGCGCTCCGAGCGGGCGTTCGCCCAGGCGTTGGCGCCGGCGCCTTGCGGGGCACTGGCGCACGTCAGCGACGACGGCGAGCTCACGCTGTTCGGAGCCGCGGTCAGGGGCGAAGCCGTCGTGCAGGCGACGGTGTCGGGTGAGCCGCGCGAAGCCGAAGATCTCGGCCGTGAGCTTGCGCAAGGGGTCGCGGAGCGCCTGCAGGCTCTGTAGAAGGGGGAGCGGCGCCGACCCCGGCAGCCGTCCACGAAGTGTGCCCCGGGCCGCAGCGATGCGGGCCCGGGGCACTCACTTGACTCGGCGCTACCGGCTGCTACCTCATCGTCAGGTAGACAGGGTCGACGACGACGACGACCGTGTCCTCGCCACCGTCGACGATCGACACCTCCGCGAAACCGATGCGGTCGGTGTTGCCGATGCCGCCATCGGGATCGCGTAGCTCGAGGCCCACGATCAGGTAGTCGCCATCAGGCAGGCCGGTCAGTTCGAAGCTGAAGTCGCCGCCGGCGGTCTCGACCGCCTCAACCTGGTACGGCGAGCCCGCCATGATGCCGGGGATCTGGCCGAGACCGAGCTCCGGAGCCGTGCCTTCGAACGGAACTGCGTAGGCGAACGCGCGCGGTACGGCCAGTGTCTCACCGAGCAGCGCGGCGGCGGCGTCCAGCAGGCCGGCGCCACACAGAGCCTGGCCCTCCATGCCGACGACGGGAGCGTTGCACTGTGCGGCGCTCATCGGGAGCGACGCGTTGTGGAGGCGGACGCGCACCTCCTCGAGCTCAAGGGCGCCTTCCTGTGCCAGCATCAGCGAGACAACGCCGGTGACGTGCGGCGTCGCCATGCTGGTGCCTTGGTAGAAGCCGTAGCCGTCGCCTTCGACGGTGCTGAGGACCCCAGCTGGGAACGCAGGGTTCGCCGGGTGATCGTAGTCGAAGTCGCCACCAGGGGCGAAGGTGTCGACGTAGGCGCCGTAGTTGGAGTAGTAGGCGCGCGCTCCGGTCGGACCAGTAGCGCCGACCGTGATCGTGTGATCACAGCTCGACGGGATCTTGGGATCCGCGGGGCCCGACTCGTTGCCCGCCGAGACGACCGCGATGACCCCGTAGGTCTCATAGACGTCTTGGAAGAGCTCATCGAACATAGCAGGGCATGCCTCGCCGAAGTTGCCGCCGAGGCTCATGTTGACAACCCTGGCCGGCTCGGCGATGTAGTACTCGTCGTAATCCGGGTGCTCGTCACCGGCAGCCCAGTAGAGCCCCTCGAAGATTCCGCCGAAGGTGCCACTGCCAGACTCCCCGAGCACCTTCACCGGCACGATCTCCACGTTCCAGTTCACGCCGGCCACGCCGTCATCGTTGTCACTGAGCGCCGCGATCGTGCCGGCGACGTGCGTGCCGTGAGCGCTGCCGCCGGGGTTGGTATAGGGGTTGTCGATCGGGCCTTCGCTGGCGGTGGGTGCGCCTAGCTCCCAACCAACGAAGTTGGCTCCGATGTCAGCCCAGTCAATGTCGGGATGGTCGATCCTGCCGGTGTCCAGCACCGCTACCACGACCCGCTCACTGCTACCGTCCTCGATCTCCCAAGCTTCTGGCAGGTTCAGCTGCTCGTAATGCCAAGCCTGCAGCCCGTAAAACGGATCGTTCGGAACGATGGCGTCGGCCGTGACGATCCCGTTCGGGAAAGCTTCGCGGACGGCGCTCGACGCTCGCATCTGCCTGATCAAGGCCCAGGTCGCTGCCTCGTCCAGGCCTTCGGCCCGGTAGAGCGCCATGCCGGACGCGACGGGGTAGGCGCGCAGCTGAGCGAAGTCGGAGCCATCGAACGCGAAGCCGCCGTCGGCGCGGAATGTGAACCCGCCGACGTCGGCGTCTCCCGTTGCTGAGAACTGCAAGTCGGGTCGCCCGCCGGCGAACGTGACGAACACGTCGCCAGGCACGATCGGCGACAGCGCAGCGGGGGCGACGGTGGTCGGGGCGAGCACCGGGGGCGTAGCGAAGCGCGTGATGTACCCGGTGACCGTGCCAGGCAAGGTGGCCGGTGCGACGGTGACGTTCACCGCGGCACTGGTCGTGGCATTGCCTGCGGCGTCGCGCGCGCTGGCCGTCAGCTCCACGTCGCCAACGGAGTCGGCGTCCCACACCAACGACCAGGCAGCGCCGCTCGGCACCGTGGTGCCAACGGAGTCGCCGTCCGCGAACACTTCGACGGAGGTGACCGCGACGTTGTCGGCTGTCGTGCCTGATACGGTAACCGCCCCGCCGGTAACCGTGCTCCCGGCCGCCGGATCGGTGATGCTCACGCTTGGAGCTGACGTGTCCGTCGTGCCGCAGGCGACCATCAGCGCGGCGAGGCCAAGAACTAACCAGATTCGTGCTCGTCTCACTCCGGCCACTCCGTTCCAGACCGATAGACCACGCCCTCCATGACCACATCGACTCCATCGGTCTTAGGACTGACAGTCTAGCCCGCCGGCTGCTCCTTCTGGCGGTCGGCCAGGACCCGGTCCACCACCTGCGGCGGCGCGGCCTCGTAGCGGTCGAACCGCAGCGAGAAGGCGCCGCGGCCGCCGGTGAGCGAGCGCAGGTCGGCCGAGTACGACTGGATCTCCGCCATCGGGACGTGCGCCGACACCACGCTCACGGACCCCTCCGACTCCATGCCGAGTATGCGCCCGCGACGGCCGTTGAGGTCAGAGATCACGTCGCCGGTGAAGCGGTCGGGCACGCGCACCTTGACCAGCACGATCGGCTCGAGCAGGGTCGGCTTGGCGTTCTTCATCGCGTCCTTGAACGCGTGAGCGGCAGCCACCTGGAAGGCGACGTCCTTCGAGTCGACAGGGTGGTCCTTGCCGTCGTAGACGATCACCTTCACGTCCTGCACCGGGAAGCCTCCGAGCACGCCGGCGTCGAGGGCGCTCTTGACGCCCTTCTCGCAGCTGGTCTGGAACTGGGTCGGGATGGTTCCGCCCACCACCGCCCAGTCGAACTCGAAGCCGCCGCCGCGGGGTAGCGGCTCGACGCGCAGCGCGACCTCGGCGAACTGGCCGGCGCCGCCGGTCTGCTTCTTGTGCCGGTAGCGCTCATCGGCCCGGCCGGTGATCGTCTCGCGGTAGGCGATGGCCGGCACCGATGTGTCGACCGAGACGCCGTAGCGTTCGCGCAGGGCGTTGACGGCGATCTCGAGATGGACGTGGCCCATCCCCCACAGCACCGTCTGCGAGGTGTCTGGGTTGCGCTCCAGCACCAGCGTCGGATCCGACTCGAGCAGCTTGTGAAGCGCGTCGCCCAGCTTGTCCTCGTCCGGGCGGGCCTTCGGGTGCAGCGCCAGGGCCATGACCGGGGACGGGAAGCGGATGGGGCTCAGCACGAAATCCTGGTTGCCGGTCACCAGGGTGTCGCCGGTCTTCACCGGGTCGGCCTTGGTGATCGCGCCGATCATGCCGGCCGTCAACTCTTTGACCTCTTGCAGGTCCTTGCCGTTGGGCACGTACAGGTGGGCGACGCGCAGCTCCTCGCCGCGGTTGGTCACCTTGACCGTCTCACCCGGCTTGAGGCTGCCGGCAAGCACGCGCATCATCGAGACCTTGCCGAGGTAGGGGTCGATGACGGTCTTGAACACGCGCGCCGAGAACGGATGAGCGTCACCGAGTTGCGGCGGATCTCCGCGTTCGGTCGTCAGCGGCTCGTGATCCTCGACGCGCCTGACGCCCTCGACCAGGAAGTCGAGGAGCAGACTGATGCCCTTGGCGCTGGTGGCGGAGGTCAGCAGCACCGGCGTCAGCTCGTTGCGCCGCACCGCGGAAGCGAACGCCGCCATCAGGTCCTCCTGAGCGATCTCGGCGTCCTCGAGGTACTGCATCATCAACGCGTCGTCGGTCTCGACGATCGCCTCCACGAGCCGGTCGCGGTACTCCTGCGCCAAGCCCGCGACCTCGTCCGGCATCGGGATCTCGACCGATTGGCTGTCGTCGTCCGGCCAGCCGTAAGCCTTCATGTGGAGCAGGTCGACGACGCCGTTGAAGTTCTCGGCTTGACCGATCGGCACCTGGATGGCGGCGATGTTGCCTGCCAGGGTGTTCTCGATGTCGGCCATCGTGCGGAAGAAGTCGGCGTTCTCGCGGTCCAGCTTGTTGATCACGAACAGCGTCGAGAGCTCGCGGTCGCGACTCGAGGTCCACACGCGCTCGGTTCCGACGGCCACCCCGGAGACGGCCGACACGACCACCAGCACGGCGTCGGCGGCCGCCTGGGCGCCACGGATCTCGCCCACGAAGTCGGCGTAGCCGGGGGTGTCGATGACGTTGAACTCGTTGCCGCGCCAGGTGAACGGATGTACGGAGGAGTAGACGGAGATCTTACGGCGTTTCTCCTCCGGATTGTGATCCGACGCGGTCGTCCCGTCCTCGACCCTGCCCAGCGTCTGGATGGCTCCGGCGCGGTAGAGGATCGCCTCCACCAACGAGGTCTTGCCCGCGCCGCTGTGAGACAGTACGGCGACGTTGCGGATGTTGGACATCTGGGCTTCCTTTCCGTTGCTTCCCCGCCCGCGCCGGCAGGCTCTCTGGGGTGCGCGGCATCGGTCGGAATCGACCGGAGCCACTGGGTTCTGAGTGAAGGAATCGTACTACACTCGCCGCGTGCCGCTCGAACGCGAGATGAAGTTCTCGTCGCCGGAAGGTTACGTGCCCAGTCAGGCCGAACTCGCGCTCGCGCTCGACGGTCTGCTGGTCGGCGGCGCAGCGCTGCGCGTGCAAGGAGGCCGGCTCAAGAGATACCGCGACACCTACTACGACACGCCCGACGACCGCTTGGCGCAAGCCGGGTGGGCGCTCAGACGGCGTGTCGGTCCGGCGTCGGCAACGCTGGGCCTCAAAGGCGAAGCGCGATCTCGCGGCGCCCTCCATGAGCGCAGCGAGATCGAGGTTCCCGAAACCGGGAACAACGAGGCGGCTCCCGCCTGGGCTGCGGAGTTCGCCGCCGCGCTCGCGGATGAGCGGCTCGCCGGAGCCCTTTCGAGCGTGGCCCCGCGCGTGGTCCTCGACGTGGCGCGCGTGAGTCACCACCTGCGACACGAAGACGACGCCACCGACTTCCTTATCGAGTTGTGCTTCGACGACGTCACCTGTCGCCTCCCGGTGACCGAGGATGCGTCCACCGACACCCTGGCGGGCACCGAGGTGCGCTTTCACGAGGTCGAGCTCGAGGCCCTGGCGCGCGTCGACGTGCGCGCCCTCGAGGTGGTGGCGGAAGCCTTGACCTCACTCTTGCCCTTGACACCCTCGAGCGTCAGCAAGGCCGAGCGGGCGCGGGCGCTGTTGGCGCCGTTCAGGCGCCCTTGAGTCAGCGCTCAGCGGGCCAGGAAGCCGCCGTCGACGGGTAAGTAGGCGCCGGTGATGAACGACGCGGCTGGCGAGGACAGATAGAGGATCGCGTCGGCCACCTCCCGTGGCAGTCCCAGGCGGCCGATCGGATGCAGCGAGACCAGGAACGCGTTGAGGGTCTCGTCTTCTTCGAAGTCCTTGATCATGGGCGTGCTGATGAAGCCTGGGCCAACGGCGTTGACGCGGATTCCCTGCGGGCCGTAGTCGAGCGCAGCGGTCTTGGTGAGACCCACCACGCCGTGCTTGGCCGCCACGTAGCCGGACGCGTTCGCAAAGCCCGCCTGACCGAGGATCGATGCCACGTTGACGATCGCCCCGCCGCCCGCAGCCAGCATCGCCGGGATCTCGTAGTGCATGCAGTAGAAGACGCCCGAGAGGTTGACGCCGATCACCTTGTTCCAGCCCTCGATGCTCAGTTCGCCCGTGGCGGCCTGCTCGCCGCCGATGCCGGCGTTGTTGCAGGCGATGTGGAGCGCTCCGTAGCGCGCAACGGCAGCTTCCACCAACTGCTCGCACGCGGCCGGATCGCCGACATCGGCACGGAAGAAGCTGGCGGTGCCGCCCGCCTCCTCGATCTCGGCCACCACCGCCAGGCCGCCGGCCTCCGAGAGGTCGGACACCAGCACCTTGGCGCCGGCGTTGGCGTACGCGTAAGCGACGCTCTTCCCGATGCCTGATGCTCCACCAGTCACGATCGCTACCTTGCCATCCAGTCGAGCCATCCTTCGCTCCTTCCAGAACCGCGGCTGCTTTCGACTCAAGCTGCCACGAGCGTAGCGCCCGGCGCCGCCTACGAATGTCCCCGCCAGTGCCGCGTTCCCGCCCGGGCCGTGGCGACGCCCGCCGGTATACTCGCGCCATGACCCAAGTTGCCGGTCCAGCAGCGACTCCGGCCGTTCGAGACGAGCAGGTGTTCGAGCTGATCGAAGCCGAGTTCGCTCGCCAACGCGACGGGCTGGAGCTCATCGCATCCGAGAACTTCGTCTCCCAGCAGGTGATGGAGGCCGTCGGCTCGGTGCTCACCAACAAGTACGCCGAGGGCTACCCCGGCAAGCGCTACTACGGCGGTTGCGAGGTGGTCGACCAGGTCGAGACGCTGGCCATCGACCGCTGCTGCGAGCTGTTCGGCTGCGAGTGGGCGAACGTCCAGCCTCATTCCGGTTCTTCGGCGAACCTCGCCGCCTACTACGCTCTGTTGGAGCCAGGCGACAAGGTCCTCGGCATGGATCTGTCGCATGGCGGGCACCTGACCCACGGTTCGCCGGTCAACTTCTCCGGCATCAACTACCGCGTCGCCGGCTACCCGGTCGACAAGGACAGCGAGTTGATCGACATGGACGAGGTCAGGCGCGTCGCGCTCGACTACCGACCCAAGTTGATCATCGCCGGGGCCAGCGCTTACAGCCGCCTCATCGACTTCGCTGCGTTCCGCGCTGTGGCCGATGAGGTCGGCGCGCTGCTGCTGGCCGACATCGCGCACATCGCCGGACCGGTGGCCGCCGGTCTGCACCCGCATCCGCTGCCGCATGCCCACGTCGTGACCAGCACCACGCACAAGACGCTGCGCGGCCCGCGCGGCGGGCTCATCTTCGGCAACGATCCCGAGATCAAGACCAAGATCGATCGCTTGATCTTCCCTGGCACCCAAGGCGGACCGCTCGAGCACGTCATAGCCGGCAAGGCGGTGGCGTTCTTCGAGGCGTTGCAGCCTGGTTTCAAGGCCTACATACAGGCGGTGCTGGACAACGCCAAGGCGCTGGCGGGCGCGCTGGCCGAGCGCGGTTACCGGGTCGTGTCGGGCGGCACCGACAACCACCTGTTCGTCATCGACCTCAGCGGGACCGGCGTCAACGGCAACACCGCCAGCAAGCGCCTCGGGCGCTGCGACATCACCGTCAGCAAGAGCATGGTGCCGTTCGACGAGGAGAAGCCGTGGATCACGTCAGGCATGCGCCTCGGCACAGCGGCGCTGACGACGCGCGGGATGGGCGCCGCGGAGATGGTCGCGGTGGCGGACCTGATCGACCGCAGTCTCAAGGAAGAGGAACCCGAGGGCCTCAGGCGCGAGGTGAGAGAACTCGTCGCCGCCTACCCGATGCCGTGACCCTGCACCCGTAACCGCGACTGCCAGGCGCGGCGGCCGCGCTCACCGCCGGCGCCGGAGGCGCTCCATGCTTTCGTCGAGGCTGATGCGCATGCGGTCGATGGCGCTGGCGATCTGTCCGAGCTCGTCGTCGCGCCGGAGCTCGACGGACTGCTGGAAGTCGCCGTGGCTGATGCGGTCGGCCGCCACCAGTAGGTAGTTGATCGCGCTGGTGAGGCCTCGCGTCAACGACAACGCAGCGAGGATCGCGAACAGCACCGGGATGAGCCCGACGAGCAAAGTGGTCAGGAGCACCTGGCCGAGCGCGGAGCGCAGAGCGGCCGGATCGACGGCCACGGCGACCGTCCCGAGCCGCACGTCGGCGCGGCGAACCGGGGCGGCGGCGACCACCAGCGGCTCGTCGGCCAAGCCGGCGATGGCCAGAAGCCCCTGCCAGCTCGCCCTCAGGCTGTCCAGCCACGGCTCGACCGTCACGTCGGTGCCGTCGGCGTCGGCAGCGCGCTCCCGTGCCAGGCGCAGCGAGGACTCCGTCAGACCGGCTGTCGCGGCGGTGCGGTCCCATTCGAGGAGCGTCGAGCCGTCGGCGTCGAACACTGCCATGAATCCGACGCCGCGGCCGGCGAACGCCATGCGCGTCGACTCCGCGACGCGCTGCAGCTCGATCCTGGTGAGCGGCGCGGACAGCGGCAACCCCCCGGACATGCCTTCGATGGTCGCCGCCACCGCGGTCGCGATCTCGCCTGCGCGTCGCGCCTGCTCGGCGCGCAGGACCGGCAGCAGCGTGACGCTGAGCGCCAGCAGCATCACCAGCAGCGTCAGGATCGCTGGCAACGTGGCGGCCGTGGCAATGCGGCGCCTCAGCGAGCGGCGATCCAAGGCCGGCGGCTCGCGAGTCAGAGTCGTTTTCATCGGATCGCGAGGCGGCTGAGGCACGGTGAAGCCGGGTGGTGGCGCGCCGGTCGCGCGCTCGCGCACCGATGACGTCGTCGGGCTCACGGCGGCCGCCGCGACGGCGGGTGCGGCCCCTTCGTCCTCGCGGCGCTCGGCAGCGGCGCCGGCCGCCGGCTGGTACTCGTCCCCATGGCCGGTCGCGAACGCGTCGGCGGGCTCGCGCTCCACTTCGGTGACGGCTCGGTCGTCGTGGCCGGAGGGCTCCTCGGAGGCAGCCGGGCGCCCTTCAGCGACGTGCGCACCGCTGTGAGCGTCGGAGAAAGACACGGCAGGCCCGTCGCTGCCGCCCTCGCGGATCTCGACGTTGAGCCCTGCCGACCGCAAGATCTCGGCAACGCTCCTCGCCTGCCTCTCCGGAACCTCCCGAGTGACGGGGCCGGGAGCGCGTCTCAGCAGCGCCACTGCGCGGTCGGCCGGGATGCGGAAGCCATCGGCCACCTGAGCGGCCACTCCGCTGAGATCGCCCGGTACGGGATCGAGCACCACGACGACGTAGTTCACGAACTCACCCACCTTCGCTGGTGTCCAGCGCGAACAGCCTGCGGAGCTCGTCGGCACGGAACATGAATACCTCCCGAGCCGAGCCGGCCGGGAACGTCGACCTGAGCTGGGCCAGCAGCTCCCCGACCGCTTCGACGGGCAGCGCGTCAGCGCTCAGACCGAGGTCGTAGAGCGCGTCCTCGACCACGATCTCACCGACCGGGCCGAGCAGATCGACGGCCTCGCGCATCAGCTCGCGCACGAAGCGCTCGTCCGCCACCGCCACCGACGTGTACTCCGCCAGCGCGGCGTCGAGCAGCTCGGCGCCGGCCCTGATCACCTCGGTGACCGGCCTCCGCATCGACTCGGCCAACTCCCGCAGGCTGCGATGACCGTCGAGTTTCCGCCACAGATGCAGGGCGGTGAGCGAGAGTTCGACCGTGATCTGCTCGGTGCCGGGATCCGTCAGGTCCTCGAAGGCGCGTCCGGGAGCCGAGACGGGGGCTGCGCCGCCGGCATCGGACGCCACGCCGGCCTGGGAGGCAAGCCGCATCTGCGAGCCTGGGCGCCCCACCGGCGGCGGCCCGCGCCGAAACCCTTGCCCGTTGCCGCCGGCACCGAGTCCCGCGACCGACAGCACCGAGTCCGCCTGCAGCTCGCGCTTGAGAGCGCCAGGGCTTTCGTCTGCGCTGTGCGCAGCCTGCAGCAGCAGCGATTCTGTGGATGCGGTCAGGGTGTTGCGCGGCGCCTTGACGCCGCCCCGGAACCCGAAGGTGCCTTCCGTCCACAGCAGCAGCGCAGACAACGCCGCCAGGTCGTAGAGCGGTCTGGCTTCGATGAACACGATGCGGCCACGCTCGAAGTAGAGGTTGCCCTGCAACCGCTTGGGATGACGGACGATCAGGCAGCCATCGGCATGCGACAGCGAGAGGTACTGGATCAAGTTCGCCAGTACCCCCTCCCCCAGACGGCCGCTCAGCGTTGTCATCCACCTGCCCCGGACATCGACTCCGCCAATCCTACCAGCGCCGGGAGCCGCCGCGAGCCGTGGTAGCTTGGGGCCGCTTTCGTGGCTGCTCGGGCGGCCCAAGGAGAGATCTAGCGCATGTACACCATCTGTTTGATCGCCGGTGACGGCATTGGCAAGGAAGTGATCCCGGCGGCCCGGCGGCTGCTGGAAGCGACCGGCCTCGGCCTCCGGTTCGAAGAGGCGGAGGCCGGCTGGACGACCTTCCAGAGGACCGGCTCCAGCGTGCCGCCGGCCACGCTGACGACCGTGACCAGCGCCGACGCTACCTTGGCGGGCGCGTTCACCAGCCCTTCTCACAAGGTGGAGGGTCACCAGGGCGCGATCCGCTACATGCGCCGCACGCTCGACCTCTTCTCCAACCTGCGGCCGGCGCGTTCCCGGCCCGTCGAGCGTTGCGTCCCCGGCCTCGACATGCTGATGGTGCGCGAGAACACCGAGGGGCTCTACGTCGAGCAGGAGCGGCGCTACGGCGACGTCGCGATCGCGGACGCCGTCATCACACGCCGCGCCAGCCGCCGAATCGCCCACGTGGCGCTCGCCCAGGCGCGCAAACGGCGCCAGCGTCTCGCCGTCGTGCACAAGGCGAACGTGCTGCCCTTGACCTCGGGCATGTTCCTCGAGACGGTCATGGAGGTCGCCAAGGAGTACCCCGACGTCGACACTTACGACATCATCGTCGACGCCGCCGCCATGAAGCTGGTCAGGGAGCCGGAGAGCTTTGACGTGCTGGTCTCCACCAACCTCTTCGGCGACATCCTCTCGGACCTGATGGCAGGCCTCACCGGGGGCCTCGGCATCGCGCCCAGCGCCAATCTCGGCGAGCGCTACGCGATCTTCGAGCCGGTGCACGGTAGCGCACCGGACATCGCGGGCAAGGGCATCGCCAACCCGACAGCCACGCTGCTGACCGCCGCGATGATGTTGGACCACCTCGGCGAGACCGCCACGGCCCAACGCATCGAGCGCGCGATCGACGCGGTTCTCGCCTCCGGTCCCGTGACGGCCGACCTAGGCGGCGAGGCGACGACCAACGAGTTCACGGACGCCGTCATCGCGGCGTACGCTCTGACCTGAGCATGTTCGAGGGGCGAGTGGGGCGACCGTGTACGCGCTAGCTCAGGCCATGCGCGCCATCCGCGGCAACTGGGTCGCGAGCGTCTCGACGATCACGACGATGACGCTGTCGCTGACGATCCTGGCCGCGTTCAGCCTGCTCAGCCTCAACCTCAACCAGACCCTCGCCAGCCTGCAGGGCGAGCTAGAGGTGTCTGCCTACCTCACGCCGGCAGCCAGCCCGGAGCAGCTGACCGCCACCGTGCAAGCATGGCCCGAGGTCGAAAGCGTGCGCTTCGTGTCGAGCGACCAGGCTCTCGCCGGCATGGTGGCGAGCCTGCCATCCTTGGAGCGCGCCGCCTCGTTCGTCGAGAACCCTCTGCCGAACACCCTGCACGTCAGGCTCTTCGACCCCGCGATGACCGACGCTGTCAGGGTGCGACTCGAGCAACTCCCCGGCGTCGACGAGGTCGACGACTCGAGCGAGGCGGTCGGCACCTTCCTCGCCCTGCAGAACGTGCTCAGGGTGGGCGGCTCGATACTCGTCGTGATCCTGCTGGGTTCGGCGCTGTTCGCGATCGTCAACTCGATCAGGGCGGCCATCACGGCGCGCAGCGAGGAGATCGACGTCATGCGCCTGGTGGGGGCCACGCGCGGCTTCATCCGCTCGCCCTTCCTGCTCGAGGGCCTGATGCTCGGCCTGATCAGCGCCGTGATCGCCCTCGGCCTGGTGATCCCCGGCTACCAGTTCGCGGTCGCCGACCTCGCCGGGCAGTTCGCGTTCGTGCCGTTCGTTCGTGACAGCGCGAGCCTCGGCTGGGTAGCTGGGGCCCTGACCTTGTTGGCGTTGCTCGTGGGCTTGGTCGGCAGCGCGATCTCGGTCTCGCAGTTCCTCCGCGAGGACCAGTAGCGTTCAAGTTCCGGTGATTCGTCGGCCGGTTGCTACACTCGTGCTGTGAAGGCCGCTCGCACCCGCCGCTGGCTGCTGTTGTCGCTGACGACACTGGCGGTCGCGTGGCCAACGTTCGCGCCGGCACAGGTCTCGCTCACCAGCGATCAGTTGCAGAGCCTGGAGCGGGAGATCGGCGACTACCAGGCACTGGTGCGTGAGCGCGAGGCTGAGATCGCTGCCATCGAGCGGGCGCTTGGCGAGACGGCTGCCGCCCTGCGCCAGCGCCTGTCCGAACGCGACGCGGTCAGCGCCGAGATCATCGAGCGCCGCCGCGAACGCGAGCTGGTCGAGGCGAACATCAGAGATCTCGATCAGCAGCGCCAGGCTACCGAGGCGCGCATCGCCGGCCTGCAACGGCGACTCTCGGAGATGCGCGTGCGGGTGGCGGAGATGCTGGTCAACGTCTACAAGCAGCGCGGCCATCGTCTCGGCACGGCGTTCGCGGGCAGCGAGAGCTTCCACGAGCTGCGGGTACGCAACTACTACCTGAGCCTGCTGGCCGAGCAGGACGCGACGATCATGACCGAGCTCGACAGCCTGCTAGCCGAGCTGAACGGCGCACAGCAAGCGCTGGCCGCACAGCTCGCGGAGTTGTCGGACGCTCAAGCCCAGTTGCTGGCCGCGGAGTCGGAGCTGGCGGCCACGCAAGCGCGTCTCGAGCGGCTGGTGGCCGACCTCAACTCGACGGAGCAGGGGCAGCAGGCTCAGCGCCAGGCGCTGCTGACCGAGCAGACGCGGCTGGAACGGAGCCTCGACGATCTCGGGGCGCAGTTCACTGCCGAGCTGGAGAGGCTGAGACTCATCGAAGCGCAGGCCAGGGCGGACGCCGAGCAGTTCGCCCAAGACCGCGAACGCCAGTTGGCCGCGCAGCGCGAAGCGGATCAGGCGCGGCTCAGGATCGACGCTCTCACCGCCCCGGTTCCGCCGTTGACCAGCGGCCTGATCCGCCCGCTCGATGGCGCCGAGCTGCTGACGCGCTTCGGCGAGGGCAACAACTCGTATCTCGCCATCCGGGCACCCGTCGCCAACGCCGCCGTCAGGGCCGTGGGGCCGGGGCGCGTCGAGGGGCTGACCTACCTCGGCGCCAACTTCGGTTACATGGTCGCCATCTATCACGCCGATGGCCTGGTGAGCATCTACGCGAACCTGCGGCAGCCACTGGTTCAGCTGTTCGAGGTCGTCGAGCAGGGACGCATACTCGGCTACTTGGGGGGCGGGACTTTGACGCGCGGCGACATCCTGCAGTTCTACGCCAAACGCGATTCAGGCTCGGGTCCTTTCATCGACCCGGCACCGCTGCTCGGCTGGTGAGGGCGTGATCTGTCCGGCCTGCGGAGCGGCCAACGCGCCGGGCATGCGCTACTGCGGCATGTGCGCGAGCCCGTTGGCTCAGCAGCAGGCGGGCCGCGAACGGCGCCGCGTGAGCGTCGTGTTCATCGACCTGGCGGGCTTCAGCACGATGACCAGGGAGCTGGATCCGGAAGAGGTTCGCGACCTCGCCGACGAGGTGCTGACGGCGGTCGCCGGCGTGATCGAGGATTTCGACGGCTACGTCGACTCGCTGCACGGCGACGGGCTGATCGCGCTGTTCGGCGCCCCTCACTCGCATCCCGACGATCCCGAACGCGCGGTGCTGGCGGCGTCGCGCGCGCTCGCCACCATCGCCAGAGTGGGTCGCAGCCGCGGTCTGGCCCTGACCGGTCGCGCGGGCGTGAATACCGGGGTCGTGATCGCCGGGGCAGTGGGCTCCGGCAAGGTCAGAAGCTACACGGTGATGGGCAGCGCGGTGAACCTGGCTGCGCGCCTCGAGGAAGCGGCCGCCCCTGGCGAGGTGTGGGTGGGTCCGGAGACTCAGGAGGCGACCCGGCATCGTCTCTTGTTCGAGACCACCGGCAAGCTGGATCTGCGCGGATTCCCGGCGATCCAGGAGGCCTACAAGCTGGTGCCCGGCGGCATCCAGAGGGAAGTCGACCCCTACCTCGACATGCCGTTCGTGGGGCGCTCCGCTGAGTTAGCGCGGCTCGTCGAGTACCTGGAGGACGTCGTCGCCACCAGGCTGCCGCGCGAGCTGTGGGTAGCCGGGGAGGCGGGCCGCGGGAAGACCAGGCTGCTGCGGGAGTTCACTCGTCGCCTCGGGCCCGACTTCAAGGCGCTGTGGATCGACCACCGGCCGGCGGATGCGTTCAGGTGGGAGCCTTTGGCTGCGCAGTTGTTCGGGTTCCAGGCGTCCGACGACGAGCACCTGCAGCGCGAGCGTGCCGAGCGCTTCATGGCCGAGGCGCTGCCCGACGACCACAACTGGCACAGGATCATCCTCGGCAGCCTCGAGCTCGTCCCGACTCAGGTGTGGACCCGCTTGGAGCGTCGCTCCGTAGACCGCACGCTGCTGGCGTGGCGCGATCTCTTCGTCTCGCTCACCACCGGCGGCAGAGCCGACGCGGTCATCGTCGTCGTCGAGAGCGAGCCGCGCGACCCCGACCTCCGGAGCTTCCTCGAGATGCTGCAGGAGACGCAGGCGCCGTTGCTGGTCGTGCGCACCAGCCGCGAGCGAACGCTCCCCGACGACGTCGAGGTGCTGCACCTGCCACCCTTGACGGCCAGCGAGAGCCTGCAGCTGCTCGACGGGCTCGCCAGCCCCACGCTCAAGGTCGCCGCCGAAGCGCTCGTGAGACAGGTCGGCGGCGTGCCCGCCTACGTGCTGGAGCTGGGGCGAGCGCTGTCGATCACGCAGGAGGACAGCTTCTCCGGGTCGCTGGCTTCGTTGCTGCAGGCACGCCTCGACATGGTCGAGCTCAGGCCCCGCAGGCTGCTTGCCAGGGCGGCCCTCGTCGGTGAGCGGTCCTGGGGCGGCTTGCTGCGGGAGCTGGCCACCACCGCCGAGGCCGGCGAGATCAAGACGCTGGTGGCCGAGAACCTGCTGGTCGAACAGCCTGCCAGCATCATCGCCGGCGAGACCGAGTACAGCTTCCAGAGTGAGCTGCTGCGCAACGCGGTGCTGCGCATGATTCCGTTCGCGGAGCGCCCCCTGCTGCACCTGCGGGCAGCGACCTGGTTGGAACAGAACGCTCCCCTCGAGTTCTCGGAGCTGACCGCCGAGCACTTCGAGCGCGGCGGCTCGCCCGATGCCGCCTACGCGCACTTTCTGACCGCCGCCGACCAGGCGGTGGTCAACCGCGAGTTCAAGCGCGGCTTCGAGCTCTTCGAGCGCGCCACCTCATTGCCGCTACCGGCCGAAGTCCTGGCTGAGGGGTCGCTGGCGTACGCGCAAGCAGCCATCGCCGCTGCTCAGCTCGAGCTCGCGCAGGACGTGCTGGAGCGCACGGCCAAGTTGCTCGCCGGTGTGCCCGAGGGTGCCAAGGCCGAGTTGGAGGGGCTGCACGCCGAACTCGAGCGCGAGATCGGGCAACCTTCGACCGTCTAGGCGGCGTCGCCGGCGTCAGCGGTAGCGTCACCGGCAGAGTCACCGAACACTGCGAACCACGATCTGAAGCTCGGCTCGATGGCGACCAGACTGCGGGCCAGCTCACCGCGGTCGGCACTCGGCAGCACGCTGGCGAGCTCACGCGCGAACGACCAGCCCCGCTCGGCTGACACCTCGAGCGCTCGATGGGTGAACACCCCCTGGTACCACAGCATGCGCGGCAGCGGGGTGCGGCCCCGTGGGTACTCGAAACCGTCGAGCGGCCAACCGGCTGAGAGGCCCGAGGGCGTGCCCTCGGCCACGTCGCGGTTCGCCGCCACCGAGCCGGCGGCAGCGCTCCCGGCAGCCACTTGGAGGTCGGCCCAACGTCTCAACAGCTCGACGCCCTGCTGCTGGCCGTTGTCCCTGGAGGCCTGCACGAACAGGTAGGTGGCGAGCAACTCGTCGAGCCACCGCAGGTAGGTCCTCAGACCGGAGACGTTGGCGAAGGCATGACCCCACTCGTGGCCGACCAGCAGGTCGAGGAACTCGTTGAGCGGTCCCGGGGGCAGGACGCCGGCATGCCCGGCCCCGAGCAGAGAGGCCTCGAAACGGTGGAGCAGCCTCTCAGGGTAGTCGGCCGCCACGACGACGTTGGCCGTGCCCACCTCGTTGCGTGTGAACGGCAGCCCGTACGGGTAGGCGCACAGGCGCCGCCAGTCACGGGCGTTGGCGACTACCAACCGCACGCTGCCGGCAGGCTCGAACTCGCGCATGGCCGTCTGTTGCAGCCCGGCCAGCCACGCCGACAGCTGTCCCGCCCGGCGCTTGGCTCCGTCGGAGTGGCTGACGCTCAGACCGGGACCGACCTCGAACTTGGATGCCAGCTCCTTGAGGTAGACACCGGTCCTGGCGAAGTCGCCCGTCCGTCGCCTGCGCATGACCGTGAGTCTAGCGCCGTGGGGTGGAGGCGGCGCAGAGGCGGGTGGCCGCCCTGCCTGTATTCTCTTGGACACGATGGACTCGTGGCTGTGGCTGGCGCTCGGGCTGCTACTCGGCTTCCTGGCAGGGTGGCTGACGGCGACGGTGTTGCGTCGGCGCAGCGAGAGCGAGAACCGACTGAGGCGCATGCGCCGTGAACTGGACCAGCTGCAGGGGGCCGTGGCCCAGCACTTCGCGCAGTCAGGAGCGTTGATCACGCGGCTGAGGTCGGACGTCGAGCAGCTCTACATGCACCTCGAGCGCGGGGCGTCGGAGCTCACCACCGAGGATGCTGTGCAGAGCCGCCTGCGGAACCTCGAGTCGCACGAATCGCACCACGAGTGAGCTCCTTCAGAGAGCGAATTCTCTCATCCGGAACGGTCTGTCTTGCGTGCTAGACTCGCTCCCGACGTGAAGCGCCTCGCCCTTGTTCTGACGCTGTCGCTTGCGCTGGCGGCCGCCACTGCCCAACAACGGCACAACTACCTCGCCGTCAACGGCGCGGTGCTGGACGACGCGGGTCCCTACTACTTCATCGCGCAAGGCGACAGCGGCAACGCCTTCGCCAAGGCTTCGGCCCTTGCCGACGCGATGGGCTTGAGCGTCACGTACGTGGCGAGCCAACGCCAGCTCGTCTTCTCGGACGGCGTTCGCGAGGTCGTCTTCGACGCCACCGCCGACATCACAGCGGGGCTACCGAAGCGCGAGGGCGCGGTCACCATCGAGCCGCCGCTGCGCGGCACCGCCACGCTCGCCAGCCCTCTGGCGCTGCTCGTCGACGGCACCGCTTACGTGGCCATCTCGCCGCTGGTGGCGGCCTTCGACGGCATCAGCGATTGGCATCCCGATCGGAACCTCGTCACCGTCGATACCGCCGACAGGCTCGGCTTCTTGGTGAACGCACCGAGAACCGGCATCACCGACGGCGTGTCGCGGGTCGCCATCGACCTGCCGACGCAGGCGAGCTACGAGGTTGCCGTGGGCGGCCGCACGCTGATCGTGGCGCTGCCCGGCGCGCGCGCCGAGGAGTTCTCCCGGGCCGTCGACGATCCGAACCTCAACAGCGTGAGGCTTAGTCCCACGACGGGAGCCGCGCGCCTGGTGATCGAGACCGACTTCGAGCTCGACGCCGCCGGCAGGGGCTTCGCTATCGGCACGCTTCCGAAGGCCGACGGCTTCACCCTCTACCTGGACTTCGCCCCGGCGTTGGCCGGCACGGCAGTCCTTGCCTTGCAAGCCGCCACGCCGAGCTCCCAGCCGCAGGCGCTGGCCGCGGTGCCGGAAAGCCGTCGCGTGGTGGTGCTGGACGCCGGGCACGGCAACCATGACCCCGGCACGGTCTCCTCTCACGCCATCGAGAAGCACGTGGTCCTGTCTGTCACCCTCAGGCTGAAGGCGCTGCTCGAAGCCAACGGGGTCGAGGTCGTGCTGACCCGCGACCGCGACGAGTTCTTGACCTTGCGGCAGCGCTCGGAGTTCGCGACGCCCGAACGCAACCTGTTCGTGTCGATCCACGCCAACTCCGCCCCCAACACGAAGGCTTCTGGCATCGAGACCTGGGTGTTCGGCGAACCTCTCGATCCGGCGTTGATCGACCGCGCCATCCGCGAGAACGGCGGCGGCGCGGAGGGCATGGCGTTGACCGAAGAGGCGCGCGCGGCCGCCACCGACCTGGCGACCGACATCCTGCGGGAAGCTCAGCTCAACTACTCCCTGACGCTCGCCGAGACCGTTCAACGGCACATGGTCTCCGCCACGGGAGCCACCGACCGCGGCGTCAGGACCAACCTGTTCTACGTGATAAGAACGGCGCGCATCCCGGCGGTGCTGGTCGAGTTGGGTTTCGTGTCCAACGCCGAAGAGGGCCGCAAGCTGGCCACCGACGCCTACCAAGACACGCTCGCCGCTGCCCTGGCGGACGGGATCATGGAGTTCCTCGACAATGGCGGCGGGATGCTGGCGCGCCGCTAGGCACGCATTGGCTGGTGCTAGCATGGGCGAACGATGCGCCCAGAAGCGACTCCGCCGGCTGCCGCAGAGGCAAGGCCGGCACTCCACATGTCGACGGCGGACCCGAAGGTGAGCGGCGGGGCAACCGCCGAGGAGAGAGGCGCCGGCGGGGTCGTGTTCAACCCCGACGGTGACGTCCTGATCCTGCGTCATGCCAGCGGCCACTGGGTGTTCCCGAAGGGCCACGTCGAGGTCGGCGAGACCGAGCGTGAGGCCGCTGTGCGCGAAGTGCTCGAGGAAGCCGGCGTGCTGGCCGAGTGCTCGGACGACCGGCGCTGGTACACCTCGTACGTGAACCCGCGCGGCAGCCGGCGGCGGATCACCTGGTTCGTGTGCGAGAGCGCTGACAGCGCCGTGCGCCTCGAGGAACGGCTGTTCCGAGAGGGCGGCTTCTTTCCGCTGGAGCGGGCAGCCGCCATGCTCAGCCACACGGCCGACCGCGAACTGCTGGCTGCCGTCTGCGCCTGGCGGGAAGGACGTCGATGAGCCGCTCCGTCACGGGCAACACCGGCGCCCTGGGCGCCGACGCCGTCCTCGACGCTCTACGCAACCTGCGCTCGAGCGGCACCCTGGTGCTGACGGACGGCAGCGGTTCCATGATCCTGCAACTCGCCAAGGGGCAGGTCGAGGCAAGCTACAAGCTCGGCTCCTACCAGCGCATGGAGACGCCGAACCAGGACTTCCACCTTCACCCTCATCCGCCGAGCGACGTCCCGCAGCTACCGGCCTTGGCTCCCGAGAGCGGCTCGGCCCTGCTGCGCGCGCTGCCGCGGCTGGCGGCAGGCAAGCGCCTGATCGTCGGCTCGGTGGAGCTCGGCACCCTGATCGACCGCCTGCATGAACGCTCGTTCACCGGCGTGCTGTCGTTCGAGCGTGAGGGGGAGGTCGCGGCCGCGGTGCTCTTGGACGGCAGCATCCGCGCGGCGGTCCACGAGAAAGGCGACCGGGTGGTGGGACGCGCCGAGGCTCTGCGGATCCTCCAGAAGCTGGGACGCGAGGCAAGGTCCGGAACCTTCGAGCTCGAGCAGCTCGACCCGCTCGTCGCGGGTCCTCTGGTGGCGCTCGCCATCGACAGCCGTGCGCCCGAAGACGCCGAGCCGTTCACCGGAATCGATGTCGACGAGCGCGGCTACCGCTTCGTGCGCAACGGCACCGTCTACCTCTGCGTGCCGAGCCAGCCGCTCAGCGCCCCGGGCCGCTACGCGCTGCCGCGGGAGACAGCCGCCAAGTTCAGCGAGTTGACGCTGCCGAGCGAACCGCCCGGCTGGGAGGACAAGCGCTACGCGTTGACCCTACGAGGCAACGACGCGCTCAACCCCATGACCGACCTCAACATGTCTTTCCAGCAGAACCACGGAGACATGGGCCGCCAGGTGCTCGAGACGCTGGGAGGCGGGGCCACGTTGGAGCAGGCAGCCCGCAGCCTGTCGCTCGAGTTGTCCGAGCTCAAGCCGTGGCTTGAACGTCTCGAAGGCGACGGGCTGATCCGCACTCGTGTCTGAACGCGCCCCCGACGAGGTCCCGCTCCGCGACCTCTACCTCACCTTCCGCGCGGGACTGCCGCTGATCGTGGCCGTGGCCGTCCTGGCTGGGACCGCTGCGTTCCTGCTCACGATCACGAGAGCTCGCAGCTACACCGCGACGGCCGTAGTGCAGGTGATGCCGACGGTCGTCACGACCGGCCAGTACACCGACCTCACCTTGTCGTCGCCGGTGGGTCTCGATCAGGACAGTTACCGGGCGCTGGCGTTCTCCCGCGAGGTGCTGGCGAACGCGACGGAGCGCTACGCCGGTGCTGTCGCGGAGCTTAGCTCCGTGGAGCAGCCGGACGGCGACTCCCTGACCGTCGAGCACCTCGAGGGCTCAGCCAAGCTGACGATGGCCCCGTCGGCCCAGCTCGCCCGCGGCCAGCAGGTGGGACAGCACTCGTTCAGCGCCGCCACTCCCGAGGGCGCGGCCGCCGGCGCCAACGCCTGGGCGCACGCGACAGCCGCAGCGGCGCGGGAGCTGCTCTCACGCCCGGTGCGCGGCGCCCTGGCGGCCGCCGAGGAGGAGCAGGCGATCAGGCGATCGGCGCTGGACGCTTCCGCCGAGGCGTGGGCCGAGTTCCTGGCGCGCGACCGTCGCGACGAACTGCGAGCAGCTCTGGCAGAGCCGGGCTCCGCGGCCGAGCAGGCCGGCCTCCGGGCCGAGCTGGCAAACCTGGAGGCCGAAGCCGGCCGTCTGAACAGCTCTCAGCTGGCCGCCGATCTCGCCTACCAGCGCTCGGCGGCGGCGCTGGCCGCGCTCGAGCTGCAAGGCTACGTGCTCGCCGAGAGCGCCAGCCTGGCGGTGGCGGCCGGTGCGCCGCTGGACCCCGATGGGCGAAACGTCGTCACCTTCACGTTGGCTGCCGCGCTGGTGGCCGGCCTGCTCGCCACGCTCGTGGTGTTCCTGCGCAAGGCGGTCAGTGAGCCCTGAGAACGCCCCTCGCGATCACGGCTCGGCAGTCGACCCCACGGACGTCTGGTTGACCGGCGGCAGCGGCCGGTTGGGCCGCGAACTCGTCGCGCTGTTGCCGGGCATCGCCGCGCCCGGCAGCTCGCAGTGCGACGTCACCGATCCTGGCAGCGTGCTGAGGACCGCCCATGCGCTCTCGCCGCGCGTGATCGTGCACGCTGCTGCCTACACCGACGTCGCCGGCGCCGAGAACGACAGGGCACGTTGCTGGAGGGTGAACGTCGGCGGCACTCGCAATGTGGCCGAAGCCGCGCGGCAAGTCGGCGCCAAGCTCGTGCACATCAGCACCGACTACGTGTTCTTCGGCGACGCCGGCGGCTACGGCGAGGACGACCCGCCCGGACCCGTGCGCAACTACTACGCGCTCAGCAAGCTCGCGGCCGAGGAGGTCGCCCGCACGGCGCCCGACCATCTCGTGCTGCGCACCAGCTTCAGGCCGCGCGCGTGGCCGCACCCGGAGGCGTACGAGGACCTCTACACCTCGCAGGACTACGTCGACGTGATCGCGCCCGACATCGCACGTCTCATCAGCCGAGCGTGGGACGTTTCGTTCACGACGTTGCATGTCGCCACCGAGCGCAAGAGCGTGCTGGAGTTGGCGCGGCGGCGCGCGCCGGACGTCAGGGCCGCCAGCAAGGCCAACGCGCCGGTGCCGCTGCCTGACGACGTCTCCCTCGACGTGTCGCGTTGGTCGGCGCTCAAGGCACGCTGGGGCGAGACATGAGCTCGGAAAGGTTCGCGGTCGAAGAACTCGCTTTGCCCGGCGTCAAGTTGATCACCCCGCGCGTCTTCCACGACCAGCGCGGCTACCTCGTGGAGCGTTGGCGCAGCGACGAGCACGCGCGCCTGGCTGGGGGCCGGCCCTTCGTGCAGGACAACCTCTCGCGTTCGCTACGTGGCGTTCTCAGGGGCCTCCACTTCCAGCGCCCGCCGGCCGACCATGGCAAGCTGGTGGGCGTCACGCGCGGCCGCATCTACGACGTTGCGGTGGACTTGCGGCTCGGCTCGCCCAGCTACCGGCAGTGGGTGGGCGTCGAACTCGACGACGAGAAGCTGCAGCTGCTGTGGGTCCCGCGCGGCTTCGCGCACGGGTTCCTGACGCTATCGGAGGAGGCCGACGTGCTGTACAAGCTCGATGGGCCGCACTCGCCGGACCACGAGGCCGGCGTGCGCTTCGACGATCCCGACCTGGCCGTCGATTGGAGCGGGCCGCTCGCGCGCGCCGGTCTCACGGCGCCACTGTTGTCGGCTCGCGACGCCGGCCTGCCGCCGGCGGCCGCCAGCCGGCCCGGGTTCGAGTACCGACCGTGACGGCGGCCGGCAAGGAGCACCGATGACCCGCTCGACGCGCGACGACGCCAAGCCCAGCTACCTGGTGACGGGAGCGGCCGGCTTCATCGGCTCGGCGCTGGTGAGGTTGTTGATCGCCCAGCGCGACGCGCGCGTGGTGAGCGTGGACGCGCTGACCTACGCCGGCGACGTGCGCCGCCTCGACGCCGTGAGGGACGACCCCGAGCACCGCTTCGTGGAGCTCGATGTCCGCGACCAGCCGGCGCTCGTCGAGCTGCTGATGGCGGAGCGACCCTCCGCTCTGTTCCACCTGGCAGCCGAGACGCACGTCGACCGCTCGATCGACGGGCCGGAGGCGTTCGTCGCCACCAACGTCCTTGGCACGCTGCGCGTGATGGAGGCCGCGCGCGCCTACCTGGCGCGCGTCTCGGCGGAGGAGGGCGCAGCGTTCCGCTTGGTCAGCGTGTCCACCGACGAGGTCTACGGCAGCCTGGGAGCAGGGGGCGTGTTCACGGAGAGCTCGCCGTTCGCGCCGCGCTCTCCCTACAGCGCCAGCAAGGCGGGCGCCGACCATCTCGCGACCGCCTATTTCCACACGTACGGCTTGCCGGTGATGGTGACCCACGGCTCGAACAACTACGGGCCCTACCAGTTCCCGGAGAAGCTGCTGCCGCTGGCGCTCAATCGTGCTCTGGCCGGTGACAGCGTGCCGCTCTACGGCGACGGCAGCAACGTGCGCGACTGGCTGCACGTCGACGACCACGCGCGCGGACTGCTCGCCGTGGCGCGCCGCGGACGACCCGGCGAGAGCTACCTGTTGGGCGGCGGCAACGAGCTGAGCAACCGCAGCGTGCTGGAGTTGGTGTTGGGCCTGCTCGGCGAACTGGTGCCGGGCCGCGACTACCGCGAGCTGATCACGATGGTCGAGGACCGGCCCGGGCACGACTTCCGCTACGCCGTCGACAGCGCCAAGGCCGAGCGCGAGCTCGGCTGGAGACCGACGGTGCCGCTGGCAGCGGGCATGCGCGAGGTCGTGCGCTGGTACGTCGACAACCGCGAGTGGACTCAGAGCGTCACCGAGGGGCGCTACGGGCTCGAGCGGCTGGGTGTCGGTGACGCGAGGCAGGCTTCGTGAACGGGAAGCTCGTTGCTTCCTCCGAGACGTTGCCGGTTGGACCCGGCCGCAAAGGCATCATCCTCGCCGGCGGCGCCGGGACGCGCCTGTACCCAGCTACCCTCGCCGTGAGCAAGCAGTTGCTGCCCGTCTACGACAAGCCGATGGTCTACTACCCTCTCAGCACCCTGATGCTGGCCGGCGTGCGCGAGGTGCTGGTGGTCTCGACTCCCCGCGACCTGCCGCTGTTCGAGGAGCTGCTCGGGGACGGCTCGCGCTGGGGCATGAGCTTCGCGTACGCCGAGCAGCCGCGACCGGAAGGCATCGCGCAGGCGCTGGTGATCGGCGAGGAGTTCTTGGCCGGTTCCAGCTGCGCGCTGGTGCTCGGCGACAACCTGTTCCACGGTTACGCGCTGACGGGGTTGTTGGAGAACGCGGCCGCCAGGGTCGAGGACGCCACCGTCTTCGGTTACCAGGTGCGCGACCCGGAACGTTACGGCGTGCTTGCCTTCGACGATTCCGGCGGTGTCGCTGACATCGTGGAGAAGCCGCAGCGGCCTCCGAGTCGCTTCGCGGTGACCGGGCTCTACTTCTACCCGCCCGACGGACCCGCCGTGGCGCGCTCCCTGACGCCGTCGGCACGCGGGGAGCTGGAGATCACCGACGTCAACCGCCACTACCTGGCGGAGGGACGCTTGCGCGCCGAGCTCTTCGGCCGTGGGATGGCCTGGCTCGATACCGGCACGCACGAGAGCCTGCTGCAGGCGTCCAACTTCGTCGAGACCCTCGAACTGCGGCAGGGCGTGAAGATCGCTTGTCCCGAGGAGATCGCGTACCGCAAGGGCTGGATCGACGCCGATCGGGTGATCGAGTTGGCGCAGAAGATGAGGGGGAACGCCTATGGGGAGTACCTCGGCGGCATCGTCGGCAGGGATTAGTGCGGTGCTAGGATTCTGCCTGTGACCGATTCACAAGTTGCCGTGATCGGCTGTGGCTATTGGGGCAAGAACCTCGTCAGGAACTTCAGGGATCTGGGCTCGCTCGCGATGGTGTGCGACTACTCGGAAGTTGGTCGACAGACCGCTTCGCAGCTCGCTCCCGCTGCGCGCGTTGTGGCCACGCTCGAAGAAGTCCTCGCGTCTGACGTGAGAGCCGTGGCGATCGCCACGCCTGCCGAGACTCACCATGAGGTTGCCAGGTCGGCACTGAGAGCCGGCAAGGACGTGTTCGTCGAGAAGCCGCTGGCGCTCGACTACGCGCAGGGCACCGAGTTGGTGCAGCTGGCCGAGCGCAACAAGCGCATCCTGATGGTGGGGCACGTCCTCGAGTACCACCCCGGCATCGTCAAGCTGCGCCAGCTCGTCGACACCGGCGAGCTCGGCAAGGTCCGCTACGTCTACTCGAACCGGCTCAGTCTCGGCAAGATCAGGCGCGAAGAGAACATCCTCTGGAGCTTCGCCCCCCACGATGTCGCAGTGATCCTGCGTCTCACCGGGCAGCTGCCCTTCCAGGTGACGGCCACCGGCGGCAGCTACATCACCCCGAACGTCGCGGACGTGACCGTCACCGACCTGCTGTTCGACAACGGGGTCAGGGGTCACATCTTCGTCTCGTGGCTGCATCCGTTCAAGGAACAACGGCTCGTGGTGGTCGGCGAGAAGAAGATGGCGAGCTTCGACGACGTCAACAAGTCTCTGGTCGTTTACGACCAACGGGTGGACTTGCGAGAGGGCCAGCCGGTGCCGGTGAAGGGCGAGGGCGTCACCGTGGAGTACGCCGCGGACGAGCCACTGCGTCGCGAGTGCGAGGCGTTCCTGGCGGCCGTGATCAGCCGGGAGCCGCCCTTGACCGACGGCGCCAGCGGCCTCCGCGTTCTGAGCGTGCTCGGGGCGGCGCAACGCTCCCTGATCACCAATGGCCAGCCGGTCAGTGTGCCAGCGCACCATGCCGGCACCGTTCTGGTTTCATGACGGCAGACGCCTTCGTTCATCGCTCGGCTTACGTCGACGAGGGTGCGAAGATCGGCAGCGGCACCAAGATCTGGCACTTCTGCCACGTCTTCGCCGGTGCCGAGATCGGCGAGAACTGCTCCCTGGGGCAGAACGTCATGGTGGCCAACAACGTGCGGATCGGCAACGGCGTGAAGATCCAGAACAACGTCAGCGTTTACGAGGGCGTCACTCTCGAGGACTTCGTCTTCTGCGGGCCCTCGATGGTCTTCACCAACGTCTTGACCCCACGCAGCGAGTACCCGCGCAACACCTCGAGCGACTACGCCTCGACGCTGGTCAAGCGGGGAGCCAGCATCGGCGCCAACGCCACCATCGTGTGCGGCGTGACCCTGCATGAGGGCGCGTTCGTGGCGGCCGGCGCCGTCGTGACGAAGGACGTGCCTGCGTACACCATGGTCGCGGGCGTCCCGGCGACCCCGATAGGCTTCATGTCGGCGGCCGGCGACGTGCTTGACTTCTCAAGCTCCGAGGTAGCCACCGACAGCCGCGGACACACCTACCAGAAGGTCGGAGCGGCCGAGATCCGGAGGATCGGATGATCGACACACTGCAGAAGAAGATCCCCGTGCTGGACCTGACGCCTGAGATCGACGAGTTGTGGGACGAGCTGAACGCCGCGTTCCAGCGCGTCGTCAAGAGCGGCCAGTTCATCATGGGCCCGGAGGTGGCCGCGTTCGAGCGCGAGGTCGCCGACTACCTCGGCGTGAAGCACGCCGTCGGCGTCAACTCCGGGACCGACGCTCTGGTGATCTCTCTGCGCGCCCTTGGCATAGGACCCGGCGACGAGGTCATCACGACCCCGTTCAGCTTCTTCGCCACCGCCGAGTCGATCAGCAACGTCGGCGCCAGGCCGGTGTTCGTCGACATCGACGAGCGCACCTTCAACATCGATCCGGGACTGATCGAGGCAGCCATCACCCCGCGCACCAAGGCGCTCATGCCGGTCCACCTCTACGGCCGCCCCTGCGAGATGGACGCCATCATGGACATCGCGCAGAGGCACGACCTAAGGGTGATCGAGGACTGCGCCCAGTCGTTCGGAGCTCGCTACCACGGCGGCTCGCAGACCGGCACCATCGGTCACGTGGGCGCGTACTCGTTCTTCCCGAGCAAGAACCTGGGTGCGTTCGGTGACGGCGGTCTGCTGGCTACCGCTGACGATCACGTCGCGGAGGCGGCGCGGGCGCTGCGCACCCACGGGAGCAAGCGCAAGTACCACAACGAGATGCTCGGCTACAACAGCCGCCTGGACGCTCTCCAGGCCGCCCTGCTGCGCGTGAAGCTGCCCCATGTCGACACCTGGAACGCCGGACGCATGAAGGTCGCGAGGCGCTACGACGAGCTGCTGGCTGACGTGGCAGGCATCGTCGCGCCCGAGATCGTCGCCGGCCACGTCTTCCATCAGTACACGGTGCGCCTCACGGCCCCCGGCGTGGAGCGCGACGCCGTACAGGAGTCCCTGGCCGAGCGTGGCGTCAGCACCATGGTCTACTACCCGATCCCGCAGGATCGCCTGCCCGTCTACGACGGTCAGTATCCGCCCAACCCAGTGAGCGACCGGCTCGCGCGACAGGTGGCGAGCCTGCCGATCTGGCCGAAGTTGGGCAGCGAGGATCAGCAGCGGGTCGTCGCTGCGCTTCGGGATGCCACGTCTGGGTAGAGTCCCGTTCTTCAAGAGCGTCGGTGTGTTGGCTGGAGGCGCGGCAGCCGGACAGCTGATCGCCATCCTGGTATCGCCGCTGTTGACGCGGCTCTACACCCCCGACCAGTTCGGCGTGCTGGCGGTCTTCGCGGCGGTGCTCGGCATCCTGGCCACCGTGGCGTCGCTACGCTTCGACCAGGCCGTGCCGCTACCGGAGAGCGAAGAGGACGCCAGGACGCTGGTGCTCCTCGCCCTGGTGGTGGCGCTGGCAGTCTCGGCACTGGTGCTGCTGGTCGCTGCTCTCGCGCCGCCGCTCGAGCGGTTCGGCTGGTACGCGACGCTGCGTCCGTACCTGCCGCTGCTGGCGTTTGGAACCGCGCTCGCAGGCACCTACCAGGCCCTCAACATGTGGGCGGTCCGAACGATGAGCTTCACGGCCATCGGTCGGACTCGGATCGCACAGGGCCTCAGCCAGGCACTGGGCCAGACGTTGCTCGGGCTTGCGGGGGCGGGGACCGTCGGCCTCCTGATCGGCCAGATCGGCGGCCAGGCTGCCGGCTCGCTGAGCCTCGCTCGGCTCACCGGGCTGGCGCGAGGGTACCGCCTGCCTTCTTGGCGCTCCCTCACGCGGGTGGCCGAACGCTACTGGCAGTTCGCCGCGATTGGCACTCCGGCCGCGCTGCTCAACAGCGCGTCGCTGCAGGTTCCCCCGTTGCTCCTGGTCGGCGCCTTCGGCGCCGAGGTGGCCGGCCTTTACCTGTTGAGCAACAGGGTGCTGAGCGCTCCGCTCGATCTGGTGAGCCGCTCCGTGGGGCAGGTCTACTACGCCGAGGCCTCGCGGATCGGGAAACGCGACCCGGCCGCGATCAAGCGTGCGCTGTTGACCACGACGCGCAGGCTGCTCCTGCTGGGCTTGCTGCCGGCGGCAGCGATTGCCCTGGTGAGCCCCTGGGCCTTCTCACTCGTGTTCGGCGCCTCGTGGGCCCAGGCAGGAGCCTTCGCGCAAGCCATGGCGCTGATGACGCTGGCCCGGTTCGTCGTCGTTCCCACGTCGCAGACCTTCCTGCTGCTCGAGCGGCAAAGCTACAGCCTGGCTCTCAACGCCCTCAAGCTCGCCATCGCGCTCACGGCGCTGAGCCTGCCACCCGCACTCGGAGCCGGACCGCTGGTGACCGTGGCAGCCTACTCTGGTGCGATGTCGGTGTACTACGCCTTGGTCCTCGTCGTCTCGCTGTGGGTCCTGAGCCGGTTCAAGGCCGAACGGCAAGTTGGAGAAGACGATGCCCAGCTTCCGTAGGCTGGTGCCGCGGCGCAGCACCTACCTGGTGCTGAGCGCTGACGTGCAGAGCTCGCGCACCAACCTGCCGGTGCGCCTCGACCCCGCACCCTACGAGCTCGAGACCGTCACCGGGGCTGCTCTGGCGCGCATCGACACCGCGAGGCCGGGCTACGCGGCCACCGCCTCGCGCTACCTCGCAGCCGGTCACGTCGGCCTCGCATGCGTGCTCGACGGGAAGATCGTCGGTCTGGGATGGTATGCGGTGAACTCCGCGGCGAGTGGCAGGAAACGCGCGCTCTACTTCCCGTTGGAACCAGGCGAAATGTGGCTGCACTCCGCTTGGACCCAACCCGAACACCGCGGCCGCGGGATCCAGAAGCTGCTGCTCCGCGCGCGCCTCGCTACCGCGCTGGCCACAGCCGAGGTCTCTCGCGCCTTGGTCAACGTCGAGGCCGGCAATGCCCCGTCACTGCACAACTGCAGGGCCGTCGGCTTCAGCGAAAGCGGCCGGCTGGTCGTGCTCTCCTGGTGGCGGTGGCGATACGGCTGGCGTCAGCCGTGAGAGTCATGGTGCTCGACGGTGGCTACAGCCACGCCTTGGCCATCGCCGCCGAGTTGAAGAGAGACCTGAACGCGACGATAGTCGGCGCGGGATACGCGAGCGGGTTCGCGCTTTCCAGATCGAGGCATTGCGACGCAGCGGTGGTCCTGCCGAGCCCGGCGGAGGATCGGTTCGGCGAGGAGCTGCTGCGTGCCATCGACGCTCAGCGGCCCGACGTCGTGGTTCCCGTCGGCTTCGCGTCGCATGCGCGCCTGGTGGAGGTGGGTGCGGCCTCGTTGGCTCCCGCGCAAGCGCTGGTGCCCGAGCCAGACGAGTTCGAGATCGCCACCGACAAGCTCAAGACCTATGAGTTGGCCACGGAAGCCGGAATCCGCGTGCCGGCCGATCGCACTGAGTCGGTGGCGGCCGCGCTTGCCGGCGGCGATCCGGGAGCCGTCGACTTCCCTGTCTTCCTCAAGGCGCGCCGCGAGAGAGGCGGCGCCGGAACGGCCTTGCTGCGCTCGCCCGCGGCGCTGGAGCGCGAGGCCCGCGACTACGCGGCTCGTGGCGAAGAAGTCCTCTATCAGGAAGTGATCGACGCAGACCCGTACACCTACGCCTGTTGCGGCCTCTACCAGCAAGGAGCAGCCACCGTGAGCTTCTCGCACCTGGAACTGCTTTCGGTGCCGCGTCACGGAGGCAGCGGCACCAGGGTCGCATGGCATGAGGACCCTGCGCTTGCCGCCCTGGCCACCACTCTGATGGCACGGATCGGCTGGACGGGCATCGCCCAAGTCGAGTTCAAGCGCGACAGGGCCGGACAGCTGGTGCTGATGGAAGTCAACCCCAAGTTCTGGGCTTCGTACGCGCTGCCGTCGAGGCTCGGCTACCGGTTCGCCACGCAGTTGGTGGCCGCGTTGCTCGGCATCGACGTGTCATGGCTTCCAGCTCCTCAGCGTCGTCCGGCCCAGATGGTGTTTCCCGTTCGCGAGTTCGGCTATGCGCTGGCGCATCGAGGAACCGAGAGCATCGCTCGTTCGCTCACAGCCATGCTGTGGCCGCCGGCGATGTGGGACGTGGAGCTCTCGGACTTGAAGGCCTACCTGCCAAGGCGCCTATGGCCCGGACGACGGCGTGGCGGAGGGCCGTGACCAGCCCTCCTCGCCTGCGCGGATGGGACTTGGCCTCGCCGATCCCGCCAGCAGTCCCACGGCCATGAACAACGGCCGGTTGTCGGTGAGATCGCCGCTGATCTGGGCGTTGAGAAGCGTCACGACGAACACCAGCACCAGCGCCACGACGTGCATGTCGCCCTGCCAGCGCGGCCAGCGCCGGCTGAGGCCAAGCAGTGGCAGTGCCAGCAACACCAGCAGCAGCGCCATGCCGATACCCCCCGTCTCGACGAGCACCTCGAGGAAGATGTTGTGGGGGTAGCCGCGCACGTCTCCCAGGCCGTAGAGGATCGGGAACATGCCGCTTCCGTGACCGATGAGCGGCGACGACAACCAGTGCTCGACAGCCGCGCCGTAGAAGTCCAGGCGACCGGCTGCCGACGCGCCTCCCCCTTCGGCAGTGAACAGCACACGCAGGCGCGTCAGGGTGGTCGCGAGCGTCCCGAAGCGCTGCGCGAACGCCATGAGAAGCACCGTGGCCACGGTCGCCAGGATGAGGAATCGCGGCAGGTACTTGTTGACCGCGATCACCACTCCGCGCGCGGGCCGGAGCCCGAACGGCAGCAACAGAGCAAGTCCCAGCGCGGAAGCCACCAACGGCCCGCGCGCTCCGGCGATGAGCATCACGAAGAAGAAGAGGCCGGCCAACGACAGGTACGCGAACCTGACGCGGGGCGCAGCCCCCCGCGCGATGGCGAAGCAGACGGTGATGCAGGCGGCGAGACCGAGGACCCTGCCGATGCCGATGTAGTACCCGCCGAACGGCCTGAGGAAGTTGCCGGGGCCGAGCACCAGGAACCCGCGCACGCCCTCGACCGCGAGCACGAAAGCGAACGCGACGATGCACGCGAGAAAACGGCGACGGCGGCTGGTAGAGGGCGCGATCACCACCGCAGCCGCGGCCAGCGCCCAGCCGTTGAGGACGAACACGTGCAAGGCCTTCTCCGGGGCGTAGACCCGTCCCTCGGACCACAACAGGCTGAACGCCAGCCAGGCGCCGAACAGCGTCATCGCCGCGATCACGGCAAGCCCGCTCCTGCCGACAGCGAAGCGCCTCCTGAGGAGGATCCAGCTTCCCGCGACCACGCTGAGGGCGAAGAACGCAGCGGTGATGTCGAACGGCACCCACGCCAGCCGCGGGTCGGCCTTGAAGAGGCCCGCGAAGAGGAAGAGCGTGAACACGGTCTCGAACGACAGCAGCTGAGCGAGAAAGCTGGTCACGGAGCGCTGCGGACGTCGTGCGCTGGAACCGCCCACCGAAGGCGCGCTCACGTTGGCGGCCTAGGCGACCGCCGGAACCGCAGCCCCGCGGGACCTCCGGAGGCCGACGGCAAGGCAGGTGGACGCTGTTGCCGACACCGGGCCAGCGTACATCAGTGTCACGCTATGGTCGCCGGCCCTAGCCAGTCGGCAGCTGTGGGAAGTTAGGGGAGCGGATGCGGATCGAGCTGAGAGTCCCAGGGGATGAGCGACTGGCCGAGCGCGAGTACGTCCTAGGCGTGGTGCTCAACGACTTCCTCGGGCTCCGGGCGCAGCTCGTGACCCGGACGTCCGAGACTGCGGGAGTTGAGCTGCGGATAGCCGGCGAGGAGGGCCGAGTGGTTCTCGCCGACGTGCTGTTCTCGCAGCCATCGGAGCGCTGGCTCGAGCCAGCCAGCCTGCCCGCTGAGCCGCTGGCCACTATCTCACGAGAGAAGGCGGGAGCCATGGCCGACGTCGCGGCCGGCCTACCCGTCATCTACGGCGCGCCGCTCGCCGACGGCAGCTGGATGGCCGCCCGGGAGGGGCGCACCGTCGAGGTAGGCCTCGACGTCCTCGGTTCGATCTTCTTCATGCTCACGCGCTACGAGGAGGTCGTCGCGAGCGACGTCGACGACTACGGACGCTTCCCGGCCGCGAGCTCCTTGGCTCACCGCTACGGTTTCCTGCGCCAGCCGATCGTCGAGCTCTACTTGTCGTTGCTCGAGGCCGCGCTGCGAGCGGCCTTCCCCGGGTTCGAGTCGCGCAGAGCCAGCGCCTACTCGCCCGTCATTTCGCACGATGTCGATCATCCGTGGTCACTGCGGCCGCAGTCGCTGCCAGCCCTGGGAAGGACGCTGGCGGTCGATCTGTTGGCGAGGCGCGCCCCGGCACTGGCCCTCGACAGAGCGGCCGCCTTCTTCGCCAAGCGCGAACTCAGCAGAGATCCGTACGACACCTTCCGCTACCTGATGGACACCAGCGAGCGATTGGGTGTTCGCAGCAGCTTCTACTTCATCCCCGATGCGCCAGGCAGGACCGATGCCGAGTACCGCCTCGACGATCCCAGGGCGCAGGCGCTGATGCGCCTGATCGCGGAGCGCGGTCACGAGGTCGGCTATCACGCCAGCTTCGACGCGGCTTACGTCGAGAACCAGGTAGTTGACGAGGTGTCGCACCTCCGTGCCGCCAAGATCGCCGCCACCGGAGACGGAGAGCTGCGCGGCGGGAGGCACCACTACCTGCGCTGGCGGCCCGGCGTCTCCTGGGAGCAGTGGGACGCCGCCGGCCTCGACTACGACTCCTCGGTGGGCTTCGCCTCGCACGTCGGGTTCAGGGCCGGCACGACACGGCCCTACCGCACGTTCAGCCTCAGGGAGAGAAGGCCTCTCGGGCTGACCGAGCTACCGCTGCTGGTCATGGACGGAACGCTGTTCGCGCCGCAGTACATGAACCTGTCGGACGTCGCGACGCTGGAAGTCTGCCAGGAGCTGTTCCGCAGTTGCCGCGAGCACGGAATTCCCGCCACCCTGCTGTGGCACAACTCCTATCTCGACAGGCCGCGGCTCGCTCGCATGCACGCCGCGATCACTGCGCTGCTCTAGGAAGCTAAGCTGAGAACTGCTCACGCTGACGCCTGGCGGGAGAGTGGGAGGCATGCGTGGCAACACAGCGGCGGCCGGAGGCCGGGCACATCGGAACCTCGGTCGCGCACGTCACGACGAACCATCAACCGTTCGATACGCGCGTGTTCCTCAAGGAATCCCGCACCTTGGCGGCAGCGGGCTACCTGGTTCACCTGGTCGTGCCGCACGACGCCGACCTGGACCGCGACGGTGTCAGGATCCGCGCCATCCCCAGACCGCGAAGCCGCAGCGATCGCTGGCTCAGCACCGGCAGGCACGCTCTCCGCGCCGCCTTGAGCACCGGTGCCGGAACCTTCCACCTGCACGATCCCGACCTACTTCCGTACGGCTGGGTCCTGAAGTTCCTCGGCAAGAAGGTCGTCTACGATGCCCACGAGAACCGTCCGCTCCAGGTCATGAGCAAGACCTGGATCCCGGCGGTACTGCGGCGCCCGGTGGCCTGGGTCACCCGCGCCGTCGAGGTGGCGTCCGCTGCGCTCTTCGACCTCGTCGTCGCGGCGACACCGGAGATCGCTGCCACTTTCCCCCCCAACAAGACCGTCTTGGTGCAGAACTTCCCCCTCTCCGAGGAGTTCGCTGCGGTCGGGAACCGGCCGTTCACTCAGAGAGGAGCCAAGGTGGCCTTCGTCGGCGGCATCACCGCGATCAGGGGCGCCAGGGAGATGGTCTCGGCCATGTCGCTGCTGCCGCCCGAACTCGAAGCACGCCTGCAACTCGCCGGCCCTATCGCGCCTCCCAGTCTGCTCGAGGAGCTGAAGGCGCTGCCTGGGGTGCGAGCCACGGATGTGCTGGGGACGCTGACTCGCGAGGAGGTGGCCGCGCTGCTGGCAGACGCGCGAATGGGATTGGTGCTCTACCACCCGGAGCCGAACCACGTCGGGGCGCAACCCAACAAGCTCTTCGAGTACATGTCGGCCGGGCTGCCCGTCATCGCTTCCGACTTCCCCTTGTGGAGGCAGATCGTCGAGCGCAGCAACTGCGGCCTGCTCGTCGACCCGCTCGACGCGCAAGCCATTGCCGCGGCAATCGAGTGGCTCCTCCGCCATCCGGCAGAGGCCGAGGCGATGGGTGCGCGAGGCAGGCGGGCCGTCCTGGAGGAGCTCAACTGGGAAACGCAAGCTTCCGCGCTGCTGGGCGCCTACCAGCGACTCGACGCATGAAGGTAGTGACCGTCATCGGTGCCAGGCCGCAGTTCATCAAGGCCGCCCCCGTCTCGGCAGCGCTGGCCGCCGGCGGCGTCATCGACGAGGTCGTGGTGCACACCGGCCAGCACTACGACGACAACATGAGTCGCGTGTTCTTCGACGAGCTCGGCATGCGCGAGCCAGCGCTTCACCTTGGCGTCGGAGGAGGCTCGCACGGCGCCATGACGGGCCGCATGCTGGAGGCGATCGAGGGCGTGCTGCTCGCAGACCTTCCGGACTGGGTCCTCGTCTACGGCGACACCAACTCCACCCTGGCGGGCGCGCTTGCCGCAGCCAAGCTGCACGTCCCCGTGGCTCACGTCGAGGCCGGCCTCAGGTCGTTCAACCGCAGGATGCCGGAAGAGTTGAACCGGGTACTCACCGACCACTTGGCCGAGCTGCTGTTCGCTCCGACTGAGACGGCCGTGGACAACCTGTCGGCCGAGGGGATCGCGGGCCCTGCGGTGCAACTGGTGGGAGACGTCATGTACGACGTCGCGCTGCAGACCCTTGCGAAAGGCGAGCGCGTCGACAGACTCGGGAGGTTCGGCCTGCTTCCCGGCGGCTACGTGCTGGCGACGATTCACAGGGCGGAGAACACCGACAACCCTGCGGTGCTGGCAAGCATCTTCCTGGGGCTTTCCGCGGTGGCCGAGCGGCATCAGGTCGTCGTGCCGCTGCATCCCAGAACCGAAGCCGCGCTGCGGGCGTCCGGGCTGCTCGACGAGGCCGGCAGGCGCCTGCGGCTGCTGCCACCGGTGGGCTACTTGGACATGGTCGCCCTCGAGAGGGGAGCGCTGCTGATCGCGACGGACTCGGGCGGCGTGCAGAAGGAGGCGTACTTCCATCGGGTACCCTGTGTAACCCTCCGCGAGGAGACCGAGTGGGTGGAGCTGGTGGAGCACGGCTGGAACCGCCTGGTCTCCCCAACCAACGCCGACGAGGTGGCTGCCGCGATCCTGGGCAGCATCGGTTCGCAGGGCCGGGAGATACAGCTCTATGGAGGCGGCAAAGCAGCCCACACAATCGCGCGCATCCTGGCTGCGGCCGACTAGCGGCGACGCAGGGAGTGCGCTTGGCGCCGCCTTCATGGCGATCGTGGCGCCAATCGGAGCTCTGCTGCTGATCATCGTCAGCTGGCGTACGCGCTCCTTGGTGACCTCGCGAGCCATGCGGGGATGGCTGGTCGCGTGGTCCCCACTGCTGCTGCTGGGCGCGGTGCACGCGGTCTTGCCGGCTGGCGACTTCTGGCTGCTGCTTCACGCCGGCATGGGTCTGGCTGCGGGCCTGCTGCTGAGCGCGCCGCGACGGGCGGTAGCCACCGGCCTGCTCGTCGGATCGGTGTGCTTGGCAGCAGGGTTCATGGTGGAGCGGTGGGTCGCTGCGACCACCTGGGCGGGCCCCGCCGAGCCGGCCTTCACGGCCGAGCGTCTACTGGGCAGCCTGGGGCGCGAGACGCGCACCGGCACCTTGGGGCTCACGTCGCTCGAGCGCCGCTGGACGGGCGTTGCCGAGCAGGCGGCGGTGCTCGAGTTCGACGCGCGCATCCTGGAAGGCGAACCGGGTTGGTACTGGTTCAGAAACGACCCGGCGATCTTGCTGGCCGCTGGTGGCGAACCCGGCTCGCGACTCACCAGGGTGACGCCGGCGAGTCCCTCCTCGGCGACCGTCTCGCGCCGCGCCGACACCGGGGCCGCGCTTGCCGGGCGGACGTTCAGGGTCGAGCTCGTGTTGCGCGCGGCGGAGGCGTACTCGGCCAGCGCCAGGGAGTGTCGGGGAGTGCTGCTGCGGGAGGTGGGAGGCGGCAGGGCCGCCGGGTGCTTCGCCGAGTCCTACTCTCAGGAGCTCAGAAGCTACTCGTTCGCTTGGACGGCGCCACAATCCGCGGCCACGAACCTGATCGGCATCGAGCTCAAGCTCCCCGTGACCTGGTACGAAGTGGGCGAGGTGACGCTGCATGAACGTGTCGGCGACGACTGGCTTCCGGTCTCTCCGCTCGAGCCGGAGGGCGCCAGGATATCCCTGGCAGATCCTCCGGCCCCTGCCCAGTCCTGGAGCGGAGCAGCCTTCGTACCAGCGGCCGAGTGGCAGCACTTCACGGTGCCCGTCGCTCGGAGCGCGAGCCACAGCGACGTCTCGCGGATCCTGCTCAGACTCGAACCGGGCGTCACCGTGCAGACCCGCTCCGTCGTGCTGAGGGGGTCCAGCGGTGCAGCTCTCGCACCGGCAGCCTCGCCGGAGCGCGGCCAGGCGTGGCTCGGCCACCCGAACTCCGCGGGTCACGCCGCGGCCGTCATCGCGCTCGCCGCAGCGGCAACTGCTGCCGCCCCGCTGCCGGGCACCGTCAGCCTGGGCGTCGGCCTCGTCAGCATCGCTCTCACGGGATCGCGGACGGCGCTGCTTGGGTTGGCGATAGGGTCGGTTCTGCTGCTCACGACGCTGCTGAGGCGAGCATCACCGGCGCGCGTCTCACGCCTGCTTGGCCTCGGCCTGCTGATAGGCGTCGCGCTGGCTCTGCTCACTCAAGGGTCGCTGCTCACGCGCATCGGCGAGCTCGGCGTCGTCGACGGCAACACGGTCACGCGCGAGGCGATCTGGCAGGTGGCAGCAGCCAGCTTCCGCGCGCAGCCGCTGACCGGCCTGGCGGGGCGGAGCTTCACGGAAGCTTGGAACGACGCGGCCGCCACCCAGATCGCCGCGGCCCAGGTACCGCCGCACGCGCACAACCTCCTGCTCCAGATGGCCGCGCAGTTCGGCGTTCCAGGTCTTCTCGCCACCGTCTGGTTGTGCGGCGCCCTGCTGATCTCGGCCCGGCGCCTCGCTGGCATGAGGGGCCTGGCGTTGACCCTGGCCGTGCTCGCCATGCAGATGACCGACTTCACTTTCTTCAACTCCCCAGTCCTGCTCACGCTCGTCCTCGCCCTCAACGCGCTCGGCGCGGCTCGCCTCGACGATCCTCAACGGGCCGAGAATCTGAGAAGCTTCGCCGACCGGGCCGAGGCTCGAGCGACGAGTGGCGCCCATCCATGAGATCGCTCACGCTTCTGACACCCCACTTCGCCCCCGAATCGAACGCGGGAGCGAAGCGAGCGACGGCGATGGCCGAACTCCTGGTGAGCCGCGGGTGGAAGGTGACCGTGATCACCCAGCTCCCGCACTATCCGGACAACCGCTTGCACGATGGGTTCGACAGGGTCTCCCCGTTCGTCGAGGAGTCGGGGCGGCTGAAGGTCGTGCGTCTGCGGCCGTGGATGGTCGCCAAAGGCAGCCTGCTGCTGCGCATGCTGTCCGAGACGCTCTTCACCGTGCTGGCTGCCCCTCACGTGCTGCGGGCCGGCTCCAGCGTGCTCCTGGCGTCCAGCCCCTACATGTTCCTGGGCCCTGCCGGCCTCGCGCTCGCCAGCTTCCAGCGCCGGGCCTTCGCATGGGACGTGCGGGACCTCACCTGGCTATATCCCCGAGCAGCCGGCAAGCGCACACTGGGCCTAGACCTGTTGCTCGACAAGCTCATGCGGTGGACGGCCAGCAGGTCGCATCTCTTGACCACCGCCACCGAGGGACTGCTCGACTACTTCGACCACCGTCCGCCAGGCTCGGCCGTCATCCACAACGGAGTGACGCGCGCGGCGTTCGAGGTGCTGTCCGCTCTCCCCGACGCGAGAACGGCGCCGCAGGAACGGCCTCTGGTCGCTTACGTCGGTCTCTTCGGTTTCAACCATGGGGTCATGACCATCGTCGAGGCGGCCAAGCTGCTCCCTCGGATCGACTTCGTGCTGGTAGGCGGAGGACCCGACCGCGATGCACTGGTCGCTGCCGCTCACCAACTCGACAATCTGCGCGTGGAGCCATACCAGCAGTTCGAGTCACTGCTGAGCGTCTACGCCGCGGCCGACCTGCTGGTCTCGCACGTTCGGCGCAATCCCATCTTCGAGTGGACCCAACCGGTCAAGCTCTGGGAGTACATGGCCACCGGCCGTCCCGTCGTCCATGCCGGTCAAGGCGAAGCTGTCGTCCTGCTCGAAGACAATGACATCGCGGTCTGCGTCGAACCCGAGGATCCCGCGGCCTTGGCTGCCGCGATCGCGTCGTTGCTCCTCGACCCTGAGCGTGCCAGCCACATGGGCAGGCGCGGCCAGCGCTTCGTGCGCGAGCACCGACTGCGAGAGGACGCGTTGACGGAACTGGAGGTCCGGCTCAGACGACTATCGGACGGGAGCCACCCGGACCGCGACCCAGACTGAGGTAACTGGTCCGGGCCAGTGGCTTCGCTCCCCACGCTAGACTCTGCGCGATGGCCACCGCCGCTCAAGGGACCTACTGGCACCGCGGGCTGGCCTTCCTTGCTGGCGTCGGGTTCGCGGCGGTCCCTGCGATAGGGCCGTTCCTGGCGCTGTTGGCGGTCTTCACGGGGCGAATCGCCCCGCAGAGGACGGACCGCTGGTGGTGGATCGCGGCTGCGCTGCTGGGGGTACCGCACCTCTTGAACGGTGAGCCCCTGGCGGGTCTCGCGGCTGCCTCGCAGATCGTGGCGGCCTGGCTGATCTTCAGGTCGGCCATCGAGGTCCGCAAGAACCTCGTGAACGCTTCGATTACCGTCTACATCGGTACCGGTCTGGTCGTCGGGCTCGCGATAACACTGCTGCTGGGTTTGCGGCAGTTCGACGGCTTCAATTGGGAGACGGCCAGGACCGCGCTCGACGCGATCACTTGGCAGGCGCACCCCGCGATCTTCGGTCACAGCATGCTGGTGCTGGCCGGGCTCCTGGCCGTGGTGGTTCCCAACGCAGGCCTGCGAGCGGTGGCGTTGGCGTTGGGCGCCGTGGGTGTCGTGCTGTCGGGGGCGCGAGAAGCGGTGTTCGCGTGGCTGCTCATCGCCGTCGGCCTGCGGTTCGTGGGGCGTCGCGGGAGCCGTGGCACCAACCTGGTCGAGTGGGGGCTCATCGTGTTGATGATCCTCGTCGCGAGCGGGGCCTTCGGGCTGGTGGGGCTCGGACGCAGCGGGTTTCTCACCGAGATCTCCAGTACCTCGCGAACCTCGAACCTGTTCCGCGGCACCGAAGTGGTCGCGGGCGACTGGTGGTACCCGCTCGGTGTGTCAGCCAACGCCAGCCTGGTGGTCGTGGAGGGGGTGCAACGCACCGGGCTCGCCGTCACCAAGCAGTGGTTGGAGCCGTGGTCGCGCTTGCAGCAGATCGTGACGCTGCAGCCAGGTGAGACCTACACGCTCAGCGCGGCGTGGCGGCCCAGCGGCGGCGCCACGCCGGGCTTCGACGGTTGGGGGCAGTCGCCGGGCCTCGCGACGGCCAGTCTGCTCTCGACCTCGACCGCCGACGGAACCCACCGAGCGACCTCATCCGGAGACATCGTGGTGCTGGTGGCCAGCGCCATCGACATCGGTGACGGCTGGACGCGCGGCTTCGTGAGCTTCCGCCATGCGGGCGAGCGTCCGCTCGTGTGGTACGTCGGTGTCGTACCGGATAGAGCGCCGGTGGCTGGCGGCACGACCACCTTCGCGGAACTGCAGCTGGCCGCCAGCCCGTCGTTGACTGCCTACCAGCCTGGGCTGGCGGAGCGCGGCGTGGCCAGCCTAGAGGCTTCGCGCCTACCCATCTGGCGCGACGCGCTCGGCGCCATCGCCGCCCGACCGCTGCTCGGTTGGGGCCCTGGGGGCCTGCCAGCCGCCATCGCCGATCTGCAACCGAACGTCGAGCGTATCCGGCCGGTCGCAGCTCACGCTCACAGCATGGTGCTCGACGTCGCCGTCAAGCAGGGACTGATCGGCGTGCTCGGCCTGCTGGCGTTGGTCGGGGTACTGATGCTGCGCGCGGTCCAGCAGCGCGACCGTGCCATGGTGATCGTTCTCGCCGGAACGGCCCTCGTCAACCTGGTGGACGCCACGTTGCTGAGCGGATCGATCATCTACGCGCTGTCGGCGGTCCTCGGTTGGCGAGCCGTGGGCCACAGAGCTTACGCCAGTCACGAGACCGGCCGCACCAGCGCTTCGTTCGCTCGGGTCGGTCTCGCCGTCGGCGACGCGCTGGCGGCCGCTCTGGCGTTCGCCGTCGGCGCCTTGGTTCTGCGCGTGGCGGTGCCAGGCGGCCTCGGCGGGATCGATCCCGCCGCCGTGCTCTACGCCACCGCCGCGTGGCCTCTGGCGAGCCTGTGGCTGGGGCAGTACCCCGGCTACGGTCGGCCGTCGTGGCAGGAGTTGCGGGCGTCGGTTGGAGCCGCGGCCGCCGGAGGCTCGGCGGTCCTGCTGATCGCCGCAGCGTTCGGCGAAGCCGTCGCCATACCGTTGCCGCTGGCGCTGGTGGCCACGACCGTCTCGCTGGTCCTGACTCCCCTCATCAGGTCACTGGTGAAGCAGGTCCTCTACGCACTGCGTCTCTGGGGGCGCCCGGTGATCGTCGTCGGCCACCAAGGGTCAGCGGACGCGCTCACGAGCGATCTGCTCAAGCAGCCGATGCTGGGACTACGGCCCGTCTCGCTTCTGGACACGGCACCGCCACCAGACCGCCAGGCCGGCCTCCTTGCCGTCACCGCGTCCGGGATGCGGCTCGACAGGGATCTCTCCAGCCACGTGATCGTCGTGCCGGGCACCAGTCGCTCTCAGGTCGTCGACGATGCGATGGAGAACGCCGGGCGCCACGCCTTCCGCACGGTTCAGATCGTGCCTCGGCTGGGTCCGATCCCCACCAGCGACGTGCTGGCACGCCCGCTGGGGAGGATGCTGAGCCTCGAGGTCCGCAACAACCTGGCCATCGCCAGCAACCGGCTCACCAAGCGCGCCTTCGACCTGCTACTGATCCTCCTCGGCGGCCCCGTCGCCGCCGTGCTGACCGGACTCGTCGTCCTCGCCATCAGGCTCGACTCGCCAGGCAGGGCCTTCTACTCGCAGGTCCGGGTGGGGCGCGATGGCAGGCACTTCCGCGTCTGGAAGTTCCGCACGATGGTGGTCGACGCCGAGAGCCAGTTGGCGGAGCTGCTCGCGACAGACCCGAACGCCCGCTCCGAGTGGGTGCAGACTCAGAAGCTCGTGAACGACCCCCGCGTGACACGCATCGGCAGGCTGCTGCGGAGAACCAGCCTCGACGAGCTTCCGCAGCTGTGGAACGTCCTGCGCGGCGAGATGAGCTTGGTCGGCCCGCGACCGATCGTCGACGACGAGGTCGACAAGTACGGCAGCGACTTCAGCTACTTCACCCAAGTCCGTCCCGGCATGACCGGCTACTGGCAGGTCTCGGGCCGTTCCGATACGAGCTACGAGGCGCGCGTGGAGCTCGATACCTACTACGTCCGCAACTGGAGCATCTGGCTCGACATCGACATACTCTTGAGGACCGCCGGCGCGGTGATGCGGCGCGAGGGGGCCTACTGATCCCTCTTGGCTCGCTGAGGCGGCTGGTCCGTGGCACGCCACCCCCGGCGGTAGACTGACCCGGTGAAGTCGCAACGCCCCTCCGGCTCCGGCGCCGTGCGCGCTCTCGGGGTCGTGAACGCTGTCACCCGCCCCCTCTACTGGCTGTACGAGAGGCGTCTGCTCGAGCGCGTCAAGGAAGGGCCGCTTCCCAAGCACCTCGGCATCATCATGGACGGCAATCGCCGCTTCGCGCGCGCGGCCGGGCTCGACGTGAAGACCGGGCACGACTACGGCGCCGGCAAGGCCCGTGAGGTGCTCGACTGGTGCCTGGAGCTCGGCATCCGGCACGTCACCCTGTGGGGGTTCTCCAGCGACAACAGGGGTCGCGCTCCCGACGAGGTGGGTCACTTGCATGCGCTGTTCGGCGAGCAGGCCCGCAGCCTGCTCAACGACGAGCGCCTGCACGCCAACCGGGTGCGAGTGAGGGTCATCGGCGACATCGCCGACTTCCCCGCCGACGCCAAGGCGGCCCTGGCCGCGATGGAGGCGGCGACGGCCGACTACGACGGCATGGCGGTCAACGTCGCGCTCGGTTACGGCGGCCGCGAGGAGATCGTCGACGCGGTCCGGCGCCTGGTGGGCGAGCAGCTCGACGCCGGCGGGGATGCGGCCGACGTCGCGAGGTCGATCACCACTGAAGGGATCACCAGGCATCTGTACACTGCCGGCATGCCCGATCCCGACTTCGTCATACGCACCTCCGGCGAGGTGAGGCTGTCGGGCTTCCTGCTGTGGCAGACGGCCTACAGCGAGTTCTACTTCTGCGACGCCAACTGGCCCGAGTTCCGCAAGGTCGACTTCCTACGCGCCGTGCGCGCCTACCAAGCGCGCGAGCGGAGGTTCGGCCGGTGACAGCGTGAACCGGGCCCAAGAGTCAGCGTGAGCGAGCTGCCGTTCATCGCGGTGATCATGGCAGGTGGGCAGGGCCAGCGGTTCTGGCCCTTGTCGACGCCCGAGCGCCCCAAGCAGTTCCTCGATCTGCAGCGGACCGGGCGCACGCTGATCCAGTCGACGTTCGACCGCGTCAGCGGCCTCACCGGCGGCGCCGCGAACGTACTGGTGGCCACCGCCTCACGCTACGTGGCGCTGGTCCACGAGCAACTGCCCGACGTGCCGCGCGCCAACGTGGTGGTCGAGCCTACGTCGCGCGACTCGGCCCCCGCCATGGCGCTCGCCAACCTCTTGATCGAGCAACGCTTCGGCGACGTGGTGGCCGGCTTCTTCTCGTCAGACCACCTGATCGGGCCGGGGCAGAACTTCCGCGAGGTCATCCGCGACGCTGCTGCCGTGGCCACGTCGAAGAACGCCCTGGTCACCGTCGGGATCCGTCCGACGCGGCCGGCGACCGGTTACGGGTACGTCCAGCTGGGCGAGCAAACCGACAAGGCCTTCAAGGTGGCTCGCTTCGTCGAGAAGCCCAACGTCCACATCGCCGAGTCGTACGTGAACTCGGGCGACTACCTGTGGAACGCCGGCATCTTCGTGTGGCGCGTCTCGGCGGCCCTCGCCGAGCTCGATCGTCACGCCCCGGAGTTGATGGTCCCGCTGCGCCGCGCCGTCGCGGCTGGCGACGTCGAGCAGGTGTTCCCCACCTTGCCGCGAATCAGCATCGACTACGCGCTGATGGAGCACACCGCCAACGCCTACGTGGTGCCGGCGGAGTTCCAGTGGGACGACATCGGCGACTGGGTGGCTCTGGAACGCCACCTGGACCACGAGGACCTGGGCCATGGCGCCAACACGGTGATCGGCCGGCACATCGGTCTGGACACTTCGGGCAACATCCTCTACACCGAGGACCCCGAGGACGTGATCGTGACGCTCGGTGTCCACGACCTCGTGATCGTCAAGCGCGGCCACGCCCTGCTACTGGTGCACAAGGACCGCGTCGAGGAGATCAAGACGCTGCTGGCCGACGAGCGCCTGGGCGGCTTGTTCTAGGGCTCACCTCAGAACAGCTCGGCCACGCTCACTTCGCCTTGCGGCTCGACGTACTCGGTGTCCATCTGCGCGAGCTGCAGCTTGCCAGAGACGTCGTCGTTGACGCCGTGCCAGTAGGTGTAGAAGTCGATGACCCAGATGCCCGACTCGCGCGTGCCGTTGCCGGAGCCCTTGACGCCGCCGAAAGGCATGTGGGCCTCGGCGCCGACGGTGGTGTTGTTGATCGAGGACATGCCGGCTTCGATGCCCTCCTTGAACGCGTGCGCCCACTCGCGGTCGTTGGTGTAGATGGCGCTCGAGAGACCGTAATCGACGGCGTTGGCGGTGGCGATCGCCTCGTCGATGCCGTCGACCTTGACGAGGTTGATGGTCGGGCCGAACACCTCGGTGGTGAACAGCGTCATGCCGGGCATGACGCCCTCCCACACGGTCGGCCACCCGTAGAAGGCGGCGTCCGGGTCGCCTCTGAAGCCTTCGGGCCGGCTGCTGCCGGTGATGCGACCCTTGCCGTACAGCAGGGTGGCGCCGTCCTCCTCGCCCCACTGGTAGTGGCGCTGCCAGTTCTCGAAGAAGCGTTGGTTGATGAACGGGCCGTACAGCACGTCGTCGTACTCCCCGGGATCGCCGATCTTGATGTCCTTGACCTGCTCGAGGAAGCGGCGCTTGAACTCGTCGTAAATCGGCGCGTCGACGATGATGTTGCCCGCCGACGTGCAGCGCTGGCCGCCGGTGCCGAACGCCGAGAACAACGCGCCCTGGACGGCGTTGTCGAGATCCGCGTCACGCATCACGATCAGCGGGTTCTTGCCGCCGAGCTCGAGCGTCGGGTGGAGCAGGTTGCGACCGGCGACCTCGCCGATCTGCCTGCCGACCTTGGTCGAGCCGGTGAACGCGAACTTGTCCAGCAGGCCCTCGTCCATCATCGCGACGAGGTGGGCGCCGGCAGCGTCGGCGCCGCCGCCGAACACGACGTTCAACACCCCGGCGGGCACGCCGGCTTCCTCGATCAGCTTGGCGAAGGCGTAGGCAACCGCAGGGGCATCCTCGCTGGGCTTCCAGACGATGGTGTTGCCGGTGAGCAGCGCCGGCACGATCTTCCACGCCGGTACCGCGATCGGGAAGTTGCCGGCGGTGACGATGCCGACCACGCCGAGCGGGCGCCGATAGGTGGTCAGCTCCTTGCGCGGCATCTCCGAAGGCACCGTCTGTCCGTAGAGGCGCCGGCCCTCCGACTGGAAGAAGTGGCAGGTGTCGATGGCTTCCTGAACGCTGCCCCTGGCCTCTTTCAGCGTCTTCCCCATCTCGCGGCTGACGAGACGGCTCAGCGACTCCTTCTCGCGCTCGAGCGCCTTGCCGAGGCTGCCGATCAGTTGTCCGCGGATGGGTGCGGGGGTCTTCGACCAGGTAGGGAAGGCGCGCCTGGCGGCGTGGCAGGCGTCTCTCACCTGCTCCTTGGTGGCCTCTGGGAAGTAGCCGAGCACGTCGTCCAGACGGCTCGAGTTGCGTGAGGCGAAGGTCTTCTCGCTAGGGACCTCGTGGCCTTCGATGAGGTTCCCGAACGTGCGTAGTTGCGTGGCTGTCGTCATGATCTCCTCCGGAGCCGCAACAGCCTATCACGGCCCTCCCGCTCCCTCTGACCTCCGGAAGGCGCGACCGAGTCACCGCCTGGGGTTCGGTGGTAGGCTGCCCTCGACCTTTAAGCCGGTCCAGTGAGGCCGGGAAGGAGAGCTGCATGTCAGATCCGCATAAAGCCGCTGAGAGCACCGCTGCCTACAAGTCGACCTTGATGTCGGCCGAGGACGTCGAGCGCGCGCTCAAACGCATCGCCCACGAGATCATCGAACGCAACAAAGGGGTCACGCGCCTCGCTCTGGTAGGGGTTCACACGCGCGGCGTGCCGCTCGCCGAGCGCCTCGCCTCGCTGATCGAGGAGTTCGAGGGCGTGCGGCCACCCGTCGGCAAGCTCGACATCACCTTGTACCGCGACGACCTCACCGAGATCGCTCTGCAGCCGATCGTCAGGCGCACCGAGGTCGACTTCGACGTGCACGGGATGCGCATCGTGCTGGTCGACGACGTGCTGTTCACCGGCCGCACGGCTCGCGCCGCGCTCGACGCGTTGATCGACATGGGCCGCCCGGCGGTCATCCAGTACGCCGTGATGGTCGACCGCGGTCACCGCGAGTTGCCGATCCGCGCCGATTACGTCGGCAAGAACGTCCCCACCAGCAGCAGCGAGGTCGTCCACGTGCGCCTTGCAGAGAGCGACGGCATGGACCAGGTCGAGCTGTGGGACCGGGACAGCCGATGACCCTCGCCAGCGCGACGCCCGCCGCTGACGCGCCGATAGCGCCCGCCCGCGGCCGCAAGCGCACGATCCTCGACTTCCAGGATTGGGAGGCTCCCGAGCTGCTGGCCCTGTTCGACACCGCCGACGTGATGGCGCAGGTGCTGACGCGCACGATCAAGAAGGTGCCGGCGCTGCAGGGCTACACGGTCGCGACCCTGTTCTTCGAGGACAGCACCCGCACGCGGTTGAGCTTCGAACGCGCCGCTCGCGCCCAGAGCGCCGACGTGATGACCTTCGCGGCGGGCGGCTCGAGCCTCAAGAAGGGCGAGAGCCTGCGCGACACGCTGCGCACACTCGAGCAGCTGCAGGTCGACCTCTACGTCATCCGGCACCCGGCCGCCGGCGCCCCGCATCAGCTCAGCCGTTGGACCGACGCTGCCGTCATCAACGCCGGTGACGGCCGCCGCGCGCACCCCACGCAGGCGCTGCTCGACGCCTTCACGTTCCGATCGAAACAGACCGAGAGCGGCGCGGAGGCCTTCCGCGGCAAGCGCCTGACGATCGTCGGGGACGTGCTGCACTCGCGGGTGGCGCGCTCGAACGCCGAGCTGTTCGCCAAGCTCGGCGCCGAGGTGGTCCTCTGCGGTCCGGCCACCTTGCTGCCGAGGGAGCTCGCGGCCCTGCCCGGCGTGCGCCTCGAGCGCGACCTCCTGGAGGCGGTGACCGGCGCCGACGCGGTGATGGCGCTCAGACTGCAGCTGGAGCGCATGTCGGCCGGCCTACTGCCGTCGGTGAGCGAGTACGTCGCGCGCTACCAGGTGACCGAGAAGGTCATGGAGCGCGCCGCGCCGGGGGCCATCGTCATGCATCCTGGCCCCCTCAACCGCGACGTGGAACTGCAGAGCGAAGTGGCCGACGGGCCTGCCAGCGTCATCGAGCAGCAGGTCGCCAACGGCGTCAGCGTGCGCATGGCCGCGCTCTACACGCTGCTGGTGGGTCGCCGGTGAGCGGCCGCCTGGTACTGCGCGGCGGCCGTCTGGTGGACGGCTCTGGCGAGCTCGGCCGGCACGACCTCTACCTCAAGGGCGGCGTCGTCGAGGGCCTCGACCTGGGGGGCGAGGTCGACTCCGAGATCGACGCCGACGGGCTCTTGGTGACGCCGGCTTTCCTCGACCTTCACGCCCACCTGCGCGACCCCGGCCAAGAGGTCAAGGAGGACCTCGCCAGCGGCCTGGCTGCGGCTGCCGCCGGCGGTTTCGGAACCGTCGTCAGCATGGCCAACACCGACCCGGTGGTCGACGAGCCGGGCATCGTCGCCGACCTGGTGGCCCGCGCCGCCAGGTTGCGTTCGGCGCGGCTGCGCCCGGCCGCCGCGCTCAGCCGCGGCCTCGCCGGCGAGAGGCTGACCGACTTCGCGGCGCTCAAGGCCGCCGGCGCGGTGATGATCACCGACGACGGCATCCCGGTGGCCGACGGCCACTTGATGCGCCGCGCCTGCGAGTACGCCGCGGAGCTCGGCCTGGTGATCCAGACCCACTCGGAGGAACCGACCCTGAGGGCGGGCGGGGTGATGAACGAGGGCGAGGTGTCGGCGCGCCTGGGCCTGCCCGGCAACCCTGCCATCGCCGAGAGCGTGATGCTGCTGCGCGACGGCGAGATCGCGAGGTTGACGAGAGCGCGGGTGCACCTGGCGCACGTCAGCTCCCAGAGAGGGCTGGAGGCGGTCGCGTGGCTGAAGGCCTCGGGCGCCCCGGTGACCGCCGAGGTGACGCCGCACCACCTGACGCTTGCGGACGAGAACCTGGCGACCTTCGACCCCGTCTACAAGGTGGCGCCGCCGCTGCGGACGCCGGCCGACGTCGCCTTCCTCCAGGCCGCCCTGCTCACCAACGTCGTCGACAGCATCGGGACCGATCACGCACCTCACACCCGCGCCGAGAAGGAGCTGGACATGCTCAGCGCGCCGTTCGGCATCGCCAACCTCGAGCAGACGTTCGCTCTCTTGTTCACGCGCCTGGTCGCAGCCGGGACGCTGCCGCTCGCCAGACTGCTGGCCCTCTTGCAGGATGGTCCGGCCGCGGTCATGGGCTGGCCGGCGCCGCGCCTCGCCGTCGGCGCGCCGGCCGACGTCGTGGTGATCGACACCGCCACCAGCCGCCGCGTGGACCCCCTGACGCTGAAGACCAAGGCCAAGTTCTCGCCGTGGGACGGTCAAGAGCTCAAGGGCTGGCCGGTGGTGACGGTGGTGGACGGCGAGGTCGTGTACCAGAGGTAGCGGCCCTTAGAGACACATCGAACAGCGGTCAGCGCGATCACCGTCTAGAATTGCGACATGCCGCTGACCGCCGAAGTCCTGGGCCACCCGGCCAGACCCGCCGCCGACATGAGCGGCGAACGGCTGCACCAGCCGGCTGCCGGGCACCTGCCGCTGGTCCCTGCGGCGTACGTGCCGTCGGCGGCGTACGGCCAGGCCGTCACGCGGGCGTACGGCAGAGGCGAGGTCATCTACCGCGGCGGCGACGACGGCGAGTTCGCGTTCGTGATCGAGGCGGGCCTGGTGGCCTTGTCGCTGACCGCGCACCCGGATAGGGACCGGATCGTGGCGTTGGCAGGCCCCGGCGACATCGTCGGCGCTCTGACGCCCACCGCGGATCGCTACCTGGAGACCGGAACGGCCTTGAGCGCCGACGTCCGCTGCCGACTGCTGGCGCGTGAGACGCCGGCCGCCGGGTTGGAGGTCGACCACGTTACGGCCCCCGGCGAAGATCCCGCCAGGCAGTTGCAGGGCGCGTTGGCGCTCGCCGCGGGTCAGCAACTGCAGCGCCTGACCGACACGATGGCCGACAGCGAGGTCGCGGTGCCGGCCCGCGTGGCGCGCACACTGGTGCGCCTCGGCGACCGCTTCGGGCACCGGGGAGCCAACGGCGCCACCCGCATCACGCTGCCGATCACCCACGACACGCTCGCCGCCATGGTGGGTGCGGCTCGCGAGACGACCACCGGCGTCATCCAGTCCCTGCGAGAGCGCGGGCTGCTGGACGGCACGCGCGGTCGCTACGTGTTCGTGCCGGAGGAGCTGGCGGCCTTCGCCGTCGAGTCGCTCTGAATTCGCGCCCGCCGGCGCGATCAGTCACTTCACAAAGTGCGCAGCAGGGTTGGCAGGTCCTCGCCCAACCGCGGCACGGCGCCTTGCGAGTAGATGTAGCGGAGCCGGCTCTGGCGGTCGACGACCGCCACGACGTCGGTGTGGATCTGTTGGGCGCCGCTGCCGGCGTACCCGATGTAGAACGCGCGGGCGGCCTCGGCGACCTGGTTGTTGCTGCCGGTGAGGCCGATGAAGCGCTCGTCGAACGCGGCGACGTAGGCCCCCAGCACCGCGGGCGTGTCGTGGGCCGGATCCACCGTCACCATCACGATGTTGAGGTCCTCGGGCGCGCCCACGTCCTGGTGGAAGCGGGCCAGTCGCTGCAGCGTGAGCGGGCAAACGTCGGGGCAGCGCGTGTAGCCGAAGAACACCAGGGTCAGGTCACCGGCGAAGTCGGCAGCGAGGTCGACCGCCGCGCCGTGCTGGTCGATCAGCTCCAAGCCGGTGACGAGCACCGGCTGCTCGAAGGCGCTGCCGGCGAGCGGCGGCGCCGGACTCAGGCGTCCACCGAGGTAGTACGCGCCGGCGCCGGCGAGCAGCAGCGCCGCTGACATCAACGCGTAGCGGATGACCTTGGGCACGAAGACGAGTATATGAGGTGGCCGACGCTCGGCGGGCCGCGCCACCGCGGTGAGCGGCGCCATCCTGGGGACCTGTCAGTTGCGCGCGCTCGGTGGCCGCTGGACCAAGGCGTCTTCCTCGGTCACTTCGAAGAACAGGGCGACGACCTGCGGGTCGAAGTGGCTTCCCGACCCCTCGCGGATGTGGTTCATGGCCTGCTCCGGCGTCCACGCCGAGCGGTACGGCCGGTCCGAGGTGAGGGCGTCGAAGACGTCGACGACCGCGAAGATGCGTGCCGCCAACGGTATCTGATCGCCCTTGAGGCCGCGCGGATAGCCGCTGCCGTCCCAGCGCTCGTGGTGGCAGTAGGGGATGTCGAGCGCCGGCTTGAGGAAATCGATCGGCGAGATCAGCTCGTAGGCGAACACCGGGTGCTGCTTCATGACCTCGAACTCGTCGAACGTCAGCGGTCCGCGCTTCAGCAGGATGCTGTCCGGGATGCCCATCTTGCCGATGTCGTGAAGCAGCGCGCCGCGCTGCACGTGGACGATCTCCTCCTCGCTCATGCCGAGCCGGCGGGCCAGCCTCATCGTCATCTCGGTGACGCGCTTGCTGTGCCCGGCCGTCTCCTCGTCCTTGAGGTCGAGGGCGTTCGCCCACCCCTCGATGGTGCGGTCGTAGGCGAGCTGCAGGTCGGTGTTGCTGCGCTCGAGGGAGCGGAAGAGCTGGCTGTTCTCGATCGCGATGGCGCCCTGGTCCGCGTAGGTCTCCAGGAACTCGAGCCAACCGTCGCTCGGCTCGAGCGGCTCGACCGAGTAGATCTCGATGACGCCTTGCAGCTGGCCCTTGGCGAGCATCGGCGCCGCCATATAGCTCGCGTACCGGGCCTGGTGGCGCTGCGCGATGGCGGTGCCGCGCTCGCCCGACTGCTGCAGGTCGGGCAGGAACACCGAGCGCTGCTCGAGCGCCGCCCTGCCGGCGGGCCCGACCCCGAGCTTGGTGCGCTCGCGCGTCATCAACTCCACCGGAAAGCCGCGGCCGATGTTGGGCTTGAGCGTGTGCAGAGCCGGCTCGTACATCAAGATCGCGGCAGCGGGGACCTCGAGGTCGTGGGTGAGCTGGTCGAGGAAGATGTCCAGCACGATCCGCACGTCGACGGTGTTGGTGATCGCCATGTCGATGCGCCGCAGCGACTGCAGGTGCGAGAGACGGCGGCTGAGCTCCAGGTTGAGGTTCTGGATCTTCTCGAGCGCCTTGACGCGGTCGCTGATCTCGCGGAAGTTGACGACGAAAGCCTTGACGTCGGGATCCTCGAGGAGGTTGGTGACGCTGCCTTCCAGCCAGCGCCACTCGCCGGCTGCGTCCCTCACCCGGTAGTTGACGTTCTCGCTGGCTCCCGGCACGGCCTCGGCCATGTCCAGGGCGTCGAAGAAAGCGTCCTTGTCCTCCTCGGCGATGAGGTCCAGGCTGCTCATGCCCTGCAGCTCGCCGGGATCGTGTCCCAGCATGCGCAACGCGGCGCTGCTGGCGCTGCGCACGGTGTGGTCCTCGTTGAGAAGCCAGATGCCCTCGAAGCTCTTCTCGATGAGCGCGCGGTAGTACGCCTCGCTGGCCCGCAGCGCCCTGGCCGACTCCACCTTGTCGGTGGCGTCGCGCACGTTGAGCACCACGCCGCGGACGTCGGGATCGCTGCGGAGGTCCGCCGCTTCGACCTCGAACCAGCGCCAGCCGCCGTTCACCCGGAAGCGGAAGGTCTCGCTGAGCGTCATGGCTCGGTGCTCACGGCGCCTGGCACCCTCGCCATCGGCCGTCGCGCCGTCGTCCGCGAGCAGTCCCGCCATCGCAGCCTGCACGCGGTCGCGGTCGCGCGGGTGAACGGCCCGCCACAACTGCGCCTCGCTCATCACCGTGCGGTTGAGTCCGAGGCGGGAGGCCGCCGGCGACACGTAGCTGACTGCCCCCTGACCGTCGAGAACGACGGTGATGTCGGTGCTGTTCTGAACCAGAGCGCGGAAGCGCCGTTCCGACCAGGCCAAGGCGCGTTCGGCGGTGCGGTCCAAGGTCGTGTCCCGGCACACCAAGAGCGTCGAGCCGTCCCCGAGGCGCCGAGCGATCGCCTCGACGGTCACGAAGCCGCCGTCGATGCGGGCCAACTCGACCTCGAGATGGAGCGGCTCCTCGCTCTGGCGGTGGTCGAGCATCGCGAGGAGCGGGGAGCCCACCGGCACCAGCGCGCTCAGGTAGACACCGACGATGTCCGTCTCGGCAGCGCCGAGCAGCACGGCGCTGCGCGGGTTCGCGCGGATCACCCGCTCGCTCGCGTCAAGCAGCAGCAGCGAATCGAACGAGTGCTGGAACAGCTCATCGAGCAGTTCTGAGCGCTGCTGATGAGGCGCGGAGGCCTCTGACGACGGATTGCCGGACAACTGCTGTGCCTCCTGGCAGGGCAAGCGAACGGCGTCTGCCCTAGGTCCCCCCGGAGCGCTAGGCGCGGCTCTGCCGCGTCAGGATATGGCACCGGCTGCTGGGCAAGCTGACGAAGATGCCACTCCAGCCGGAGGACACGGCGAAGAGGTCGCCTAGCCGTCGAGCAACGCCTGGATCGAGTCCAGCCGGGCAGCCACCAGCTGCGCTACGTCGAGCACCACCGGAGCCCCCTCGGACTGGGCGCTGCTGGAACTGTCGAGCATCGACTTGCAGAAGGGGCAGCCGGTCGCCACCACCTGCGCACCGGTCGCCAGCGCCTGCTCGAAGCGGGCCTCCGACACTCGCCTCTCGCCCTCTTCCTCCTCCTTGAAGAACTGCGCGCCGCCGGCGCCGCAGCACAGCGAGTCGTTGCGGCTGTTGGCCATCTCGCGCAGCTCGCTGCCGCCGCCGGCCAGGACCTCTCTGGGCGCGTCGTACTCGCCGTTGTGGCGGCCGAGGTAGCAGGGATCGTGGTAGGTGAGCGACCTGGTCTCGGCCAGGGGAGGCAGCCGGCCTTCGTCCGTCAGCTTCGCGATCAGCTGCGTGTGGTGGACGACCTCGTAGCCGCCGCCGAGCTGCGGGTAGTCGTTCGCCAGCGCGTTGAAGCAGTGCGGGCAGGTGGTGAGCACCAGCTTCTTCTTCTTCGGATCGAGATCCGAGATCAGCGTTGCGTTCAGGGTCTCCACGTTGGCGGTGGCCAGCTGGTAGTAGAGGTACTCGTTGCCGGCGCGCCGGGCGGGATCGCCGGTGCAGGACTCGTTCTTGCCGAGCACCGCGTAGTCGACCTTGGCGTGTTCCAGGATGCGGGCCATCGCGCGGGTGGTCTTCTGCGCGGCCGGGTCGTAGGCGCCGGCGCAACCGACGAAGAACAGCACCTCGAAGCCGGGGTTGTCCTCGACCGTCGGCACGCTCATGCCCTCGGCCCACTCGAGCCGCTTGTCGGCGGTGATGCCCCACGGGTTGCCGCTGCGCTCCATCCCGCGAAAGGCGGTCTGCAACTCGGCGGGGAACTCGCCTTGCATCATCACCAGGTCGCGCCGGATGTCGACGATGTCGATCATCTGCTCGCACCCGACCGGGCACACCTCCATGCAGGCTCCGCAGGTGGTGCAGGCCCACACCGCCTCGGGCGAGATCGCGAAGGTGGTCAGCGGTCGCGGGCTCTCGGCTCCCGCGGCGAAGGCCTCGCCGACGAGGTTGAGCTCGAAGCGCTTGTTGATCTCGAGCGCGGCGGGGCTCAGCGCTTTGCCGGTGCGGTTGGCGGGACACACGTCGGCGCAGCGGTTGCACTGGATGCAGGCGTAGGCGTCGAGCACTTGGGCGAAGCTGAGATGCTCGATCCTGGCCGCGCCGAACTGCTCGGCGGCCTCATCTTCGAGGTCGATGGGCTCGAGCGTGCCGAGCGGCAGCGGGCCGAGGTCCTGCCGCCGACGCTCCAGCGCGAAGTTCACTGGGGTGGCGAACAGGTGCAGGTGCTTGCTGCGAGGGAAGTACGGCAGGAACGCGAGGATCAGACCCAACGCTCCCCACCAGCCGACGTGCCAGCCGAGCATGCGCCCGTCGCCGAAGCCGACCAGGTTCGCCAGGGCGCTGGCGAACGGCTGGAACGGGTCGGCGTGGCCTTCGGCCGCCAGCAGGAAGCCTTCGGCGGTGAGCCGGAAGCCGACGTGCAGGAAGATGAAGGTAGCGACGACGAGGCTGTCGCGACGCACGCCACCGGCCGCTACGCCCTCGTGCAGCAGCGTGCGCGGGTTGTGCTTGAGCTCCTTGGGCTTGACGGCGAAGCGCCGGATGACGAAGTACACGACTCCGAGCAGGATCAGCACCGTGATCACGTCGGCTGCCAACCGGTAGACGTCGGCCACGATGCCGAGATTCACCGCGTTGGTCCAGGCGCGCGGCAGCAGGCCGTTGAGAGCGTCGAAGACGTTGACCAGCAGGTAGAAGACGAAACCGTAGAAGATGAACGAGTGGAACAGGCTCGCCACCGGTCTGGCGCGGAACACCGTGCGCTGCGAGAGCGTCTTGAGGACGCCCTCGACGGCGCGCCGCAGCAGCCCGTTGGTTCGCGGCAAGGCGCCGGTGCGACCTCTGCTCACGACCTTCACGAGCCGCTCGAAACCGCGGTAGGCGAAGTAGAAGGAAACGCCCGCGAGGATGACGAACAGGATCTTCTCGGGGATGCTGAGCAACGGCTGCCTCCTGCGTAGGCTTCAGCGGCGTCCGTCAGAGCCGGGATCTGCGGCTGGCGCCTCGTCAGAGTCTACGTGCCCGGACGCCTCTTGAGGCTGCCAGAGTAATCCCCTTCATGCACGCCGGCGCCGTTTGTGCTTAGAATCGTGTCACCACGGGAAGGAGGTGGTCCTTATTCAATCGCATTTAGAGGCCAGTGGAGGTGCCCGCCGAGGGTAGCTCAGGACCCGCCTCCTGTATGAGACGGAACCCAAGGGTTCCCCTCTAGATCAGGCGGACACCGACCCGCCCCCGACCTACCTAAGGTCGGGGGCGGGTTTCTCTTTGAGGCCAGGCTCCACCTATACTGGCCGGGTGTCTGCCGAACGTCCCTCCGAGTGGGTCGTAACCGTCGACAGCGTCTTCCCCAACCAAGCGAACGCGCTCGGGTCGCTGTTCGGTGGGCGCGTGATGGAACTGATGGACATCAACGCGGCCGTGGCCGCGGTCCGCTTCTGCCGTGCGATCGCCGTCACCGCTTCGACGGAGCCGATCGACTTCCGCAACCCGATCTACGTCGGGGAGATCATCGAGGTCAAGAGCCGCGTCGTGTGGACGGGACGCACCAGCATGATCGTGCGCTGCGAGGTTCACGGCGAGAACCCGCTGACCGGCGAACGCCGGCTCTGCACCGTGGGACACCTCAACTTCGTCGCCCTCGATGACGAAGGCAGGCCCCGGCCCGTCCCGCGACTGGCGATCCGTGACGCCAGCGAACAGCACCACTGGGAAGAAGGGCAAGCCGTCAGGGACGCGATCGACCGCCGGCGGGCGCGGAAGTCGCCCGAGCCGTCGGACCCCCATTGACGAGCGCACCTACGCGAACACGCCCCTTGGAGGCAGCATGACCGACAACCACGACGAGGCCGGCGCGGCCGCCCTGCGCACGATCAACACGATCCGCGCGCTGACCATCGACGCCACTCAGGCGGCCGGCGAGGGGCATCCCGGGATGCCGCTCGGCACGGCGCCGATCGGCTACCTGCTGTTCGCCGAGTACCTGCGGCACGATCCCGCCGCACCGACGTGGCCGAACCGCGACCGCTACGTGCAGTCGGCGGGTCACGGCTCGATGCTGCAGTACTCGCTCCTGCACCTCGCGGGCTACGACCTGCCGATGCAGGAACTGCGGCGCCACCGCCAGTACGGCTCGCTGACCCCCGGGCACCCCGAGCACGGCCACACCCCCGGGGTCGAGACCACGACCGGCCCGCTCGGGCAGGGCATCGCGACGGCGGTCGGCATCGCCCTCGCCGAGGCGCACCTGGCTGAGCGCTACAACCGGCCCGGCTTCGAGCTGTTCGACCACCGCACCTTCGTCATCGCCTCCGACGGCGACATGATGGAGGGGGTCGCGTCGGAAGCCTCCTCGTTCGCGGGCTTCCACGGTCTCGGCAAGCTGGTCGTGCTCTACGACGACAACGGGGTCTCGATCGACGGCGCCACCGACATCACCTTCAACGAGGACGTGCAGGCGCGCTACCGGGCCTACGGCTGGCACGTGCAGCAGGTCGCCGACGGCAACGACTTGGGCGCGCTGCGCACCGCGCTCGACGCGGCCGTCGCCGAGACCGGCAAGCCCAGCCTGATCGCGGTCAGGACCGTGATCGGCTACGGCTCCCCCACCTTCGCAGGGTCCTCGAAGGTGCACGGCGCCGCCCTCGGCGACGAAGAGGCCGAGGCCACCCGGCGCAACCTCGGCGTCGCGTGGGAGCCGTTCAGCGTGCCCCGCGACGTCGCCGAGCACATGAGCTCGGTGAGGACGCGCGGGGCGCGTTCACACGCCGAGTGGCGGGAGCTGATGGCCGGCTACCGCAGCGCCCATCCCGAAGCCGCGGCCGAGCTTGAGAGGTTCCTGGCCGGCGAACTACCGCCTGGTTTCGACGCCGACCTGCCGAGCTTCGAGGTGGGCAAGTCGATCGCCACGCGCAAGGCCTCGCACGTCGCGCTCAACGCGCTGGCCAGGCGCGTGCCGGAGCTGCTGGGCGGCTCCGCCGACCTCGCCGGCTCGAACTACACCGACATCGACGGCGAGAAGGCCATGAGGAAAGGCGATCACGCCGGCCGCATCGTGCACTTCGGCATCCGCGAGCACGCGATGGCGGCGATCGCCAACGGCCTCGCCCTCAGCGGCCTGCGGCCGTTCGTGGCGACGTTCCTGGTCTTCTCCGACTACCTCAAGCCCGCCCTGCGGTTGTCCGCGCTGATGGGGCAGCCGGTTACCTACGTGTTCACTCACGACAGCATCGGCCTCGGCGGCGACGGTCCGACGCACCAGCCGGTCGAGCACCTCGCCAGCCTGCGGGCGCTGCCGGGACTGGTGACGATCCGTCCGGCCGACGGCAACGAGACGGCCCAGGCCTGGCGCATCGCCTTGGAGCGCGGCGACGGCCCCACCGCCTTGGCGCTCTCACGCCAGAACCTGCCGAACCTCGAGGTCCCGACCGGCAGCGTGGCCAAGGGCGGCTACGTGCTCTCGGAAGCCGCCAGCGGCGCGCCCGACGTGCTGCTGATCGCGACCGGCTCCGAGGTCTCGCTGTGCCTCGAGGCGCAGCGGGAACTGACCGGCAGGGGCGTCAACGCGCGGGTCGTGAGCCTGCCGAGCTGGGAGCTGTTCGAGTCTCAGGATGCGCGGTATCGCGAGAGCGTCCTGCCTGCGGCGGTGCGCGCACGCGTGGCGGTCGAGGCCGGGTCCAGCCTCGGATGGCGCCGCTACGTCGGCGATGCCGGGGTCGTCATCGCCCTGGACCGCTTCGGCGCCTCGGGCCCCGGCGGCGAGTTGATGAGGCAACTGGGGTTCACGGCCGCGGCCGTGGTGAGCGCCGCTCTGGAGGCCCACGCCGCGGCGCAAGGCGAGAGCGGCCAGTGACGACCCGCTCATCCGCCTCGGATGCGTGCGTCTACAATGTGCGAGCTGACCTGATGGAGGAACCGATGAGCCGACTCTTCAAGTACCTGATCGCTCCGCTGCTGGCGCTGCTGGTTGCCGGCGCCATGGCCGCGGACTTCACGCATCTGCTGCCGCAAGACTCGGTCTTCACGATCGGCGTCGAGGGACTGGCCGCGCACGAGGACAAGGTCACCGCCTTCACCGATGAGTGGCAGCGCCTCGACCTCAATCGCCTGCTGACCGTCGCTCTGGGAGAAGAGGCCGAGGACCTGGCGGCCGAAGTGCCGGCCGGCCTGGAGAGCGTCGACCTGATGGACCTGCTCGGTGACGAGGCGTGGCTGAGCGTGTCCGTCTCCGCCTTGAACCCGCTGCCGGTCGCGACCCTGGTCGCGCGCGTCTCGCCCGCCGGCGCCGCTGCCGTGGCCGACATGCTCGCCAGCATCGAGGGCGACGCCTTGGCGTTGACCGAAGGTTCGATACCTTTCACCGTCGTCACGCCGAGCACCGAGCTCGATCCCGAAGATCCCATCGACGCCGCCTTCTCCGCCATCGCCTACGCCCAAACCAGCGATCTGGTGGCCGTCTCCAGCAACCCCGACGCCCTCCGCGGGGTGTTGCGCCGCTACCAAGGCGCCTCGGAGCCGAACCTCACGAACAACCCCGGCTTCGCCGCCACGCTGGGCCAGCTCGGCGCCGGCAACAGCTACTTCTTCATCGACGTGCCCACGATCGTCAGGACCGTCGCGCCGTTCGGCGCCGGCATGGGCTTCGACAACGTCATCGCGCGCCTGACGGGGGCGTTCGACGCCGCCGGGGTCGCGGGCACGGTCACGACCGTGACCTCGGAGGGCCTGTCGGGGCGCAGCCTGCGAGCGCTCGGAGATCCCGCGAGCGACCCGCAGGTGCACGCTCTGCTGTCGAACGCCGGCGCCGTCTCGGAAGGCACCATGGCGTTCGTCGGGCCCAACACGGTCAGCTACGCGGTGACGTCCTTCGACCTGGGAGGTTGGTGGCGCTGGCTGAGCAACGTGGTATCCGGCTCACCGGAGCTCGGCATCAGCGATCTCGACGCGACGCTCGAGGAGATGGTCGGCATCGACCTCAACCGCCTGCTGATCGGCTGGATGGGCTCCGAGTTCGCCTCCATCAGCTCCGGTTCCGCCCCCACGCCGGAGATCGGCACCGACTTCCAGAACCCCCTGGGCGACAGCGTGTTCGCGATCGCCGCGCGCGACATCAACGCGGCCTCCGAGGGGCTCTCGGAGCTGTTCACGATGGCTTCGATGATGCTCGCAGGGTTCACCAGCCCCGACGGCATGGGCATGCCGACGATGCCGACGATACGCGAGGTGGCCGGCGTCGAAGTGACCGAGTACGCGGTCGGCGAGATGTTCAGCATCGGCACCGCATTCGTCGACGGCTACGTGTTGATCGGCGCCACGCCGGAGGCGCTGGATAACGCCCTGTTCGCGAGGCAGCAGCGCTCCGGCCTGACGCCGTCGCTCGCGAACCTCCGGCAGTCGGTGCCCGGCGGCGTCCACGCCTACTCGGTGACCGACGACAGCGAGACCATGCGCACCCTCGCCGAGTCGATGACCTCGGAGCTCAGCCTGCTGGCCGGCTTCGCTCCCGGCGAGATCGACTTCGACGCGGCGGAGGAGGCCTCGGTGGCCCTCTCGACGTTCCTCCAGTTCGTCGCCGACCGGATGCTCGGCAGCTACAGCTACAGCTACGTCGAGGGCAACACGGTGAGGAGCGCTTCGCAGACGCGCGTCGCGTGGTGAGCCTGGCCGTCTGAACTCTCAGTGCAAGGACGAGGTGGCGCGCTCCGAGGAGGTCAGTTCCTCCCACAGGCGCGCCACCTCGCGTTCCAGCGCAGCCAGGTCGCCGCTGTTGTCGACGACCCAGTCGGCTCGCGTTGCCTTTTCCTCGAGAGGCAGTTGCGCTCGGTCGCGGCGCATCACCTCGTCCGGGCCGAGTCCTGAGCGCCGGCCGACGCGTGCGATGCGCTCAGCCAGCGGCGCGAACACCACGACGACGAGGTCCAGGCCGGCCGCCAGGTCGTTCTCGTACAGCAGCGGGATGTCGTGCACGATGACGCGAGGCGGCTGCGGCGAAGCCAACGCGGCGGCTTCGATCTCCGCGCGCCGGCGAGCGACCCACGGGTGGACGATGGCGTTGAGCTTGGCGAGGGCTCTGGGGTCCTCGAACACCAGGCCGGCCGTGGCCGCGCGGTCGAGCCGCCGCCGCCCGTCCTCGCCTGCCACGACCAGCTCGTCCCCCAGCTCCTCGGCGATCCTGGCGAGCACCGCGGGGTCGTCGGTCGCTTGGCGCGCCAGCGCGTCGGCGTCGATCACCAGCGCTCCGCGTTCGGCGAGCAGCCGCGCGACGCTCGACTTGCCCGAGCCGATGTTGCCGGTCAGGCCGACGCGCAGCTCAGCCGCCACGTGGCGGGACCACCTGTCGTGCTGTAATCGACGAGGTGCCGATGGACACGAGCAAGTCTAAGCCGTGGCCGGAGAACGGCGTGCTGGTGGGCGGCGCGGTGCGCGACCAGCTGCTGCGGCTCGAGCCGCGCGACTTCGATTGGCTGGTGGCCGACCCCGCCGCTGAAGCCGCGCGCTGCGCCCAGCTGACCGGCGGATCGCTGTTCTGTCTCGACGAGGAGCGCGAGCACTGGCGAGTGGTCGGCCCCGCGAGCGGCGCCGGTGAGAGAGTCACCCACGACTACACCCCCCTGCTGCCGCCAAGCGAGCGGGGGGCGATCCCCGCGCTCGATCAGCGCGCCTTGATCGAACGCGACCTGACTCGCCGCGACCTCAGCGTCAACTCGCTGGCGCTGCTCCCGAGCGGCGAGCTGATCGACCCGACCGGCGGAGCACTCGACCTGAAGCACCGCCGGCTGCGCGCCACCGCCGCCGCCAACCTGCGCTCCGACCTGGTGAGGCCACTGAGGGTGGCGCGATTCGCGACCACGCTCGGTTTCGAGATCGAGGCGACCACGCGCGCGACCGTGATCGAACTGAGCGCCGCACAGGCCGCCGGCGGCCTACCGCTGCCGGCACCCGAGCGCGTCGGAGCGGAGCTCGATGCGCTGATCATGGCTGACGCCGCCGCGGTCGGCGTGAGGCTGCTGGAGGACCTCGGCCTCCTGGCCGTCTACCTGCCGGAGGTAGCCGCGGGCCGCGGCGTGGAGCAGCGCGGACTGCACCATCTCGACGTGCTCGACCACAACGTCGAGGCTCTCGCCCGCCTCGTCGCCGGCTTCCCCGATGCCGACTCGGCGTTGCGCTGGGCGACGCTCCTTCACGACGTCGCCAAGCCGTTGACGCGCGACGTCGACGACTTCGGCCGCGTCCGCTTCCACTCCCACGCCGAGGAGGGCGCCAAGCTCACGCGTTCGATCTTGCGGCGCCTGCGCCTGCCGTCCGAGACCGTCGAGCGGGCTGCCGACCTGGTCCGCCACCACATGGTGCCGTTGCCCGCCGGCGAGCGGGCGGCCCGGCGCTTCGTGCACCGCCGCCGCCAGCTGCTGCCCGACCTCCTGAAGCTGATGCTCGCCGATCGCGAGGCCGCCAGGGGCCGTCAGGCCAGCGCCGCCGGGCGGACCGCCTACCGTCTGGCGATGTCACGGATCATCGCGGTGCTCGAGGAGCCGCGGCCGCCAGCACCGCTGCTCGACGGCGACGGTGTCATGAAACTGCTGGGGCTGCCGCCGGGACCGAGGGTCGGCGAGGCCCTCGCCGTGCTGGCGGAGGCCGTGGCGGTCGGTGACGTCGAGGATCTCGACGGGGCCGAGCGGCTCCTCATGGGCTACGCGCGGGCCCAAGGCTGGCTGGTCGACGGCTAGTCGAGCCGGCTCCTCAGGGACGTCATTCCGATTGTGGCGATGGCGGCCTCGGCGGCGCGGTGGCGGGCGTACGCGCTTGGCGTGCGGCGCCGTTCAGGGCAGCGTCACGTCGAGGACGATGTCGTCGACGGCTGGACTCACGGCGTACACGGCGGCGTCGCCCGGGAAGCGGACCGTGAACACGTTCCATCCGGGGCTCAGCTGGAGCTCGACGCCGGCACCGCTGAGTGTAGCGGCCCGGTCCAGGTACAGCAGCGTGAAGAAGCCCAGCGGTGACTCGAGCTGCGGCACGCCGATGTACCAGCGGTCGACGACCCTGTCGAACACCTCGTTGCCGTTCATGTCGACGTACATGTTGAAGCGCGCGACCGCGACGTTGACACCGTCAGGAATCACCCGGTACTCGTTCTGGATGCCGGGCAGGATCACCGAGCCGCTGCGGAACGGCCGCAGTTCGCCGGCCGGTACCTCGGCCGGGCTCACCACGAAGGTGCCGCCGACAGGCACGACGCTGGCGACCTCCAACCCCCAGACGTTGTCCGCGTCCACGACGTGGATGGCAACGCGAGTGTTGGTGGCGAGTTCGCCTTCGCTGACGATGATGCCGCTCAGTGGAGATCCGGGCTGTGCGAATGCCACCGCCGCGAGTAGGAGCAGGCAGGTGAACAGAAGTCGTCTCATGGCAGTCTCCAAATCAGCACACACTAGCATGGCGATTCGTGGGCTTTCCCAGCGTCGGGTAGGCCATTCCTTAATCCCTGCGCGGGTAGCCGTGCGGGTAACGCTGCATGAAGCTCCAGGCTGACGCGACCATCTCCTGGAGCGTGTCGTGACGCGGGGTCCAGCCGAGGTCGCTGCGTGCCCGCGTGGCATCGGCCACCAGGACCGGCGGGTCGCCGGCTCGGCGCGGCGCCGACACCTCGGGGATGTCGTGCCCGGTCACGCGGCGGCACACGTCGATCACCTCTCTCACCGAGTAGCCGCGGCCGCTGCCGAGGTTGTAGATCGAGCCGCTGCCGGGTTCGGCAGCCTCGACCGCCAGGACGTGAGCGGCAGCGAGGTCGAGGACGTGAACGTAGTCGCGAACCGCGGTGCCGTCAGGGGTCGGGTAGTCGTCGCCGAACACCGAGATGTGAGGACGCGCTCCAGCCGCGACCTGCAACACCAACGGGATCAGGTGGGTCTCCGGCTCATGCACTTCGCCCTGGTCGGCAGCCGCGCCGGCGGCGTTGAAGTAGCGCAGGGCGACGTGACCGAGCCCTTTGGTGCGCGACAGCCAGCCGAGCATGCGCTCGACGATCAGCTTGGTCTCGCCGTAGACGCTCTCCGGCGCCAAAGCCGCCTCCTCGGTAATCGGCACCGCGGCCGGCGAGCCGTAGACGGCGGCCGATGAGGAGAACACGAAGCGCTGCACGCCCGCCTGCAGCACCGCCTCCAACAGCGTCACGGCCCCCGCGACGTTGTGGCGGTAGTACTTGAGAGGCTCGCTCATCGACTCCCCCACGAGGGAGTCCGCCGCGAAGTGCACGACCGCCTCGATGCCGTGGCTGCTCAGCGTCTCGACCATGCGGACCCTGTCGGCGACGGGGACGCGCACCAGCGCGGCAGCAGCGGGTACCGCCGCAGCGTGCCCGGTGCGCAAATCGTCCACCACCACGACCTGGTGGCCGCGTTCCAGAAGTGCTGCAGTGGTGATGCTTCCGATGTAGCCAGCGCCGCCGGTGACCAGGACGTTCATCCGCCGAGTCTATGCGCCCTCGGTGAGTCCTGAAGGTGAGTTCCGCACCTCGCCAGTGCGGCCCCGGCGGTCCGCTCGCGTGGCATGCTGGAGGCTTCAAGGAGGCAGCGATGACTGTCAACTCTCATGCGGCCCAGGCAGCCGGCCAAACGAACGGTGCGTCGCTCGATGCCGGGCTGGTCTTCTTCGACGGCCGCATCGTGCCCAGCGCCGAGGCCACCGTCTCGGTCCTCACCCACGCGCTGCACTACGGTACCAGCGTCTTCGAAGGCATCCGGGCTTACCAGACCGAGCGCGGCCCGGCGGTCTTCCGGCTCAACGATCACAGCCGCCGGCTCATCGATTCCGCGCACATCCTCGGCATGCCGGTGACGTTCACGCCCGAGCAGGTCGACGAGGCCATCCTGGAAACGATCAGGGCCAACCAACGACCCGCGTGTTACATCCGCCCGCTGATCTGGTACGGCGCAGAGTCGTTGGGCGTCGATCCGACCAAGAACCGGCTGCACTTCATGGTGGCAACCCTGCCGTGGGGCGTCTATCTGGGCGAGGAAGCGGTGCGCAAGGGCGCGCGCCTGATGACCAGCTCGTGGCGCCGCTCGGCCGGTGACATCCTGCCGACGAAAGCCAAAGCCGGCGGCAACTACGTGAACTCGGTGCTGGCCAACCAGGAGGCTCGCAGCGGCGGCTTCGACGAGGCGCTGCTGCTCGACAAGGAAGGCTACGTTGCCGAAGGTTCGGGCGAGAACGTCTTCATGGTCAGAGACGGGGTGCTCCACCCGATCGCGCACTCGGTCAACCTGCGCGGCATCACCCGCGACACCGTCATCCAGATCGCGAGGTCACAGGGCACCAGGGTCGAGCCGACGATGGCGACGCGCGACGAGTTGTACACGGCTGACGAGGTCTTTCTCGTCGGGACCGCCGCCGAGGTGACGCCGGTGGCGTCGATCGACCGGCGTGCCATCGGCACGGGGATGGCTGGCGAGTTCTCGCTGAGGATGCGCCAGGCCTACCTCGACGTCGCCGGTGGCAAGGTCCCCGAGTTCGATCACTGGTTGACCTACGTAAACGGCTGACGACAGCGCTTGGCCGCGTTAGCGCTGGCGCTCGTCCTAGGCTCGGCGGCGATCCACGCCAGTTGGAACCTGATCGCCAAGCGGGCCCAGGGCGGCGCCGGCTTCCTGTGGTTGTTCGCCGTGATGACCGCGGTCGTCTACGCGCCGGTGGCGCTCACCTACTTCCTGATCGCGCGGCCCGTCTTCACGCTCACCCACTTGCTGTTCGCGGTGGTGTCGGCGATCATCCACGTCGGCTACTTCGTGTTCCTGCAGCGCGGCTACCGCGTCGGCGACCTGTCGCTCGTCTACCCGCTGGCGCGCGGCAGCGGGCCGGCTCTGGCCACCGTGCTGGCGATAGTCGTGCTGGGCGAGAGACCGAGCGTCGTGGCGCTCGGCGGCACCGCGCTCGTGGTGTTGAGCGTGTTCGTGCTGACGGGCGGCAAGTCGCTGTCGGGCCCCGGCAGCCGGCCCGCGTTGTTATACGGCTTGCTGACAGGCGGCTTCATCTCGATCTATACGGTCTGGGACGGGTACGCCGTCGGACACTTGGGCGCCGCGCCGCTGCTGTTCACCTACACCGGAGAGGTCTGCAGGGCGCTGATCTTGATGCCGATCGCGTTCTCTCGCCGCATGGAGGTGGCGCGCGTCTGGCGTGAACACAAGTGGCATGCGTTCGGGGTCGCTACGCTCAGCCCTCTCGCCTACATCATGGTGTTGACGGCGATGCAGTTCGCGCTCGTGAGCCAGGTGGCGCCCGCGCGCGAGGTCAGCATCCTCATCGGGACGGTGCTCGGCACGCGTTTGTTGTCGGAGAAGGGCGGCCGGCGGCGCCTGCTGGGTGCCGCCGGCATGGTGGTGGGCGTCGCGCTGCTCGCCATCGGTTAGGCGCGGTCGCTTCGCTTCGCGCCTCGCTGAGGCGCCTCGACGCGGGTCTCCTGGCTCGGGGGTTCAGCGGTTGGCCCAGTGGTGGCGGATCCTCGGACGCTTCTCGCCATCGCGGTAGCCCGCGCGGCGCAGCCGGTCCTCGTTGGATCCGGGCGCCTTCGGCTGCTGGGAACGCAGGATCGCGGTCATCAGAGACAAGTTGATGAGGTTCATGTTTCCTCCTCTCGAGGTGGCTAGAGGGTTGCGGCGGAACTCGGTGACAGGCAGCGGTGGCACGGCCGTGGGGCGTGCCAGGGCGCTACCGTGGGGCTATCTGGTTGTTGGTTGTCGCTTCGTCGGCGGCCCGGCGGGCTGCTCACGCCGCGGTCAACTAGCTCGCTAGTTGCTCCCGGCAGCACACGAGGAGCGGCGGGATACGGTCGGCGCAGCGCTGGGCCTCAGGCCCGGAAAATCGTCATTCATTCCCACCCTCCTCTCGTCATCTGGCGGGGCTCTTGCCCCAGCCGCAAGAAACTAGCACGGTGCGAACCGACATGCAAGCCCCGCCCGGGTCCTGAAACCTCAGTTGCCGAGATCCAAGAGGTCGTCGGCCTCGGGATCGGCGGTCAGCCGGGCCATACGTTGGCGCAGCGCAGCGCGCCGCTCGGGGCTCCTGACCGCCTGGGCGTCGAGCGGCTCGACGAGCACCACCAGCAGCTCGAAGATGTCGCGATTGAACGTGCTGCGCACGACGTGTAGGTCGAACTCGAGCTCGTCTTCGAGGCGCGGCGGCAGCGCCAGCACCGCGTCGCGGTCGCCCTTGAGCAGCGCCATCGCGACGTCGGAGTTGCGCCGGCCCTCGCCGAAGCTGACCTGCACGCCCGACTTCAGGGCAACCTGCAGGATCGCGGCTTGCGCCTGCGACACACGCTCGCGGAGCCTGCCCGCTTCCTCGGCGTCGGTGAGCGAGTGCCTGGGTGTGCCGCGGCTCACGTGGCGGACCTCGTCAGTACGCCTTGCCGAAGATCACCTTGCGGGGGTAACCACTGGGTCTGCCGGTATGGACGCAAACTGATCCTTCTGCGCTAGGGCCTGCGAGTGGGATGCAACGGACGGTCGCCCTAGTCTCTTCCTGGATCCTAGCCTCACTCTCGGGGTCTCCGCAGTGACTGGCGTAGACGAAGCCGTGCTCGACCATCTCCTTGAGTTCGTCGTAGCTCTCGGCGTGGAAGGTGCGCTCCTCGCGGAAGCGCAGCGCGCGCTGGAAGAGGGCGTCGTGGAAGGCCTCGATCCGGCCTGGCAGCGCGGCCGCGAGACCGGTCAGCGCGAGCGGCTCCTTCGCGCCGGCGAGGCGGTCGGCTACCGTCGCTACGCCCTGCTCGAGGTCGCGGGGACCGATCTCGATGCGGAGCGGCACGCCTTTCTGTTCCCACTCGTTGAACTTGCGGCCCGGCGAGATGCCCTCGCGGTCGTCGACCTTCACCCTCACGCCGGCCGCCTTCAGCTCGGCGGCGAGCCGCTTGGCGGCGTCGATCACCGGCGTTCTGCCGGCCTCATCGTTGGCCCTGAAGATCGGCAGGATCACCGCCTGGTGGGGCGCGAGGCGCGGCGGCATGATCAGCCCCTTGTCGTCGCCGTGGGTCATCACGAGCGCTCCGATGAAGCGGGTGCTGAACCCCCAAGAGGTCGTGTGTGCGTAGGCTTGTTCGTTGTTGACGTCGTTGAAGGTGATGTTGAACGCGCGCGAGAAGTTCTCGCCCATGTAGTGGCTGGTGCCCGACTGCAGGGCCCTGCCGTCGCGCATCATCGCCTCGATGGTGAGCGTCGACAACGCGCCGGCGAAGCGCTCGCCCTCGGTCTTCTCGCCCTTGATCACCGGCACCGCGCCGAACTCCTCGGCGAAGCGCGCGTAGACGTCCAGCATCTGGCGCGTCTCGAACAGCGCCTCCTCGGCGGTGGCGTGCGCGGTGTGACCTTCCTGCCAATGGAACTCGGTGGTGCGCAGGAACGGCCGGGTGCGGAGCTCCCAGCGCATCACGTTGCACCACTGGTTGTAGAGCAGCGGCAGGTCGCGGTAGCTCTGCACCCACTTGCTGTAGAGCTCCCCGAAGATCGTCTCGGAGGTGGGGCGGATCGCTAGCGGCTCCTCGAGCTCCTTGCCGCCGGCGTGCGTGACGACCGCCAGCTCGGGTGCGAAGCCCTCGACGTGCTTGGCCTCGCGGTGGAAGAAGCTCATCGGGATCAGCAGCGGGAACGACAGGTTCTCGTGCCCGGTGTCCTTGAACATCTGGTCGAGCTCGCGTTGGATGTTCTCCCACAGCGCCCAGCCGTAAGGTCGGATCACGAAGCTGCCTCGCACGGGGCTCAGGTCCACGAGCTCGGCACGGTAGACGATGTCGTTGTACCAGCCGGAGAAGTCCTGCTCTTGGGTGGGTAACGCATTGGCCTTGGCCATGACGGGACAGCTTATCAGCACAGGCCGACCACACCCGACACGCGGCCGCGCTCCGGTCCGTTAACCTCGCCGGATGGTCATCGAGGTCTTCTCCGACATCGCCTGTCCCTGGTGCTACATCGGCAAGGTCCGCTTCGAGAAGGCACTCGCCGGCTACGAGCACAAGGATGCGGTGAAGGTCGTGTGGCGCAGCTATGAGCTCGATCCCAACGCCCCGCGCGGCGACCCGCCGCTGACCATCGACCGCCTGATGATCAAGTACCGCCAAACGCGTGAAGGGGTCGGGGAGATGTTCGCGCGCACCGCCGAGCAGGCCGCGTCCGAGGGCTTGAGCTTCGACCTCGAGGCCTCGCGCAGCGCCAACACCTTCGACGCCCACCGCCTGGTGCACGCTGCGCAAGCGACCGATGGTGTCGACGCCATGACCGTCATGGAGCGCCTGATGCGGGCTCAGCAGTCCGAGGGCGCGGACGTCAGCGACCACGACACCCTGGTGCGGCTGGTGAGCGAGGTTGGGATGGACGCCGAGCTGGCAGGCCGGGTACTGGGCAGCGACGAACACGCTCAGGCCGTCAGGGACGACGTCGCGCTCGCCCGCGAGTACGGGATCAACGGCGTGCCGTACTTCGTCATCGACCAGCGGCACGGCATCTCCGGTGCCCAGCCGACGGCGCTCTTCGAGCGCGCGCTCGAGCAGTTGGGGCCCGGCGGCGTCCACGCCTCCTAGGCGACCAGAACCGGCACCGAGACCTCGGCCAGCACACCGTCCAGCACGCCGCCCGTGAGGTCCTCGAGCCACGGCGTGTAGCGACGGCTGCCGATGATCAGCAGGTCGCAGCCGTGTTTGCGCAACACCCTCAGGATCGCAGAGGCCACGGCGCCAGTCTCCCCGACGAGGCGCGCGCCGACCCCGAGTGCGCTCAGGTAGTCGCTGGCGTCGAACAAGTTGTCCGCGGCTGGGCGACCACGCTCCGCGACGCTGACGACCACCGGCGACACGCCTTGGCGCAGCGCCAGGTAGGCGGTCAGGTACAGCGCCTCCTCGGACTTGGAGCCGCCGTCGTAGGCAAGCAGCGGTGCGCGGAACTGCGAGCCGGCGGCCGTCACCAGTAGCAGCGGCTTGGGGCAGCGCCGCAGCAAGGGTCTCAGCGAGGCAGGCCGGATGCGCGCGCCCTCGCTGGAGGCGCCTCGTGCCGGCTCCTCAGCGGCGAACGCCGCCAACGGCGCCACCACCAGGTCGACGTAGGCGGCGCGCTGCCTGACCGCCTTCACCGCGCCCTCGGAACTGAAGGCGAACTGGCTCCTGACGCCTGCCTCGCGGCTGGCCGCCTCGAGCGCGGTGCGCTGCGCCGCCACTGGGCTGTGCTCGTCGCTGCCGAGGCTCAGCGCGTAGGCGGTGGCGCCTTCGCTGGCGACGAGGCTCAAGCCGTGGCGCTGCACGTCTTCGTCGCCGGCGCCGCCGGTGAACAGCAGCAGTACCGCGTCGAGCAGGTTCAGGCGCTCTCCGGCGTCAGCGGCCGCCTGCGCGGCGTCGGCGAGCGCGCGGCTGCGCTCGTCCAGGTCGCGACCGCCGCCTGCCAGCCCCTCGGCCAGGGCCGGACCTTCGATGCTCCAACCGAACTCGTCTTCGAGGCGGGCGCGGTGCTCTGCCAGGAACAAGTAGAGGTCGGTCTCGGTGCGCTCAGGGAACCTCGCCAACAGACCGTGGTGGCGGATGGCCTCGACCACCGGGAGGTAGACGGCGTCGTACCAGTGGCCGACGGCCTCCTTCAACGCGATGGGGCGTTTCTCGTCGATGCCCATGAAGTAGCGGTGAACGCTGATGTGCTCGGCCAGGGTCGGGTAGGCGCCGGGCGCGGTCACGCTCAGGTCGGCATCGGGACGCAAGACGTCGAAGTGGGTCAGCTGCAGGAAGTCGGCGAACTCGCTGGCGATGATCAGCTCATCGCGGTCGACGCCCGGGCCCAGCGGCACGCGGCTGTGGACCGGCGTCACGTAGGCCTGTATGTGCGTGGCGCCAAGCTCCTTGGCGACCGACACCCTGTGGTTGCCGTCCTTCACGAAGTAGGCCTCGCCGATCTGGTAGACCTCGATTGGCGGCACGCCCTTGAGGCCGGTCATGGCGAGCTTGACACCGACCCAACGGTCCGCGTCTTCGTCGACGAGCGGGAGGAACTCGCGGTTGAAGTCGCGGTACCGGCCGACGCTGCCGACGATCGCGTCGAGCTCGATGTCCTCGAGCCGGCGGTGCGCGCCTTCCACCGCATGGAGCCGACGCCGGACCTCCTCGTAGGGCAAGAGACGCTGCTCGTCGCCCGCGAGTTGCGCCAGCACCGCCCTGACGTCAGCTCGCCGGCGTGCCCGGCGGAAGTCTGCCAGGGCCGCAGACAGCCGGAGTCCATCCGCCGACATGGCGGCATTCTGTCACGCGGCCCAGGCCGGCACTGCTATACTCCGCGGCGATGGCGCTGCGAATGACACTTCTCGGGCCCACGCCTGGCTGAGCCGCTTCTGGCTTGACCCGGTTGGGCGCCGTTGACGGTCATCGGCGCCTTTTTCGTTGGCATCCGAGCACGCCCGCTCCAGGCGGTCAGCTTGCCAGGAGCCCGGAGGAGCGCATGTCCGACCCCACCAACGACGAAACCAGCCACTCCCAGCACCGCGACGTCGCCAGCGGCGCCCGCAGCGGAGAGCCGGCCGTGCTAGACCCGGAGTTGGAGGTCGACGCGGCCGCCAACGCCGAGCCCGCTGCGGACGAGACCGAGACCGAGCCGGCCCCGGCCGCGACGCCTTCGATCGCCGAGCCCGGCAGCTACTACGCGACCACCCCGATCTTCTACGTCAACGCCGCCCCTCACATGGGCCACGCCTACACGACGATCCTGGTGGACGTCGTCACCCGCTTCCACCGCCTCAAGGGCGACGACACGTTCTTCCTCACCGGCACCGACGAGCACGGCGAGAACGTCCAGAAGGCCGCCGAAGCGCACGACATGTCGCCGGGGGCCTACGCCGATGAGATCGCAGGGCAGTTCCGACAGACTTGGGACCGGCTGGGAATCCGCTACGACGACTTCATCCGCACCACCGAGGAGCGTCACAAGACCGTCGTCAGCCACCTCCTGCAGAAGGTGTACGACGCCGGCGACATCGTCTACGGCGAGTACTCGGGCCTCTACTGCGTCAAGTGCGAGCGCTACTACACCGAGAAGGAACTCGAAGGCGGGCTGTGCCCGCAGCACGAGATCCCGCTCGAGCAGCGCACCGAGGCCAACTGGTTCTTCCGCATGGAGCAGTACCGCGAGTGGCTTAGGGACCTGCTCCACGAGAAGCCCGACCTGATCAGGCCGGCGCGCTACCGCAACGAGGTCTTGGCGATGCTGCGCGAGCCGATCGGCGACCTCAGCATCAGCCGCCCGCGCGAGCGGGTGCCGTGGGGCATCCCGTTGCCGTGGGACGACAGCCACGTCGCCTACGTGTGGTTCGACGCGTTGATCAACTACTACTCGGCGCTCGTCTCGCGCGGCGCCGAGGACCGCTACTGGCCGCACGTGCAGCACTTCATCGCCAAGGACATCCTCAAGCCGCACGGGCTGTTCTGGCCGATCATGCTCAAGGCGGCGGGGCTGCCCCTCTACCAGCACCTCAACGTGCACGGCTACTGGCTGTACGACGAGCGCAAGATGAGCAAGTCGCTCGGCAACGTGGTCAGGCCTCTCGACCTGCAGAAGAAGTACGGCAACGACGCGCTGCGTTACTTCCTGGTGCGAGATATGACGTTCGGGCTCGACTCGAACTTCACCGAGCCGGCCATCGCCGAGCGCATCAATGCCGACCTCGCCAACGACCTCGGGAACCTGCTGAACCGCACGCTCGGGATGATTCAGCGCTACCGAGACGGCAACGTGCCGACGGCCGGACCGCTCGAGCCGATCGACGAGAGCCTCAAGCGTGCCTTCGTGTCGCTGCCCGCCACCTTCTCCCACCAGTTCGAGGCGCTGCAGTTCGACCGCGCCATCGAGAGCGTGATGGAGGCGGTGCGGCAGGCGAACAAGTACATCGCAGAGACCAAGCCGTGGGAGCTAGCGCGCGACGAGCGGGATGCGACCCGGCTCGACACGGTCCTCAACACCTTGGTCGAGGCTCTGCGCTGCGCCAGCATCTTGCTCGATCCCATCATCCCAGCCAAGGCGCACGAGCTGCGCAAGCAGTTGGGAATACGCAACGCGCCGTTCGACCTCCAGTCCGCCGCCACTTGGGGATTGGTACCGGCGGGCACCAAGACAGCCCCGGGGGCGCCGCTGTTCCCGCGCATCGACCTCGAGGCGCTGGCACGGGAGATCGCCGGCGGCGACGAGGTCGCGGCGGACGCAGCGGCCATGGAAGCCGCCGTCGCTGACGACGCGGTCGCGGACGACGCCGTCGCGATCGAGCACGAGCTCGAGCACAAGGCCCCCATCACCATCAACGACTTCGCTCAGACCGAGCTGCGGGTGGTCACGGTCACGGCCGCCGAGCAGCATCCGAACGCCGACAAGCTCCTAGTGCTGACCGTCTCGCTAGGCAGCGAGACGCGCACCGTGGTGTCCGGCATCAAGGCGCACTACGCGCCCGCGGACCTGATCGGCAAGCGTTTGGTGCTGGTCACCAACCTGCAATCGGTGAAGCTGCGCGGGGTCGAGAGCCAAGGCATGATCCTCGCCGCCGAGGACGAGGCCGGAACGCTCAGCCTGGTGACGCTGGACCGCGACCTGCCCGACGGCAGCGAGGTGCGCTAGCAGGCCTCGGCCACAGCCTCCTCAAAGCGTCCACGCGCCGGCCCGCATCACCGGCGTGGTCGTGCCATCCGCTGCGATGCCGTCGACGTCGAGCTGATTCGACCCGATCATGAAGTCGACGTGCACCAGCGATTCGTTCAGGCCCTTGTCGGCTCGCTGCTCGGCCGCCAAGGTGCGGCCGCCGGCCAAGTTGGTGGGATAGGCGCGGCCGAGGGCGAGATGCGAAGCGGCGTTCTCGTCGAAGAGGGTCTCGTAGAACAACAGCCCCATCTTGGCGATCGGGCTGGAGACTGGCACCAGCGCGATCTCCCCCAGCCGCCGAGCGCCAAGATCGGTTCGCAGGATGCCCTCGAGCGCCTGGGCGCCCTTGCTGGCGCTGGAGCCGGTGACGCTTCCCGCCGCGAAGTGCAACTCGATGTCCTCGATCATCTGGCCGTTGTAGGAGAGCGGCATGCTCGAGCGCACGACGCCGTCGACTCGCCGGCAGTGCGGGGCGGTGAACACCTCTTCGGTGGGCATGTTGGCGATGAAGTCGATGCCCGCCTCGGACGTCGAGCCGCCGCCGTCCCACAAGTGATCCTCGGCCAGCCCGACACGCAGGTCGGTGCCGGGCCCGCGCAGGTGGAGTGCGTCGAAGCGGCGGGCGTTCAGGACGTCGCGCCTGCCCTGCAGTTCGCGCGAGTGCTGTCTCCAGGCGGCCACCGGGTCGTCGAGGTCTATCCGGGTGACATGGAAGATGGCAGACCACAACGCCGCGAGCGCCTCCTCCTCGGCCAGGTCGGGGAACACGCGCCGCGCCCAGGCCGGCGAGGCCGCCGCGGCCACCGTCCACGGGATCGCGTCGCGCATCGTGTACTCGCTGTACGGCTTGCTGGCGGTCCGCCAGGCCTTCATGTAGGTCGCGTGGGCTGCCGCGTCGACCCCGCGGAGCGCGTCGGGATCGTCGCCCACGATGGCCAGCGAGGCGGCCCCCTCCTCGGCAAGCGCGATCATGCCGTCGGCGCGGTGCTTCGGGACGATCTCGAAGCTGCCCGCGGGCGCATGGAGGAAGCGCTCTCGGGAGACCATCTCGTCGTTCCAGAAGACGTCGACGAACGGGCTGCCGAGCCGGTAGGCGATCTCGGTGCACTTGCGCACCAGCGGGGCGGCGCAGAGGGGGGCGCGGATCATCAGCTTCTGGCCAGGCTGAACGTTGACGCCGACCTTGACCAGCAGGTCGGCGTAGGCGCCCAGCAGTTCGGGTGGGGGCTCGTGAGACATGGCGAGCATGCTACAGCGCCCTTCGCCCGACGGTAGTCGGCAGCGGTGCCGACCGGGTAGCCGCGAGCTTCTGCGCTCCGCCGGGCCTGACTTACAATCGCCTCAGCGAGCCCGCGATGCCTGACTGCCGGGCCCGGACGGGTGCGACTCCGCTGCCGACGGTCACCACAGTCCGGATGCGAGAAGGAGGAGGGCGAGGCTACCGCTTCTCAGTTGCCCGCCCAGCGTATGCATCGAGGCATGGTGGCGAGCGACCTACCGGAGCATGAGCAGAACGAGGTCTTCCACGCCGTCAAGACCTTGGGGCGTCCGTTCGTGCTCTACAAGACCGCGATGTCCTTGGACGGCAAGATCGCGGTGCGCACCGGGCGCTCGCGCTGGATCACCGCCGAGCCGGCGCGCGAACGCGTTCACCGCTGGCGCAGCGAGTTCGACGCGGTGGCCGTCGGCGTCAACACGGTGCTTCTCGACGACCCCGAGCTGACCGCTCGGATACCGGGCGGCCGCACGCCCCTCAAGGTCGTCTTCGACAGCGTCGCCCGCACTCCGCTCACGGCCAGGCTGTTCTCCCCCGACGCCAGCGGCGCCCCCGCGCGCGTGCAGCTCTTCTGCACGTCCGAGGCGCCAGCCGTCCGCGTGCGGGCGCTGCGCTCCGCCGGCGCCACGGTCACCGAGGTGCCGGCAGTTCGCGGCCGGCCGGACGTGCGCTCGGCCCTGGCCGAACTGCTCAAGCGCGACGTGACCAGCGTGCTACTCGAGGGCGGCGGCACGCTCGCGTGGGACTTCTTCGCCAGCGGCGCGGTCGACCGTGTGGCATGGTTCATCGCCCCGAAGCTGCTGGGGGGCTCGGCGGCGGGTCCTCTCGGGGGACTCGGGGTGGCGAGCGTCGACGAGGCCTTCCAGTTGACCGAGCTGCACACCGAGCATGTCGGGCCCGACTTGTTGATCACCGGCCGCGTGGCGGGCGCTGGGAGGCCGGCAGCCTCGGATCCGGCAGCTGTAGAGCGCGAGTGATGCCACCTGGAGGACAGCATGCACATCTACCGAGACCGCCGAGATGCCGGCCGGAGTCTGGCGCGGGCCCTGGAAGGGCGCCGCTGGCATGGTGAGCCGCTGGTCCTCGCCCTACCCCGCGGCGGGGTGCCGGTGGCCTATGAGGTGGCGGACGCGCTCGACGCTCCGCTCGACGTGCTGACGGTGCGCAAGCTCGGGGCCCCCGGTCACGAGGAACTTGCGCTGGGCGCGATCGCCAGCGGCGGTGCGCAGGTGCTCAACGAGGACCTCATCGCGCAGCTGCATGTCTCTGGCGCCGCCATCGACGCCGTCATCGAGCGCGAGACGTCCGAGCTTCGGCGGCGGGAGCGCTCCTACCGGGCGGGCCGCGCACCTCTCGAGTTGGACGGCCTGTCGGTCGTGCTCGTCGATGACGGCCTGGCCACCGGCGCGACGATGAGCGCGGCGGTCCAGGCGGCGCGTTCGCTGGGCGCCGCGGAGATCGTGATCGCGGTACCGGTCGGGCCGCCCGACACGCTGGAGCGCCTGGCTTGCGAGGCGGACGAGGTCGTGTGCCCCGAGCCGCGCAGGGACCTCAGCAGCGTCGGGCAGTGGTTCGCCGATTTCTCGCAGACCAGCGACGACGAGGTCAAACGACTGCTGGCCGAGGCTGCAGCTCGGACGCGTGGCTCTAGCCGCCGGGATTGAGCAACCCGCGGAACATGAAGTAGGCGGCGCCCAGGAGGCACAGGCCCGCCCAGAGGTAGTCGAGCTTCAGGGGTTCCTTGAGGTAGAGGAACGCGAACGGCACGAACACCGTCAGCGTGATGATCTCCTGCAGCACCTTGAGTTGGCCGACCGACAGCACGCTGTGCCCGATGCGGTTGGCCGGTACCTGCAGCAGGTACTCGAAGAGCGCGATGCCCCACGACACCAAGGCTGCGAACAACCACGGCTTGTGATTGAGGTTCTTGAGATGGCCGTACCACGCGAACGTCATGAACACGTTGCTACAGGCGAGCATGATGATGGTGATCCATACCGGCCGCACGCTAGATCGGCGCTAGCCTACATCCCCGCGCGCTGCCGCGCTGCGCCTTGGCCACCGGCACCCCCGGCGCCGGTCTACCCGCTCCTCGACGTCGAACCCCAGGCAATCGTCTCGGGTGAAGCCAACGTCTGGTCGGTCGGCATCCGGATGCAGTAGCTATGCGCAGCGTCGTGGTGTGCCACCGTCGCGCAGGCACCCGTAGAAGTAGCTGCGTTGATTCTGCCCGACTCCGCCCCCGGACGACCGACTAACGCTCGACTGACGTACCGCTCGCTAGCGTGACGCAAGGCGGGGTCGGCCCCGCATGAGTGTGCGAGAGGAGCGAACGATGGTGTCGAGAGTGATTCGGTTGGGGTTCACATGGTGGTTGGTGCTCCTTGCGGTGCTGGCGCTGTCTTGGGTGAGCGCGCAGCCGGGGCCGAGGTCGCTCGCGACGGTGCTCTATGTTCCGACGGTCGACAAGGTGCTTGTCTTCGGAGGACTGACCAGCGCCATGCCCGACGTCGCGCCGGAGGACCGCGTCTGGTGGTGGGACCCGAGGACGGGCGCGTGGAGCGAGAGCGGCGCGACCGATGCTCCGGGTGCAGCTCTGGCGTTCCACGAACCGAGTGGCTTGGTGGTGGCATACGGCACCAGGGGAGAACTCCGTACTGGAGAGACCTGGCTCTTCGATCCGGTCTCGGAGACCTGGGAGGACGTCACCGCAGAGTCGAGCGTCAAGCCGACGACAGGCGTCGGGCCCGGCATGGTCTACGACCCGACGATCGAGAAGGTCATCATGTTCGGCGGGATGAACCCGATGGACGGCACGGTCTACCCGTTCACCTGGGAGTACGACGTGGACGCGCGCGAGTGGACGCGCGTGCCGACGACAGCCGCGCCTCAGGGCAGGAACTTCTTCGCGATCGCCACCGACCATCGGACGGGGCGCATGGTGATACACGGCGGCTATAGCGTCTTGAGCTTCACCTACACGTACGACCCCGTCGAGCGCTCCTGGCAGCGCGGCGCCGAAGGGCCGCGAGCAGATCCTCGCGACCCGGAATTCTCCTTCAACGCTATGGTCTACGACCACGACAGCGGTCTGCTCGTCCACTACGGTGGTCTCGGCGACTACGCCAACGGCGTGTGGATCTACGACGTCTCATCCGACACCTGGGAGGAGCTGGTGACGGAGGGCATGCCCGCCCAGCGCTGGGCGCACGGCATGACCTCGGTGCCAGGGCTAGGCGTCGTGGTGTTCGGCGGCAACGTCAGCAATGTGTTCCCACAGGGGCCCGCGACTGACGAGCTGTGGGTGCTCGACGCCGTCGAGCGCCGCTGGGAGCTGAGATGAGGACATTGAACCCGAGCACATGGGGCGACGCTGGTCACCGCTTTACAGAGCGCGAGATAGCTGACGCAGAGTCCCTGCGGGAGCACTTGGGGGCCGATTAGATCGTCTACGTGGGGATCAATCGCGTCGCCGACGATCCAAGCCCCCGGTCGTCGGCGCCGTCGGCTATGCTTCCTCATGTCCGTCTTCGTGCGGCTGTGTGGCAGGCCGCGGCTCACGGTCGGGGAGCAGGTGTTCGAACCGCCCGCCGACCGGCGCAGCGCATTGTTGTACTACCTGGCGCATGTCGGGGGCTGGGTACCGCGGGAAGACCTGCTGTGTCTGTTCTGGCCCGACTTCGCGGAGAACAGAGCAAGGGCCAACTTGCGTCAGTTGACTTTCGTCGTCCGGAACGCTCGCTTCGGGCGAGACCTGGAGGTCGAGAAGACGCGGCTGCGCTTCATGCCCATGACAGACCTTCGTTCATTCGCTGCCGCCTCCGGCGGTGGCGCACCTTCAGTCTGGCCTGGGCCACTACTGGAAGGGTTCCGCATCAACGGAGCTCCGGAGTTCGATTCTTGGCTCGAGCTCGAGCGTGGCGCCTGGGAGAAGCGCTTCCGACAGCAACTCCTGGTTGAAGTCGCGGCCTCCCATGATCCCGAGTCGGCATGCTCCAGCCTCGAGGCTTGGCTCGCGCACTCTCCACTTGACGAGGAGTGCCTGCGACTGCTGCTTAGCCTAGTCGCAACCCAAGCCGGGCGCTCGTCGGCGCTGGCGCGCTTCGACGACTTCACTGCTCGCCTGCAACTCGAGATCGGCGTTGCACCGGAGAGAGAGACCCTGGACCTCGTCGAGAACCTGCGCCACCACGATCTGACGCACGGGTCGCTCGGGAAGCTGGACGACGCGTCGCCACTTGCGCGCCACACCTCGCGGCGGGCGTCAGCCGGCAGGCAGCGACAGTGGCAGGTCGCTGGCACGGCGTTCGTGGGGCGCGAGTCGGAGCTTCGTCTACTGGCCGATCTTCTTGCGCCCAGGGGTGCCGTAGTCACCCTGCTAGCTCCGGGCGGAATGGGCAAGACAAGGCTGGCACTGGAGGCTGCCGAGCGGCTTGGTTCACGCTTCCCTGATGGCGCCACCGTGGTTCCGCTCGTCGCAGTTCAGGCGGCGGACGACGTGGCTTCCGCCGTCGTCGACGCCTTGGGCGTACGTCCTCCGCAGGAGCGCACTGCCTCCGAGGCTGTCGAGGCGGCATTGAAGGGCTCGAGGGTTCTTGTGGTACTCGACAACGTCGAACAAGTGCCTGAGGTGGCTCGTGTCGTCGAGCGCTGGCGCGAGGCTGCACCCGGCGTCTCTTGGCTGTTGACGTCGAGGGTCAGGGTTGGTGTTCGGGGGGAGTCGGTACTGGAACTGGGCGGGCTTCCTTACCCAAGTGGAGGCGAGGACGTCAAGGCGGCGCACTCCGCCATTGCACTGCTTCGCGACCGCGCTCGCGGAGCGAGCATCGAGCTGCGGCTGGATCGGGACGGGCCCGCGCTCGCGAGGGTCACGCGCCTGACCGGCGGCATGCCGCTCGCCCTCGAACTGGCGGCCGGCTGGTTGAGGGTCTTGCCGCTCGACAAGATCGCCGACGAACTCGAGAGCGGGCTCGACGTGCTGGTGGCGGCCGGCGAGGGCGCTACTCCCAGACACGCGAGCCTCCGCGCCGTGTTCGACGCCACCTGGTCGGCGCTGCCTGAGGCCGAGAGGGCAGCGCTGACTAGGCTGTCGGTGTTCCGCGGTGGCTTCACCGAGGCCGCAGCTCGCGAGGTCGCTGACGTCGGCCGGCCCATGCTGCTGAAGTTGCGCAACCGCTCGATGATCGAGCTCAACGCCTCCGGGCGGTTCGATTGGCATCCGCTCCTGGGCAGCTACCTGCGCGAGCGCTCACCCCCGGAAACGACTGGGCCCGCACAGGAGCGGCACGCTCGTTACTTCATGGAGCTGCTCGCCCACTGCGAACGGATCGGGCAGCGCGACGGCGAGGTCGAGGCGATCGAGACGCTCAAGGCTGAGCACCCGAACCTGGAGGCGGCCTGGGACAAGGCGGTGGAGCTTCAGTGGTGGGACGACCTCGTCGCAGGCGGCGCGATGTTCGGTCTCTCTTACGAGGCGCTCGGGCGCGGCCGTCGCTGGGCCGAGCTGCTTCGCTACGCGTTGGCGCGCATGCCGCGCGACACGGTGCCGTGGGCGCTCCTCGAATGCCACGAGGCGTCGATGGCTCAGTTCGCAGGCAGGTACCAACAGGCTTTCGACAGGAGGGCGGTGGCCGTCGAAGTCCTGCGCGATCACGCCGACGAAGACCCCTTCTCGCTGGCGTGGGGTCTTACGCTGTTGGCGGAACCTCTATGGTCACTGGACCGCCCAGACGAGGCGCGCGCGGCTCTGCGCGAGTCGGTCGACCTTCTCGAGCGTGCGGGCCAGGGTGACCTGCTCTTCATACCGATGACGAAGCTCCTGGCGTTCGCCGACAACCCGGCGGAGCACGAACACTGGTACGAGAGGCTGCGGAAGTGGCGTGCCGAGCCCACCGCGAAGCCGGACCAGGCGGCGAACCTGAGGTTGCATGCGAAGTACCTGGCGGTCGTTCACGGGGCACACGAGGAGGCCGTGGCCACGATCGAGGCCGCGCTCGACATCGAGCGAGCCCAAGGCTGGTACCAGTCTGCGATCGGCGCCATACTCATGACGGCAGCCGAGCTGCGGGCAGATGCCGGGCACGTCGAGACGGCCATCGCGTACGCCGAGCAGTACCTCGAGAGCTGGGACCCCGGCTGGGCGTCGAACCAGGCCGGCATCGGCGAGCCGCTGGCGTTGAGGGCCGAGTTGGGCTGGCTGCGCGGTGACGAGGGCGCCGATAAGCTGCTGGAGTCGAACACCCAGGCGCGCAGCACGCACCGTGGGCTCCTCATCCTCGCCCACCTGAACAGGTGCCAGGGCGCTCTGGGAGCCGCTCGCTCCTGCGCCGACGAGGCGAGGGCGCGCATCGAGCGTGAACGCGTCGGCCTGGACAGGGCGGCGTGGAAGCTACGTGCGTTGGTGGCCGGGCTCGAGGTGTCGCTTGCGTCGCAGGAACTCGCCAGGGCGTTCTCGGAGTTGCGAGTTGCCCTGGAGCACGCCGTCAGCTGGCACCTCTTCCCAGGACTCCTGGACGCACTGGCGGTCTCGCTCGAGCTCCTGCCCACAGAGCTGGCCGCCGAAGTAGCCGGGTACCTAAAGCGCCAGAGCGCGGTCAGGTTCGCGCTCAGGAGGCGGCTCGGGGCGTCGACCGACGCTCCCCCGGTTCCCGACGATCGTGACGCTGCCTGGGCGGAAGCGTGCTCGATCGCTGGGCGTGTGATCGCGGCGCTGGAGGGCGTTTCCGCCGGCGTCTCCGATCCGGACCCGCTCGCGCACCACACCGGCCCACCGAACTGAGGGCCGCGATCGTCGCGGCCGGCTACCGACACAGCTGCGGGCAGAGCAGCGGATGCCGGCGCGGGCGCGGTGGCGGTCGTCACGCGCCCGCTTTGGCGCTCACCACCCCATGCGTTGGAGGAAGCCGAGCAGGAGCGCGTTGAACGCCTCTGCGCGCTCATCGTTGGGGAGCAGCGCCGCGTCGCGCAGCAGCGCCAGCTGGGCGTCGGGGCGCGCGAGCACGAAGTCCTCGGCGTCCTCGTAGGAGCTGAAACCGGCCGCGGTGCCCCACACCAGCAACGCCGGCTGCTCGGTTGCCGGCCACAGCTCCGACACGTCCTGGTCGAGGCTGCCGCTCACGAACGAGAAGACGATCCAGCGCGCCCCCTCGGCCTTGAGGTTCTGGTCGAACGAGGCGAGCACCTCCTCCGTGAGGCTGTCGGGGTCGGCGTAAGCGTCGAGCAGGAAGAAGCGCTGGGCCCCCTCCTCCACGAGGATGCCGGTGAAGAACTCGCCCACCACGGGGTTGGCCAAGACGTCGAAGGTGCGCGCCCGCGCCTCGGTCTGCGGACGGTTGAGGCTGCGGTAGCCGGTGGGCGCGATGAGCGCGAGGCCGGCGACCAGGTCGGGGCGCTCAGCGGCGATGCGGATGGCGTGCGCGGCCGAGAGGCCGTTGGCAACGAGCACGGCAGGTTCGCCCACCACTTCCTCGAGGAAGTGGGTGACCTGCGCAACGAGGTCGTCCTGCACCGTGCGCTGCTCGGGGCGCGACGAGCGGCCGAAGCCGAGCAGGTCGAGGGCGTAGACGCGGTAGCCGGCGTCCGCGACCACCGACGCGTTGCGGCGGTACTGGAAGAGGCTCGAGCCACCGCCGATGCCGTGCACCATCACGACGGGCGGGCCGTCACCCAGCACCTCGTAGCCCGTGACGAAGTCGCCGAACGGGGCTTGAGCGACGCGCGCGCCGGGGATGACGGGCTCGGGGCCGACGCCTTCCAC
>CAYNOS010000002.1:104978-115882 GCA_964398985.1 uncultured bacterium
GGGCTTGAGCGACGCGCGCGCCGGGGATGACGGGCTCGGGGCCGACGCCTTCCACGACGGGGACGCAGGAGGCGAGGAGCGACAAAGCAAGGAGGATGGCGAGGGGGCGGAGCATGACTGCATGGTGGCGGAGCATAGCTGCACGCTAGCGCCGCCGCGCGCGCCTCGCCACGGCCAAACGCCCCGTCCTGGACGCGGCTGTGGGCATCGCCCACCTCGTTGAGCGCCAACGTGTGGACCACCGTGTCCGGGCTAATCGAGAAGTCGATCATCTGGAAGCCTGGCAGGTACATCTGCTGCGGGAACCCGATGAGGTCGCGGTAGAACGCGCCGTCTCTCGCGATGTCTGCGACGTGCAGATGCACGTGATGCACCCGGTCGGACACGAGGGGAGCGGTGAGGTCGTCCGAGTCGGTCAGCTCGCCGAACAGCGAGTCGAGGTCGACCGCTTCGCGGCCGGAGTGCAGTGCGCCGTCCTTCGTGCGGGCCATCATCTGACCGATCGGCTCGGGCAGGAACTCGCCACGGTCGGAAGTCTCGAGCGTCAACTCGATGCCGTTGCCATCCGGGTCGTTGAGGTAGGTGGTCTCACTGACGAGGTGATCGGTGGGGGAGTTGGGGTAGCGGACCGTGAACAGCCGGGCGATGACCCTCGCCAGCTGGCGCGAGCGGTGGCGGCGACGAAGGGCCGCGCGCGGGCGTCGAGTCGTTACGGTGACCTACCGGGCGACGGATCATCATGCCTCATACTCTCCAGCGGCCGTTGAACGGCCGTTCCTGGTTGGTGGGGGGCCGGGAAGCTCGCTCACCCGGTAGCGCCGGCGGCTTGATCCCGGCCGCGGCCCCCACGGGCGAAGTGCAGGAGCAGTGCGGCCGCCTGACAGGCGACCTGGAGGGCATACGGGATCCCGAACGGGCCCGCCAGCGCAAGGAGTAGCCCGGCCAACCGCAGCGAGACGGTGAGGTTCGCCGTGTAGTAGGCGGCGAACACCCACCACGCCCAGCCGCGCCCGGCCGTGATGGCGACGAGCAGCGCCAGGAGCACGACGGTGGACAGCGTGAGCATCAGCCGCTCACCGACGAACTCCTGGGCCGCCTCCCACGGCAAGATCACCGGCGTTACCGGACCGAAGACCACGCCCAGCCCGAGACTCCCCCACAGCAGGGCCAACGCCCAGCGGTCACGTGCGGGAGTCGCGAGGCTCAGCGCAGCGCCTTGAAGGCGTCGATCGGACCGAGGTAGACGTACTCGCCGACCGCACCCACCGCGAAGCCCTTCGTCGCTCCCGACTGGACGTCCACGACTCGTAGTGTCGCGAAGTACTCACCTGCGTTGCGCTCGTCGAACGCGTACACGCCGTGCAGGAAGAAGTCGAACCCGTTGCCTGCGCCGTCGCGCATGACGTAGTACGGTGCATCGCCGGAGTGCGACAACAGCGAGCGCTTGAGACCCGCAGCCAGTCCGGCCTGATGCGTGAACACCGGCTGCCCGGACTGGGCCTCTGCTTCCCCTCCACCGTCACCATCACCCTCGCCGCAGGCGTACTTCTGGACCCACTCCCGCCCGTCGATGGCACACATGAGCTGGTGCGCCAACAGACCGATGCATCCGTCGACCCCGAGCCCGGTACAGTCGCTTTCCTGCCTGCGCTGGCTGAAGATGCGACCCACCGCGTCGGCCGCTTGCGTCATCCCCGACATGAACTCCATGCCGGCTCCTTGAGGGTGGCAGATCGCTCCCGGTGGGCAGCTTTGGTCCGGTCCGAGTTGAGCGCTCGCGTGTGAACCGAGGAACAGTGCCAGCGACGCGACCAACAAGAGCCGCGCACGATGGGCCGTAACACCCGATGTGACCAGCCCGGTGGACCCGCGCACCGCTGGCGACCGTCGTGACACCTTGCGAACCCGATCGAACATGATGACTACCTCCATCTATGGCGTGCATCACCATGGTGGCGATCGGCCGTTGCAGCCCCGTTGCAGGTGGCCCGACCTCGGTCGCTACGTCGCTAGTTCCGCGAAGCGGTGTGGCGCCCGTGGGACCTCGAGCGAGGCACGCGACTACACTACTGTGTGCTCTCAGGCCGCCTTCGCCTGCTTGGGACTCCGGCGCTGGTCCACGCCGAAGGGTCTACGGCTCTGTCGCTCAGTACGCCGACGTCACTGCTCTTCTACCTGGCCGCGGACGGTGACTGGGTCTCTCGCAGCGAGCTTGCCTACCTCTACCGGCCCGACGAGTCCGAGTCGGACGCGCTGACCTACCTCCGCTTGCAGGTACATCGTGCACAGGCGCTGCCGTGGGCTGGATCGCTCGAGGTCGAGCCGCAGCGCCTCCGCTGGCGGATCGCGACCGACCTCAACGAGCTGCGCAGCGCCGCCGCCGCCGGGCGGTGGCAGGAGGTCATCCGGCTGTACACGGGGAAGCTGCTGGCGGGAGCGGAACTGAGCGACAGACCGACGTACAACGCGTGGCTGGAGCTCGAGCGGGAAGGGTGCCAGCAGGCGTTCGCGACGGCGCTGCGTCGCGAGGCAGAAAGGCTCGAGAGACACTCCGACACCTGGCGGGCCGCAGGGCTCTACCAGCGCCTGCTCGACCTCGACGAGTTCGACGAGTGGGCGGCGTCCGGACACGTGCGAGCCTTGGCCCTCGCTGGCGATATGGATCAAGCGCTCAAGCACTACGAAGCGTTCCGAGCGAAACTCGAGGAGGAGCTGGGGGTCGAGCCCTCATCCGAGCTGCAAGAGCTGGCCGCGAGCGTCCGCGCCGGCAGCGTGCGACCAGCAACCACCGCTCGCCAACACCGCGAGTCGTCACCCGTGCCCACCACACGGTTCGTCGGGCGCCACGCCGAACTCGCGGAGATCAGGGCGTTGATCGAGAAGCCCGACTGCCGACTGGTGACGATCGTCGGCATGGGCGGGATCGGCAAGACACGCGTCGCGCTCGAGCTCGAACGCTCTCTGACCGGCAGCTTCGATGATGGCGCACAGTTCATCTCGCTCGAGCCCGCCTCCAACGCAGAGCAAGCCGTTGCTCGCATCGCTCAGGCGCTCGCCGTAGAGGTCAGCGCCCAGCAGGACGTGACGCAGTCCGTCCTCGAGCACCTCGCCGCGCGCGAGACGCTGCTCGTCGTGGACAACCTCGAGCATCTACCCGAGCTTTCGCCGTTCCTCGCGACCGCGTTGGCAGAGGCCCCACGCCTCAAGGTTCTGGCCGCGTCGCGTGCGCCTCTACGGCTGCACGGGGAGTGGCTGTACGACCTGCAGGGACTCGCGGTGCCCGGCGACGCCGACCCTGTCACCGAGGACGGGTTCGCCGCCGTCGAGTTGTTCGTGTCGGCCGCCCACCGGGTGGCGCCGCGGCTCGCCTTCACTTCACACGACCTGAAGCACGTCGCCAGCATCTGCCGCCAGGTTGACGGTCTGCCGCTCGCGCTCGAGCTGGCAGCGGCCTGGGTCAAGGCCGTGCCGGTGGAGCGCATCGCGGCCGAGATCGCGGCAGGCTCCGACATGCTCCACACCGACGCCCTCGACCTGCCAGAGCGACACCGGAGCGTGACGGCCGTCCTCGACAGGACATGGGCCGAGATCACCGGGGCCAAGGCCTCGGCGCTCATGAAGTTGTCTGTGTTCCGAGGCGGCCTTAGCCTCGAAGCCGGTGAGAGCGTGGTCGGCGTCGGGCTGCCGATCCTGCTGAGCCTCGTGAACCAGTCGCTGATCAGCCGTGACGCGGCTGGTCGGATAGGCAGTCATCCACTGGTGGCACAGTACGCCTACAGGCGCCTCGCAGCGGAACCAGAAGAGCTCGCCGCCGCGCTCGACAGGCACGCCGCGTACTACGTCGAACTACTCGTCCGTTACGACCCGCAGCGCCGCGCCGAGCGCGTCCGCGCTGGCCACGCCGGCCGCGGCTCCGGTGCGGTCGCTGAGCCGGCCGGCGGCGGATCGTGGCGCGACCTCGAGCCCGACATCGCCAACATCGAACAGGCCTGGAACCGCCTCCTGGCTACGGGGAGGCACGAAGCCATGGTCGAGGTAGCGGACTGCCTGCTGACGTTCTACAACACGCTCGGCCACTACCAACGCGGTAGTTCGTTGGCCGCCGAGACGGTCGCGGCTCTGGCCGAGAACGAGGGCGGTACGGCCCCGGAAGCAGGAACGAAGACCGCCTCAGCCGTGGCGGGCCGGCTCGAGTGCATCCTTCTGCTCGCTCTCTCCAACATGTCACGTGAAGGTGGACGCCTGGCGGAGAGCTTGGTGCACGCCCAGAACGCCTTGGAGCTGGCCGAGAGCTGGGGCCTTCATACTCACTCCGCCAAGGCTCTGCGCTACCGGGGGGACGCCGAGCAGATGGTGGGGAGGTTCGCCGAAGCGCGAACGTCCTACCTCGCTGCGATCGACCTCCTCGAGGCGCACGAGGACCTTGCCGAGCTTGCGAACACCCTGAACTCGCTGGCGTCGATGGACGCCATACAGGAGAACTTCGAGGCGGCGACAGCCGGCTTCGAGCGTTGTGTCACGTTGTTCGACCTGACTGGCGACGAGCTGGCGAAGGCCATCGCGCTCAACAACCTCGGGTACATCGCCGACTCACAGGGTGACACCGGAGCAGCGTTGCAGTACTACGAAGCGAGCCTCGAATCGTTCGAACTCATCCAGTTCACCCGCGGCATCTCGGCCGTCAAGAACAACCTCGTCGTTCTGTACGGCATGCTCGGGCGCCTCGACGAGGCCGAGAGGATGGGTCTGGAGTCGCTCGCCATCAAGGAGCAGTCCCACGACAGGTTAGGCACCATCATCACGCTCAAGAACCTCGGTGACCTCGAGTTGTTGCGCGGTCGCCCTGGTGCAGCGCTCGCGCACCTCGAGCCGGCGCTCGCGACCGCCGTCGAGATCGACGCCGTGCCGAGGCTCCTGCAAGTCCTGCCCAGCTATGCCCAGGCTCTCCAAGGCACCGATCGCGGACAGTTGGCAGAGCGGGTACTGACCGCGGTCGTGATGCACCCTCTCACACCGCCGAGCATGCGCGAGAAGGCACTGCACCTCGCTCCAAACCTTACCGACCGCGCGACGACGACCGATGAGTCGCTGTTGGCGAGACTCCTGCCGGAGCTGCCGTTCACTGACTGAAACGCCACCGCAACGCCCGTCGCACTAGCCTCCTGCCATGCCGCGAGAGACGCTGATAGGGAGCTACCTGCTGCGACTCACGCGCGAGGTCCCCACACATGGGGGCCGCACGCGCGAGGGGCTCATACGTGACGTGGGCAGGACGCGCATCATCCTGCGTGACCTGAGAAGCACTGACGTGCTCGAGTTCGAGACGTGGGTGGCCGCGTGGGCTTACGTCGACCGCTTGCTGCATGACCTCGACGACGAGTAGCCCCTCACCGACCCCGTGACCACCAAGCCGGCAGCCTCCATGCAACGGCGCTGCAACGCCGCGCGCGGAGGATGGAACCCAACACCACTCTCAGGAGGTTCACGATGTCTGACTCGAAGCTCTCTTCGGTACCAGTAGCCGCAGCGACCCGCTCAGCGGCCGCGACCCGGGCAGGCAGGGCAGCGCTCCTCGTCGCGGTACTGGCCGTTAGCGCCGGCATCGCGGCAGCTCAGGAGTGCACCAAGTACGTGAGCTCTGAAGGCAGCGGTCGCACGGCTTCGCTCGAACGGCCGGCGCGCGACATGGGCAACATCGTCAGCGACCTCGAGGCCGGCGACGTGGTGTGCATCACCGGCGGCGTCTTCACGGGACGCGCCGATGCCGGCGCGGACCTCATCGAGCTACCTGTCGCCATCTACGGCGGGTTCAGCCCTGACTTCGCCACGCGTGACCCGTGGGGCGCGTACCAGACCGTGTTCACGGGCATGCGCAACTCACCGAACTTCTCGACCGATTACCGGTTGACGATCGACACGACAGGGTTCGCGACCAAACTGATGGCGGCCCGCGGCGAGATGACCGAGCATACGGTGATCGTCGACGGGATCATCTTCGACAACGGTGACCGCAACTACTACGCAGGTGGTGAGAACGGCAAGATCATCCGACTGGGAACGCCAAGCGAGACGCCCACCCCGGAGAGCGGCGGTCTCGTCATCAGGACAGGCATCACCAGCACGATAGTAGTGCGCAACGTGATCGTGATGAACACGGCTCCGACGCAGGGCGCCATCGCGCTCTTCCCCGGCGCGGGCGCCCAGGTGACGGTGAGCAACAACGTCGCCGTCAACAACACCGGCGCAGGCTTTCACCTCGGCACCAGCATCGCTGCATCGGACCCGGCCGACATGCCGACCTACTCCTTCACCGACAATGTCAGCGTGTTCAACGAGAAGCACGACGCGTTCGGCACCTTCGGCGGGGCCGGCGTGATCCTCGAGAGCAGCACGGTGGTGTCGATGACTGGCAACATCCTCGCCTTCAACGACAACTACGGCATCGACAACGCCAAACGCGCCGATGACATCATCGTCGTAGGGAACGTCATCACGGCCAACGCTCAAGCCGACTACCTCGAGTTCGACACCAAGATCGGCCTGGACGACTTCGAAGACTGGGCCGAGAACGTGGCGGAAGGCTGGGACAACGTCGCCCTGGCGCTAGACTTCGGGATCTCCCCCGAGTGGGGCGCACTGTACGCCTCGAGGAACGTTATCGACCGCAACGCCGCCGAGGACGAAGTCGAAGCGGTCGACAGCTGGTACAACGACGTTCGCAGCTTCTTCGGTTGGAACCTGGTTGGCACGGACCTCGACGTCGACACGAACATCTGGCTGCCCCGCATGAGCATCGAGGACGCGCTGGCAGTGGCGGTGCGGGTCGAGGGGGCGTACGGCGTGGTCAAGCCGTGAGCGCCGGAAGCGCGGTGCTGACCCCCGCAGGTTGCATACTCTAGGCGTGAAGCGACAATCTGGGTCCGCAGCGGTCTTGCTCGCGACGACTCTCGGGCTCCTCACCGGCTGTGCCGGCGGTGGCCCGCAGCCCAGCGTGACGCTGGCTGCGCTGAGCCTCTCCGCTGGCGAGCTCGACCAACCGTTCCACTCCGACGTCACCGACTACACCGCACTGGTGGCCTTCCTCATCGGGAGCCTGCGCTTGACTGCCGTTACGGCCGATCCCGAGGCGACCATCACGGTGAACGGCGTCGGTGTGGAGTCCGGCGAACCCAGCCAGGTGCTCGCGCTGGCAAAAGGCACCACCGTCATCACCGTCGCGGTCACAGCCGGCGACGGAGTGACGACGAAGGCGTACACGGTGTCCGTGACGCGCCAACCCGTCACTCAGTTCGCGCAACAGGCGTACGTGAAGGCGTCGAACACGGGCAGCGATGACCAGTTCGGCTACAGCGTAGCGCTGTCGGGCAACACGCTGGCTGTGGGGTCGTACCCCGAGGACAGCGGCGCCTCCGGCGTAGACGGGGATCAAGCCAACGACGACGTCATCAACGCGGGCGCGGTTTACGTCTTCGTACGCGACGGCACGACGTGGACCCAGCAGGCGTACATCAAGGCATCGAACCCTCAGAACAGCGACCACTTCGGCTTCAGCGTGGCGGTGTCAGGGGACACTCTCGCAGTGGGGGCGCCCCTCGAGGACAGCAGCGCGACCGGGGTCGGCGGCAACCAGTTCGACGACAACGCCCCGGGTAGCGGCGCGGTCTACGTCTTCGTCCGAGACGGAGGTACGTGGACGCAAGAGGCATACGTAAAGGCATCGAACACCGGCACCGGCGACGCCTTCGGTTGGGACGTCGCGCTCTCGGGCGACACGCTGGCCGTTGGGGCAGCGGCAGAGGACAGCAACGGAGGTGGGGTCAACGGTGGTGGCCAGGCAGACGACAGCGCCGCGGCCAGCGGCGCAGCGTACGTGTTCGTGCGCTCCGCAGGTACGTGGATCCAAGAGGCGTACGTCAAGGCGTCGAACACCCGTGCCGGCAATCTCTTCGGCTCGAGCATCGCGCTCTCCGGCGACACGCTGGCCGTGGGCTCGTGGACGGAGAGCAGCAACGCCACCGGTGTCAACAACGGGAACCAGGCAGACGTCAGCGCCGTGGCCAGCGGCGCAGCGTACGTCTTCGTCCGAGTAGCCGGGGTGTGGAGTCAGCAGGCGTACGTCAAGGCATCGAACACGGAGGCTGGCGACTCGTTTGGCACACGCATCGCGCTCGATGCCGACACGTTGGCAGTCTCCGCTCCCGGTGAGGACGGCAACGGCGTTGGCGTCAACGGCGACCAGGACGACAACAACGCCGGCAGCAGCGGCGCGGTGTACGTCTTCCACCGCAGCGGCGGTACCTGGACACAGCAGGCGTACGTCAAGGCGTCGAACACCCAGACCGGGGATCAGTTCGGTGTGGGCGTAGCGGTCTCAGGTGATGTCCTGGCCGTGACTGCCAACATGGAGGACAGCAACGGCGTCGGCGTCAACGGTGGGAGCCAGGCCGACGACAGCGCCACCGCCAGTGGTGCAGCGTACGTGTACCTCCGTGAGGGATCGACGTGGACCCAGCATGCCTACGTGAAGGCATCGAACGCCGACGCGTTCGACAACCTTGGATTCGGAGTGGCTGTCGACGGCGACATCCTCGCGATCGGAGCGCACCTGGAGAGCAGCGGCGCCACCGGCATCGACGGGAACCAGGCCGACAATAGCGCCACGAGCGCCGGGGCGGTGTACGTGTTCCACTGACGCGCGCCTCCGGTCGTCCTCGACCGGTCACGCTTCGGCGAGGGGCCCCGCGGCCCAGCCGACTTCTCGCGGGCGCTGGGGCTGCTGGCGGGCCCGGACCTGGGTCTGGCCGACGTGATCACACACCGCGCGGGGTTGGCCGACGTCGAGGAGACCCTCCAAGCGGTCGGCAGACAGGTCGGCGTCAAGTCGGTAGTAGTGATGGGGTGAGAGCCACGTGCGGTGTTGCAGCCGCGCTGAACAGGCGGCGCAGAGCCGCTCACGCGGTCGCTACAGCTCGCGCACGAACCGCTCCAACACGACCGCCCACCGTTCCTTCGCGGCCTCGTTCTTCTCCTGTGACGCAAGGCGCGTGTGGTTCACGAGCACCGCCGTCTTGCCGTTGGGCCTCCGTTCGCTGGTGAACAAGACGGTGGAGCCGTCGGGTGCCTTGGCTCGCCAGGTCCTGCGCTTGTCCGAGCCGCCGAGCTTCGCTGCACCCGTGACGAGTGATATGACCGCCGGATCGTCGGCCGCGAACGCGACCCACGCGTCCATGGCGTCCTGCACCGTGGTCCCGATCGTCTTGCTGACGCTCGTCTGGAACGTGCCGTCGGCCTGCTGCCCTGGTGCACGCTTCCCGGACTGCTGCTCGTAGGCCACCGTGATGCCCTGAGCCCACCAGCCTGGGTTAGCGACGCTGCTGCCGAGCTCTTCTTCGACCTTTCGCGCGATCTGAGCGTGAGTCAGGTCAGCAGCGCCTATCGACGCCATGAACGCCATCCAGTCTGCCCAGGGTCGGCCGGTAGTGCGTTCGATCGGCTCGAGGCTGATGCCCTTCAGCTTCCCCGGCTTGATCATGCCTCAAGCGTACGGTGTCTCGATGAGGGTCGAGTCGAACCCTCACCTCGAGCGGGTCGCAGCTGAGGGCGACCTCGACGTACACGACGCCCCGCTCGACCTCGCCTCCGACATCGGCGACGAGCACCAGCGGCTCAAGAGCCACGTCGAAGCGGACGCCGACCTGCACAGGTTCGCAGGCTTCTACCGCGATCGACTTGAGGAGGAGCTGGCCAGGTCCGCCACGAACAGTCCCCCCAACGAGTCGCACGCGAGAAGTTCACCCCGCGCCGCTTCCGACCTCTACACGGCCCTCCACGACTCCCATACATCGCCTACGCCGCGCACTCGCTAAGCTCCGCTCAGGATCATGGCTGGATCGTGCGCACCGGGCCCGAGCAGACTCGTATCTCCACGGGCCACGAGGCGCGACCGGATCCAGGCGACCGTAGGGAGGACACCCGTCGTGGAACTCGAAACCTACCGGAGACGGTTCTTCGTCGATCCACAGCCGCCGTCGCGCTTCGACTACGTGGGCCTCAACGGCGTGACCCTGTACTTCGCTGACTTCGCCGCCGCGACCGCCTACTACGAGCAGGTCCTCGGCCCACCCGCCTACGTCGAAGGCGACGACACGCGCGGTTGGCGTGTTGGCGAGACGTGGCTGACCCTACTGCGAGGCGCCAAAGGAGCGCCACGGAACGTGGAACTGCTGTTCGTCATGCAGACTCCCGAGGAGGCTGAGCGGCTGCAGGCTGCGTTCGTTGCCGCGGGCGGCACAGGTAGCCCACCTAGCGATCAGCTCATGTACGAGCGGGTGCGCTCCTGCCCGGTGAGAGACCCGTTCGGTACCGAGATCCTGGTCATCGCGTGGCTAGGGGAGGAGCTGGCGGACGAGACTTGACCGTCGGCAGGAGCGCGGGCTGGACTGGGCTAACGCTCGGCACTGGTGCGTACGCGTTCCAGACCCGATCGACGACCACCGCTCCCTGAGCGGCGTGAAGCCACCGATTCAAGCGGCCGCCTGGCTCGACCTCCGCCTGGCTCGACCTCCGCCTAGCTCGACCGCCGCTTGGCGTTCGCCCAGCGCAGGACGAGGAAGCCGGTGCCTACCGTCCCCATCACGAGCATCGCGACGGCAGCGGCGGTCCGATCGGTGAGGAACAGGTACACGGCCGAACCCATGAAGAACAGGTCGACGAGCAGCACCAACAACATCTCGGGGCCTCCCTGTGGTCATGCGGATTCTACGACGCGGTTTCTTCCGCGATCGACCGCACCTCTCCTCAGGGGAGCGAGCGCGGGTGACCCACGGTCACGGCGGGATCGGAGCTGACTACCAGGTAGATCAGGCCCCAGCCCCACGCGCCCAGGTAGAACTTGTGGATGCCGA
>CAYNOS010000002.1:115982-120403 GCA_964398985.1 uncultured bacterium
ACCAGGTAGATCAGGCCCCAGCCCCACGCGCCCAGGTAGAACTTGTGGATGCCGAAACCACCAAAGCGGGTCGAACTGGCGGCGGGGCATCTCGGCACGAGTCTGGCCTGTACGGCCCCGCCTACCTCTCCTCGTTCGCTGCCTGAGTCACCGTCGCCATCGGCCGCACGTCGATGGCCAGGCCGCCGTTGCCCTGGAACACGCTCGACCGCACGGCGCCGCTGGTCGAGTCGAGGAACAGCACGCCCGCCCCCCTGTTCCCGGTGAACGTACTGCCCTCGACCTCGAGAGTCGCCGTTTCTGACGCGACCAACCCTGCGAGGTTGGACTGCAACGTGGTGCGCAGCACCGTGGCCTTCGCGTTCCCGTAGGCGTAGATCCCGGCACCGTCGTTACCATCGAAGCTCGCCTCGACGGCCGTCACCGCGCTCGAGCCGCTGGCATCGATGGCGTCGCCTCCCGTCGTCGTGAACGTGCCGCGCTCGAGGAAGAGGGTTGCCTCGCCCCTCACGAACAAACCGCCCTCGTTGCCCGTAACGGTCGCGCCGATCAGCACGACCTCGGCCGCGTCATCGAACCAGGCGCTGGCGTAGGAGCCGTTGCCTGTGATGGTGGGAGCGGTGAGGAGCATCGAGCTGTCGTGGATGACCTCCATCGCTCCACCTGGGTTGTCGAGGAACTGGTCACCGTCGCTCACGTACCGCGACGCGTCCTCCAGCAGCAGCGCCGAGCGGACCATGTCGGCAGCCTCGTCGAGCCCACCGTTGTTCCGGTACGTGTTCGCTTGTGCCCTCACGTCCGCGGTTCCGTAGAGCGAGAGCGCGTACCGTGGGTTGCCTTCGATCAGGTTCCCGAGCAGCGACACCGTGGCCTCGTCCCCGAACCGTAGGGCGTCAAAGTCCGCGTAGCCTGTCTCCGCATCGACGCCGTTGGCCGAGAAGGTGTTTGACTTGATCGTCGCCGTTGCCCGGCCCCTTACGCTCAGCGCCGACTCCTCGGTTCCGGCGAAGAGTGAGTCTGTCACTGTCAGAATGGCGTCTTGTTCGGCGAACGCACCGTGCACGTTGCGGTCGAACGAGGTCTGACGCAACTCGACCGTGGCGCTGCCCGTGACCTCGAGTGCCACGAGTTCGTTGAACTGGAACAACGTGCCAGTGACGGTGGCTGTCGACGACCCGGTCACGTACAGCCCTGAGCCGTAACCGTACGCCTTGAGGTCGTCAGGGGCGCCGTTGCGAGCTCCCGACAGGTAGATCCTGGCGAGTACCAGCTGACCGTCGAGGACTTGGATGAGGTCGGTCCCGAACGCGTTCGCCTCACTGGGCTCCGAGGCGTCGATACGCAGGTTATCGAGGCTCACCGACGCTCCGCCCTCGATGCGGACGACCGTTCCGCTACCCGTGTACTGGATGGTCGTGTCCTCGGGGCCAGCGCCGCTCAACTCGAAGTCACGCGTGATCACGAGTGGCCGGCTCAGCACGATCGAGCCGGCTGGCAGGACCAGGCTGCCCCCCGCGGCGGCGGCCTCGATGAGTCGCGACTCTGAGATCGGGGTCGCTGGCGGAGCCGCGCCCGAGCCCGTCGCGAGCATCAACGACGCTACGGCAGTAACGACCGCCGCGCGCAGCGGCCTCGCCGGCCGCCGCGACCGCGCATGAAGGTGAGTCGATGCCGTACGTGGTAGGTGCTGCCGATGCCTGTTCATGCCTCATCTTCGCGGGCCGCCGTTGCGGAGGCGTTTCAGGTCGACACCTCGTGTCGGCGCCGAGAACCCCGTCGGCAGCAGTCACAGCGGGACTAGCCCCCCTTGCCAGCGCCCTTCTCTTTGCCCTTGTTGCTCGCTCCGTAGTACGCCAACGCTGCGATCACCATGGCTATCCCGGCGCCGAAGAAGACGATGCTGACATCGCCCGACCAATCAACGACCCGGGTGAAGAAGTTGACGCTCAACACCGCGACGACCACGCTGATGAGACCATCATGACCCGTATCGGCCTGCTGGGCTGCTGGCCCTCGTTCGTGACCGGTTCCCATCGAGTCGAGGTGGTCGCTGACGGCGTGAAACTTCAGTGGGACACGTGTCATCCAGTTGGCGGCACCTCACGGGATCGAGGTCGGCGAGTCCTTCGCGTTCGCCCTGCCGCACACCTCCATGTTCACCATCGAAGGTTCGGTCGCCGAGATTGATGAAGGCGGCTTCGCGGATTACACCTACTCCTTCGGCGGGCTGGGGGACGCTTCGGCTGCGTTCGCGGGATCGGAGCTGAGCAAGGGCAGCTTCTCGATCAGGTTCGCCGGCATGCCTGAGGCGAACCGGCCGGTGAACGTGACGGTGTACGTACGCGTGGAATAGCTCTGGCACGGCTGCTGTGACCACTCAGGTTCGATCGGGTCGACAGTAGGGCACACTGGAGCATGCCATACCGTCGCCTTCCTGTCGGCACGATCATCCTCTTTGGCCTCTTGACCATGGCGCTTGGTTCGTGCAGTGGCTCACCGGGTGAGCCGATACCGGTCGGAGCCAAGAGGGTGGCTGGCGCCGTCGTGTTGCCTACAGGCGTCGCCGTGGACCTGGCCGCGCTCGCGGTGGTGACGCCGTTCGGTGAGTATCCGGTCGGTGCCGACGGGAGATACGCCGCGCTGGTGAGCGCAGGCGCCAAAACGGAACTGGGTGTTCAGACGGCAGCGGGCGACCTGCTGCTCCTTGGCGTCACCGGTGGTACCAACGCGACGCTGTCCACCGCCAGCACGTCGGAGGCGCTCCTTTACTACCTGGTCGGCGGCATGTGGCTCCCGGCCGATCAGCAAGACACGGTGAGGGACCTGCTCAGGGCCAGGAGCGAGTCCGGGATGCTGACGCCGCATCTCGACCGCCTGTTGCAAGCGGGTGGCAACGGGCTGCTGGCGCCGGACGCCGCTCTCGAGGCCGCCTTGACTGCCGCGCACGCAGGCATGCTCGGCGATGCCGGCCTGCGTGCGGCCGCCCGGCCCGCCGCCATCTGCCCTGCTCTGGCACCGGCGCAGGCCGGCCAGCTGAGCGTGATCATCCACGAAGGCACCACCAGGCGGGCAGGCTCGATGGTCCTTCACAACGAGAATGGTCTGGGGATCGTCGCCATGAACGGGCTGAGGCGCCCGGGTGCCCTGCTCGCCTACGAGGTCTCGTGGCAGGACGTCGATCAGAACCATCACGATGTCGAGCCGCCGCAGCTGGCAGCCAGGGTCGAGGTGCCTGCTACGGGCAACCTCGAGTTCTTCGCTGCCCTGGAGGACATCATCACGGGAGACGCGCCGTGGGCCCCCGTGTTCAGCGAGCCGCTGCTCCTGGCCGGCCACGAGAACGCCTCGATGACTCAGTACGAGGTCGTGCTCATCGGTCCCAGCGCGTCCGGCCTCAAGGGTGACATCTGGCACGATTCGCGCTTCGCCTCGCTCCAGGAGGAGTGGGAGGAGGTCGCGTTCGAGAAGTCGGTGGAGCTGTTCCTCGACGAGATGCTGGTCCCGCTCATCGAGGTCTACACGCTCGGCGCCGTTGCCAAGTTCGATGCCGCTGCGCTCAAGAAGGCGCGCGACAGGGTGAGGATCATCTACGACAAGCACCTCATGGGCCTAGGCGTCTTCCTCAAGGCCGATCCGATCGGTGGCTACGCCGCCGGTCTGAGGTTCGTCATCGAGGAGATGGTGGTCAACAAGACCCTGCGCAGCGACATGATCGGGATGCTCACCGAAGCACTGGGCCAGAGCGAGGCCAACAAGCTGTCGGTCGAGGCGCTCGACAAGAAGCTCGCCAGCCGGGCGGCTGCCAGCGCCATCGCGGCTGCAGTCGAGACGGTTCTGGTGGGCGGCGACATCACCAAGATAGTCACGGACCTGGTGACCAACCCCATGACGGCGTCGTGGCAGGTCGAAGCCATGCCCGCGCGTTTCCTGGTTGACCCGCCGTCGGCCACGATCACCACGGACAACGCGGTCGCCAGGTTCGAGATCAAGCTGGTTGGTGAGTTCCCCTCCGGCAACGTCCGCTTCCGCTGGTCCACCAGCGGCAAGCACGGAGTCCTCTACGACCTGCTCACTGAAGACGTCATCGTCGACACGACCTCGCCGGAGATCTGGTACTACCACAACGACCCGGCGGTGTTGAACGACCACCACGTCGACTCGATCCTGCTCGAGGTCTTCGTTCTGGAGGATGGCGTGACGGTCATACCACCCGACGCCAAGCCGCTAGGCAAGGGTCAGGCGTTGGTGCGCGGCGAACGCGACCCCATGGATGGGTGCGTGTGGGAGTGTGACGAGACAGGCTTGTGCACTATCTATTGCCCGTAGCGGTCTCGAAGCCGGGGTGATCGGGAAGCACGTGAACCTTGACAACCTTCCGACGATGCCTATACTGAACTAGATGGTTCACTATGCGCCCTCGA
>CAYNOS010000002.1:120503-122464 GCA_964398985.1 uncultured bacterium
TCGAGTAGGAGACCAGGTGTGACTTCCACTTGAGCCTGCACACCACGCCTGAACCTTGCAAAGTGAAAGTCAGGCTTTTAATATGCAAGGATGATTGCCCGCACGCTACAGGCGACCGTGGAGGCGGCTCTGGACCGTTTCCCTGTCGTCACGCTACTGGGTCCCCGGCAAGTCGGCAAGACCACGCTGGCCAGAACGGTCGCCGAGAACGCCTCGGTGGACGTACTTCACCTCGACCTCGAACTCCCGTCACACGTTGCTCGGCTGGCTGACCCGGAACTGTACCTCGGCCGCCATGCGGAGTCCCTGGTGGTGCTGGACGAGGTTCAGCGGCTCCCAGACATCTTCCCGGTGCTGCGGGCACTGGTCGACAAGGACCGGCGGCCGGGACGGTTCCTGCTGCTCGGTTCGGCGTCTCCCGATCTCGTGAAGCAGTCGTCCGAGACCTTGGCCGGGAGGATCCGCTACCTGGAGCTGGCGCCGTTGACGCTGGAGGAGGTCGGCAGGTCGCAAGAGAACCTCCTGCGCCTGTGGCTGCGTGGCGGTTTCCCTGGCAGTTACCTGGCAGCGTCCGACGAGGAGTCGCTCGAGTGGCGCCTCGAGTTCGTGCGAACGTACCTGGAACGCGACGTGCCGGAGTTGGGCATCAACCTGCAACCGGCGGCGCTGCGGAGGTTCTGGCGGATGCTGGCCCACCGACACGGTCAGTTGTGGAATGCCAGTGAGTTGGCGCGGAGCCTCGGCGTGAGTCCGCCGACCGCCGCCTCGTACCTGGACCTGCTCGTGGGAACCTTCCTCGCCCGACGCCTCGAGTCGCATCAGGCGAACCTGGGGAAGCGGCTGGTGAAGTCGCCTAAGGTATACCTGCGAGATTCCGGACTCCTGCACGCGTTGCTTGCCATACCTGACCTCGAGGAGCTGCACGGCCATCCGGTCCTCGGCGCATCGTGGGAGGGTTTCCTCATCGAGCAGCTGTTGAACATGACGCAGCCGCGCGACGCGACCTTCTACCGCACCGCTGCCGGAGCCGAGCTCGACCTGATCGTGAAGGAGGACAAGCGCCCTTTGGTAGGGTACGAGATGAAGTACTCGCTGGAGCCAGCGCTCTCGAAGGGGTTCTGGAACTCGGTCACCGACTTGGGTATCGACAAGGCGTATGTCGTGTACCCCGGGGAGGAGGCCTGGCCGCTGCGACCGGGTGTCGAGGTCGTGCCCGCGACGGGCATCGGTGGTTCGAAGTAGCAGTCTTGATCCACTTGACCCGCTACCTGACCAACACCTGACCGCCCCTTCCCTACCCTAGCCACGTTGCTGCTGCGCTCGACACTTTCCTGGATGGGGTCCGCGTGATGGAAGGTGAGGAGAAGCCCTATGCATGACGCTGCCGCCGAACACGTCGTTCGCTCCGCGCTGAAGGCTCAGTACCATGCGGCGCTGGAGATGCTGCGGGAGGGGATCGAGGCTTGCCCAGACGAGTTGTGGCTCAGCCAGGCGGTCAGGAACGCACCTTGGCAGATCGCGTACCACACCCTGTACTTCACCGACCTGTACCTGCACCGCACGTCCGCCGAGTTCCGGCCGTGGAAGGGGCATCAGGGCGGCGTGCAGCATGAGGACGGCATCGCCGGACCCGATGACCCGGCCAGCGGACTGCCGCTGCTGCCGCAGCCGTACACCAGGAAGCAGACGCTGGCCTACTTGGACTCAGTGGACGCGGAGGTTGACCGCAGGGTCGACGAGACCGACGTGTTCAGCGCCGAGAGCGGCTTCTCCTGGTACCGGATCCCCAAGCTCGAGCATCAGATCGTCAACATCCGTCACCTGCAGCTTGGCGCGGCGCATCTGGCGGCGCGGTTGAGGGCGGAGTTGGACGTGGGGTTGGGGTGGGTGGGGAGTCGGCCTGGGAAGTAGGGGGCGCGAGCACGTTCGTTTCGAAGTGCAGGACGGCGGTGTCGACCAGT
>CAYNOS010000003.1:0-107613 GCA_964398985.1 uncultured bacterium
CGACCGGTGTCGACATCGAGATCAAGACGGTCGGAGGACGCTAAACGTGAAAGGGATACTCGGCACCAAGGTGGGCATGACCCAGGTGTGGCAGGGGGACCGGCTGGTGCCGGTGACCGTCCTGCTCGCCGGCCCGTGCCCCGTGGTGCAACGCAAGAGCCCGGCCACTGACGGCTACTCGGCCGTCCAGTTGGGCTGGGGGGAGGTGGCCGAGAAGCGCGTCAACAAGCCCGCGCTCGGTCACTTCAAGCGCGGAGGCGTCAAGCCGCAGCGTCATCTGGTCGAGTTCCGCGACTACGCTCCGGAAGCCGACGAGGTCAAGGTAGACGTCTTCGCTGTCGGCGAGAAGGTCGACATCACCGGCACCAGCAAGGGCCGCGGCACCGCCGGCGTGATGAAGCGCTGGAACTTCGCCGGCATGCCCGCGACGCACGGCACCAAGAAGAAGCACCGCCACCCCGGCTCGATCGGGCAGCGCAAGTTCCCCGGTCGTGTCTACAAGGGTAAGCGGATGGCCGGTCGCTATGGTGCCGAACCGGTGACCACGCTGGCCCTCGAGGTCGTTGAGGTGCGCCCGGAAGACAACCTGCTGTTGATCAAGGGCGCAGTCCCCGGCCCCAACGGCGGACTCGTCGTGGTCCGCCAGTCGAACAGGAGGGCCGCGTGATGGCAGTGACCATCGACGTCATCGGGACCGACCGCAAGGTCACCCTCGACCTGCCGGAGCCCAAGGAGTCGGTCCTTCACGAGGTCGTCGCGTGGCAGCTCGCCAAGCGTCGGCGCGGAACGGCCGCCACCAAGACCCGTGGCATGGTCACCGGGTCGACCGCGAAGATCTACCCGCAGAAGGGTACCGGCCGTGCCCGGCACGGTAGCCGCAAGGCGCCGATCTTCGTCGGCGGCGGTGTCAGCTTCGGACCGCAGCCCCGCAACTACGACTACACGCTGCCCAAGCGCGTGCGCCGACTCGGCCTGCAGATGGCGATCGCGGCGCGCGCCAACGACGGCCGCCTGACCTTGGTGGACTCGTTCAACGTCACCGGCAAGACCCGCGAGTTCGTCGCGTGGGCGAAGTCGAACGGCTTCACCGGCGAAGAGCGGGTCCTGTTGGTCACCGACGACGAGCTGGCTCGCCGCGCGGCGCGCAACCTGCCGTGGGTCGACGTGCTCGCGACCAAGGGCCTGAACGTCTACGACATCCTCAGAGCCGATCGCGTCATCGCCGACGCCTCGCTCTTCGAGTCCGTCGCCGAGGTGCAGGAATGACCGCTCACGAAGTCATCCTGTCGCCGGTGCTGAGCGAGAAGGCGGTCACCGCGATCGGTGACGGCAAGTACTCGTTCTTCGTGCACCCCAAGGCCAACCGCGTCCAGATCAAGGAAGCGATCGAGACGGTGTTCGAGGTCGACGTGACCAAGATCAACCTCGTCAACGTCAGAGGCAAGCTCAAGCGCCTCGGCCGCTACGCCGGCCACGCTTCTCGTCGCAAGAAGGCCATCGTCACGCTCAAGACCGGGCAGCGCATCGAGCAGCTCGAAGGTCTGTCCTAAGGGAGGAGGAGAAGATGCCTACCAAGAAGTACCGTCCGTACACTCCCTCCCGCCGGTTCATGACCACCTCGGACTTCGGCGAGGTCACCCGCGCCGAGCCCGAGAAGTCGTTGCTGAAGCCGATCAAGAAGTCCGGAGGGCGCAACAACCGCGGCCGAATCACCTCGCGCTTCCGCGGCGGCGGCCACAAGCGGCGCTACCGCGTCGTCGACTTCCGTCGCCGCGACAAGGAGGGCGTGCCCGCCAAGGTCGCCGAGGTCGAGTACGACCCCAACCGCAGCGCCAACATCGCTCTGCTGCACTACGTCGACGGCGAGAAGCGCTACATCCTGGCCCCCGACAAGCTCAAGGTCGGCAGCCAGATAGTCAGCGGTCCGGAGGCCGAGCCGGATCCGGGCAACGCCATGCCGCTACGGTTCATCCCGGTCGGCGCGGTCGTTCACGCCGTCGAGATGGTTCCCGGCAAGGGAGCTCAACTGGCGCGGTCGGCCGGCACCAGCCTGCAGATCCAGGGCCGCGACGGTACCTACGTGACCGTCCGCATGCCGTCGGGCGAGCTGCGCAAGCTCCATGGCGAGTGCTACGCGACCGTCGGCAGCGTCGGCAACTCGGAGCACAAGAACATCGTCATCGGCAAGGCGGGCCGCAAGCGTTGGATGGGCCGCAAGCCTCATCAGCGTGGCCGCGCCATGAACCCGGTCGATCACCCGCACGGTGGCGGCGAGGGTCGCAGCACCGGTGGGCGCCCGCCCGTCAGCCCATGGGGCCAACAGGCCAAGGGCCTCAAGACGCGCAACAAGCGCAAAGGGTCGAGCCGCTTCATCGTGCGCCGCCGGAAGGGAAGTTGAGTCATGGCTCGCAGCCTCAAGAAGGGCCCGTTCGTAGACGAGCACCTGCTCAAGAAGATCGACGCAGCCAACGTCTCCGGCGACCGCCGCGTGATCAAGACCTGGAGCCGCCGCTCGACCGTCGTGCCCGAGATGGTCGGTCACACGATCGGCGTCTACAACGGCCGCCAGCACGTGCCGGTGTTCGTGCAGGAGACGATGGTCGGCCACAAGCTGGGCGAGTTCTCGCCCACCCGTACCTTCCGCGGTCACAGCGGCAGCCGTAAGGAGTGAGCGTGCCACAGGCCAAGGCTTCGCTCCGCATGCTGCGCGTCACCCCGCGCAAGACCAGGCTCGTCGCCGACTTGATCAGAGGCAAGAAGGTCGACGAGGCCGAGGCGATCTTGCGGTTCACCGACAAGCGCTCCGCCGCTCCGATGCTGAAGCTGCTGAAGAGCGCTCGCGCCAACGCGGTGAACAACCACGACATGTTCGACGACAGCCTCTTCGTCAAGGAAGTGCAGGTCGGCGACGGTCCGACCCTCAAGCGCACCATGCCCCGCGCCCGCGGCCGGGCCGACATGATGCGCAAGCGCACCTGCCACATCTCGATTGTCCTGGAGGAACGCAGTGGGAAATAAGATCAACCCCGTCGGCTTCCGGCTGGGTGTGAACAAAGTTCCTTCGGCGCACTGGTATGCGTCCTCCAAGGACTACCCACGCCTGCTGGCCGAAGACGAGCGCATCCGTGAGATCGTCACGAAAGACGTCGGTCACTCCGGCATCTCGCGCATCGACATCGAACGAGCCGCGCACAACATCAACGTCACCGTGCACACGGCCAAGCCCGGCGTGGTCATCGGCCGCGGCGGCGAGGCGATCAAGCTGCTGCGCCACAAGCTCGGCACCGAGATCCCCGGCACCATCGCCGTCAACGTGCAGGAGGTGGCCAACCCGAACACCAACGCGATGCTGATCGCCCAGCGCATCTCCGAACAGCTCGAGCGCCGCTTCGCGTTCCGCAGGGCGATGAAGCAAGCCGTGCAGCGCACGATGGAGTCGGGTGCCCGCGGCGTCAAGGTCCGCTGCTCCGGCCGCCTCGGCGGCGCCGAACAGGCTCGCCCCGAGTGGTACGCCGACGGCCGCGTTCCGTTGCAGACGCTGCGCGCCGACATCGACTACGGCACCGCCCGCGCCAGCACCACCTACGGCGTGATCGGTGTGAAGGTGTGGGTGTTCCACGGCGAGATCGTCGGGGACCGCCAGCGCCGCGCCGCGGTGCTGCCCCGCCCTCGTCAGGAAGACGACAAGAAGCGCCGCCGCCGGCCGCAGGCGCGCAGACGCGAAGGTCCGGGCGGCGCCAAGCCGGCTGGCCGCGACGCCAAGCCGCGTGCTCGTAAGGACCGCTGAAGATGCTTCTTCCCAAGCGCGTCAAGTACCGCAAGCAGATGCGTGGCCGCATGAGCGGCGACACCAAGGGTGGCGACTACGTCGCCTTCGGTGATTACGGCCTCATCGCGCTGGAGCCGGCCTGGATCAAGTCGAACCAGATCGAGGCCTGCCGCGTCACGATGAGCCGCTTCTTCAAGCGCGGCGGCAAGATCTACATCCGGATCTTCCCCGACAAGCCGGTGACCAAGAAGCCCCAGGAAGTACGCATGGGTAAGGGCAAGGGCGCCGTCGAGTACTGGGTGTCGGTGGTCAAGCCGGGCCGTGTGCTGTTCGAGGTCGCCAACGTCACCGAGGAGCAAGCCAAGGAGGCCTTCCGCCTCGCCTCGCACAAGCTGCCGATCAAGACCAAGATGGTCAAGCGGGAGATCTACGATGAAGTCCAGTGAGATCCGCAACCTGAACGCGGACGAGATCGCAGCCGAGGTGGCCAAGCGCCGCGAGGAACTGCTCGACCTCCGCATCCAGTCGGCGGTGGGCCAGACTTCGAACCCGCGGCGGATCCGCATCGCCAAGCGCGAGATCGCCAGGCTGCTGACAGTTGCCCGTGAGCTGGGCGAGGAGAGAACGTGAAGAAGACCATGCAAGGCCTGGTCGTCAGCGACAAGGCCAACAAGACCGTGACCGTCAACGTCGAGCGGCGCTTCAAACACCCGCTCTACGGCAAGGTCATCGCGGTCTCCAAACGGTACCTGGCGCACGACGAGGACAACGCCTACAGCGTGGGCGACCTCGTCGAGATCCAGTCCAGCCGGCCGATCAGCAGGCGCAAGCGCTTCGTCGTAACGCGCCTGATCGAGAAGGCCCGAGCGTAGGTCAGGGGACAAGCGACGATGATTCAGCAGGAGACCTACCTCGATGTGGCCGACAACTCCGGCGCGCGGCAGATCCAGTGCATCCGCGTGCTCGGCACCGGTCAGCAGTTCGTCGGCTCGGTGGGTGACGTGATCGTAGCGGCCGTCAAGGACGCGATCCCTCACTCCCAGATCAAGAAGGGCGACGTGGTGAAGGCGGTCATCGTGCGGACCAAGAAGGAAGTCAACCGCAAGGATGGCTCCTCGATCCGCTTCGACAGCAACGCCGCCGTCATCCTCAACGCCCAGAACGAGCCGCGCGGCACGCGCGTGTTCGGACCGGTGGCGCGCGAGCTTCGCGAGAAGCGCTTCATGCGCATCGTCTCGCTGGCGCCGGAGGTTCTGTGATGGCACGGGTCAAGACCCACATCCGCAAGGGCGACAACGTGCGCGTTATCGCCGGCAAGTACAAGGGGGCCGAAGGCGAGGTCATCGCCGTCGACCGCGACAAGAGCCAGGTCTTGGTCAAGAACGTCAAGATCATCAAGAAGGCGCGCAAGCCCACGCAGGAGAACCCTCGCGGTGGCTTCGTTGAGCAGGAAGCGCCATTGCACCTGAGCAATGTCCAGGTCATCGACCCGCAGACTTCAACCCCGACCCGCATCGGGGTCACGGTCATGGCCGACGGCAGGAAGGTTCGAGTGGCCCGCAAGAGCGGCGTCCAACTCGACGAGTGAGGATGATGCAGAAGATCGAACTACCGATCAAGAAGCGCTACGCGCAGATCCAGCCGCAGCTGGTCGAGCGTCACGGCTACCCGAACCCGATGGCCATCCCGCGCATCGAGAAGGTCGTCGTCAACATGGGGCTGGGCGAGGCGAGGGAAGACTCAAAGGTCATGGACAAGGCCTCGCGCGAGATCGCTCAGATCACGCTCCAGCGTCCGGCCGTCACGCGCGCCAAGAAGTCCGTCTCGAACTTCAAGGTTCGGGCCGGGATGCCGGTCGGCCTGCGGGTCACGCTGCGCGGCGTGAAGATGTGGTCGTTCCTCGACCGCCTCATCAACATCGCGCTCCCGCGCGTCCGCGACTTCCGTGGCGTTCCCACCAACAGCTTCGACGGCCGCGGCAACTACAGCCTCGGCATCAAGGAGCAGATGGTGTTCCCTGAGATCAGCTATGACCAGGTCGACGCTACGCGCGGCATGGACATCGCGATCGTGACCAGCGCCAAGACCGACGAGGAAGCTCGCAGCCTGCTCGAGCTACTCGGCATGCCGTTCCGGAAGTAAGGGAGGAGACACGTGGCCACCAAGGCTCAGATCGCCAAGGCCGCTCGGGCCCCCAGGTTCGCCGCCCGCCAGATCAACCGCTGCAGCCGCTGCGGCCGTTCGCGCGCTTACCTGCGCGACTTCGGCTTGTGCCGCATCTGCATGCGCGAGATGGCGCACAAAGGCTACCTGCCCGGCGTAGTCAAGTCGAGCTGGTGATTCGCAGCGCGGGGTGCTCGACGAGCGCCGCCGCGGACCAGCCGCCAACCACAGAAGCAGCAATTGCGGGGAGAAGGTCCACGCGCACGCGCGGATACCGACCCCACGGAGGAAGGTAAATGCAGACGGATCCGATCGCAGACATGCTCACGCGCATCCGCAACGCCGCGGCCATCGCCGAGGCGCACGTCGATGTGCCGGCGAGCAAGTTCAAGAGTGCGCTGGCCGCAGTACTGGTCAGCGAAGGCTACCTGGGTGGAGTGGAGACAGTGGAAGTTGACGGCAAGCCGCAGCTCCGCATCGCCCTCAAGTACGGGCCCAAGCGCAAGAGCATCATCAACTCGCTCAAACGCGTGTCGAGCCCGGGGCGCCGCGCCTACGCGCGCGCTCAGCACGTTCCAGTGGTCAGGGGCGGCCTCGGGATCGCCGTGATCTCGACCTCCAAGGGCCTGATGCCCGACCGCGAAGCCCGCCGGAACAACCTCGGCGGGGAGATCGTGTGCGAGGTCTGGTGATGTCGAGGATCGGGAAGGCTCCCATCTCGCTGCCCAAGGCCGTCGAAGCCAAGGTGGCCGGCAACGGCCGCATCGAGGTCAAGGGCCCCAAAGGCAACCTCAGCGTCGACATCGCGCCGGTCCTCGAGGTGGCGGTCGAGGACGGCGTGTTGACCGTGAAGCGCAACAGCGACAACCGCTTCGAGCGCGCCCAGCACGGCCTCGCTCGCGCCCTGCTGGCCAACGCGATCACCGGCGTCTCCGAAGGCTTCACCAAGAACCTCGAGATCCAAGGCGTCGGCTTCCGCTGCCAGATGAAGGGCTCCAACCTCGAGCTCAGCCTGGGCTTCTCGCATCCGGTCGTGATCACGCCCCCCGAGGGCGTGACGATCCAGGCGCCGGAGCCCACGAAGATCTCGGTCAGCGGCATCGACAAACAACTCGTCGGCCAGGTGGCGGCCAACATCCGCGCCGTCAGGCCGCCGGATTCCTACCACGGCAAGGGCGTCAGGTACGCGGGCGAAGTCGTTCGCCTCAAGCCTGGCAAGGCCGCGGCGCGTTGAGGCAGGAGACAGCTAACGCATGAGCAACATCACCCTCGTCCGCAAGGAGCGCCGCGAAAACCGCACCCGCAGCCGGCTGCGCCGCCCGGTGGAGACCGACCGTCTGCGCCTCAGCGTGTTCCGCAGCGCCCGCCACATCTACGCACAGGTCATCGACGACACCAAGGGCGTGACCCTCGCCGAGGCCAACAGCAAGGCACTTGGCCTCAGCGGCAACAAGACGGTGCAAGCCAACGCCGTCGGCAAGGCCCTGGCCGAGCGCGCCTTGGCTGCCGGTGTCAAGCGCGTCGTGTTCGACCGCGGTTCGTTCAAGTACCACGGTCGCGTCAAGGCCCTCGCCGAAGGGGCCCGTGAAGGAGGCCTCGAGTTCTGATGGCTGACACCGATTTCGAAGACAAGGTCATCTTCATCCGTCGCACCGCCAAGACCTACAAGGGCGGTCGTCGTTTCCGGTTCGGGGCGATGGTCGTCATCGGCGACCGTCAGGGACGCGTTGGCGTCGGTCTGGGCAAGGCGCGGGAAGTCCCCGTGGCGGTCCAGAAGGGCCAGTACGTCGCTCGCCGCAACCTGATCAAGGTGCCGATCGCCGAGCCTGGCACCATCCCTCACGAAGTGCTCGGCGCGCACGGCACCAGTCGCGTGATGCTGAAGCCCGCCGGAGCGGGCACCGGCGTCATCGCCGGCAGCGTTCCGCGCGCGATCGTCGAGTTGGCCGGCTACCGCAACCTGCTGACCAAGGAACTCGGCTCGCGCAACCAGACCAACGTCGCCTATGCGGTCATCGAGGGGCTCAAGCAGCTCAAGACCTTCGAGGACGCCAAGCGGGAGCGGGAAGCCGCGCGATGAGACTGACCTTGGCACGCAGCCTCATCGGCGTCTCCAAGGATCAGCGCGCCACAGTCAACGCGCTCGGTCTGCGCAAGCAGGGCGACACCCGCGAGATCGTCGACAACCCAAGTACCCGCGGGATGGTGGCCAAGGTCGCCTACCTGCTGAAGATCGAAGGGCTGGAAGAGAAGTGAAGCTCAACGAACTCAAGCCGGCTCCCGGCTCCAAGAAGGACCGCAAGCGCGTCGGCCGCGGGGTCGGCAGCGGTCGCGGCAAGACCGCGGGCCGCGGCGAGAAGGGCCAGAAGAGCCGCAGCGGCTTCAGCGGAGGCGCCGGTTGGGAAGGCGGCCGCTCTCGCCTTATCATGCGCCTGCCCAAGCGTGGCTTCACGCGTCAGAAGGACCCGCTGCAGATCGTCAACCTCTCGGGCCTCAACCTGTTCTCCGAAGGCGACGCGGTCGACGCGGTCGCCCTCGTCGCGCGCGGACTGATCAGGCGCGCCGATCATCCCGTCAAGCTGCTCGGCGCCGGTGCGCTCGACGTCCGCGGCCTCAAGGTCAAGGTCCACTACGCCTCCAAGGGCGCCGTCAAGGCACTGGCTGACGCCGGCGGCACGCTCGACCTGCTGGTCGCAGCACCCGAGGACGACACCGACGCCGACGCCGCGGCCGAGGAGAACTAAGCATGCTGCAAGCTTTTCGCAACGCCCTGGTCATCCCGGACTTGCGGAACAAGCTGCTCATCACCATCGGCATGTTGGCGGTCTACCGCCTCATGGTCCACATCCCGACTCCCGGCGTCGACATCGACGCGCTCGCCAGCGGGGTGCTCGGCGGCGACATCTTCTCGCTGCTCAACTTCATCTCGGGCGGTAACTTCGAGGTCTTCTCGATCGCCGCGCTCGGGGTCATCCCGTACATCACCGCCAGCATCATCATCCAGCTGCTTACATCGACCTACCCGCCGCTGGAGAAGCTCTCCAAGGAGGGCGAGGAAGGCCGCAAGAAGATCACGCAGTACACGCGCCTCGGCGCCACGGCGTTGGGCGCGGTGCAGGCGGTGTTCCTGGCGGTGGCCCTGATTGGCCCCAGCGGCGCGCTCAAGGTCGGCTGGAGCAACGGGCCGTTCTTCTGGTTCGTCGTGCTGATCACGCAGGTCGCCGGCATCACGGTCGTGATGTGGCTCGGTGAGAAGATCACCGAGTACGGGATCGGCAACGGGATCTCGCTGATCATCTACGCCGGCATCGTGGCGGCGTTCCCGGGAGCCCTCGGGCAGCAGTTCGCGCTGATCGGCACCGGCGAGAGCAACGTCTTCAGCCTGATCATCTACTTCGTGCTGCTGATCGTCGCGATCGCGGGCATGGTGACGGTGCAGCAGGCCGAAAGGCGAATACCGGTGCAGTACGCACGCAAGGTCGTGGGGCGCAAGGTGATGGGCGGCCAGACCACCTACATCCCGCTGCGTCTCAACGCCGCCGGCGTCATCCCGATCATCTTCGCGGTCGCGATCCTGATCCTGCCGCAGACCTTCATCGGAGCGTTTCCGCAGATCCTGTGGCTTCAGAGCGTCGGCGCTTGGTTCAACCCTGCGCAGTGGCAGGGCCTGGTCGTGAGCACGCTGCTGATCGTCGGCTTCACCTACTTCTACACGCAGATCTCGTTCGATCCCAGGCGCATCAGCGAGAACCTCCGCGAGTACGGCGGCTTCGTTCCCGGCGTGAGGCCGGGCCAGCCGACCACCGAACACCTGAGCAGGATCACGACCCGCATCACTCTCTGGGGCGCCCTCTTCCTCGGTGCCGTCAACGCGCTGCCGCAGGTGCTGGCGTGGCTGACAGGCACCTCGCAGCTGGCGTTCGTGTTCTCCGGCACCGGCTTGTTGATCATGGTCGGCGTCGCGCTCGACACGCTCCGCCAGCTCGAGTCGCAACTGATGATGAGGCACTACGAGGGCTTCGTGAACAAGGGACGCATCCGGGGCCGCGGGAGGCGCTTCTAGTGACCGTCGCCGCCAGCGCAGCGACCCAGGCGGGCAGCTCCGGCGCGGCCGGAGTGGCCGGCAGCGACGTCGGCCACGAGGTCGTGTTGTTCATGGGACCGCCCGGCGCCGGCAAGGGCACGCAGGCTCAGATGGCCGCCAAGGCGCGCTCGCTGCGCCAGCTGTCGACCGGCGAGATGCTGCGTTCTCACGTCAAGAACGGCACCGAGCTCGGCCGTCGCGCCAAGGTGCTGATGGACGAGGGCGTGCTGGTTCCCGACGACCTGATCATCGCGATGGTCAGGTCCGAGCTCGAGGCGATGGACAGCGTGCGCGTGCTGCTCGACGGCTTCCCGCGCACCACCGGGCAGGCGCGAGCGCTCGACGAGCTGCTGGCCGAGCTCGGCGCCCCGATCACGGCGGTCGTCGAGCTGCAGGTCGACACCGGCGAGCTCGTCAAGCGGCTGCTCGGACGCGCCGGCCAAGAGGGCCGCAGCGACGACAATGAGGACACCATCCGCACGCGGATGCGGGTCTACCAGGAGCAGACGGCGCCGCTGCTCGACTACTACCGCGACGCAGGCAAGCTGCTGAAGGTCGACGGCATCGGGTCGCCGGAAGAGGTCGCCGGCCGCATCCAGGCTGCCCTCGAGGGAGCCGCCAGGTGATCCTGAAGCGCCGCAGCGAGCTCGAAGTGATGGCCGAGTCAGCCGCCATCAACCGCGAGGCCTTGGGCGCGGTCGAAGCCGCTTTGGCCGTTGGCGTCACTACCGCCGAGTTGAACGCGGTTGCCGAAGATGCTATCCTCTCACGGGGCGGAAAGCCCGCTTTCAAGGGCTACAACGGCTTTCCCGCCACGCTTTGCACGTCCGTCAACGAGGTCGTCGTCCACGGGTTCCCGTCGGACAGACCGCTCGCAGACGGTGACATCCTCTCGATCGACATCGGGACCTTCTACCGGGGCTACGCCTCGGACATGGCGCGAACCTACGCCATCGGGAAGGTCACGGTCGATGCTGCGCGCTTGATAGAGGTGACCGAGCGGTCTCTGACCGCCGGCATCGCTGCTGCGCAGCCTGGTAAGAGGCTCGGCGACGTTTCCGCGGCCATACAGGGCGTCGTCGAGGCCTCAGGCATGTGGGTGGTGAGGGAGTTCGTGGGTCACGGCATCGGTCGCGACTTCCACGAAGGACCCGAGCTGCCCAACTACGGTCGTGCCGGCACGGGGCCCGTTCTCCGTCCTGGACTCGTCCTGGCGATAGAGCCTATGGTGGCTCAGACGCGCACGCGCGTTCTCGTCGCCGACGATGACTGGACGGCGTTCACCGAGAACGGAAGCCTGGCGGCGCACTTCGAGCACACCGTGGCCATCACCGAAGATGGTCCCTGGGTGCTGACGGCAGAACCTGCGGCAGGCGGGAGCAAACCCGTTCACGCCGCTCACGGAGGTGTACATGGCGCGTAATCGTTCGGGTCCACCCAGGAAGCCACGCGAACAACGCCAAGAGGAAACGACGCAAGATACGATCCGTACCGAAGGCGTGGTCCTGGAAGCTCGCCCCAACACGACCTTTCTGGTCCAGTTGGACGCGGGACCCGAGATACTTGCCCACGTGGGAGGCAAGATGCGCCGTTACTACATCCGCATCCTTCCCGGCGACCGCGTGGTCGTCGAGATCAGCACCTACGACCCTGAGAAGGGTCGGATCGTCTACCGGAAGTAGGAGCTTTCGATGAAAGTACGAGCTTCAGTCAAGAAGATGTGCGACAAGTGCAAGGTGATCAGACGGCACGGCCGCGTCTACGTCATCTGCACTGCCAGTCCCACACACAAGCAGAGGCAGGGGTGAACCGTGGCTAGGATCGCTGGCGTAGACCTTCCGCGCGACAAGCGCATCGAAGCTGCCCTGCCGTACATCTACGGCATCGGCCTGACGCGCTCCAAGGAGATCCTCGGCAAGGCTGAGGTCAGCCCCGACACTCGCGTCAAGGACCTCACCGAGACCGAGGTCGGCCGGCTGCGCGAAGTCGTCGACCGCGAGTACAAGGTCGAGGGCGACCTCAGGCGCGAGGTTCAGATGAACATCAAGCGCCTGATGGACATCGGCTGCTACCGCGGCTTGCGCCACCGCCGCGGCCTGCCGGTCAGGGGCCAGTCGACCAAGACCAATGCTCGCACCCGCAAGGGGCCGCGCCGCACGGTTGCGGGCAAGAAGCGGGCGACGAAGAAGTGAGGAACTGAGTCATGGCAAAGCCCACCAAGAGCACCAAGCGGCGCGTCAAGCGCAGCCTCACCGAGGGCAAGGCGTTCATCCACGCCTCGTACAACAACACCATCGTCACGATCACCGACGTCGACGGCAACACCGTCGCGTGGTCATCCGCCGGTTCGATCGGCTACAAGGGCTCCAAGAAGGGCACCCCGTACGCCGCGCAGTTGGCGGCCGCCGACGCCACCCGCAAGGCGCAGAACATGGGCGTCTCGCAGGTCGACATCGTCATCCGCGGCACCGGATCGGGCCGCGAGCAGGCGATCCGCTCCATCCAGGCCACCGGCGTCAACGTCCGCAGCATCATCGACGACACGCCCTCACCGCACAACGGCTGCCGCCCGCGCAAGCGCAAGCGCCCCTGAACCAAGGAGCGCACCCCTACCAGGGGTGAAGGAGAGACATGGGTCGTTACAGAGGACCGATCGTTAAGATCAGCAGGCGCGAGGGCATCAACCTGGCGGAGACGCCGAAGGTCCAGCGCTACATGGAGAACCATCCCTACCCGCCCGGCCAGCACGGCCAGCGCCGGCGCCGCAAGCCCAGCGACTACGGCGTGCGGTTGCGCGAAAAGCAGAAGCTGCGCTTCTACTACAACATGTCCGAGAAGCAGTTCGCCAACCTGTTCCACGAGGCCGCCAAGGCCGAAGGGTCGACCGGTTCGGTGTTCCTGCAGCTGCTCGAGTCGCGACTCGACAACGTCGTCTACCGCCTCGGCATCGCGTACACCAGGCGCCAGGCCAGGCAGTTCGTCGCTCACGGGCACATCCTGGTCAACGGCAAGCGCGTCGACATCCCGTCGTACCGCCTGCGCGGCGGCGACACCATCGAGGTGGCGTCCAAGGCCAAGAAGAACCCGTTCATCCACGCCAACGTCGAAGACCGTCGGCGCGGCAAGCTCAGCCCTTGGCTCGAGTTCGACGCCGAGACGCTCAAGGGCAAGTTCTTGCACCGCCCCTCGCCCGAGGACATCGTCGTCCCGGTCAACGAGCTTCAGGTCATCGAGTACTACTCGCGCTGAGCGGCGTAACGCTCGAGAGTCGCTACCGAGGAGGTACCGGTGCAAGTCATTCCAGATTTCAAGGCCAACGTCACCGACAACTACGGTGAGTTCGTCGTGGAGCCGCTTCCCCGCGGCTACGGCGTCACGTTGGGCAACCCCCTGAGGCGCATCCTGCTGTCGTCGATCCCCGGCACGGCGGTCACCAGCGTCTACATCGAAGACGTGCTGCACGAGTTCTCGACCATCGATGGGGTCACCGAGGACGTCATGCAGATCATCCTCAACCTCAAGGACCTGGTCGTGAAGCTGCACGATGAGGACTCCGTCACGCTGACCTTGCGTGCCGAGTCGCCCGGCGAGGTGACCGCCGCCGACTTCGAGGTCCCGTCCCATGCCGAGGTCGTGAACCCCGACCTGCACATCGCCACGCTCGCCAAGGGCGGGCGCCTGGTCATGGAGGTCCGCGTCGAACGCGGCATGGGCTACGTCCCCGCCGAAGTTCACGGCACCAAGGACCGCATCAACTCGATCCCCGTCGACGCCGTCTACACGCCGATCCGGCGCGTTGCCTACCGCGTCGAGGACACGCGCGTCGGCCAGCGCACCGACTGGGACCGTCTGCACCTGCGCGTGTGGACCGACGGCAGTATCGATCCGCGCGCTGCCCTCGACAAGGCGGTCGAAACGCTGCGCGAGCAGCTCAAGGTGTTCAACGGCGAAGGCAGCACCGCCGTCGAAGAGCTGATGCCCGCCTACGTCGCGCCCACCCGGCCCGCCGAGGAGACCAGCGCCCCGGGCGGACAAGAGGTTCTCAGCCTCGAGAGCCTGGAGCTCTCCAGCCGCGTGCTGCACTCGCTGCAGGAGGACAACATCGACTCGGTCAACGCTTTGCTGGCCCTCTCCGAGCGCGAGCTCAAGAAGGTCGGCGGCGTCGGCGAGAAGTCGTTCGAAGAGATCAAGGAACGGCTCGCGGCTCGCGGGCTGAAGCTCAGGGAGTAGGCACCAGATGCGCCACCTGTCATCCGGCCGTAAGCTCGGTCGCTCGAGCAGCCACCGCACCTCGCTGGCACGCAACCAGGCGACCGCGCTGTTCAAGCACGGCCGCATCAAGACCACGCTGAGCAAGGCCAAGAACCTCCAGCCCTTCGTGGAGAAGCTGATCACCACCGCTCGCGGCGGCGACCTTCACGCCCGCCGCCTCATCGCCCGCGACATCCACGACCACGACGTGCAGCGCAAGCTCATGAACGAGATCGCTCCGTCTTTCAAGGATCGTCCCGGTGGCTACACGCGCATCCTCAAGCTCGTCTCGCGCAGAGGCGACGGCGTACAGGAAGCGCTGATCGAGCTGGTCACCGAGTAGACCGGCCGCTGTCGAACCGGGCCAAGACGTAGCCAGCCCGGATCTTGCAAGTCAGGTATGCAAGCCGCGCCCCGATCTCAGGTCGGGGCGCGTTCGCTGGCGATCACCTCAGCCGGTCGGCGAAGCTCGTCCCGATGCCTCGCCACGCCACGCCCAGCAGCTCGGCGACGGTGGCCCCGACGTCCGCGAAGCTGCTCCTGGTGCCGAGGTCGCTCCCCACCGAGGCGGGGGAGTACGCCAACAACAGACCGTGTTCGCGTGTGTGATCGGTGCCGTGCCAGGTGGGGTCGTTGCCGTGGTCGCTGACGAGCAGCAGCGCGTCTGCCGGGCCGCAGGCGGCGATCAGTTCCGGGAGGCCGGCGTCGAACGCCGCGAGCGCACGCGCGTAGCCGTCGACGTCGCGCCGGTGCCCGTAGAGCGAATCGAACTCGACGAGGTTGGTCATCACCAGGCCTGCGGGCCTCTGGGTCATCAGCTCGAGCGTGCGGGCCATGCCCTCGTCGTTGCTGCCGGCCGGCACCTCGCGCGTGAAGCCGCGGTGTGCGTAGATGTCAGGGATCTTCCCAACGCCCACCACCTCGCGCCCGGCCGCGTGCAGCGCGTCCAGGACGTTCGGCGGTGGCGCCAGCGAGTAGTCGTGCCGCTGGGCGCCGAGGCGCTCGAAAGCGCCGGGTCGCCCCGTGAAGGGCCTGGCGATGACCCGAGCGACGGCGTGCTCGCCGCTGAGGATCGCGCGCGCTGCGCGGCACCAGGCGTAGAGAGTCTCCAGCGGCACGACCTCGACATGCGCGGCCACCTGGAAGACGCTGTCGGCGCTGGTGTAGACGATCGGCTCGCCGGTCGCCAGATGCTGTTCCCCGAGTTCCTCGAGGATCACGGTGCCCGAAGCGGGGCGATTGCCGAGGTGGCCGCGGCCGGTCACGGCATCGAAGGCCGCCATCACCTCGTCGGGGAAGCGCTCGAGGGTCAGGAAGGGGCGCTCCAGCACCACCCCCATGAACTCCCAGTGACCGGTCGTCGTGTCCTTGCCGGGCGAGAGCTCGGCGAGTCGGCCGTGGCTGGCGAGGGGCGCGTTCACCTCCGGCAGGGACGCGACCCCGGGGACGTTGCCCAGGCCGAGCCTCACGAGGTTCGGCAGCTCCGTGCGCGTGGTCGTCACGACGTGATCCAGGGTGTGGGAGCCGGCGTCACCGAAGCGGGCAGCGTCGGGTAGCGCGCCGACCCCGACGGAGTCCAGGACGATCAGCGTTACGGTCATCACGGAAGTATATGCAGCTACGAGGGCCTGTCTTACGGTTGCTGCGATAATGGCCCGGTGAACCTCCTCGAGGTCGTCAGCCGGGCGCTCGAGCGCCTACAGCCCGACGGGCGCCGCTGGCTGGTGGCGCTGTCGGGCGGGGCGGACTCCGTGGCAGCGCTGCGTCTACTTCTCGAGCTCGCGCGCGAGCGCGGCGACGAGGTCACGGCCGCGCACCTCGACCATCGGCTTCGGGAGGAGTCCGCCGCCGACGCTCGCTTCGTCGCCGAGCTGTGCGCCGAGCACGGCGTCGAGCTGAAGACCGTGGTCGTCGACGTCGCGCAGGTGGCGGCGGACCGGCGCTGGAACCTCGAGGAGGCTGCCAGGAGGGTCCGGTACTCGTTCCTGCACGAGACCGCCCGTGAGCACGGCTCCAGCGGCATCGTGGTGGCGCACACGCTCGACGACCAGGCCGAGACTTTCCTGAGGCAGGCCCTGCGCGGCAGCGCGTTCCCAGCCGGCATGCCGGCGCGACGTGGCCTGGTCGTGAGGCCGCTGCTCGAGGTGACCCGCACGGCTCTTCGCGCTTACCTGCGCGGCCTGCCGCAGACCTGGCGCGAGGACGCCAGCAACGTGGACGTGGCGGGCCAGGAGCGGGCCTGGCTCCGGCACAGCGTGTTGCCGCTGCTGCAAGAACGCTACCCGCACGCGCCCGCCCACCTCGCTCGCACGGCCGCCGGCCTCGGCGAGGCGCGTGACGCAGTCGACGACCTCGCTCGACGGCTCTACGGCAGGGGGCCGCTGAACATCGCCGCCGTCGCTCGTGCACCGGCCGCCGTGCAGCGCGCGGCGATCGCGGGGATGCTAGCGAGGGCCGGCGTCGAGCCCGGCTTCGACCTGATCGAGGATGCCAGGGGCGCACTCAAGCGTCCCGGACGACCGTGGCGCCGCAGCCTCGCCCGCGGGAGGCTGTTGCGGGCTGCCTACGGGCGTCTGGCCGTGGTGGAGAAGCGTTCGGCGGTGCTCTCGCGGCCGCTGGTCGTCAGCGACCCGGCAAGCGTGGCCGCGTCGGTCGAGAGGCTCGGTGGCGATCCTGCAGGCCTGCCCGAGGCCGCCGCGCTCGCAGATGTTCGCGGCGAGCTGAGGCTCAGGCACCGCTCGGACGGCGACCGGATGCGGCTGGCGGGCGGCGGCCGCCTGCTCTCCGACCTGTTGATCGACTTGAAGGTGCCCCGCGAGGAGCGCGACGCGCTGCTCCTGCTCGAAGGCGGCGGCAGGATCCTGTGGCTGGAAGGTGTGGGCGCGGCCAGCGGCTTCGCCGGCGCCGGCGGTCCAGCGCTTGGGGTTCGGGAGACCTCCGGCGGTTTCGCCGCCGACCGTTCCTGGATGCGGTTGGCGCTCGAGCAGGCTGCGGCCGCCGCCGCAGCCGGGGAACTGCCGGTCGGAGCCGTCGTCGTGTCCGGCGGTGAGCTGCTGGCGGCGGCCCACAACCGGACTCGCGAGGAGAACGACCCCAGCGCGCACGCGGAACTCCTGGCCCTGCGCGCTGCGGCCACCAAGAGCGGGGACTGGCGGCTCGCCGGCGCCACCATGTACGTGACGCTGGAGCCGTGCCCGATGTGCTTCGGAGCGATCATGCAGACGCGGCTGACGCGTGTCGTGTACGGGGCCGACAACGTGCGCGAGGGAGCGCTCGGGAGCGTCGTCGACCTCCGGGTGGGCGAGTGGAAGCACGCCCCCGACGTAATCGGGGGCGTGCTCGCGGAAGCCAGTAGCCGGCTTCTCAAGGCGTTCTTCGCGGCGCTCCGCGGGTGAGTGCTCGGTCGCTGCCGCAGCGGCGCTGATGGCAACGGCCCAGCCGCTGATCAGGCGTTCGGTCACTCGACCATCGAGAGGTTCCAGTTCCAGGTCATGGTGTTGACGCTGTTGGACTCCACGTGGACGCCGACGGCGGTCGAGCTCGACACCGTGGCGGCGGCGCTCTCGGGGATGTTGAGGAACGCCTTGTTGGTGTCGATGGTCTGGGTGCTCGTATCGCCGTCGGGGCACACCACGGCGGCGATCATCGGCGGCGTCTTGGAGTTGCCCCACGCCTCCACGAGTATCGGCGAGGTCGCCGTGTCGAAGGTCAGCGAGGCGTACTCGTCGGCCGCCAGGTCGCCGGACAGGTTTCCGCTCACCGTGCAGCCGAGAGCGTCCTCGCCACTCAGCTGGACCAGGTAGGTGCCGCCCGTCAGAGTGTAGCTCTGGTAGCGATCTGCCGCGTCGGTGCCGGGTTCGCGCTGGAAGGTCACGTCGGCCGTGATGATCATCGTCCAGTCGCCGGCATTGCGCGCGTTCTCGTAGCGGATCTGGCCCTGCCAGACGTTGCCGAGCATTGAGGAGCTGCCGACGACCATCGGCGAAGCCGTCACGCCGCTGGTGCCGCCCTCGGGCAAGTCAACCCACACCTTGACTTCGATCTCCTCGCCCTCCATCGCATCGAAACCGAGTGGGACCTCAACCATGGCGTTCCAGGTGTGGTCGTCGTGCAGGGTGCCGAGGGAGGAGAGCGCCGACTTCACGCGCGGAGTGCCGTTGATCCAGACGTTGAGGACGAACGACGACACGGAGTTGACCGTGACGCCATCGACGGTCACGTCGAGCACCAACTCGTCCGCCAGTCCGTCATCCGGCGCGCCGGTGACGCCGATCTCGTAGGCGTTCGGGAACTGGTTGAAGGTGTAGACGTCCTCGACTCGCACCAGGTCGCGCAACCTGAGGTCGCCGCCGGCGCGGCGGTCGGAGCTGCGCATGACCGCACCGGTGTACTCGTCGACCAGCAGGTCGCCCAAGCTGTCCATGGCCTCGGTGACAGTCCATCCCTTCTCGGACATCAGTTGGACCATCTTGAGCGTGGCCAACGCAACATCGGTGTGGACCTTGCCGTCCCAACTGACGAACACACCGAAGTCGCCGGCGATGGGGCCGTAGAACTCGGGCGTGAAGGTGCTGCACGACACCAGCACGAAGAGGGTGTTCGGGAGGCCTCCCGGGTAGATGTGACGGAAGAAGTCACCGGTCACGGCGATCGACGTGTGCTTCGAACCGTGATACAGGATGATGCCGGGATGGTCCAGCGACTTGAGCTCGGCGGCGGAGCCGGTGAAGCGTTGGATCAGGAAGTCGGCGCGGCAGTCGGCGCCGGCGTCGCCGGTGCCCGTCGCCTGCAACTCGTCCGGGGTCTTCTTCTGGATGCAGAGCTTGCCGCCGTGGGTGGCGAGGTAGATGACGTCGTACGCCTCGAGGTCGAGGAGGTCTTGGACCGTCACCTCTGGCTGCTCAGGATCGGTGGTTCCGAGGTAGGTGACGCGGCCTTCGTAGCCCGGGGTCGCCGCCAGCAGCGCCGCCGCTTGAGAGCCGCTGTCCAGGCCGTCGAAGTCGGAGATGAACGGCGAGAGGACCAGCGCGCTGCGAGTGTCGCCGCTGCCGACCACGGACTGTGGCGCGAGAACTCCGCCGCCGAACACGCTCGCCGCGCTCTGGCCGCCAGTGACTGCAGTGGACGGGTGTTCTGCCATGGACATCGCGTTCACGACTGGGAGCTGCGGAACGTCGATGGTCGGGTCGATGACTACCGGCATGCCGCCTTCCACGCGGAACTCGACGGCGTGCCCGTAGTCAATCGCGCTGGCGAGATCGCTCTGGCCCTGCAAGAATGCCAGCACCTCGTCGATGGTTGCGGCGTTCTCGAGCATCATGCCAGCCTCTTCCGCGAGGCTCAGGCTGCGCTCGATGACTTCGAGAGGCACCTCGGCGTAGGTGCAGGGGTAGCCTTCGAGTTCGCACGCCAGCTGGGGCAGTGGCGGTGTGGCCGGCGCGCTGCAGGCAGCCAGCAGGGCTGCGCTCAGGGCCAGCAGGATCGCGGTCGCGCCGCGGCGAGCGCGGCGGGCGAACGGGCCCGGTTTGCTGTTGTTGGTTGCTTGCATCTCGCTCTCCTCGATGTGCCTTGTGGTCGGCCGTGGTAGCCGCCTTGGGGACAACGAGCGCAGTTTGCGTGGAGCTCCGTGACCTGACTGTGACCCGACCGTGACCTTTGTGAAGCGAGTCACAAGCTGGGTCACGGGACCGGCGGATTCCGCTGCGTCCCCGCTTCGCGCCGCCTAGAATGCGCACAGATGACCAGCGGCTCCGGGGCGCCTCTCCTCATTCTGCTCGGCCGGCCGCGGCTCGCGAGCGGGGCCGGGATCGAAGACGCTGCGGGCGGGCACGTGTTCTCGCCGGACAAACGCCATCAGCTGCTCGCCTACCTCGCCTATCAACGCGATTGGGTGGAGCGGCCGCGCCTCGCCGCGCTGTGGTGGCCGGACGTCGACGACGGCACGGCGATGCAGAACCTCCGCCAGCTTCTGCGGCGCGCGAGGCCGCTGACCGAGGCCTTCGGGGCCGGTGACCTCGAGGTCGAGCCGCAGCGGGCCCGCTGGGGGGTGGCCACGGACGTCGAGGTTCTCAGGGCGCAACTGACCGCGGCCGACGGGGAAGCGGTGCGACGGGTCTACCGCGGCGCGCTGATGGACGGCCTCGAGGGCTACGAGGACAGCGAGTTCGCGAGGTGGCTGGAGGTCGAGCGCGAGCAGCTGCACGCGGCGGCGCGCGAGGCGCTGGTGAGCCACGTTGAACGAGAGAGGGCGGCGGGCCGTCTGGCCGAGGCGGTGGCGACCGTCGAGCGCTTGCTAGTGCTCGACCCATTCGACGAGGACGCGATGGCCAGCCGCATGGCGCTCGGTCTCGAGGCGAACGCTCCCGGTGCCGCCCTGGGGCTCTTCGAGAGGTTCAGCAGGCGCCTGGAGCGCGAGTTCGCGCTGGCGCCGTCGGTCGGCACGCTGGCTCTGGCCAGGCGGCTGGAGGAGGCTGCCGCGCGCCCCGTCGCCGTCGCTGAGCCGCCGCCGACGCCTGTCGCGGCCCCGAGCGAAACTCCAGGGACAGCGGCCCTCCCGACGCCCGGCACGACGTTCGTCGGCCGCGACCTGGAGCTGTCCGAGATCGCCGCCCGGCTCACCCCGGAAGACGGCCGCCTCGTGACCCTCGTCGGCCCCAGCGGCATCGGCAAGACGAGGCTGGCCATCGAGGCGGCTCGCGAACTCGCCGCCAAGTACGCGGACGGCGCCGCGTTCGTTCCTCTCGCCGCGGTGCGGACCGTCGACGACATGGCGCGGGCGGTGGCGAACGCCTTGGGCCTGACGATCAACGCCCAGGTGGAACCGGTCGAGGACCTTGCCAGCAAGCTCGCTCGGCGCCACCAGCTGGTGGTGCTCGACAACTTCGAGCAGCTGGTAGTCGCGGGGGCGGCCGCCTTGGCCGTGCTGTTGTCACGCTCGCCCGGCCTCGACGTCATCGTGACCTCCCACGAGCGCCTGGGGCTCGCCCAGGAGTGGGTGGTGCGCGTCGACGGGCTGGCCCGGTCGCAGGAGTCGGCGGCTTCCGATGCTGTGGCGCTGTTCCTCGACCGGGCCAGGCGCGTGCGGTCGGATTTCGAGGCGGCCCCGGACGAACTGCCTTCGGTGGCGGCCATCTGCCAGGCGGTGCACGGCTCCCCGCTGGGCATCGAACTGGCTGCGGTGTGGACGCGGGTGCTGTCGGTGGCCGAGATCGCTGCCGAGATCGCCCGTGCGCCGGACTTCCTCGCGACTCGTGCGCCGGACGTACCGGAGCGGCACCGCAGCCTGCGAGCCGCCTTCTCCCACTCGTGGTCGCTGCTCAGCGAGGCCGAACGCGAGGTCTTCCCGCGTCTGGCGGTGTTCCGAGACGGCTTCTCGCGCGAGGCCGCCGCCTCGGTCGCCGGCGCCAACCTCGCGCTGCTCGCCGCGCTCGTCGACAAGGCGCTGTTGCGCTCGGGTGGGGGCCGCTTCGACGTCCATCCGCTGCTGCTCACCTTCCTCGGCGAGGCCTTGGCCGAGGCCCCGGGCGAGCCGGCACGCACGCGCGAGCGCTTGGCGCGATTCGTTCTGGGACTCGTCGAGCACGTCGCTGGACGCTCGCCCGGGCCCGGGCAGGTGGCCTGGCTGCAACGTCTTGACGCCGAGCGCGCCAGCATCGACGACGCGTTCGCTTGGGCACAAGAGGTCAACGACGTCGACCTCGGCCTGCGGCTCGCGGCGCCGCTGCTGCGCTTCTGGTTGGCTCGCGGACTGCTACGCGAGGGGCGCGCCCACGTCGAGCGCGTGCTAGCCAGTCGGACGGACGCCAGGCCGTCGTTGGCTCTGGCCGCCGCCCTGAACACGGCGGGTGGCCTGGCGCTGGGCCTGGCCGACTACCAGGCAGCCGAGGAGTACTACGCCGCCAGTCGCGAGGTGGCGCGCGCGATAGCTCATGAACCGGCGCTGGCGCGCGTCGCCATCGGAGCCGGGCTCGCCGCCGCGAGACGCGGCGACACGGCAGCGGCGCGGGCTCATTACCTCGAGGGACTCGAGCTGCACCGCCGCCACGGCAACCTTGAAGCGGCGACCGGTATCCTCAACAACCTCGGCGTCCTCGCTCTCGACCTCGGCGACCCCGAGGAGGCGGTCAAGTGGCTCACTGACGCCGTGACGTCGGCGAGCGAGCTTGGCGACCCCTATTACGAGGGATCGAGCCTCAACAACCTCGGGTGGGCCGCCTGGTTGCGGGGCGATATCGGCGAGGCGCGCGAGCGGCTGGAGCAGGGGCTGGCCCGCTGCCGCGCTGCCGGCGACCGGCAAGGTAGCGCCACGGCTCTCAACAACCTGGCGCTGGCGCGCCTGCGCTGTGGTGACTCGTTCGGTGCGACCGCGGCCGCGCACGAAGCCCTCGAGCTTCGGGCCACTGCCGGTGACCGCTGGGGCCTCGCCTACTCCTGGGACGTCCACGCGGTCCTGGCTGCCGAGCGCGGCGACGACCGCGCCGCCGTGCAGCTCTGGTCGGCCGCCGAGGCGCTGCGCTCCCTCATCGGTTCGCCGCTGCAACCGGGGTGGCTGCAGTGGCAGGCCGGGTTGCGCGATGCGGTGCGTGAGCGCCTCGGCGAGGCGGCGCATGCCGCCGCGGCGGCGGCGGGGGCAACGCTGGACGTCGAGGCCGCGACATCCCTGGCCAGGGGAGCCCCATGAGCTCTGGGCTAGACTGAGCCGGTGCAGATCCGCAACTTCTCGATCATCGCGCACGTCGATCACGGCAAGTCCACGCTGGCCGACCGCATCCTCGAGCTGACTCAGAGCGTGTCGGAACGCGAGAAGCGTGACCAGATGCTGGACTCGCTGGAGCTCGAGCGCGAGCGTGGCATCACCATCAAGGCGACGCCGATCCGGCTCCACTATCGGGCGGCGGACGGCCAGACGTACATGTTCAACCTGATCGACACGCCCGGACACGTCGACTTCAACTACGAGGTATCGCGCGCCCTGCGCGCCTGTGAGGGCGTGCTCCTGGTCATCGACGCCGCCCAGGGCGTCGAGGCCCAGACCATCCAGAACGCCTACCTGGCCGTCGACAACGGTCTCGAGGTCTTGCCGGTGGTCAACAAGATCGACCTGCCGGCGGCCAACGTGCCGGCCGCCATCGCCGAGATGGAGGAGGTCATCGGCATCCCCGGTGACCACGCCGTGCCGGTGTCGGCCAAGACCGGCGAGAACGTCGCCGCCGTGCTCGAGGCGATCGTCAAGCACCTGCCGAGTCCGAGCGGCGACGTCGCCGCCCCGCTCAGCGCACTGATCTTCGACGCCGTCTACGACGCCTACCAGGGCGTGATCGCGTTCGTGCGCGTGTTCGACGGGGAGATTCGCCCCAAGGACATCGTCAAGGTGTTCTCGACCGGCAAGCAGTTCGAGGTCGACAAGGTCGGCTTCTTCCGGCCGCAGCCAACGGTTGCCGACAGCCTCAAGGCCGGCGAGGTGGGCTGGTTCACCGCCGCGATCAAGGAGATCGCCGACACCCAGATCGGCGACACCGTGACCTCCGTTGCGCGACCGGTGACGGTGCCCATCCCGGGCTTCAAGCCCGCGATGCCGGTGGTGTTCAGCGGGCTCTACCCGACTGACAGCGAGGACTACCCGAAGCTCAGGGAGGCGCTCGAGAAGCTGCGCCTCAACGACGCCGCCTTCTCGTTCGAGCCGGAGACGTCCGAGGCGCTGGGCTTCGGCTTCCGCTGCGGGTTCCTCGGGCTGCTGCACGCCGACATCGTGCAAGCGCGCCTGGAGCGCGAGTTCGACCTGGCGCTGATAGCCACCGCGCCGGCAGTGGTCTACCAGGTGGTCACCACCGACGGCGCTGCCTTCGACGTGCAGAACCCCAGCGAGTTGCCAACCCCCGACCGGCTCGAGTCGATCAGCGAGCCGTGGGTCGCGCTGTCGGTGTTCCTGCCGGAGGAGTACGTCGGCGCCGCGATGGGCCTGCTCCAGGAGCGGCGCGGGGTGATGAAGGACATGCTCTATCACGGGCGCCGCGTCGAGCTGCGCTACGAGGTGCCGTTCGGGGAGATCCTCTACGACTTCCACGACCGCCTGAAGTCGCTGTCGCGCGGGTACGCCTCGATGGACTACCGCATCACCGACTACCGGCCCGGCGACCTCGTCAAGGTCGACATCCTCGTCAACGAGGAGAAGGTCGATGCGCTTTCGGTCATCGCCCACCGCGACAAGGCCTACGAGATGGGCAGGCGCATCGTCGATCGCATGGCCGAGGTGATACCCAGGCAGATGTTCGTGATACCGGTGCAAGCGGCGATCGGCGGCAAGATCCTGGCGCGCGCGACCGTGAAGGCCTTCCGCAAGGACGTGCTGGCCAAGTGCTACGGTGGCGACATCACGCGTAAGAAGAAGCTGCTCGAGAAGCAGAAGAAGGGCAAGGCCCGCATGAAGCAGTTGGGCACCGTCGAGGTACCTCAGGAAGCGTTCCTGGCGGTGTTGAGCTCGGAGGAGTGAGTGGGCGCGAGCCTCGTCCGCCCGGTGACCGACGGCGTTCGTAGCCGCGGGATCAGGTCTTTGAGCCTGAGGGCTCAGCTCGCCTTCGTGATCGGGCTGCTGTCGTTCATCCCCAACCTCGTGATGTTCCTCGCCGCGGTGCTGCCTGCCTACCGGCGCGCCGGCGAAGGCATCGGCGACCTCGGCATCGTCAGCCTCTGGATGCTCGGTGTCGTGGCGGTCTCGGCCGCGATGGGCTACCTCCTTTCCGGGATGCTGCTGGCACCGCTCCTGAGGTTGACCAGGGAGCTGGGCGACCTGCGCTCCGCGCGCGGCACGGGAAGCGGCTCGGTGCGGCTGGCCGCCTCGCGCCTCGAGCCGGATACCGACCAAGCTGCCGAGATCACCGCGCTGACCGACGCCTTCAACGGCCTGCTGGCGGAGGTCGAGAAGGAGCAGTCGCGGCGTGGAGCGTTCCTGGCGGCGTTGATGCACGACCTCAAGACCCCGCTGGTGGCGTCCACCAACCTGCTCGGAGTGGTGCGCGACGACAGCAGCCTGTCGCGGGAACAACGCGTCGCCGTGGTGGCGCGAATCGGCCTCGAGCTCACCTCTCTGATCGACCTGGTCCAGAAGCTCGTCGATGCCCATCGGCTCGAAGGTCTCGAGCCGCAGCTGCGCCGCGAGCCCGTCGACGTCCGCGAACTGGTCGAGACCATCGTGGCCAGGCTCGAGACCCTGATCGCAGAGCGGGGCCTGAGTGTCACCGTCGAGGGCGAGGCGAACGCGACGGTGGACCGTCGCGAGCTCGAGCGCGCCCTCTACAACCTGGTGAGCAACGCCGTGAGGTACGCGCGCAGCCACATCCACATCGACCTCTTCGAAGGGCTGGTGCGTCTCACCGACGACGGTCCCGGCCTCGGGGCGCCGCTCGAGGACCTGGCGCAGCCGTTCAACGACCAGGGAGCCGCCATCGCGGGACGGCGCTACGCTGCCGGCAGCGGCGGGCTCGGCCTGTTCATAGCCCGCCGAGTTCTCGAGGCGCACGGCGGCCGGCTGGTCGCCGAAGGCTCCAGTGACGACGGCACCTCGCTGCTCGCCTACCTGGGACCGCCGCAGTGAGCGCGCCGCGTCGGGTGCTGATCGTCGACGACCACCCGCTCTTCAGGCTCGGTCTCGCCATGGCGCTGGGAGCCGAAGGGTTCACGGTGGCGGGCGAGGCCGAGGACGGCGAGCGGGCTCTCGCGCGGGCCGCCGCCACCGATGTCGACGCGGTGCTGCTGGACGTCAGGATGCCCGGCATCGACGGCATCGAGGTCTGCCGCCGACTCAAGGAGACCGCCTCACCGCCGGTGATCGTGATGCTGACCACCTACGAGGAGCCTGGCGTCATCGAGGCGGCGCGCCAAGCGGGGGCGACAGCCTACCTCTCCAAGGAGACCGCACCGAAGGAGCTGGCGCGGTTGCTGGCGGCGATTCTCGCCGATCCCCAGCGCGACTGGATGCCCCGCACCTCGCTGCCGGAGTTGACCAAGCGCGAGGAGGAGGTGCTGGCGCTGCTGAGCCTCGGCCTCACGAACAAGGCGATCGCCAGGCAGCTCGACCTCAGTCCTGACACGGTGAAGGACTACCTCGAGCGCGTCTACCAGAAGCTCGAGGTCAACGACCGCCTGAGCGCGGTGCGGCGCGCGACAGAGCTCGGGCTCGTGGGGCGCTGATCGTCTCCAGCTAGGCAACTGAGCAGGGCACTCCGAACGCCGGCGGCGGGGGGACTACGCTGCTGGCATGCGCGTTCGGGCCGGCGGTCTCACACTCCTGGAGATGCTGTTGGTGCTGGCGTTGGTGGCGGTGGCCGCGGGTGCCGTGGCCCTCGCGCTGCGGCCGGCGGCCGAGCTTCGCGCTGCCCAGGCCCTCAGGGGGTTGTTGATCGCTGCCCGTCACGAGGCGCTTCTGCGGGGCGCCAGCGTCGCGGTCGTCGGCTCGACTCTCGGTTTCGTAGCCACCGCCCAGGCCGGTGACGGCGCGGAATGCGCCGGCGGAGTGGACCTGGCGGGGCTCAGGCTCGCCGAGCACCCGGGGGTCCGGGTGGTGTCTGCCTGGCCGACCGGCGGGGTGGTGTGGCTGCCTTCCGGGAGTGGCCGCACCTGCGCGGGAGGCGGCGTGATCAGCAGCACCGTGGTCCTCGAGGGGGTGCGCGGCTCTGCCGCAGTGATCGTGTCGAGCCTCGGGCGCGTGCGCGTGGAGCGGCGCTGATGCTGTCGGCACGCCGTGGAGTGACGCTGATAGAGGCGCTGATCGCGCTGGCCCTGTTGGCGGTGGTGGTGAGCGCGTTCAGCGGCCTGCAGCTGGCCAACCTGCGCGCCACGCGCGGCGTCGCGGTGGTCAGGACGGCGGCGGCGCTGCTGGCGGCCGAGGCGGCCCTTCAACGGCAGTTGCCGGTGACCGCCGGCACCTGCCACGTCGCCGCCTGGCTGCCGGCGGGCTGGTCGTGCCAGGCGCTGGCCGGCTGCCTGGCGGAAGGCTGCGTCGCCGAGAGCTTCGCCATCGAACTGCAGACCTCGGCAGGCCGCAGCTTCCAGGTGGCGGGGGCCGTCTATCGGCCCCTCGAAGCCGCTCCCTTCCAGCCGGCGTCCGCATCGGAGGCTGGCCAGCTCGGCGAGGGTGCAGAGCCGTGAGGCGCACCGCCCGTACAGCGCAGGCAGGCGGCTTCACTTTGGTGGAGGCGTTGGTGGCGCTGGCGGTGGCCGCCGTGGTCGGGGTGATGGCCGCCGCCAGCCTGCGGTCGGAGCGAAGCCAGGCCGCGGCGGTCGCCGACGCGCTCGGGCGCCTGACCGCGCTCGACCTCGCGGCCGAGCTGTTGAGCGAGGAGATCGGCCTGGCAGCCTCCCGACCGCTCCCCACCGGCTCGCCGGCGGACGTCGGTGGCCAGGACGAGGACGTGCTGCCGGCACCGCAACTGCTGGTCAGCCTGGGAGAGGCAAACAGCGGTGGTGACGCGCTCGCCGTCGCGTTCGTCGACGAGCGCCTCGCCGGGCCCGCCGTCGTCAGGCTTCTGACGTTCGAGGCCGGCGTGGACTCGGCGGGTGACTGGCAGCTCTACCGGCGCTCGGGCAGCGCGAGCCGTCAGCCTCTGGTCGAAGGCGTCACCGGCCTCCGGGTTGTCTCGCTCATCGACTCCGGCGCACCGTCGGGCACCGAGGAGCTCAGCGGTCACGCGCCGAGAAGGGTGAGCGCTGTCGTCCTCGAGCTTCGTTCCGAACAGGTCACGCGGCCGCTGGTCATCGAGCTGCCGAACCGACCGCTGGCCGCCGTGGAGGGGAGGTGACCCGGTGGTGAGCGTCACCTCGCGGCGGCGCGGCCCCCGGCACGTGCCAAGCGGCCCCGCAGCCGGCATGGCGGTCCCGTTGGTGCTGCTGGTGATCGTGCTGGTGGGCGGATCGCTGTTCGCATCGGCGTTCCTGGTGAACCTCGAGGCCAAGGCGGCCCGCTCGGCGGTGGCCGCCTTGGCGGCCCGGCAGGCGGCTGCCAGCGGACTGGCGCTGGCGGTGGCGGAACTGCGCGAGCTCGTGGCGACGGGGGAGACGCCGACCAGCGGTACCTTGGGACCCTGGGGAGCCGTGGCGCCCGCGGCAGTGACCTTCCAGGCTGCCGACCAGCCTCCCGGGGCTTTCAGCCTGGTCGTCGAAGCGCGTGTTGCCGTCGCCGTCAGTCGCCAAGAGCTCGTCGTGGGGTTCTCGCCAGAGAACGCGCCCGAGGTGTGGCTGCGGCGTTGAATCAGGAGCCCTGTGCGGCTTGGTACGATTGCTGCAGTGGAGTCAGTGGAGTCAGTCGCCGTTCCCGACCGTGTTCAGGGCCTTCTCTGCGCGGCTCTCCTGGCCGCCGGCAAACCGCTGGCGGAGCGGGACCTGGCGCCGCTGCTGGGCCTCGAGGAGTCGAGCATCCAACGGGCCGTGGAGCGGCTCGACGCGTCACTGCGCGCCGGCGGCCTCGGCATCGAGGTCGAACACGTCGCCGGCGGCTACCGCCTGGTCGTCTCGCCGAAGCTGGTTCCGGAGTTGGCTGCGCTGCTGGCGCCGGCGCCGCTGCCGGCGCTCAGCAACGCCGCCATCGAGACCTTGGCGTTGATCGCCTACCACCAGCCGGTGACTCGCGGCGAGCTCGAGGTGGCTCGTGGTGCCTCGTGCGTGTCGACGCTCGAGACGCTGCAGGAGCGCGAGCTGATCCGCTCGGTTGGGCACAAGGAGGTCGTGGGACGCCCGCTGATGTACGCGACCACCGACCGGTTCCTAGTCGAATTCGGGCTCGCGTCGCTGGACGACCTGCCCCAGGTTGCCTCGGCGACCGAGAGCTTCCTGCGCTCCTAGCCGCGGGCGCGCTCAGCCAGGAAGCGCAACGCCAAGCCGTAGCCGGCCGTTCCCAGGCCGGTGATGACGCCGAGGCAGGCTCCGGCTGTCATCCCGCGGCGGCGGAACTCCTCGCGGGCATGCACGTTGGAGACGTGAACCTCGACGACAGCCGGTGGGATGCCGAGGATCGCGTCCCTGAGAGCGACGCTCGTGTGGCTCAAGCCGCCGGGGTTGATGATGACGGCTTCGAAGCCGGCGCCCGCGGCCGCGTGCAGCCAGTCGATGAGCTGGCCTTCGTGGTTGCTCTGACGGCACTCGACCGCGACGCCCAGCTCGTCCGCCAGACGCGCCAGCCACGCGTCGACCTCGGCCAGCGTCGTCGCACCGTAGACTTCCGGCTCGCGAGTGCCGAGCAGGTTCAGGTTCGGACCGTGAAGCACCAGGAACTTCTCGTTCATGCTCGCTGTTCCTCCAGCTCCTCGAGGGCGCCCCAGGCGCGCCTCAGTTCGGCCTCGTCGACGTCGTCGACTATGGTTGGCGCGCCGACTCCCGTCAGCAGCACGAAGCGCGGCTTGCCTCCAACAGCCTTCTTGTCCCGCTCCAGGAAGGGGACCAAGGTCTCCCACGGCACCCGCGGCAACGGGGCGGCAGCCACCCACGAGCGAAGGCGCAAGAACTCCGTGACGAGGTCGGCCCAGCCGCGGGCGCGTGCCAGCAGAGCGGCGTAGACGAGCCCGTGAGCCACGGCGTCGCCGTGTTGAAGCCGGTTGTCGGTGGCGGTCTCGAGGGCGTGCGCCAGGGTGTGGCCGAGGTTGAGAACGGCCCTGAGGCCAGCCTCGCGCTCGTCGGCGGCGACGATGTCGACCTTCACCTTGACGGCCCTCAGCACCGCGTCGGCCAACCTCGCGGGATCGGTCAGGGGACTCCAGTCGCCGAGGTGGACGTCCGTGAGGGAGGCGTCTGCGAGGTAGCCGGCCTTGACGAGCTCGACGGTGCCTTGCCGGAACTCGCGCTCCGGCAGCGTCCTGAGCGTGTCGACGTCGATGACCACCGCCTTCGGCTGCCAGAACGCTCCGACGAGGTTCTTGCCTTCCGGAAGGTCGAGCCCCGTCTTGCCGCCGACGCTGGCATCGACCATCGCCAGCAGGCTGGTGGGGAACTGATAGAAGTCGACTCCGCGCAGGTAACTGGCGGCCACGAAGCCCGCCAGGTCGCCAACCACGCCGCCCCCGAGAGCGATTACGGCAGCGTCGCGGCCGAGGCCGGACTGCGCCAGGCTGCTGAGAAGCCCGCCCCACACCGCGATGTGCTTGCTGTCCTCGCCGGGCCGGACGCTCACGGTGGTGACGCTGCGGCCCGCGCTGGTCAGCCGCTCCGTGAGCGACGCGGCATACAGCGGGCCGACGTTGTCGTCGGTGATGATCGCGATCCGGCGGTGGCTGACGAACTCGTGGGCGTGGGCCAGCAGGCCGGTGCCCACGTGCACGAGGTAGCTCGGCGTGAGCGCGACCGTCAGCGAGGCTCTCGCGGCAGTGGCGCCTGCGGCGTCGGTCATCACGCGCCGACCTGCTTGGCAGTGCGCCAGGCGAGCAACCGTTCGACGATCTCCTCCACGACGTCGTGGGAGTCCCGGCCGTCGGTCGAGACCTTGATGTCAGCAACCTCCTCGTAGGCAGCGGCGCGAGCGGCCATCAGCTCGTGGATGCGCTCGAGCGGGTCGCTGCCCTCGAGCAGCGGCCGGCGGTGACGCCGGGTGCGCCGATAGATGGTCTCGGGACTAGCGAAGAGCACCACCACCGGGCCCCTGGCCTTCAAGAGGTCGCGGTTCTCCTTCCTCGCGACCGTGCCGCCGCCGGTGGAGATGATCACCTCGTCGAGGCGCACGCAGCGCTTGACGATCTCGGTCTCGTAGTCACGGAACACGCTCTCGCCGTAGGTCTCGAAGATGTCAGCGATACGCATGCAGCTGACGCGCTCGATGACGCGGTCCGTGTCGACGAAGGTCAGCTGCAGCCGGCGCGAGAGCTCCCAGCCGATACGGCTCTTGCCGGTGCCCATGAACCCGGCGAGGGCCAGCCAGGTCACGACCCGATCGGGCGTGAGGTGGCGCCGGGAGCCGGTCACGTCAGTAGTCTGCCGCGTACTCGCGGTGCCTCTGAACGCGCTCCTTGAGTTCGTCGACCTTGTCGCCGCCGAACTTCTCCAGCACGGCCTCGGCGAGCACCAGCGCCGACATCGCCAGGACGACGATCGACGCAGCGGGCACGGCGGTCACGTCGGAGCGCTCGCGCGAGGCGTCGGCCTTCTGGTGGGTCACCACGTCCACCGTCGGCAGCGGCCGCATGAGCGTCGCTATCGGCTTCATCGCGGCCCTCACGACCAGTTCCTCGCCGTTGGTGATGCCGCCTTCGAGGCCACCGGCGCGGTTCGTCTCGCGCAAATAGCGGCCGCCTGAGCGTCCGACGATCGCGTCGTGCACCGCGCTGCCGGGACGCGCGGCGTTGGCCCAACCGTCGCCGATCTCGCAGCCCTTCATGGCCGGCACGCTCATCACCGCCTGCGCCAAGCGACCGTCGAGCTTGCGGTCCCATTGGGTGTGGCTGCCGAGCCCAACGGGAACGCCGCGGAAACGCGCCTCGACCACGCCGCCCAGGGTGTCGCCGCGCTCCTTGGCGGCGTCTATCAGGTCGATGATCCGGTCTTGGGCTGCCTCGTCGAAGGTCCTCAACGGGCTGGCGTCGAGCGCGTCGAGGCGCTCCCAGTCCATCGTGCCGCCGCAGTCGCTGCCGCCGAGGCTAATGACTCGCGCGCAGGCCTGGACGCCGACCTCTTCCAGCAAGCGCAGAGCGACGGCGCCGGCCGCGACGCGGCTGGCGGTCTCGCGCGCCGACGCGCGCTCGAGCACGTCGCGCAGGTCCTTGTGCCCGTACTTGATGCCGCCGGCAAGGTCGGCGTGTCCGGGGCGGGGCTCGGTCAGCGAGCGGCGGCGCGGCTCGTTGCCGGCTGCGACGTCCATCACCTCGCGCCAGTTGGCGTGGTCGCGGTTGACGATCTCGAAGGCGATGGGGGAGCCGGTAGTGCGACCGGCGCGGACGCCGCCCCTGATCACCGCGGTGTCGGTCTCGATCACCATGCGCTGGCCACGCCCGTAGCCGCCCTGGCGGCGCCTCAGCCACGGATCGATGTGGTCGGGTGCACTGAGATGCAGTCCGGCGGGCACCCCGTCGAGCAAAGCGATGAGGCCGGGGCCGTGCGACTCGCCGGCCGACAAGTACCTGAGCATCCGGTCAATCTAGCATGCGGCTGGGACGCGCCAGAGGCGGTTAGCGGCGCGCCACACGCGAAGGCGCCCGGTGGTGATCGACCGGGCGCCTGGCGGTGGAGTCTTCTTGCGGACGTCCGGCCGAGGCCGGCGTCCCGGGAGGTCAGTCGATGACCATCGCGTTCACGACCAGCAGCAGGTCGATGTTCTCGTCTTCCTGGACGGTGCTGCCGAACAGCTCGCCGATGATCGGGATGTAGCCGAGGATCGGCACGCGCTTCTTGGTCAGGTTGTAGTTGCTCTGCAGCAGGCCGCCGAGGAGCGCCGTTTGGCCGGGCTCCAGCGTCACGGTGGAGGAGACCGCCCTGGTGGACAGCTCGAGGAACGAGGGGTCGTTGGTCGTCGAGAGCACGTCCTCGACCTTGGCGACGATCACCAGGGTGACACGTCCATCGTTGGCGATCCGCGGGGTCACCTCGAACTGCACGCCGTAGGGGATCTCGCGTTCGATGTTCTCGCTGGCGCCGGGGATGCTGATGAAGATCGTGCCGCCCGACTGGATCGTGCCGGTCTCATTGTCGAGGACCGTGATGTTGCCATCGTCGACGCGGCGCGACAGCCCCTGGGTCTCGAGCGCGTCGAGGACCGCCAGGATGTTGAAGCTCGACACCGCCGCAGCCGTGTCGAAGATGAAGCTAAGGCCGGTGTCGAGGATGCTGGCGCTCATCTGACCGAAGCCGCCGGTGACGTCGAGGCCGAGGTCGTAGCTGACGCTCTTGACGACCTCTTGTATGCGGATCTGCACGTTGACCTGCCGCTGCGCCCTGTCGAGCTCGCGGATCAGATCCGACATCGTGGCCTGATCGGTCGCGGTGCCGGTGACGATCACGCTGTTGGTGCGCGCGTCGGCCACCACGCTGAACCGTTCGACGCTCTCGCTGCCTTCACCGCTGTCGCTGGCGGTGCGGGTGGCCTGGAGCACGCCGGCGAGGTCGGTGGCACGGGCGTTCGAGAGGAAGTAGGTGCGCTGCTCCAGCGGAACCATTTCGGAGGCGCTGGCGTACTGCTCGAGGAGTGCGCCGACCCGGGTGTGCTCCTCGGGCGTCGCCATCACTACCAGCGTCTGCATGCCTTCGATCGACTCGGCTTCGTAGCCGGCGACTTCGAGGATCCGCAGGGCGCCGTCGACGTTGCCCGAGACGCGGTAGAAGCGCTGCTCGCGCGCGCTGGCGGCCGGCTCGGTGGCGGCCGGCGCGGCCGCGACCTCGGGAGCGCGCAGACGAGCCACGCTCGCGGAGCTGCCGACGACGACGACGTCGTTATCGAGCAGCACGTAGTCGAGGTCGTTCAGCGTGAGGACGATGTTCCACACCTGGCGGAACGGCTTGGGATCGCCGATGTCGTAGACGATCGTGATGTTGGGCACGTCGTCGGTGATCGCGGTCAGGCCCACCGACCTGGCGAGAGCGATGACCATGACTGGCAGCGCCTCGCCCGACACGCCGGTGGTGAACTCCACCGGCTCGTCGAAGCGGCCGTCCGAGGGAAGTGGCTCCAGGTTGCCTTGCCCGAAGGCGAGGCTGAGGAGCGCGAGGAGCGTGAGGACGATTCCGGTTCGCTTCATGATCACCGCCTGAGATCCAACGATAGCGTCTGGGTCGATTCGCCCAGCGAGAAACGGGCTTCGTAACCGCGCAGATCCGACAGGATGATGTCGGTATCGGGAAGGGTTTGGCCGAGCGTGAGCACGACCGGCTCGGAGAACTGCGCCGACCTGAACACGCCGACGCTCAACGGTCCGAGCACGGTGCCGGTGAAGCGCACGTTGTTGTCGCGGAGGTAGCGGCTGAGCGAGTCGCCACCGACTGCCAACGGCAGGGCAGGGGCCGGGGTGGTGGGGGTCTCCGGAGTAGCAGCGGCCGCCGGCTCGTTCGGACGGTCGGTGCCGAGCACCTCCGGCGTCGCTGCGGCAGCCGCAGCTTCCGGTGCCTGGCTGTCGGTCGAGGGCAGTGGCTCCTGGGCCTCCGGCTCCTCCGGCACGCGGATGGCGGCCAACGCGCCGAGGTCGACGGGCGCCGGGGCCTCGGCGACTTCCTGCGGAGTCCTGACCTCTCGCAAGATCTCGGGAGTCACCGGCAGGGTGCCGGACGGCAGCGGCCTCGGGAGCGCGGCCGACGCGGAGGTCGCCGGCGCGACGGTGCGCGGCGCCGGTGCGGCCACTGGCGTCGGAGGAGCCGCAGTCGCGGTGCTGGAGGGCGTCGCGACCTCGGTTATCACGGTTGCGGGCGGCGGGCTGCCGGTGGCCGAGACGATCTCGACGACCTCAGGAGTCGCCTGCGCGAGCACCGGCTGAGCCGGGGCCGGGGGAGTCTGGACGATCATCGGCGAGAACGGGTTGACGGAGGTGCGTTGGGCGCCTTGCGGTCGGCTGGCGCCGGCGGCGGCGTCCTCGTCGGTTCCGGCTTCCGCGATCGGAGGCGAGGTCACCAGGAACGGCAGGTCGCCCACCACCAGGTCGCGCGTGACGACCGATGGCGCTTGGGTCACGACGACCGGCGGAGCCGAGGCGTCGCTTGCCGGCGACTCCGCGACCACCGTGCCTTCGCTCGTGGGGACGGTCTCGGCGCTCACGCCGGGGGTCTCGTCGCCCGCGCCGCTCACGTCAGTCGCTTCAGCGGGCGCGTCAGGGTCCGTGCCAGCGGTGACCGCGCCGTCGACGCCGGCGGGACTGTCGGCGACGGAGGCGTCGCTCTCCGAAGCGGGGGCTGTCGCGGTGGCACCGGCGGTGTCACCGGCCAGCGGAGCCACGGTCACCGGCGCGCCGCTGACCGGGGCGGTGGTGATCGGCGAGCTTCCGCCGGCATCGACCAGCGGGTTCTGGTTGAAGTAGTTGACCCACGCGAACCCGGCGGCCGCCACCAAGAGAGCGGCGAGCAGGATCTTGGCGGTCCTGGAGAGTCCCATCGTCACTGTTCCCCCGGATCTTGTCCCGTGTAGACGTAGACCACGAAGTTGTGGGCGGCGTCGATCGCTGGGTCTGACGAGGTGTTGTCCACGAGGTTCAAGGAGACCTGCTGGATCTTGGTGAAGCGCTGCAGCGCCTCGAGCTGCGCGAGGAAGGCCATCGTCTCGGTGTAGGTGCCTTCGGTGTCGATCGAGAAGCCGATTGGCCTGACGTCTTGGATGTTCTCCTGAGCGTTGCCTTGGCTGAAGCTGTTGACGATGACGCCGGCGCCGGCTGCCGAGACACGGAGCTGGTCGATGAGGCCGGCGATGTCGCTCTCGGTCGGGAGCTCGGAGAGGAACTGACGGCGGTCCTCCTCGAGTTGGGCGACTGCCAAGCGCAGATCGGGCAAGTTGTTGCGAGCGTCCTCGCCGCGCCTGATCTCGATGTCGAGCAGCGAGATCTGGCTCTCGAGGTCGGCGATGCGCTCTTGGGTCGGGCGGTACATGTAGAAGTACCAGAGCGCGCCGGCGGCGAGGGAGAGCACGATGGCGATGACCGCCATGTCGCGCTGGCGCATGTTGCGGAAGCTGAAGGAGCCGAGCCTCATCGCTGGCCCTCCGAGATGGCCCCGACCGTCAGCGAGTAATCGAAGAGGTCGGTCTCGTTCTGGCGAGTCGCTGACTGGAAGGCGACGCCGTAGTTCTGAGAGCCTTCCAGTGCCCGGATGAACTCGGCGAGCACGTCAGCGTTCAACACCGTGCCGTTGACGTTCATCTCGGCGATCACCGGGCGCCCTTCGAAGCGCTGCGGGTCGGAGCGGGCGGGGACGATGCTCGCCATGCTCAGCGAGTCGAAGTCGATGACGGGCCGGCCGGCGACGCTGCGCGAGGGCAGGTGCTCGAGAAGCCCGGCGATCTCGCCGGTCCACATGATGCGGTTCTCGCGCACGGAGCGCGCCACGGCGATCAGCTGGTTGAGCTGCTGCTGGCGGCTGAGGAGGTCCCGCTGCTCGCGAAGGAAGGGTTGCAGGAGGGCGAGCTGGTCCTCGCGGGCGAGCTTCTCGCGCTGCAGGTTGGCCTCGGTGGTGCTGGCGAAGTACTGGAACAACGCCGCGGCTCCGAGCACCAGGAGTGGGAACACGACGATCAGCAGCCGCCAGTACCCAGGTTCCCTTACGCGCCTGAGGTTCTTGGGGAGGAGGTTGATGTTAATCAACGCCGGCCACTCCTCTCAGGGCGAGCCCAAGCGGGACAGCGAACTCCGAAGCGGACCGCCTGAGGTAATGGGTATCAAAGCGGTTCTCGTCTACATATATGGTCAACCACGGATCGCCGAGCTCGACCCGGAAGCCGAGGGCGTCGCCGATCGCTTCGGGGAGGCCTCTGAGCTTGGCGCCGCCGCCCGTGACCAACATGCGAGAGATGTTCGCGTCGCCGCTCTGGACCCTGAAGAACTCGAGGCTCCGGCGGATGTCGGTGGTGAGGTCGACGAGCACCGGGCGCAGCGACTCGTAGACGCGGCCGGGGGAGAACTGCTCCCTCTTGGCGTCGAAGTTGAGGAGATCCTCTTCGTCCTCGGTGGGGATCGTGGCGGTGCCGTACTCGAGCTTGACGTCCTCGGCGCTGTCGAAGTCGAGGCCGAAGGCGCGCTGGATGGCGGCGGTGAAGTGATCGCCGGAGACGCTCAACGGACGGTTCATCAGGACTCGCTGGCCGCGGACGAGCGTGATCGTGGAGGTGCTGGCGGCGATCTCGAGCACCACGCCGACCTCGTTGGCTTCGGTGTAGACCGAGCCTGAGAGCGTCGTCTTGCTGAGGTGCTCGCCGAGCAGCGAACCCTTGAGCGAGCGGAGCAAGGAGAACGGCTTGACGTCGATGACGTGCGGTTCGAGACCGGCGAGCTTGAGGTACTCGACTTGCTGCGTTACCTCGTCGAGGCGGGCGGCAGCGATGACGACCTCCAACTGGCCGCCCTCTTCGACGTCCTCCGGGTTGTCGAGGACGAAGTAGTCGAGGATCACCTCGTCGATCGGGAACGGGATGTAGCGCTCCGCTTCCCACTTGATCGCCTCGTCCAGTTCCTGCACGCTCATGCGCGGAACGTGGATGTTCCTGGTGATGGCCTGACGGTTGCTCACAGCCGTGACGGTGAAGCGCCGGTGGATGCCGGCGTCGTGGAAGAGGGCCTTGATCTCCTCCGCCAAGCCTTGCGCGTCGGTGACCCTGTCTTCCTGGATGAGTCCTGGCGGCATCGGGCGCATGGCGAGCGCCGACAGGCTCGGGGGGTTGCCTGGTCGGAGCTCCACGACCTTCAGCGCGCTGGTCCCAACCTCGAGACCGACGGCCTCGATCTTCGGACTCAGCCAGCGCGACATTCGCTCGCGCATTGAGGGCATAGGCATCTCCTCCTAAGAATCAGGCCAACCCTATCATGCGTTACTCACGAACTAGAGTGAAAAATACCTACCTCCAAGGGGTGGGTATGCGACGCGTGGGGCGCGGACGTTCACCTAAGATAGACTAGTAAGTCTAGCGAGTCTGGGCACCCATCAGGTGGTGCGCGCCAGGTCGTTGAAACGCACGTGCGCGTTGTGGAACTGCAGGTCGACGTGCCCCGTCGGCCCGTTGCGCTGCTTGCCGATGATGATCTCGGCGATGCCGTGCTTCTCCGAGTGCTGGTCGTAGTACTCGTCGCGGTAGATGAACATCACCAGGTCTGCGTCCTGCTCGATGGCTCCCGAGTTGTGCATGACGACCCCGTCTGCCAGCCACGAAGCTGGGCCGGGGACGGTCAGGTCGAAGACCTCTTCAGCCCCGGCTTGCCTGATCGACACGATCTCGTCTTGGTCGAGCCCCGATTCGGCCTCAGCGGCCCTGGCGACCGCGACCCTGTCGCCGGCCGTGAGCTGCTCCAGCCGCCGCCAGCCGTCGAAGGTGAACCAACGGTGCCTCGCCGTGGTGCGCCTCACTCCGCCGCGGGCCAGGGTCACCTCGAACACCGGTCGTTCCCCGACGCTCCATACCAGGTCGCTGTCGGCCGCGACGATCTTGCCGCTGGGATCCATCGCCAGTACCTGCGGCGTGGCGCCGACCAAGGTCGCGATCGGGAGCCTGCGGCCGTCCGCGAGGTTCACCAACGTGTCGCCCGTGACGCACTCGCGAAGGTCCGAGAGCATCGGCCGCTTGTCGGTACGGCTTTCGACGGCGCGCGAGAGCTGTGACAGCACCAGCACCGGCACGTCGAGTTCGCGGGCCAGCGCCTTGAGGCCGCGCGAGATCGTCGAGATCTCCTGCTGACGGTTCTCCGACTGGTTCCGCGAGCCCGCAGAGCCGGACATCAACTGCAGGTAGTCGATGACCAGCAGCCCCAGGCCCTGCTCGGCCATCAGCCGGCGCGCCCGCGAACGCAGCTCCATGACGGTCAGGTCGGCGTTGTCATCGATGAAGATGCGAGCCTCCGACATGCGACCGGCGGCTTCGGCGAGGCGGTGGAAGTCGCGCTCGGAGAGCTGGCCGTTGCGGACGCGGCTCATGTCGACCCGCGCCTCCGAGCACAGCATGCGCGTCACCAACTGCACCGATGACATCTCGAGTGAGAAGATGCCCACCGGAGCGTGCTCCCTGAGCGCGGCGTTGAGCGCGATGGTGAGCGCGAAAGCCGTCTTGCCCATCGAGGGGCGGGCGGCCGCGACGTTGAGGGTGGCGGGCTGCAGCCCGGCGGTCAGCTGGTCGAGCTCACTGAACCCCATCCGCAGGCCTGAGACGGGGTTGGGATCGTTGTAGCGGCGGTTGATGTCAGCGAAGGTCTCGTGCACCAGGCTCGGCATCGTCTCGAAGCTGGTGCGGCGCTTGCGCATCGCCAGGTCGAAGATCGCTCGCTCGGCCTGGTCGAGGACCTCCTCGATGGGCGCCGACTGGTCGTAGGCGGTCTGCATGATCTTGCCGCCGGCGCCGATGAGATCGCGCAGCGTCGCCTTCTCGAGCACGATCCGTGCGTAGCTCTCCGCGTAGGCGGCCGTCGGCACGACGTCGGCCAGGCCGATCAGGTAGTTGACGCCGCCCACGCTCTCGAGGTCGCCGGACTGCCTCAACTCCTCGGTCAAGGTGATGAGGTCCATCTGATCGCCGCGCCGGTGCAGCCGCTCGATGCCGCGGAACACCTTGCGGTGAGACTCCTTGTAGAAGTGCTCCGCCGTGATGGTCCCTTCGAGGCTCGAGTAGACCTCGTTGTCGAGGAGGATGGCGCCTAGGACGCTCTGCTCGGCCTCGATGTTGTGCGGCGGGGTACGGCCTTCCACGCCCGGCATCGTAACACCGCCGCCTGGCGGTCCTTGGAGCCCCCGGGCAGGTCAGCACGACCCGCAACTCGGGACTCCAGGCGTAAGATTACCGGCGGCATGGAATACACCTGGCTGATCGTCGCACCGCTGCTGGCGGCTTACCTGATCGGTTCGCTGCCGCTCGGCGCATGGCTGGTGCGCACCGCGTCGGGCTTCGACCCGCGCGACGTCAACCCGCACCTGCTCGGCGTCGAGAACGTCTACCGGTTGGTGGGCGCCGGGGTGGCGGTGGCCGGTTTCGCGCTGGACCTGCTGAAGGGCATGGTGGCGGTGGTGGTCGGCGTGCTCGCCGCCCGCGCCGGCCTGTTCGTGGCTTACGCCGTCGAGTTCGGCTTCGCCGGCGCCACCGCGGCAGGGCTCGAACCTCGCGTGATGTTCGCTCCCGGCAGTCTGATCGGCGCGTCGGCCGAGGGGGCGCCGCTGGTGGGCCTATCGGCCGCGTCGGCGCTGCTCGGGGCGGTGTTCGGACACCTCTACCCGCTGCCGCTGGCCGGCTTCTCGTCGGCGCCCAAGGGGCGCGGCAACGGCGTACTGCTGGGTGGACTGGCCGGTCTATATGCTCTTGGCAGCGCGCCCTTCTGGGCCCTCGCGCTGCCGGTGGTCGTCTACGCTGCCTTGCTTGCGCTCAGCGGCTACGTGGCGCTCGGCACCCTGGCCGGCGTGATGGTGCTGGGGGGCGGTGCCGTCGTCGGCGCCGCGTTCGGCCTGCTCGGCTGGGAGGCCGCCGTACTGCTCTCGGCTCTGACAGTGATGGTGGGCTGGCGGCACAAGTCCGCATTGTCGCGCATCCGCGACGGCACCGAGGTCAAGCTCGGCGAGGCTCGCGCTGTCCGCGGCCTCGACTCCCAGCAGGCGCTGTGCGCGTTCCTGGTGCACCCGCTGTCGTACGACGACGTTTGGCAACCGCGCTCGCAGCGGTGGCTGAGATACGTCATGAACAACTTCGTCAAGCCCGGGCTGCTTCCCGAGCGCTGGCTGAAGCGGCTGTTCTTGTCGGTGCGGCCGCAGTTCCAGGGTCTCATCGAAGGCGTGACGCTGCCCGACGGTCGGCGCCTCAGGGTGATGCTGATCTCCGCCCCGTTGATGCCAGACCAGTTCAGGAGCAACCCCGACGACGCGCTGCGCCTGGCGATCCAAGGCGCGCGCTTCGCGCACCAGCTGGGCGCCGAGGTCGTCGGCTTGGGCGCCTTCTGGTCGACGGTCGGGGACAAGGGACGCGCCGTGCAGCAGGCGGTGCCGGAGATCGTGGTCACCAATGGAGGCGCCTACACGGCCGCTACCGTCAAGGCGGCAGTGCCCGGCCTCTTGAAGCGCTTCAAGTCGCAAGGCGGCACCCTGAAGAACGCCACCGCCGCGGTCGTCGGGGCGAACGGTGTCGTCGCCTTCGGGGTGGCCCGCATGATCGCCCCTGAGGTCGGCTCCTTGATACTGATCGGTCGCGATCGGGAGCGGCTCAACCGCAGCGCCGCCACGCTCAGACGCAAGCACCCCGGCACCGAGATCGTGGCCACGACCGACATCGCCATGGTCGCTTCCGCCGACCTGGTGTTCAGCGCCACCTCCGACCCGCGGCCGTTGATCTTCGCTCAGGACGTCAAGCCTGGAGCCTGGCTGTTCGACCTGGGGCGGCCTGCCGACATCGACGAGAGCGTCAAGGACGTCCCCGGCGTCGAACTGGTGCCAGGCGGCGTGGTGCGCCCTCCTGGAGACATGCGGAGCCGCATCGACCTGCGTTTCGGCGAGGGTCACGTTCCCGCGTGCCTGGCCGAGACGATGATCCTCACGGCCTCGCGCGCCTACGACCGCCGCAGCCTCGGCTCCTCGACGCGTACCGCCGACATCGACTTCTACCTGAGGGAGGGCGAGCGACTCGGCTTCGAGATCGTCACGCGCGATTCGCGCTTCGACGGAGCGAAGGTGAGCGCTTGAAGGCGTACCGAATACCGGTCGCCAGCCCCGAAGCACCGGTGGTCGCGCACCTGTGGGATAGCGGTTGCCTGGGCATCGTCGAGGAGGACGGGGCGCTCGTCGCCTACTTCGCCTCCGAGGTCGAAGTGCCCGCAGGAGGCCGTTGGGAGGACGTTCCCGAAGTCGACCACGTGGCCGCTTACCACGCCGGTCTGGACGCGGTCCGTGTCGGCAGCCTGGTGGTGGCGCCCAGCCACCGGCAGGTGGTCGTGTCCGACGGCGATCTGGTGGTGTGGCTCGACCCAGGCTCGGCGTTCGGGACCGGTCATCACGAGACCACGCGCATGGCCCTCAGCGCCCTGGAACGCCTCGACCTGGTGGGGAAGAGCGTGCTCGACGTCGGCTCCGGCAGCGGCCTGCTGGCCATCGCCGCCGACCGGCTCGGAGCCGAGGCCGCCTACGGGGTAGACGTCGATCCGCTCACGCCGCCGGTGGCGCGCGCCAACGCCAGGCGCAACCGCTCCAGGGCGCGCTTCGCTCTCGGCTCGCTCGACGCGCCCGGGCTGCCTTCGCGCTTCGACGTCGTCGTCGCCAACCTCTACGCCGAACTGCACGCCGACCTGATGGCCGAGTACTGGAAGCGGCTCACGCGCGGAGGTCGACTGATCCTCACCGGCATCCTCACCAGACTCGAAGCGACGGTCTCGGCCGCAGCCCCGAGCGAACCGCTCTTCCGCGAGGAGGACGGCGAGTGGCTGCTGCTCGAGTATCAGAGGCTCGGCTGAAGCATGCCGAGCAGACGGTGGCCGGCGGGCGCCGGCGAAGCCGCCGACACTCAGCCTGCGGATCGCTATCAACGCAGCAACCGCGTGCTGGTGCCCGAGCTCGAAACCGGCGTCACGCTCCGCGGCCCCGAGGCGCACCACCTGCGCGACGTGCTGCGCTTGAAGCCCGGCGCCGCGATCGAGGCGTTCGATGGCCGCGGCAGACAGGCGCTGGGGCGCATAGCGGCGCTCGACGGGCACGGCGTCACACTGGAGCTGGGGCCGGCCGTCCCGTCCGCGGCCGAACCGGCGATCCAACTGACCTTGGCCGTGGCGCTGCTGAAAGGCGACAAGCTTGCCGAGGTGGTCAGGCCCGCCACCGAGCTGGGGGTGGTGCGCTTCCAGCTTCTCAAGACCGTGCACGCCGACAGGGCTGAGCTCTCGCCGGCGCGCCTGGCGCGCCTTAGGCGCGTGGCCCAGGAGGCCGCGCGCCAGTGCGGCCGCGCGGTGGTGCCAGCGGTAGCCGAACCCGTCGATCTTGGGCGCCTGCTGGAGTCCGCCGGTGGCTTGGGCCCGTTCGATCTCATCATCGTCGCCGACCCCCGTGCCGCCGGTCGGATCGGCGACGCCCAGGCCGCCCTCCACGAGGCCGTCGGGACCGGCCGTGCCCCGAGCGTCGTGATCGTCACCGGACCCGAAGGCGGCTTGAGCGGCGACGAGGTCGACGCACTCGCTGCAGCCGGCGCCCTGACCATCGGGCTAGGGCCGCGGATCCTGCGCGCCGAGACCGCCCCGGTGGCGTTGGCGGCAGCGGTGCTCTTGGGAGCCGGCGGGTGACCGCGGGGCGCCGCTGCGCGGCCTCGCGCCCCCCTGCGGTGGTCGTCGCGCTGTTGGCACTCGCCGCACTCTCCGCAGGATGTAGACCGCTATATCTACCGATCACGACGGAAGGGCCGCCGGTGGCGAAGGCGCCTTCGCTGAACTCGGAAGCTGCGCTCTCGTGGTCGGCCGTCTCGCAGCGGCTGGAACTGCGCCTGAGGCTCCTCGGCGCCGAGGGAGGCGGCTGGTTGGCGGTCCAGTGGCTGGCTCCCGACGGTCGCGAGGCGGCCTCGGCGAGCACTTGGGTGACAAGCGAAGGTGGCGAGAGCGGAGCCGTGCTCCTGGTCTCGCCACCTGATCTCGAAGGACTCGCGCCCGGCGAATGGCGGGCGATCGTCTCGTACGAAGGGCGCCTGCTCAGGCAGTTCCGGGCGGTGATACCGGCGCCGGCAGAAGACCCCGCTGCGCCGGGAGAAGATCCGCCGGCGCCTTGACCCTTAGCTGGCTCCCGCCCTGCGCCGCGCGCTCGCGGTCGTCTTGGCGCGCCTCTCCCACTCCTTGAACCACGCGATCAGCGGCGCGAGGATGAAGATGCTCGAGAGGGTGCCGACGGTGATGCCGACGATCAGCACGACGCTGAACCCGTAGAGCACGGGCCCGCCGAAGAAGAGGAGCGCCAGCGCCACCAACAGGGTGGTTCCCGCGGTCACCAGGGTGCGGGTCAGGGTCTGGTTCACCGCCAGGTCGACGACGTCGCGGTAGCTGAGGTGCCTGACGGTTCTGAGGTTCTCGCGCACCCTGTCGGCGATGATCACCGAGTCGTTGAGCGAGTAACCGACGACGAACATGAGTGCCGCCATGACCGGGATGCTGAACTCGATGTTGAACAGCATCAGAGCTCCGAGCGCCAACGCCACGTCGTGGGCGCTCGCTATCACCGAGCCGAGCGCGATGATCCAGTTCGGCCAGAAGCGCCAAGCGACGTACGCGAGGATCAGCGCCAACGAAACCAGGACCGCCATCACTGCCGCGCGCCGCAGGTCCGCGCCGACGGCGGGCCCCACGAAGTCGGCCGATAGCACCGTTCCTCCCAGGCTGCTGGCGAGAACGCCGGCCATGTCACCGGGGTCGCCGGTGGCGGTGTCTGCTATCCCGGTGCGCACGTAGATGACGCGGTCAGTGGAGCCGGGCGCCGCCTCGGCCTCTACGATCGTCACGCCGGAGCCGACGATGCCGGGGATCGCCAGCGCGTCGACCTGCGACCTGACCTCGGCCGCCGTGACGCTGCTGGGCACCTCGAGTTGGATGTTGTTGCCGCCGGTGAAGTCCGTCGACATGGCGAGTCCCTGGATGCCGACCCACGCGAAGCTGCCGATGGCGACGGCGGCCAGTAGCGGCACCATCACGCGGCCGGCGGCCACGAGCTTGAAGCCGCGAACGTCGAAGCCCTGCCACATGTAAGTCTTGTCACTGCGGCGGGTCAGCAGCTTGAGGACGTAGGGGACGATCACGACGTTGGCGAAGACCGAGGCGACGATGCCGATCGCCAGCGTGATCGCGAAGCCGCGCACCGCGCCGGTGGTGTACTGGTAGAGCGCCATGGCCGCCAGCAGGGTCGTGACGTTGGCGTCGATGATGGCTGAGAGCGAGGTGGCGAAGCCGCGCTTCATCGCGGCCTTCAACCCGCGGCCGGCGCGGAGCTCCTCGCGGATGCGCTCGTAGGAGATGACGTTGCCGTCGACGGCCGCTCCTAGGGTGAGCACCAGACCTGCGAGCCCGGGCATCGTCAGGGCCGCGTTGAGGCCCGCCAGGATGCCGAGCACGAAGAGCATCGCGATGGCGATGGCGAACACCAGGACCCCGCCGAACAGCGGGCCGTAGTACAGGAGCACGGCGATGATGAGGGCGCCGCCGCCCACCAGGGCGGAAAGGATGCCGGCGTCGATGGCGTCCTGCCCGAGGGTGGGGCCGATCGAGCGCACCTCCTCGACGTGCAGGCTGATCGGCAGTGAGCCGCTGCGCAGCACCAGCGCGATGTCGGAGGCCTCATCCAGAGAGCCGACCCCGGTGATCTGGCCGGAGTCCGAGATGCGTGTCTGCAGCGTGGGAGACGTGACGATGACGTCGTCGAGGACGATGGCCATGCGGCGGCCGACGTTGCCGCCGGTGAAGTCGCCGAAGGCGTTGGCGGAGTCGCGTCGGATCTCGAAGACGACGACCGGGCCGCCCGGTATGCCCATGCCCTGCTGGAACTGGGCGCTGGCGGTCTGGATGATCTCGCCGGTGAAAGCCACGCCTTCGAGGTCGGCGAGAGTCAACTGTTCGTTCGGCAGCGAGTGCGAAGCCGAGCTGACCAGACGGAACTCGAGGATCGCCTGCTGGCCGATGAGGTCGAGAGCGCGCTGCTGGTCCTCCGAGGTGAGTCCGGGGAGCTCGACCAGGATGCGGTCGCTACCCGCGGTCTGCACCAGCGGCTCGGAGACTCCGAACTGGTTCACGCGGTTCTCGACGATGTTGCGGGCCGCGTTGAGGTCCTCGCGCAGGGGATCGGGGACGTCGGTCTGGAGCGTCACCCTGAGCCCGCCCTGAAGGTCGAGCCCCAGCTTGATCGAGTCCGTGCCTGGGTTCCACGGCTGCCACAAGAAGGCCAGCGCGGCGATGATCAGTCCCAGGATCAGAAGGCCAACGGTGTTGCTTGATCTCATAGCGCGCCGACCTCGACCATGTCGTAAGCCTCGATGATGTCACCTTCCTGCACGTTGTCGTAGTTCTGCAGGTTGATGCCGCATTCGAAGCCGGTCGTCACCTCCCTGACGTCGTCCTTGAAGCGCCTCAGGCCCGCGATCGAGCCCTTGTAGGCCTCTTTGCCGCCGCGGATCAGGCGCGCCTTGGCGCCGCGCCGGATGACGCCGTCGAGCACGTACGAACCGGCGATGTTGCCGCTGCGTGGCACCCTGATGACCGCCCTGACCTCGGCGCGGCCGAGGGTGCGCTCCTCGAGTTCGGGTTCGATCTGGCCGCGGACCATGCGCTGCACGTCCTCGATCAGCTCGTAGATGATCCGGTACGACTTGAGTGGGATGCCCTGGCGCTCGGCGGACTTGATGACGCTGCCCGGCGCGTTGACCCCGAACGACAGGACCGAAGCGCCGGCGGTGCCGGCCAGCAGCAGGTCCGACTCGGTAGGAGCTCCGACTTCGGCAAGCATGATCTGGATGTCGACTTCTTCGGTGGCGTCGGATTCCCTCGCCAGCACGCCCTTGATCGCCTCGAGCGAGCCTTGCGTGTCCGCCCTCAGCAGCAGATGGATCGTCTTGGTGGTCGGCTTGCCGAACAGGTCGGCGAGGGTCATGCCCTTGCGGCCGATCGTTTCGCGCTCGGCGTCTTCACGAACGTCCGCGCGCGCGTGGGCGACGCTCTTGGCTTCGACCTCGGTGGGGTAACCCTCGACGCTGGCTCCCGCGGACGGCTGCTCGGAGAAGCCGAGCACCTGCACCGGCACCGAGGGGCCGGCTTCGCTGATGTTCTGGCCGGCGTAGTCGGTCAGGCGTCTGACTTTGGCCCACACCTCGCCGGAGACGACGTAGTCGGCCACCCGCAGGGTGCCTTGCTGCACGAGAACGGTGGCCAGCACGCCGGCGCGCTTGTCGAGCACCGACTCGATCACGACGCCCTTGACGGGGGCGTTGGGATCGGCGCGCAGATCCTCGACCTCGGCCAGCAACGACAGCATCTCGAGCAGGTCGTCGATGCCTTGGCCGGTCTTGGCGCTGAGCTTGACCACGATCGTGTCGCCGCCGTACTCCTCGGGGACCAGCTCGAGCTGCATCAGCTCCTGCATGACCCGGTCGGGGTTGGCCTGCGCCAGGTCCATCTTGTTGATCGCGACGACGATCGGCACCCCGGCGGCCTTGGCATGAGCGACAGCCTCGCGCGTCTGCGGCATCACGCCGTCGTCGGCGGCGACCACGATGACGGCGATGTCAGTGGCGTTGGCGCCGCGTTGGCGGATGGTGGTGAAGGCCTCGTGGCCCGGAGTGTCGAGGAAGGTGACGATGCCGTTGGGCGTCTGCGCTTGGTAGGCGCCGATGTGCTGGGTGATGCCGCCGGCCTCGCGTTCGGCGACGTGGGTCTTGCGGATCGCGTCGAGCAGCGAGGTCTTGCCGTGGTCGACGTGGCCCATGACGGTGATCACGGGCGCGCGCAGCGGCATGGCGGGAGCGGCCTCGGCAGCGGCGTCCTCGGCCGCCTTCTTGGCAGCCTTCTTCGCCGGTTTGGCGGGCGCGGCGCCCGCTGGCTCGGCGGTTGCTGCCGCTGCGGCGGCAGCCGGGGCCTCGGCGGCTGCAGAGCCGCTGCCGGCCTTGGCGCCGCCGGCCGCCAGCAACTGCTTCACGGCGTCCGCCGTCTCGGTGTCGAGGCTGCTGGAGGACGACTTGTACTCGACCCCGAGCTCGTCGAGCGCCGCCAACAGATCCTTGCTCTCGACTCCGAGGTCTTTCGCCAACTGATAGATACGGACCCTATCGGACATCCGCTCCTCCGTCCTGGTTCCCGGGGACGGGCGAACGTCGAGCCGGGCCGGCCGCGAGGGCAGCTTCGAGCTGGCCCCGCACTGCGTCCGCCTGGGCACCGAAGGTGCGGCGGACTTGCTTTTCCTTCTCGTTGCCGGCGACCAGGGAGGCCGCGCAGTCGCGGCACAGCCACGCGCCGCGGCCGCCCAAGCGCCGGCTCGGATCGAGCCGGTAGACGCCGTCTACGACGGCCAACCTGAACATCCCAGCGGCCGGCTTGCCCGCCGGCTGCGAGACGCGGCAGTAGAGGCAACGCCTCAGCGGCACGTGGCGCACTTTGGCGGTCATGGCTGAGATCACGCTTCCTCGGTCTCGGCGTCGACGGCGTCGTCGGCAACGTCGTCACTCGCGGCGTCGGCGTCGACTTCGGAGCCGGCGCCTTCGGCTTGCTCAGCGGCGGCCGGCGCGGCGCCGAAGAGCGCGTCGAAGGCAGCGTGAGCGCGCTCGGGGGGCGCGGCGTCACCGAGCCGGGAGGCGGCGGCCTGCATGGCGGCGTCGAGGTCGGAGACGCTCTCGGAGGGCGAGAGGTCGATGCTGTAGCCGGTCAGCTTGGCTGCCAGCCGCACGTTCTGGCCGCTCTTGCCGATGGCGAGGGACAGCTGATCGGAACCGACGGTGACCTTGGCCTTCTTGGCTTCGGTGTCGAGCTCGATGTTGCCGACCTTGGCGGGCGACAGCGCGTTGCGGATGAACTCGCGCGGGACGCTGTCCCACAGGATGATGTCGACGCGCTCGCGCTGCAGCTCGGCGGTCACGGCCTGGATGCGGCTGCCGCGGTGACCGATGCAGGCGCCGATCGGGTCGACGTTGGGGTTGTTGGAGGCGACGGCGACCTTCGAGCGCTGGCCGGCCTCGCGGGCGATGGCCTTGATCTCGACGGTGCCGTCGGCGACCTCCGGGATCTCCTGGCGCATCAGGTACTCGAGCAGCTCGGGAGCCGCGCGCGAGACCATGATCGACGGTCCGCGCGGCGAGAGCTCGACGCGCTGGACGTATACCTTCAGGCGCATGCCGACCATGTAGCGCTCGCCTTGGATCTGCTCCTTGTGCGGCATGATCGCCTCTCCGCGTCCGAGGTCGACGAACACGTTGCGCTTGGTGTCGGTGCGCGACACGACGCCGGTCATGATGTCGCCGGCGCGGTCCTTGTACTCCTCGAAGACGATGGTGCGCTCGGCCTCGCGGATCTTCTGGGTGATGACCTGCTTGGTGGTCTGCACTGCGATGCGCGTGAAGCGCTCGGGGTCGACGGGGAACTCCATCTCCATGCCGACCTCGACCTCGTCGTCGAGCTCGAGGGCCTCGGCCAAGGTGATCTCCTTGTCCTCGTCCTCGACGGTCTCCACGACGCGGCGGATGACCACGATGTCCATCTCGCCGGACTCGGGGTCCAACGAGACCTCGATCGACTTGCCGGGCATGATCGTGCGTTCGAAGGCCTGCTGGAGGGCCTCCTCGAGGTTGAGCAGCAGTTGCTCCTTGTCGAGGTTGCGTTCGGCTGCCAGCAGGTTGAGCGCGTCTACGAACTCTTTGTTCATTCACTTCTCCCTAACTATTCGGTTGTTGCCCCGCAGTACGGATGGTGTAGCGGCCTGAGCGCCGCAGGGGACGGCTCAGCGGGGCGTGTCCGGCCACTCGGCCAGACGAGCCATCTCCAGGTCTGCGACGTCGAGAGCATGAGCCTCGCCGTCGACATCGAACGTCACCGTGTCGCCGTCGACTGCGGCGATCCGGCCCTTGCGCGTCACTCCACCGGCCCGGAACTTGACCAATAGACCGGCGAAACGCTCGAAGTGGCGGGCCCTGAACAGCGGCCGCTCGGCACCGGGCGACTCGACGTCGAGCCGGTAGGGAGTGTCGAACGGGTCGAGCCGGTCGAGCTCGAGTCCGAAGACCTCGGCGGCCTTGGCCACGTCGTCGATCGTCACCACCTGCTCGTCGAGCCGGTCGACGCGCAGCATGACGCGCCGCGTTCGGCCCGAGGCGCTCACGGTGACTTCGAGCACCTCGTAACCGAGCGGTTCCAGCACTTCGGCTGCCGCGCGCGTCAGATCCACTTCACCCTCCCGGCCTGCCAAGAAAACGGGTGGGTCTGTAACCCACCCGCGCCTGTCGGGCCGATTGCCAACAGCTACTTTACCGCCAACGGCACACCTGTCGCAACGGGAGTGTACGGTTGGTGCCAGATGAGTGGTGACAGCGGCGAACCCCAACGTACCGGCAGCAGCGGCGCCCCCGGCGGCCGGCCGGCGGCGCGCGAGCTGTTGCGCGCCTCTCCCGAGCTGGCCGACATCCTGGTCAGCCTCCTGCTGCTGCTGTGGCCGGAAGCGACGCTGAAGCGCTCCGACGGCGGGCGGCTGGTGCATCTGTGGCTGGAGCCCGCGCCGAGCGGCGGGTGGGAGCGCCTCAGAGAGCTCTTGCAGCAGTTGGTCGAGCGGCCGGAATGGCGCCGCCGCGCGGCGTTGGTGCGCGAAGTCAGCGACCGCGCGGGCAAGCGTCTCGAGGTTCTGGTGCCGCTGTCGCCGTCGGCGCCCGACGTCGGAGCCGGGGTCTACGGCCCGTTCCCGGACGAGGCGGCCGCCGACGAGTTCGGGGAGCGGAACGCCACGCCCAGCCTCACGCACGACACGTTCCAGATCCCGGGCGGCTGGGTGGTTGACCTGTTCGAGATGCCGGCGGCCGCGTGGGAGGATTCGTCGCGGTGACTCGTGGGCGTCGCGGCGGCGGCCTGGGGACGGCGTTTCGTTGACACCCGTTGGCCACGGGCATAGACTCGGCGCATGAGAAGCCCCGCGGCTTCCAGCTCGTTTACCTACTAGGCGTAGGGCGGTTCGGTCCTGCGCGTCACTCGCCACTGTCCGCCAACGGACGGTGGTTTTTTCGTTGCCGGAGCCGGTCGCCGTCAGTCGGCGTGGTTCGCGGCCAAGGAGGAAAGGCATGTCGTCAAGTGCGGAGGGTCCGGGTCAGCCGGACCTGAGCAGTGAGCTCCACGAGGCACTGGCCAAGATCGCGGCGGCCGACTCGCTCGACGCGCTGGCGCAGGCCAGGGTCGCGTACCTCGGCAAGAAGGGCGTCGTAACCGAGCGGCTCAAGGCCTTGGGGGCACTGCCCCCCGACGAGCGACGCGCCGCTGGCCAAGGGATCAACCAGCTCAAGCGTGCGCTCGAGGAAGCGATCGAAGCCCGGCGGGAACTCCTCGAGGCGCGGGCAGTCGACGTCAAGCTGGCAGGCGAGGCCGTGGACGTGACGCTGCCCGGCACGCGTCCCGCCGGAGGCGGACTGCACCTGCTGACGCAGGTCACCAACAAGCTGCTCGACGTGTTCACCTCGCTGGGTTACGAGGTCGCCACCGGCCCGGAGCTGGAGACCGACCATTACAACTTCGCGGCGCTCAACTTCCCGCCCGATCATCCCGCCCGCGACACGCAGGACACCTTCTGGGCGACCGACGGTCGCCTCTTGAGGACCCACACCAGCCCGATGCAGGTGCGCTACATGGAGACGCACGAGCCGCCGTTCCGTTTGGTCGTGCCGGGCAAGGTGTTCCGCAACGAGGCCGTCGACGTCACTCACGAGGCGCAGTTCCATCAGCTCGAGGCGCTGGTCGTCGGTGAGCGCATCACGATGGCCGACCTCAGGGGCGCCATCAACGAGATGGCGACGGCCCTGGTGGGGCCCGGCACCAAGACGCGGCTGCAACCGACCTACTTCCCGTTCGTCGAGCCCGGCGCCGAGTTCGCGATCTGGTGGACCAACCCGCGCAGCAACCAGCAGGAGTGGCTCGAGCTCGGCGGCTGCGGAATGGTCCATCCCAAGGTGTTCGAAGCGGTCGGCTACCGGGGCGTCACGGGCTTCGCGTTCGGCTTCGGCATCGAGCGCCTGGCGATGGTGTCGTACGGCGTCACCGACATCCGCTACTTCTATCAGAGCGACCTGCGCGTGCTCGAGCAGTTCAGGGGCGCGCTGTGAGGGTGAGCGTCGGCTGGCTGCAGGAGTTCTTCGACGAGCCGCTGCCCGAGACCGGCCGCCTGGTCGAGCTGCTGGACGGGCTCGGCCTGGCGGTGGAGGTCGTGCACGACGTTCCCCAGGCCCCGGCCGGAGCCGTGGTCGCCGAGGTGGTCGGCAGCGAGCCGCTACCCGGCTCCGAGCACCTGCTCAAGGTGCTGGCGCTGCCGGCTGCCGGGGCGCCGCCCGTGCAGGTGGTGTGCGGCGCACCCAACGTCAGCGTCGGCATGCTCACGGCGCTGGCGCTGCCGGGCGCGGCGCTGCCCGGCCTGCCCGGCGTGGTGGGCGAGCGCGAGATGCTCGGCGTCGCCAGCCGCGGCGTGCTGGCGAGCCCGCGCGAGCTCGGCGTGTTCGACCATCAAGGCGGCGTGATCGCGTTGCCGGCAGGCACCGCGCTCGGCGCTCGGCTGGCCGAGCTGTGGCCGGCCGAGACCGTCATCGAGCTCGAGCTGACGCCTAATCGCGGCGACGCGTTCAGCATGCTCGGCGTCGCCCGCGACCTCGGCGCCAAGCTCGGCTGGCGGGTCAAGCACCCGGCCGCCGGCCTGGACCAGGGCGACGGCACCCGCGACGACGGCCTCGTGATAGAGGTCCACGACACCGGCGGCAGCCCGCGCTTCACGCTCAGGGCCATCCGCGGCGTGAACGTGGCGCCCAGCCCGGTGTGGCTACAGCGCAGGCTCGCGCACCTCGGCCTGAGGCCGCGCAACAACGTAGTCGACGTCACCAACCTCGCCACCTTCGCGCTCGGCCAGCCGTCGCACGCCTACGACGCCAGGGTGCTCAACGGCGGGGTGATCCAGGTGCGGCGCGCGCTGCCGGGCGAGAAGGTGGAGCTCCTCAGCGAGGACGTCATCGACCTGGACCCGGAGGACCTGGTGATCGCCACGCCGGACGGTCAAGGCGCCGGCAGCCGCGCGATCGGCTTGGCGGGCGTGATGGGCGGCCGGCACGACAGCGTCGCCTCCGACACCAGTGACGTCGCGCTCGAGGTCGCGCTCTTCGATCCTCGCACGGTGCGGCGCACCGCCAGGCGTCACAAGCTCGTCACGGACGCCCGCATCCGCTTCGAGCGCGGCGTGGACCCGAACCTGCAGCCGGCGGCCTCCGCCTACATCAGCCACCTGATCAAGGAGGTCGCGGGCGGCGAGATCGATCCCGGCATCAGCCTGACCGGCGCCGACGTCAGACGCGCCGGCGTGTCGTTCCGACCCGCACGCGTCGCGTTCTTGATGGACTTCGACGTCGCGCCGGCCAAGCAGCGAGGCTACCTGGAGGCTCTCGGTTGCGAAATCGCGGACGTCGGAGATGCTTGGAGCGTGACGCCGCCTAGCTGGCGCCACGACCTGGTGATCGAGGAAGACATCATCGAGGAGGTCGCCAGGCTTCACGGCTACCAGCACGTGGGGTTGAGCGTTCCCAGCATGTTCTTCGTCCCGCCCGCCAGCGATCCCACCCATCGCCAGCTGCGCTCCCGCCTGGCCGCCATCGGTCTGCAGGAGACCCTCACCTACGTCTTCACGTCCGACGCCGAGCTCGCGCGCTCCGCCTCGCCGGCGGCGCACGTGCGCCTGGCCTCGCCGCAAGGCACCGACAGGGCCGTGCTCCGCACCTCGCTGCTGCCGGGGCTGCTGGCGGCGGCCGTGACCAACGCTCGCGCGCCGTCGCTGGCGATGTTCGAGATCGGACGCGTGTTCCTCGAGCACGAGGAGGAGCGGCTCGCGGTGCTGCTGCGCGGCCCCGCGCTGCTCGGCGGCTGGCGCCCCGACGTCGCCAGCGACTTCTTCACCCTCAAGGGCCTGCTCGAGCAGTTGGCGGAGCTCGCCGGCGCGAGCCTCGCGATGTCCGCGCAGCCGCACCCGCACTTCCATCCCGGGGTCTCCGCCGAGGTGACGTGGAACGGGCAGCCGGTCGGCTTCGCCGGGCGCGTGCATCCCGAGGTGGAGGCGCGCTACGAGCAAGGTGCGCTGTACGCCGCCGAGCTGCGTTTGCCGCTCGCGCCGGGCGCGGTGCGGTTCAGCGACTTCTCGCGCCAGCCGCACGCCGAGCGCGACCTGGCGGTGATCGCTCCCCGGCAGGTGCCTTACGCCGAACTGCGCGACCTGTGCGCCAGCGCGGCGGGGGAGAAGCTCGAGTCGATCGAGCCTTTCGACGTTTATGAGGGCAGTCAGGTCCCGGTGGGCAGCCGCAGCGTGGCGCTGCGCTTGCGCTTCCGCGACTTCGAGCGCTCGCTGACCGACGACGAGGTCGATGGCGCTATGGCGAATGTCATGCAAGCTCTCAGAGGTGCCGGATACGATATCCGCGCGTGACCGACCTGACCTGGATCGACTTTGTGATGGTTGCCGTCGTCGCCTCACTGACAGCCTTGGGCGCCACTCGCAAGCTCATCGGCCTGTTCGTCGGAGTCGGCGGCATGCTGCTCCTGCGGCCCTTGCTCGGTCTCGGTCAGGGCAACCCGTGGCTGGCGATCGCGGTCGCCTTCGTCTGCGGGCTGGTGCTGGCGCTGGTCGGCCGCCGGCTCGTCGCTCCCGGCAAGGGACCCGAGTGGGCCTGGAAGGTCGCCGGCGGGTTCGGCGGCGCGATCCTGGGCGTCGCCATGGTCTTGGCGCTCGTCACCGCCCTGCCGATCCAACGCAACCCCGCCAACGAGCGCGAGATCTTCTACCCGCCGCGCGACGTCGGCACGCAGCTGGCCGTAACGCTGCAGCGCTCATCGCTTGTCATGTTGGGCCGGACTATACTCCTGTACCCGCTGCTGCCCGAGGCCGACCGGTCGCCACGCGAAGCACGCGTGCTCAGCGGCCTGCACGGCTGGCTGGTGGTCGGTGAGCCGTGGATGGGGAGGTGACTCCAGCTGGCATAGCGTGCAAGTCAAGCAGTGGGCATAGGAACTCGAGGAAGCGCAAGCCCGGACACGAACAGCCACGCAGGTGGCGTCCGGTGACGAGGCGGAGGGCCGCCGGACCGTGAACGCACGGTCGCCGGCGGATAGGCGGAAGGCGCAAGCCCCAAGCCGAAAGCGCGAGCGCTCGGTGTCGCAAGTCCGAGCAGCAAGTCTGCGGGCCCCTCCTGAGACACACCCCCTCACTCGAGAACTCCGGGGCGAGAACTCGCCGAGCCGGCCAACTTCGGTGACGTCGGCAGCGTCGGCGAATGCTGTCACATGCGCCCGCCACCTCGCGGTGGCAGTTGGAGGTCAGGAACACGCATGTGTGGGATCGTTGGATATGTAGGAGACAAGCAAGCCGCTGAGGTGATCCTCGACGGGCTGTCGCGGCTCGAGTACCGTGGGTACGACTCGGCTGGTCTGGTCGTAGCGAACGGGAGCGGAAGCCTGGAAGCCGTCAAGCGGGCCGGCAAGCTGTCGGTGCTCAAGGACGCCGTGGCCGGCGCCATGCCGCGCGGCGGTCTCGGACTGGGTCACACCCGCTGGGCGACACACGGCCGCCCGAACGACGTCAACGCCCACCCTCACCTGTCGGAGGACGGGCGGTTGGCCGTGATCCACAACGGCATCATCGAGAACTACGTCGAGCTGCGAGACGCCCTGACGCTCGCCGGGCACGAGTTCCTCTCGGAGACCGACACCGAGGTGCTCGTCCACCTGATCGAGGAGAGCCTGGCCGCCGCGCCCGGCGGGACGCTGGCCGATGCGGTCAGGGACGCGCTCACCAAGGTCGACGGCGCTTACGCGCTGGTCGTGACCCACGCCGGTCACGACGTGCTGGTCGCGGCCCGCAACACCAGCCCGCTGGTCATAGGACTCGGCGCGGGCGAGACCTTCCTCGCCAGCGACGTGCCCGCCCTGCTGCCTTACACCCGCGACGTGATCTACCTGCTCGATGGCGACGTCGCCGAGCTGACCTCCTCCGGCGTGAAGATCACCGACCTCGCCGGAGCCGACGTCGGCCGCGACGCCACCGTGGTCGAGTGGGACGCCGAAGCAGCCGAGAAGGGCGGCTTCGAGCACTACATGCTCAAGGAGATCTTCGAGCAGCCCACCGTGCTGCAGAACACGCTGTTCGGGCGCTTCGCGGCCGACGGCAAGGACGTCAACCTCGACCTGGCGCTCGACGCGCTGGCCGTCGACAGGATCGTGATCACGGCGGCCGGCACCGCCTCCTACGCCGGCATGGTCGGTCAGGCGTTGATCGAGCGACTCGCGCGCCTGCCCGTCGAGCTGGCGGTGGCCAGCGAGTTCCGCTACCGCGAACCGGTGGTGGACGAGCGCACCCTGTGCGTGGCGGTGTCCCAATCCGGCGAGACCATCGACACGCTCGAAGCGGTGAGAGAGGCCAAGCGCCGCGGCGCCAGGACGCTGGCCGTCCTCAACGTCAAGGGCTCCAGCCTCAGCCGCGAGGTCGACGACGTGCTCTACATCCACGCCGGCCCCGAGATCGGCGTCGCCAGCACCAAGGCCTACACCGCGATGGTGGCCGCCTTCTCACTGCTGGCGATCTGGTTCGGCCGGCGCCGCGGAGCGCTCGACGATGGGCTGGCGGCCGAGCTCGTGCACGGCCTGCGCGAGATGCCCAAGGCCTGCGAGAAGGCTCTCGCCGCGCGCAGCGAGCTGGAGGGCGTCACCGACCTGTTCATGAACGCCCGCAGCGCGCTCTACCTCGGCCGCGGGGTCAACGTCCCGACCGCCTACGAGGGCGCCCTCAAGCTCAAGGAGATCTCGTACATCCACGCCGAGGCGTACCCGACGGGCGAGATGAAGCACGGACCGATCGCGCTGATCGACGAGCGCATGCCCGTCGTCGCGATCGCGACCGCTTCGACGCTCTACGACAAGACCGTCTCGAACCTGCAGGAGGTCAAGGCGCGCGACGGCGTGTTGGTCGCGGTCGCCTCGGAAGGCGACGCCGTCATCGGGCGGCACGCCCAGCGCGTGGTGTTCGTGCCGCGGGTGCACGAACTGCTATCGCCGATCGTCAACGCCGTACCCCTGCAGCTCCTCGCCTACGAGGTCGCCAGGCGGCTCGGCCGCGACGTCGATCAGCCGCGCAACCTCGCCAAGAGCGTGACCGTCGAGTGAGGCCGCAGGCCGCTTGAGTACGGATGCCGTCGCGCGTCTCGAACCAGCGTCCTTAGGATGCACTCGAGGGAGGCGCGATGCCTGACAGGAGGGAGACCGAGAACGCCGCGGAGTCGCTGATAGACCGGCTCCGCGGCGTGGACGACGACGATCTGCTGATCGAAGTCGAGCGGTTGCTGGACGCTCATGCCGCGCGGACCGCGGGAAACGGCCGACTGATGGACCTACGCGACGAAGACCTGGCTGCGGTGCTGCGGCAACTGCTCGGCGAAGAAGTCGACCAGCCCGACTAGTTCGACGTTCCGCGCGACCTCGGCTACGGGTTGCGCAGGAACAGGTAGTAGAGAAGGGCGCCCGCGGCGCCGATCAACAACCAGCGGAAGTAGCGCGTGACCCCGGGGCTCGCCGTCAGACGCCCCAACTTGGTGCGCGCCTCGCTGGCGTCACGCTTCTGCGCCAGACGCTGGGCCGCCTTCAACGACTTCACGCTCTTGCTGAGGTTCCCCTTGCGCCGGTAGGCGACGCCGAGGTTGTGGTGGGCGTTCGCGAAGCTGTCGTTGACCTTTAGAGCGCGCTGGTAGTAGTCGATCGCGTCGTCGGTGCGCTTCTCCTCGAGTGCCACGTTGCCGAGGTTGGTGATCGCCCGGTAGTGATCGGGGTCTTGTGCCAGCGCCGCCTCGAACGCTGCTTTGGCTTCCTCGAGACGTCCTTCGTAGATCATGGCGGTGCCGCGTTGGGTCTCGACCTCGGCCTTGAACCACGAAGACTCGAGGTCGTCGAGGGCAGGGAACAGCGCTTCGAGCTCGCGGCGGTCGAGCAGCTTGGCGCTCGCCTCGAGCGCCGCCAAGTCGGCTTCCAGCTCGGACCACGGCACCAGGTCGATGCGCTCGTCGAGGCGCCGCAGGCGCTCCGCGGCGCGCGTGAACGAGCGGTCCCTGACGAGGTCCTCGACGTCGGCGAGGGCGCCGAGTGCCCGGCGGAGCGAGTCGATGCCTTGGGGATCGGTGAGCGCGGCCTCGGCGACCGCACGGTCCATCAGGAAGGCCTTGTGAGCCGCGTTGAGGCGCCGGGCGGCGAGGAGATCCTGCCACACCATGCCCGCGTCCGGGCGGGCGGTGGAATCGCTGTCCAGGGAGCCGTCCGGCTGGGGTGCCGAGGGCGCGTCCATCATGTGGCAGACGGTACCATGCCCTGGTAGAGCGCCTGATAGCGCCTCGCCGAGGCGTCCCACGAGAAGTCTTGCCGCATCGCCTCGCGCTGCATCTCGCGCCAGGTCGGCGAGCCGTGGAGCGCGCGCGCCTCCGACGCCGCTGCCGCCAGGTCGTGGAAGGTGGCGTCCTTGAACACGAAGCCGGTGCGCCGCTGCTTCACCGTGTCGGCGAGTCCTCCGGTGGCGCGCACGATCGGCAAGGTCCCGTAACGCATCGCGATCATCTGGCTGAGGCCGCACGGCTCGAAGCGGCTCGGCACCAGCAGCGCGTCGCTGCCGGCGTAGAGCCGGCGCGCGAGGGCGTCGTCGTAGCCGATGACGGCGGTGACCCGCCCGGGGTGGTCGGCGGCGAGCGACAGCGCGCCGGCCTCGAGCCCGGCGTCGCCGGTGCCGAGCAGGGCCAGCGACCAGCCTTGGTCGAGCAGCCGCTCGGAGGCTGCCAGGATCAGGTCGATGCCCTTCTGCTGCGCGAGGCGCGACACAACGCCGAGCAGCGGGTGCTCGTCCTCGAGCTCGAGCTCGTGCCTGAGGGCGCGCTGGCAGTCGGCCTTGCCCCGCAGGTCGCTGAGGGAGTAGTTGCTGACGAGCCGCGGGTCGGCCCGCGGGTCGAAGTCGACGACGTCGATACCGTTGAGGATGCCGCTCAGCTTGCCGCGCAGGCTGCGGAAGGTGCCGTCGAGGCCGAAGCCGAACTCCGGCTGGCCGAGCTCGAACGCGTAGGTGGGGCTGACGGTGGTGACGCGCGTCGCGAAGCCGAGACCGGCTTGCAGGGCGTTGGCCGCCCCGAAGTGGTCGAGGTACGAGTGCCGAAGCTCGGCCGGCAGCCGCAGCCACCACAGCACCTCGCCGATGTCGCCGGTCCCCTGGAACTGCGCGTTGTGGACGGTCAGCAGGTTCGGGAGTCCCGGGAAGCCGGCCGGCAGGTGCCAGCCGTGCTCCAGCAGCAGCGGCAGCAGGGCGGTGTGCCAGTCGTTGACGTGGACGACATCGGGCAGGAAGCCGAGGCGCGCGGCGACCTGCGGAACGGCGCGAGTGAAGCGCGCGAAGCGCTCGAGGTCGTCGGAGTAGCCGTAGAGCTCAGGGCGCGAGAACGACGGGTGACCGACGAAGGCGTAGCGCACGCCGCCGCGCTCGAGCACGCCGACGCCGACAGCATCGAAGCCGCCCGCGAACGGCACGTCGACGTCGCCGATCCAGTAGGGAGCCAAGTCGGTCTTGAGGTCCTGATACCAGGGCGTCAGCACCAGCAGGTCGTCGCCGAGCTCGGTGAGGGCCCTGGGCAAGGCTCCCGCGACGTCGGCAAGGCCGCCCGTCTGACTGAAGGGCCGCACCTCGCTGCTGGCGAACAGCACTCGCACGCCTACAGTCTAGGTGCAACCGCTCGCCGGATGGCACCGTTTCGCCAGCCAGGCCCGGGCTCGTTTGTTCTTGGATGTATGGAGCTTTGCTGGGCGGCGGAGATCTGGCGCATATACTCTCGCGAGTAAGCCGGTCGCTGCAGTTTCGTTTGGGACGCAAGCTGCGCCCCGTTGCAGCCGCTGGTCCTGGAGGTTTATGAAGCGCAGGGTACTTCTCGCCGTGCTGGTGGCGTTGTCGGCAGCCACCCTGGCAGTGAACGCACAGCTGTCTAGGGACTTCGCGGGCGAGTTCCTCAACCATCCCGCGGGCCGCTCGTTGGTGCAGGCGTTCGGCGCCCTCAAGAGCGGTTACCTGACCGATGTCGACGACGAGGTGTTGATCCGCGGCGCCATCAACGGCATGGTGGAAGCTCTCGACGACCAGTTCACCTCCTACGTAGAGCCGCGCGCGGCTGCCCGCGACCTGCAGGACATGTCCGGCTCCTTCGAGGGCATCGGCGCGGTGCTCACGCCGTTCGACCGCTCCAGCGGCAAGGGCGTCGAGATCCTCACCGTGTACCAGGGCGGTCCCGCATCGCGAGCAGGCCTGCAACGTGGCGACGTGTTCCTGACGGTCGACGACATCGACGTCAGGGAGTTCACGACCAGTGAGGTCGCAGACGTGGTGCGCGGGCCCAAGGGGACGACGGTCAGGATCACCATGAGCCGGCCCGGCGTCGACGAGCCGCTGACCTTCGAGATCCAGCGCGCCACCATCCAGATCATCCACGTCTCTAGCACGTTGCTGCCCGACGGCGTCGGTTACATCGCGCTCGACTCGTTCAACAGCCAGGTGCTCAGCGAGCAGATGGTCGAGCACCTCGATGCGCTGATCGCCGAGGGCGCGACCTCGCTGATCCTCGACATGCGCGACAACTCCGGCGGGCTGCTCAGCCAGGCGATCCTGGTCGCCGACGAGTTCCTGTCGGAAGGCGACATCGTGTTCCAGCGCGCCAGGGGCGTGACGCAACGGATCGCTTCGGCCGACCCCGCCGCCTACGACCTGCCGATGGTGGTGTTGGTGAACGCCAACTCCGCGTCGGCTTCCGAGATCGTCGCCGGGGCGTTGCAGGAGAACGGCCGCGCTTTGGTGGTCGGCGAGCAGACCTTCGGCAAGGGTGTCGCCCAGAGCGTTCTCACCCTCGCCGACGGCGGCCAGCTGCGATACGTCTCCTTCGAGTGGTTGACCCCCGATCGCCGCAGCATCGCCGACGCCGGCGTCACACCCGACGTGCAGGCGAACGACACGCGCTACCCCAACACCGTCACGACCTCCGGTCGCGGCCTCAAGGCAGGCCAGACCGTCGAGATCGTCGTCGATGGCGAGTTGATCGGCACCGCCACGGCCAACGAGGACGGAACGTTCGAGGTCATGGCTTTGGGACCGCGGCGCGAAGTCAGCGAGGTGCAGGGCGAGGCAGTGGTGCATCTCGATTCCGACAGCGCTCTCCAGACGGCGTTCGAGCTGGTCAAGACGCAGGGCGCAAACGCGCGGAACTGACCGCCGCCTGACAGCGTGATCAGAGCCGAGCGGCTCGTCAAGTCTTACGGGAACTTCCTGGCCGTCGCCGGGCTCGACCTCAGGGTCGCGCCCGGCCAGGTCGTCGCGCTCCTGGGGCCCAACGGCGCCGGCAAGTCGACGACGATCAAGGCGCTCGTCGGCCTCATCCGGCCGACAGCGGGCCGCGTGTCGGTCGGGGGCTTCGACCTGGCGAGCGACGGGGTCAAGGCCAAGGCCGAGTTCGGGTACGTGCCCGATCGCCCTTACCTCTACCCGAAGCTGAGCGGGCGCGAGCTGCTGCGCTTCCTCGGCAGGGTGCGCTCGGTCCCTGAGGCGGAGGAGCGCGCCACCGAGCTGCTGCGGCGCTTCGAGCTAACCGGCGCCGCCGACGCTCTGATCGAGACCTACTCCCACGGCATGCGCCAGCGCCTCACCTTCGCCGCCGCGCTGCTGCACGCTCCCAAGGCGCTGATCGTCGACGAGCCGATGGTCGGCCTCGACCCGCGCGGCGCCCGCGACGTCAGGCTGCTGCTGCGCGAGTTCTCCGCACAGGGCGGGGCGCTGTTGTTGACGACCCACTCGATGGAGGTGGCCGAGGCCGTCTCCGACCGCGTGCTCCTGATGGCGCGCGGCAAGATACAAGCCGAGGGCACCCTGGCGCAGCTGCGGAGTCGCGTCGGCCAGGACGCCGCCAGCCTCGAGGCGATCTTCTTGCAGCTCACCGCCGAGGAGAGCGCGTGAACCTCGTGTTGATGCGCCTGCGAGGTGCCGCCAACGGCGCCGCCCGCGCGCCGTGGCGCTTGCTGCTCGGTGCCGGGATGCTGGTAGCCGTCTACGCCGGCGTGCACTCGCTAACGGGCCGTGGCCTGCGCTTCCTGGCCGGCATGCCCGACATCGGCACCATCCGCGATGCGGTGGCGCTGCGCAGCCTCGAGGGGCTGTTCGTGGTGCTGATGGTGTCGGTCGCGTTCTCGGTGCTGACGGGCGCCATCGGCACCCTGTACGGCTCCAGCGACCTGCCGTTCCTGCTGTCGCTGCCGCTGGCGCCGTGGCGCGTCTTCGGCCTCAAGGTCGCCGAGACCTATCTGTCGAGCGCGCTGCTGCCGGCCTTGTTCACGGTGCCGGTGTTGACGGCGCTGGGGCAGCATCACGCTGCGCCGATGGCCTTCTACGCGCTGGCGATCGGCTCCGTGCTGGCGCTCTACGCGCTGCCGGTGGCGGTCGGCGCCCTGCTGTCGCTGGTGTTGATGCGGCTGGCGCCGGTGGGCCGCGCCAAGGAGCTGGCCACCGCGCTGAGCGTCGTGGTGGCGGCGGCGCTGGTGCTGGGTCTGAGGGCGCTGAGGCCGGAGCAGCTCAACGCGATGTCGCCCGAGGAGTTCGAGACGCTGCTGGCTGCCTTCGCCAGCTTCCAGATCGGCTGGCTGCCGAGCGCCTGGGCGTCGAACGCCGTGTGGCGCGCGCTCGACGGCAGCCTCAGCGCGCCGGCGGTGGCGTTGGCGGTGGCCGCGCTGGCGGCCTTGGCGCTGGTCGGCTTCGCTGCCGCGCGCGCCTACGGCCAAGGCTGGTTCCGAGGGCTCGACTCGCTGCCGGCCAACTCGCCGAAGGCGGCCGCCCGCCGCGCTCGCTTGGCCTGGTGGGAGAAACCTCTTGCCGGAGCCGGCAAGGGCCTGGTGGTCAAGGACGTGTGGTTGTTGGCGCGCGACCCCGGGCAATGGTCTCAGCTCCTGGTGCTGGTGGCGTTGGCCGGCGTCTACTTCATCAGCACCAGCAGCCTGGCCGTCGAGATGCAGACGTTCCGCGACGTGATCGGCACCATGAACGTGACCTTCCTGGCGTTCCTGCTGGCCGGGGTCGGGGTGCGCATCGCGTTCCCGCTGGTGTCGCTCGAGGGCGAGGGCTTCTGGCTGGTGAAGACCGCACCGCTCGGAGCGTGGCAGCTGGTGAGAGCCAAGTTCCTCGGGGTACTGCCGATCATGCTGCTGTTCGGCGTCGGCTTGGGGGTGGCGGTGGCGTCGCGTCTGGAGCTCTCGGCGCCTTTGCAGGTGGCGGCGCCGTTGGCGGGAGCCAGCGCCGCGATCGCGCTCAGCGGCCTGGGGGTGGGGCTAGGGGCAGCCTTCCCACGCTTCGACAGCACCAACCCGGCCGAGATCCCGATGTCCGCGGGCGGACTGCTGTACATGCTCAGCGCTCTCGGCTACGCGGCCATCAGCACCGCTCTGTTCGCCTACCCGGCGTGGCGCACGCTCAGCTCCCGGGGGACGGTGACGTTCTCGTGGACCGATCCCGACGGTCTGCTGGTGCTGGGGCTGTTGGCGCTGGTCGTCACCGCGTTCGCACTGATACCGTTGGCGGTGGGAAGCCGCCGCCTGGCCGCCTGGGAGCCAGGGCTCGACTGACCGACGAGCCTCAGTCGACGCGGCGAGGACCGGCGGCGGTGATCTCCGGCCCGGCCTCTGACGCGAAGCGCTCGAAGTTCACCCTGAACATCTCGACGAGGCCAACGGCGGACCTCTCGTAGGCCCACTTGTCGCTCCAGGCGAGGCTGGGATCGAGGACGCTGTCGTCCACGCCCGGCGCACTCACCGGGAGCGACAGCCCCGAGAAACGGTCGACGCGCGTCGGCACCGAGTCGAGGTCGCCGCGCAACGCGGCCCTCACCAGCGAGCGGGTGTCCGCCAGCCGCATGCGCTTGCCGACGCCCGGGCCGCCTCCCGTCCAGCCGGTGTTGACCAGCCACACCTTGGTGCCGTGGCGCTCCAGACGCTCCCCGAGCATGCGCGCGTAGCGCACCGGCGAGAGCGGCATGAACGGCGAACCGAAGCAGGCGCTGAAGGTCGCCTGGGCGCCCGTCACCCCGCGCTCGGTGCCGGCGACCTTGGCGGTGTAGCCGCTGAGGAAGTAGTACATGGCCTGCTCGAGGCTAAGCCGCGCGATCGGCGGCAGGATCCCGAACGCGTCGGCGCTCAGGAACATCAGGTGCTCCGGGTGGCCGCCGCGGCCGGTGGGCGAGGCGTTGGGGATGAAGTCGATCGGGTAGGCCGAACGGGTGTTCTCGGTCTTGCTGAGGTCCGTGAAGTCCGCGTGGCGCGACCCGTCCGTGAAGCCGACGTTCTCTAGCACCGAGCCGAAGCGGTTGGTGGCCGCGTAGATCTCGGGCTCGGCGGCGGAGCTGAGACCCGAGACCTTGGCGTAGCAGCCGCCTTCGAAGTTGAAGACGCCCTGGTCGGTCCAGCCGTGCTCGTCATCGCCGATCAGCCGCCTCTGGGCGTCGGACGACAGCGTCGTCTTGCCGGTGCCGGAGAGCCCGAAGAAGAGCGCGACGCGCCCCTGCTCGTCCTCGTTGGCCGAGCAGTGCATGGGGAAGACGCCGTTCATGGGCAGCTCGAAGTTGAGGGCGGTGAAGATCGACTTCTTGATCTCGCCGCCGTACTCGGTGTCGCCGATCAGCACCAGGCGCCTATCGAAGTCCATCGCGATCACCGTTGTCGAGCGGCAGCCGTGGCGTGCGGGGTCGGCCTTGAACGACGGCAGGTCGAGGACCAGCCAGTCGGGCTCGCCGGGGCCGGGATCGTCCTCGATGAACAGGTTGCGGGCGAACAGGGAGTGCCAGGCGTGCTCCGTCACCACCCGCACGTGGCGGCGGTGCTCGGGGTCAGCGCCGACGAGCAGGTCCTGCGAGTACAGCTCGAGTCCGTGGAGGTGCTCCTGCATGTCGCGGAGAAGCCGTTCGAAGTGCTCCTCGGACAGCGGCTGGTTGACCTCGCCCCACGCGACCTCGTTCTCGGCCTTGGGGGAACGCACTACGAACTTGTCCTTCGGTGAGCGCCCGGTGAAGAAGCCGGTGTCGACGACCAAACCGCCGCTGGAAGCCAGCTTGCCCTCCCCGCGCGCCAGGGCGACCTCGTAGAGCTCGGCGGAGTTCAGGTTCCGGTATACCAGCGCTCCGCCCAGCTCGAGGCCGTTGGCGCCGAGCGAAGTACCGCGTTCAGGACGTCGTATCGACATGCTTCGGGTAGGTTACCACCGCAGCGACACGCCGAACCGCACCAGGCTCCGGTCGGTGGACAGCACGATGCCGCCGTCCACGGACAGCGAAGGCGCGAAGTCGTAGCGGACGCCGAGCCCCAACTCCGGTCTCGGCGACGCCAGGATGCCGGCAGCCGGGAAGTCGAGGCGGCCAGTCAGGTCGATGTCGACCGGGCCGAGCCCGTAGCTGAGCGTCACCTCGTTGGTGATCGCGAACGCCGAGCTGGGGTCGTTGCGGGTGCCGATGCGGTAGCTGGCGAACAGGTCGGGGTTGATGTAGCCGCCGAGCCGCACGGAGACCGAGAAAGGCTCGGCGTCTTCGCTCAGCAGGCTGCTGAACGCGCTGGTGCGGATCTCGACGACGTCGATCCCGAGCGCTTCCCGCAACGCGTTCTGGATCTCCGAGACCACGAACAGATCGAGCGCCGCGTCGAGGGCCCCCTGCGCGACTGCCCCGCCGAACCCGCCGGCGCCGGTGAGCTCGGGGTTGAGCTCGAGGCGGCCGAGCGTCATCAACGTCAGGATCTCCGCCTCGGTGAGTGCCCGCCCGGCCGACGCGACGTCGCCGTTGGCGACCTGGACAAGCGCGTCCGACGTCAGCAGCGGCCTGACGTCGAAGCGGATGCCGCCCTCGTCGGGCCCGGCGGCCTCCACCGGCCCCGAGAACGCCAGGTTGACCCTGAAAGTGGGGCCGTCGGGCGCTACGAACTCGATGCCGCCGGCACCCTGCAGCGCCCGCGACTTGTCGAAGTCCGAGTAGGCCGTCACGCTGAGGTCGGGGTAGTAGCCGCGCGAGGGCGAGAAGGTGGCGACGGCCTCCGTGAGCGTGAACTCGCGCCCGGCGAAGCGCAGCGACCCGCGCAGCGCCGTGGCGTTGCCGGAGAGCTGCGGCTCGGCGGTGGTGCCCGCGAGCGTCAGGTCGACCGCAGCCTCGAGCGAGGCGAAGCTCGAGTCGAAGGTGACGCGTTGGGGCGCCCGGATGCGCAGGGCGTCGAAGCCCAGCAGCGCCGGCCCGGAGCGCGGCGTGGGCGACGCGGTCGCAAAGGCCGCCTGCGGCCGCTCGGTTGACGGGGCCGGGGTCAGGGCGACGTCGCCCGCCGGTTCCTCGGCGCCCGCCGGTTCCTCGGTGCCCGCCGGCACTTCGGCACCCGGCGACTCCTCGCCGCCCGGCGACTCCTCGCCGGCAGCTACCGCCTCCGCGGCCCGCTCGCCGGCGGCCGGGTCGACGACCACCTCGTCGGCCAGGATCTCGCCGCCGAGCAGCAGTCCGGACGCCGACTCGCGCAGCCGCAGGTCGGCGTCGACCACGGCCCTGTCGATCAGCAGGCTAGGGGCGCTGATGGTGAGACCGGTGCCGCCGGCCCTCAGGTCGAGGGGCACCAGGGTGCCGCTGACCGACAGCGGCGCCCCCAGCGAACCGCTGAGCCGCAGGTAGGGCAAGAAGTCGGGGGTGAGAGAGATGCTGCCGACGATGTCCTCGACCACGCCGAGGCCCGGCGCCGCCAGCGAACCTAGGATGCCGAAGTCGATCTCGCGCAGCGCCAGGGGATCGAGCTGCAGACGCGCGCGCCCGTCGATGTCGAGGCGGCCGGCCGCCGGGGCGCCGCTGATCAGCTCCAGGGCGGCGGTCAGCTCGTCGCCTTCGAGCCGCACGTCGGCGCTGTCGATCTCGAACGCCGCGCCGCCGGCGGCGATGCTCAGCGCGTCGACCGCCAGCCTCACCTGCGGATCGGCAGCTGTCCCGTGAGCGGTGAACGAGAAGCTGCCTTCCGCCCCCAGACCAAGGCGCGCCAAGGATGGGATCAGTCCCAGCAGCGGCGCGAAGTCGGCCTCCACGGCGTCGAGGTCGAAGTCGAGCTCGCGCGGCCCGAGCCGTCCGGAGGCCCGCCACTCACCGCGGCCGGTGAACTCGGCGCGCTCGACCTGCAGCATGCGATCCTCGTACACCAGGCTGAGAGTCGCCTCGGTCTCCACCCCGGCGCGCTCCAGCACGAAGCGCTCCGTCGCCAGGCGCACGTAGCCGTCGGCGGGCTGCCCGACCGGCACGTCGAAGCGCAGCACGCCGGTGAGGTCGGCGCTCACGTCGGTGGGGCCGACCAGGCTCTCGGCGAGCAGCTCGGCGGGGAAGCGCTCCAGCCGCGCGCTGCCACCGACCCGTCCGGCCGTCAGTTCGGCGGTGAAGAGGCTGCCGGCGAACTGCGCCGCCAGGCCCGTCTTCTGCAGCGTGCCGGTGATCTCGACGCGCGCCTCCCCGGCTTCCGATCCGACGGCCAGCTCCGGCACCAGCAGCTGGCCGACCAGCAGCCCGTTGCGCAGCTGCACGACGCCCGTGACCGCGCCGGCGAGGTACGGCACCGCCTCGGCGATGCCTGGGAAGTCCGAGACCTCGAGGGTCCGGATCCGCAGCACGACGCTGCCGCCCGGAGGACCCTCCACGAGCCCCGGCAGGAGCTCTGCGAGAGACCAGTTCCCGCTAAGCGACACGCTGCCGCCGGTGGTGTCGAGCGTGGCCGCGCCGCCGATGCGTCCGGCGCCGAGGGAGAGGTCGGCGTCGAGCGTCACGGGGCCCACGCCGGACGGCGCCAGCGCGACGCCGCTCAGCTCGAGCGTGCCCGATGCCCCGGCATCCGGCGAGAGGCCGAGTCGCCCTCTGATGGCGCCGCCCGCGAGCCCGGCGAGCCGGCCGTCGCTGGCCGCCGGCACGCTCAGGTCGACGTCGAGGAGCATCGTGCCGGTGGTCGTGTCGAAGGCGGCGTTCATGGTGCCAAGCTCGCCGCGCGAGGTCACCAGCAACTCGCCGGCGGCCATGTCGGCTCGCCACGGCAACTCGAGCCGCCCGGAACTTGTCGCCACCGGTAGGTCGGTGGGCAGACTCAGCGTGCCGGTCAGCGCCACCTCCTCGGCCGTGGCCGCACCGCTGACGTCGAGCTCGAAACCCGCCACCGCGACGCCGAAGTCGAAGAGCTCGATGCGGGGCGCCGGCGAGAGCGTCACGCGCGCGTCGCCGTCGGCGGCGCCGCTGCCGCTGAGCAGCAAGCCGCGCTCCAGCACGCCGGAGACCAGCTCGGCGAGGCTGGTGGCCGCCAGCGATGCCTCGGCTCCGGCGCCGGCGGCTGGGAGTTCTACGAGCAAGGCGGGCGCGCCGTCCTCATCGGCGGCCGTCAGGCTCAGCTCCAGCGGTCCCAGCGGCGCGCTCAGCCGACCGTCGGCCCGCAGGCCTTGCGAGGTCGTGAACAGGCGCAAGGCGCCGCTCGCCGGCTCGCCAGGCGACGCCCTCAGCGACGGCTCCGCGCTGATGAGCAGATCGGTGTCGGGCAGGGCGCGCCCTTGCAGCCGCAGCACGCTGCCGAGCACGCCGGTCTCCAGCTGCTGGTCGACGCTGACGCCCTGCGCGCCGAGCGCCAGGCGGCCACTCAGCGACAGCTCGGAGCCCTCATCGGACAGGCTCGTGGCGAGTACCGCGGTGGGGACCAGCTCGTCTCCCAGCAGCATGCCGCGAGCGTCCACGGCGAAGCCCTGGTACTCGGCGCCGGTGATCTCTACAGTGCCGGACCACGAGCCTGTCGGCGTGCGGGCGGCGTCGAGCGCCAGCCGGCCTCCGAGCACCTCGCCGCGGCCGGTGAGGGTCAGCGCTTCCTCGAGGCGCAGGTCGAGCTCGACGCGGCTGCTTGCGAGCACGGCGGGGGCGTCTGCGTTTGCCTGGACCTCGAGGCTGCCGCTGCCGCTGGCGCCCTTGCCGTCGGCCCGCAGAGCCAGGCTCAGCCCGCCGGGCAGCGTCAGGCTCTCGACCTCGGCGCTCCAGCTCAGGCCGGCCGGCTCGAACCGTGCCGTCAGGCCCGCCCCGCTCAGGCTCACCGGCGCGCCGGGCGCCTCGGACACGATCTGCACGTCACCGATGGGGTTGCCGGCGACGCCGAGTGCGGCGATCTCGCCCTGAAGCCAAGGGCCGGCAGCGGCCGCGTCGCCTGCGGCGTTCCCGCCCAGGTTCAGTGTCACGGTGCCCGCGAGGGTGGGGGCGAGAGCCTGCAGCCTGCCCGTCACGGTGACGGACGTCAGGTCGTCGGGCACGCTGGCGCGCCAACCTTCGAGGCGGCCGGCGCCGATCATCTCGATGCCGCCGGGGGTGTCGGCCAGGGTCAGCACGGCCTCGCCGTAGCGCACGATCCCGCTGCCGCGGGACCTGCCGTTCGTGAGCTCGAGCTCCAGGTCGCTCACCAGCCCAGCCGCGCGCAGGTTGCTGGCGAGGATCAGGTGCCCGCTCAGCGGCTCGGTGTCGAGCCTGACGCTGCCGGAGATGTCGCCGTCGCCGACCAGCAGGGCGTTGACGCGCGGATCGTCGAGGCTGCCGCCGACCTGCAACGTGCCGCTGAGGCTGCCGGCTGCCCCGTAGCCGAGGCCGGCGGCGTCGAGCATGGCCGTCACCTTCGCGTGTCTGATCTCGCCCAGCGACGCTGCCGAGAGCACCAGCGGCCCGCGCAGCTGACCGCGCGCCGGGGTCTCGCCGAGTTCCAGGTCGGCGAGGTCGATCTGCGACTGCAGCGCGACCTGCAGCGCCTGGCCGAGGACCGCGCCGCCGGTCAGCACGCTGGCGCCTTTGGCGATCACCAGGTTCGTAACGCTGGCCGTCAGCTCGGGGTCGGTGGAGGCCAGCGCGTCGAAGCTGACGGTCGCTCCGCCGGCCTGAGGCAGCGTTTCTGGCAGACGGTAGTCGGTGACGCTGAGGTCGGAGGTCCAGGTGGAGCCTTGGCCGCTGAGCGTCAGGCGCAGGTGCTCGCCGGCGAGGTCGAGCCGGCCCGCCCCGCCGGCGAAGCCGAACGAGCCGCTGCCCGCGACGTCGCCGCTGACCGTCAGCGGCCCGGAGAGATCGGGAGCGCTCAAGGTGCCGGACAACGTCGGTGAGCCGCTCACCCGCGTGCTGCCGAGCTCGCCTTGGATGTCGACGATGACGGTGGCGGTGCCGCTGAGTCCCGTGCCGTTGGTGAGGACCGGGGGGAGGGTGGCGGTGAGGGCGACCTCGCGGCCCGCGTTGGCGGTAACGAGCAGTTGGCCGGCGCCGTCGGTGCTGATCGCGGCCTCCAGCTCGGCGATACCGATCAGTCGGTACATCTGGGGTAGGTGGCCGGCGACCCTCGCCTCGCCGCTGAGGCCCGCGTCCGGGCTCCAGGCGAGGTCGACGTCGTGCGCCGTCAGGCGCAGGGTCTCCGCGACGGCGTCGACCGCGATGGGGCCCGAGGACTGGAAGCGGGTCTCGGGACCGGACGACTCGAAGTACGTCGACCCGGTGACGCGTACCGTACGCGAGACGAGGTCGATGCTCGCCAGCAGGTCGCGCCAGCTCACCGTCAGCGCCGCGCCGCTGTCGTTCCCGTCCCCGTCGGCGGCCGCGTAGCGGAGCGCGGCGGTCTCGCCGAGCGGCTCGGACAGCAGCACGCCGGTCACCGCCGGCTCGGGCGTCAACGGTCCGGAGGCGCTCAGTGTCAGCGGTGCAGCCTCCGACAGCGGCCCCGGCAGCTCGACTATGCGGCCCTCGAGCGCGCCGACTCGCAGGCCGCCGTCATCGCCGGCGAGGGTCCCGCTGACGTCGAACAGGCCCGGTGCGGTGGCCGCGAAGCGCCCGGACGTCAGGTCGGCAGCCATGCTCAGGTCGGCAGCGACGCTTTGAGAACCGATCGCTCCGGTCAGCCGCGCGCTGATCCCTTCAGCGAGCCGGTCGACGTCGAGGACGCCGCTCAGGTTGAGGCCGTCGCCGACGACGCCGACTGCCAGCCGGTCACGGTTGGATCCCGTCAGCGTGACCGTCAGGCCGCCGGCTTGGCCGCTGAGGTCGGCCGTCAGGTCGAAGGTGGGAGGGCTGGAGCCCACGGTCACCCGGCCGCCGCCCGCCACCGCTACCTCCACGCCCAGCAGCTCACCGAGCTCTTCCCAGTCGACTTGGGAGAGGTCGAGCGTGGCGACGAGGTCGGCGCCGGTTCCCGTCACCTGCATGGCCGCCAGGTCGGCACCACCGCTCTCCAGGCTGAGCCGGCCGGCGTAGTCGTCGACCTCGCCGGCGAGCGACAGGTTCACCGTGCCCGCGACGCTGCCGAGGCTGAGGGCCGAGTCCACGGCCAGCCGGAAGCCGCCGGCGGGCGTCCAACTGCCGGCCACGGTGAGCGGTCCACTGAGCACGTCGGTGACCCCGGTGGCCTGGGGGGCGAGGTTCGCAACGCCGGAGGCGAGGGCCGCTGCCTCGACGTCGGCGTCCAACTCGAAGCCTGCCAGTCCGCCGGTGACGACGGCGCTCACTCCGTCGCCGGTCATCACCGCGCCGAGACGTGGGTCGTTCACGGTTCCCGAGAGCGTTCCGCGAAGGCGCGCAGCCACACCGGCCAGGCTGCCGCTGAGGTCTACGGTCCCACTGAGACCCGCAGCGGCGCTCAACGAGTCGGCGGCGACGTCGATGCCGTCCCCACGCAGCGTCACAGGCTCCCCGGGTCGCCAGGCGACGGCGGCCGTCTGTGGAGGAAGACTCATGCGCGCTTCGGCCACTGCGATGGCCGCGGTGTCGAGCTCGCCGCTGAGCCCGCCGTCCGTGGTGAACGCGAGGTCGCCCGCGAGCAGGTCGTCGAACGCCCTCAGGCTGCCGACCAGTTCAAGTGCCGGCGCCACGCTCCCCACGACCTGCAGGGAGCCGAGCTCGTGAGCGGCTTCGGCGGCGAGACCCAGCGTGTCGCCGGCGCCCGTCAAGCGGGCGCTGACGTCGATGCCGGAACCCGCCACCGCGGCGTCGAGGACGCCGCCCCAGCTCCCGTAGGCGAGGCGCAGCTCGCCGTCCAGCGAGCTCTCGAAGCCAGCCGGCAGGAACGGCGCGAGCGAGGCGCCGGCGGCGCTCAGCGACAGCTCGCCCTCCGCGAACAGGAGCACCAGACCGGCACCCGCAAGGTTGGCGGTGAGGTCGCCGGCGCTGCCGGACAGGCTGCCGGTCAAGGTGTAGCCGGCGGCGGTGGGCGTGGGGGCGGCGCTGAGGCTCAGGTCGGCGCGGTAGTCGGGCCCGGCCGTGAGGTCGATCTCGCCGGCGAAGCTCAGCGTGCCGACCGGTTCGAAGCCGCCGCTGGCGGCCGGCCCGGAGGCCTGGACGCCCGGCTCCGGGTTCACGTCGGCTCCCGCCAGGGCGATGACGTCGGCCAAGGAGACCACGCCGCCGAAGGCGAGCGCAGCGAGCGGCCCGGAGAAGGTCAGCAGCGCTTCGTCGGCCGTGGCCGGTTGCGTGAGCTGCGTCACCTCGCCACTGATCACGACGTCTGCGACCGCATCGATCCTCCGCTCGCCGTCGAGCCTGGCCGTCACCCGGTAGCGCTCGCTGCCGGCTGCCAGCGTCAGTGCCGTCTCGCCGGAAGCCACCAGCGACCCGTCCTCGAAGCGCACGTCGAAGCCGCCCTCGCCGACGTCGACGCGCGCGCTGCGCTCACTCCAGGAAGCCGTGAGGCTCCACGGCAGCAGCGCGCCCTGCAACGGGCCGGCGGCGGGCACCTCGAAGACGCCGGAAGCGTCGGCGCCCGCCAGGTCGAGGGCGATGCCGGTCACCGGGCCCACCGCTGCGACGGCGGCGATCACGGGGTTGCGGCCCGGCGCGAGGGTTCCGTCGAGCGCGGCGTCGAGCCCCGCCACCACCCCGACGGCGTCGACGCGCAAGGCGTCGCCGGCTCCCGTCACCGCGACCGCGATCTCGTCAGGACTGTCCTCAAGCCTCAGCGTCCCCGCGAACGAACCGCCGGCTCCGCTGAGGCGCCCGTCTGCCCAGGCTCCGCTGAGCTCGCCGCTCAGCAGTGCTCCCGGCTCGGCCAGGACGCCCTCGCCGTCCCAGCCGAACTGGGCCAGCACCTCGATCGCCTCGACCGCGCCGGCGGCGCGCCACGTCAGGCCGCTCGCCCCCGGCGCGGCCGTGATCTCCAGCAACGCTCCCGGTGCGCTCGTCAGCGCGGCCTCGAGCCGCACACCCTCGTCACCCTCCGCCGCCCACGCGGCGCCGAAGCTGAGCGGGAGCTCGCCGAGCTCGCCGCGGAGCGCCAGTTGCCGGTCACCCAGCGACAGCGTGCCCGCCAGGTCCAGCGCTTCGGCCAACGTCACCCCGAAGGCGCGGGTGCCGGCGGGAAGGCCGAGCGAGACGTCGACGACTCCCGCCAGGGAGTCGGCGCTCGCCGCGCCGCTGAGCAGCAGCGCCTCCTCGGCGCCGGTCAACTGCAGGCCGGAGAAGCCGAGGTCGAAACCCGCGGCCGCGTAGGTGAGTCGCACGTCACCGCCGGCCGAGGCGGCCTCCAGGCGCGCGCCGTCGTCGCCGGCCGCGACCGCTACCTCCAGCGGCGGGACGATCAGGCGCAGGTCCTCGCTCACGGGAACCGGCGCCATCGTCACGCCGAGCGCGGCCGACGGGGGCGAGAGCGCGGCGTCGCCCGTGATCCGGACCGGGCCGAACGCGCCGCTCAAGTCCTCCAAGCGCTCGCCGCGCAGCACGCCGGAGACGGAGCCGCGCAGGTCCGGGAACGCGTCGCCCAAGCCCGCCACGGTCACGGCTTCGGGACCGGCAAGGGTCATCGTCACGCCGAGCCGGTCGAGAGGGCCGGTGGCCCGGACGCTGAACCTGGCGTTGGGGGAGAGCGCTGTGGGGAAAGCCTCGAGGACCGTGACCTCGCCCTCGATCACGCCGTCCGCGTAGACCGCCGCGCCTTCGAAGTGGCCGCCCTGGTCGTCGTTGCCGGTCAGGAAGCCCGACCACACGCCCGCTTGGTAGTTCGCTTCGACGCTCGCGGTCACCGCGCGGCCGGCCAGCTCCCCGCGCCACACGACGTCGAGGTCGCCGTCCCCCTCGACGAGCTCGAGGACCACGTCGGCCGCGCCCGGCGCCCCGCTGCCGGCGAGGTCGATGCCGTCCGCCCTCAGGAACGTGCGCTGCCCCTGCGGTCCGGGAGCGATCGTGAACACGGTGGGTGCGCCGCCGAGCACCCCGGCGCCGTCGACCCGCAGAGCGCCGTCCTCCAGTAGCCGGAAGGAGGCCTCGAGGTCGGCCAGCGGCACGTACTGCAGCGCCCCCGAACCCGTCACCCTGCCCTCGGCGGTGATGTCGCGCCAGCCGGCCAGGCGGATGCTGAGGTCGGCCCTGCCGGTCACCTCGAGGGGCAGGCCCTCGGGCAGCGCAACCCTCGTCAACCACATGGCCCCCGCTGCCAGCGTCGGGGAGGCCTCGCCGCTGGCCTCCCAGCGCTTGGCCGTCACGTTGACCGCTCCGTGCGCCCGCAACGGCCCGCCGAACGCCAGGCCCGTCAGGTCGGCCTCGATGACCGGGTAACGCAGCCGCACCTCGCCGGCGACGTCGGTGGCATGCAGGTCGACGTCCATGACCTCGCCGCCGGAGAGTTGGAAGGTCCCTTCGATGGTCGAGCCGCGGATCGTGAGCGGCCCGGAGATGCTCCCGGCGAGCACGCCGTCCCACCAGTGCCGCGCGACGCGCGCGTCGGCGTGGGCGACGGTCCCGGTGAAGGTGCCGGTGAGGCTCTCGTAGCGCCCCTCGGCGGCGACGCGGCCCTCGGGCGTCCGAACCTCGGCGGCGACCAGCAGGGCGGTGCCTTGCTGCTCGAGGCTGAGGGTGTCGACGCTCATGTCGGGAAGCGTGAACGGCAGCCTGGCGGCGTTGACCTCCACGTCCTCGATCGCGATCTGCCTGAGCCTCACCGAGACGTTGCCGCCGCTGCCGCCGGCGCCTCCGAGGGCGAGGCCGTCGAGCAGCTCCTGGAAGTCGACGTCGCCGGTGACGCCGGCCACGTGCACGTCCAGGGGCAGCTCGCCGCCGAGCAGCGACGGCAGGAAGTAGCCGAGGCCGAGCCTCTCGACCGCGACGTCGGCTCCGCGGGTGCGGACGTCGGCCCGGTGCAGGGTGACGCCGCGCCACGGGTTGCCGCTGGTGCTCTCGTAGCTGACGCTGATCCCGGCGCCGGCGCCGCTGGCGGCCCGCAGCGCGCGCTGGACGATGGCTTCGCGGATGGGCGGCAGGCTGGGCAGCAGCGCGACGAGCGCCAGCACCAGGGCGACGGTGATGACTGTGACCAGGCTTCGTCGCGGCATCGGCGAGGTGGTGGCTTCCGTTCGGTCAGGCCGGGGTGGCGAGGGCCTCAAGGCGGCAGGAACCCCGTTCCCTACGCGCTTGCTGTGGGCTCAGAATGTACCACGGAAGCATGAGAGCGCCGGTTCGCCGGGCCGCTCACGCACGGCCGGCAGCGGCCCCTCGCCACCTGCTCGGGCTAGCATGGCCCGCGTGAGCGACACCGCAGCCGAGCGCCGCCTCACCGCGATCGTCTCGGGGCACGTGCAAGGGGTTGGGTACCGCGTCTTCGTCAGGCGCCACGCGGTCGATCTCGGCTTGGCCGGTTACGTCGAGAACATGCCCGACGGCAGGGTAGAGGTGGTGGCCGAAGGGCACCAGGGGGACCTCGACCTGCTGCTGGTGCGGCTGCGCATCGGGCCGATCCACGCCGAGGTCGGTCAGATCGAGACCGAGTGGACCGACGCCGGGGGCATGAGTGGCTTCTTCATCTACTGATCTCGCCTTGCCGGACCCGGTGAGCGAAAGCCACCTGCGGCGCGTCCCGGGCGCTCTGGGGCGGATCTGCCTTGAGAGGTTCTCTGATTACGAGGGTCGGAGGTGGGAAGCGGCAGCGGTTCGAGGTCAAGTGCGTAACCATGCATTTGATAATCCGCTCAAGAGTAGGCACGCCGGCCTGCCGACCGGCGCCACGCCGCTCGCCGTCATCGCCGAGGTCAAGCGCGCCAGCCCATCTCAGGGGCAGATCGCCGCCGACCTCGACCCGGTGAGCGCCGCCAAGGCCTACGCGGCCGGTGGCGCCGCCGCCCTCAGCGTGCTGACCGAGCCGCGCCACTTCGGAGGCAGCCTCGCGGACCTGGTCGCGGTAGCGGCCGCTCAAGCTGCCGCCCTAGGGGACGCAGACGCACCGCTGCCGATCCTGCGCAAGGACTTCACCATTCACCCGCTGCAGGTCGTCGAGGCCCGCGAGGCGGGAGCCGCCGCCGTGCTGCTGATCGTGGCGGTGCTCGGGCCGCGGCTCGGCGACTACCTGGACTTGACCCACGCCTGCGGGCTCGAGGCCCTAGTCGAGGTTCACACCGAGGCCGAGCTCGACCAGGCGTTGGCGGCCGGCTCGCGGATCATCGGCGTCAACAACCGCGACCTGGTGACCCTCAAGACCGACCTGAGCGTGTCTCCGCGGCTCCTGCGGCGCGCTCGGGACGTCGGATTCGACGGCCTGCTGGTGGCCGAATCCGGCTACCGCACGCGCGCCGACCTGCTGCCTGTCGAGGGGCTCGCCGACGCGGTGCTGGTGGGCACCAGCCTCGCCGGCAGCGGCGACCTGGAAAGCGCCCTGAGGGCGTTGACGGGGCCGACAGCCGCGCCGAGAGGGCGTAGCTATACTGCTTGACATGCCATTCACTGACTTTCGCGCCGGGCGCTCTGCGGCGGCGCGCGTACCTCGGCAACACCGACTCGCCAACGGGCTGCTGCTGGTCTACGAACAGCAGCCGTGGCTCGAAACGCTCAGCGTCACGCTGCTCTTCCCGCTCGGCTCCGCCACCGACCCAGAGGGCGAGGAAGGCTCGGCGACGGTGCTGCACGGCTGGTTGCAGCGCGGCGCCGGCGACCGCGACTCGCGCGCTCTGTCCGACGCTCTCGACGACCTCGGCGTGATCCGCGGCGGCGGCGCGGGCCGCGAGCACGCGACGCTCAGCGCCGCCTTCCTGGCCGCCGACCTCGAAGCGGCCCTGCCGCTGATCGCCAGCATGGTGGCGGCTCCGCGCCTCGATGACTCCGAGTTCGAGGGAGCGCGCGACCTGGCGCTCGAGGAGCTCGCCTCGCTCGAGGACAGCCCCACCCAACGCCTCTTGGTCGCCCTGCAGGAGCGCTTCTTCAGCAGCCCTCACGGCCGCAGCCCCGTCGGCACCTTGGAGGGCCTGATGGCCATCACGCCGGCGTCGGTGCGCGCCGATGCCGCGCGGCGCCTCGGTCCAGGCGGCGCGATCCTGGCGGTGGCGGGCGGCGCCGATTTCGAGCGCGTGACGCGGGCCGCCGAGGCGTCTTTCGGCGGCTGGAGCGGCGCGAGCGCGCCGGTTCCGGCGCCCAGCACCCACGCACCGGCCCGCCACCACGTGGCCGCCGAGTCTAAGCAGGTGCAGATCGGCCTGGCGTTCCCCGCGTTCGTGCCCGGCAGCGACGACGCCTACCGCAACGCCTTGGCGATCGCGGTACTGAGCGGCGGCTCCAGCTCGCGGCTGTTCAGCGAGGTGCGCGAGAAGCGCGGTCTGGTGTACAGCGTGGACGCGGCCTCGCGCTCGCTCAAGGGCTACGGCTACACGATCGGCTACGCCGGCACCACGCCGGAGCGCGCGCCCGAGACCCTGGAGGTCTACCTTCACGAGCTCGCGCGCCTGCGCGACGGCGTGACCCCCGAGGAGTTCGCCCGTGCCAAGGTCGGGCTGCTGTCCGGCCTGGTGATGACCGGAGAGTCCTCCGGCGCCACCGCCAGCCGGCTCGCCAATGACACGCACACCATCGGCAGGCCGAGGACCTTGGCCGAGATCACCGAGAAGGTCGAGAGCATCGACGTCGACGAGCTCAACGCGTTCTTGGCGGCACGCGAACCGGTCGACCCGACCATCGTCACGCTCGGGCCGGCGGTTCCCAGCGGCCTGGCGGTGGCCTCGTGAGCGGCAGCGTGACGTTCGAGCGCGCGGTGCTGCCCAACGGCCTCACCGTGATCGGCGAGCGCAACCCCGACGCCGCTTCGGTTGCCGCCGGGTTCTTCGTGGCGACCGGCTCGCGCGACGAGACGCCGGAGGTCTCGGGCGTCTCCCACTTCCTCGAGCACATGCTCTTCAAGGGCAACGAGACCTACACCGCCGAGGACTTCAACCGCATCTTCGACGAGCTCGGCGCGCGCTACAACGCCTCCACCAACACCGAGCGGACCCTCTACTACGGGGCGGTGCTGCCGAACAAGCTGCCTGACCTGCTGGCGCTGCTCACCCAGCTGATGCGCCCGACGCTGCGCGAGGAGGACTTCGAGCTCGAGAAGAAGGTGATCCTCGAGGAGATCGCGATGTACGCCGACCGGCCCGACTACTACGTCTTCGAGCTATCGAGCGCGCGCTTCTGGAACGGGCACCCGCTGGGCAACTCGGTGCTCGGGACCACGGAGAGCATCACGGCTCTCAGGCGCGACGCGATGGACGCCTATCTCAAGCAGCGCTACTCCTGCTCGAACCAGTTGCTGGCGCTGACCGGCAACTTCGACTGGCAGGCGGTCCTCGACCAGGTCGAGAAGGCGACGCTGGCCTGGGAGGCGCATCCGACCGAGCGCGTTCGGCTCGACTTCACGCCACGCCCCGGCCGCGACTCCAGGGTCGACGCCTCGCTGAAGCGCACGCACGTCGCGGTCTACGCGCCCGGCGTCGGCGCGCACGACGAGCGCATCTACGCTGCGGCGATCCTCGGCGCGGCGATCGGTGAGGACGAAGGCAGCCGCCTCTACTGGGAGCTGGTCGACAAGGGCCTGGCCGAGGAGGCGACGCTCGGACACGCCGTGCGCGAGGACCAAGGCGCCTTCCAGGGCTACGTGAACGCCGCGCCCGAGCGCGCCGAGCAGGTCATCGACACCTACCTCCGGGTGCTCCGGCAGGTGCAGGAAGAGGGCTTGAGCGAGGCGGAGTTCCGCCGCGCCCAGCGCAAGCTGGCGACCAGCATCACGCTCCGCACCGAGACGCCGCTGGGGCGCCTCACCAGCTTCGGAGCCGCCTACCAGATCTACGGACGGCAGGTCAGCGTCGAGGAGTCACTCGAGCGCACGCTGTCGGCCACCCTCGACGAGGCGCACAGCCTGCTGGCCGAGAAGCCGTTCGACTCGCTCTACTTGTTCACGCTCGGACCCGGCGCCCAGGCGCCGGCCGGCGACGCCCTCCAGGAGTAGCCGTCTCGACCTGTTCTCATCGCGGCGGCCCTTACACTCGCGTGGTGCGACGAGCCGCCTTGCTCCTCCCGGTCCTCTTGCTGAGCGTGCTGAGCGTCGCGGCAGAGTCGCCGTTCGCGGCTCTCAGCGTGGTCCCCAAGGGCCGTCAGGTGCTCGACATCACCACCGGGGTCACCGTGCTGCCCGACGGCGGCTCGGTGATCGACCAGCAGACCGGCGTGACCCTCGAAGCGGAGCACATCAGGTACCTGGACGGCGCCTTCATCGAGGCCGCCGGCGTCAACGTCAAGGGCGCGTTCGGAGACCTGTTCGCCGACAGCCTGCTGATCGACATCCCCGGCGCGCAGCTCAGCGCCTCCGGCGGACTCAGCCTGATCCGTGCCGAGGTGGAGCTCTCCGCCGCTCAGATGTGGTTCTTCGCCGGCGACAACGTGGTGGTCTTCGAGGGCTCGGTGGCGTCGACCGCGCCGCTGTTCGCCGCCGACAAGGCGCTGCTCGACGCCGCCACCGGCGACGTCCTGCTGATCGGCCGCTACTCGTTCGACGGCGGCTTCATCAAGCTGACCTCGCCCGCTGAGGGCGGGCGCCTCGAGTTGCGGCTGAAGGTGGACGGCGACAGCTTCACCTACGACGCAGCCACCGAGATCTCGCAGGAGCTGCTGGAGCGCTTCAAGACGCACCTGTAGGTCATGATGGGCGGGTGAGGTCCCTGGCCCGCCGCGCGTTGGCCCTGTTGGCGCTGGGCGCGCTACCGACCGCGTGGGCGCAGTGCGAGAGGGCGCCGACCACCTCCGAGGTCACGCTCCCCGGCTTCGTCGCCGCCTACTACCAGAACTTCCGCTCCGACAGCGCCAACGACCTCGTCGACTTCTACGGAGGCGTGTGCGTCACCGCCGTCGGCGGCGAGTGGACGCTCTTGGCCGACAGCGTCCGCGTCACCGACATCAGCGGGGCGGTGGGCCTCAGCGCCCCCAACGCGACCTTCATCTACGGCGCCTGGCGCGTCTTCGCGCGCCGCATGGTCGCCGACCAGGACAGCCTGCGCCTGAGCGACGCCGCGGTGGAAGGCCCTTCCGTCGCCGGACGGTCCGAGTTCGTGACGCTGGACCTCAAGACCGGCATCATCGACATGGTCGACCTCGAGCTCGAGAGCGCCGCGTTCGTCGTGCGCGGCGACGGCGCCGTGCTGCGCGGCGAGACCCTGAGTGTCAGCGGGGCGATCGTGACCACCTGCATCGACGTCGAGCGCCCCGCCTATCAGATCGAAGGCCTCAGCGCCGCCGTGAACCTGGAGTCCCGCAGCGTCGAGCTCACGGGCGGCCATCTCACGCTCGGCTCGCTCCGCATCCCGCTGCGCGAGACGCTGGTGTTGAGCGAGGAGAGCCTCGCCACCTTCGAGTTGCCGGTCAAGGTCCAGTTCATCAGCGACCGCCCGCTGCCCAGGCCCGGAGCCGGCCTCGGCATCCGCATGGTCGGGATCCCGGTGCGCTCGGGCGTGACGCTCGACATCGGCGCGACCGGCATCGACACCGAGCACGAGACCGGCGCCGTGTTCCTCCTCAACGCCGTCAGCGAGGTCACGGGCGCAATCGTCACCGCCACCACCGGCCTCGAGGCGGGCCGGCCATACCTCGACTTCGGAGTCAGCAAGCCGCTGGCCCCCGGCCTGACGCTCGGCCTCGACATCTTCAGCGGCGCGCCGCCGGCCCGCGACACGCGTCACGAGGGCGTGCTGTCCTTGGCCTACACGCACTCGATCACGCTGGCCGACACGCGACCGACGGCCCAACGCTCCAGCCTCTCTCTGAGCCTCGGAGCCCACGCCGCCGCCACGGTGTTGGCGCCGGCGGCGGCCCCGACCTTCCCCGCGGTCGCCGGCGCCCGCCTGGGCGGCTTTGCTTCCGCCGCCCTGGGCAGCGGCCGCACCGCGCTCGGGACCTTCGGCTTGACGGTGCGCCTGGACGGCTCGCACTACCCACAGCAGGCCGTGCAGCAGTGGGGCGTGCGCCTACTGCCGAGCTGGCGCCTCGCCCGAGGCCCGCTGAGCGTGTCTTTGAGTCACGACGCGCGCTTCACGAACGCAGCCTCGCCGTTCGGGGTGGAAGTGGACCGGCTGCTTCCGAGGCAGCGCACCGACGCCGTGGCGCGCGTCGCCGGCGAGCTGTGGCGCGGGCCCGACACACGCCTGCGCGCGCTGGGAGGCACCGAGTTCACGGTCGTGCCCGGGAGGTCGCTGTCCGGCTTCGTCCAGCTGCGGGCCGTGCACGAGCTGATCAGCGAGCCTGGCGAGCCGGCCGGCTTCCGGTCCCTGCGCGCCGGCGCCGGGCTCACCTACCGCGCGTCCCCTTGGGAGCTGGCGGCCTCGGCTGCGGTGGAGACCGCGGGCCTCATCGACCCGCCGTCGGGCCGCGACGCGTTCGCGCAGTTCAGCGTCACCGCCTCCCGCTCCGACTGGCCGGTCCTCAACCGCCGCGCCGAGGTGGCCAACGTCCCGCACATGAACGTAGAGCTCGGCGTCAACTCGGTCTTCGGCCTGGTCGAGGAGACCGGGCTGCGCAGCCTGGAGGTGCGCGCGGCGGTGCCGTTCGCGTACTCGACGGTCGAGCTGCGGCCCTTCCTGGCGTTCGACTTCGCGCCCTCGATCGCCGACGGCCTGTGGCCCGAGTGGTCGGCTCACGGGCTCGACCTCACCTTCATCACCTGCTGCGGCTCGTTCACGGTCGGCTACCTGAACGACCGCGGCCAATGGTCGGCGTCCATGTCGGTCGACCTCGAGCGCCGTCCCGTCCGCTGAGCGGCTCCTGCCTTGGGAGGGGTGGGGGTGTCTTTTGCGACGTCCGCCGCCCGGCGCAATCAGTTGCGTGTGCACGCACAATTGCGTGGGTACGCAACTGGTTGCGTGGAGTGGAGTGGGCCTCCGGAGAGACCCTTGCCTCGCCGCCCGGGCAACGGCCGGCCGCCCGTAGGCACGAGCCTGCGTATCATGTCGGGGCCTGACCTGAGGCCGAGGAACGGGAGCTTGACGGAGACTTGAAGCCTTGACCAACATCGACCGCTACTTGCTGCGCGAGGGGCTGCCGCCGTTCCTGTTCGGCCTCGTCCTGTACGCCGGACTGGCGGTGGTGAGCACCACGGTTCCGCGGTTGCAGTGGATCGTGGGGACGCCGATCGTGGACCTGATCAAGTGGCTCGCGCTGCAGCTCCCGCAGGCGATGGTGCAGACGATGCCCATCGCGCTGGTGCTGGCGGTGCTGATCGCTTTCGGTCGCCTCGCCAGCGAGCACGAGCTCCTCGCCATGCAGGCCGGTGGCGTGTCGCTGCGGCGCGTGGCGCTGGTGTTCGTCGCGTTGGGCGCGCTGTGCGCGGCGATGGTGTTGGCCCTCAACCAGTGGGTGCTGCCGACCACCAACGCCAAGGTGTCCGAGCTCTACTGGCAGCTCACCACGGGGCGCTCCGGCCTGTTCCGGTTGGCGCGGCAGAACCTCGCCATCGACGACTTCATGCTGCACTTCGACGCCACCGCCAGCGGCGGCAACGCGATGAGCGGCGTGCGTATCGAACGCTGGGAGGGTGAGGTGCTGACGCTGCTGCGCGCCGAGTCCGCCGCGTTCGACGGCACCGACCTGGTCCTGACCAACTACCGCATCGACGCACTCGATCTGGCGGCGCTGGACTCGCCGGTCACCGACCCAACCCTCGCCCTCGCCAACCTCATCCGCGTGCGCAACGTGCCGACCGGCGCGGACGCCACGCTGACGGTCACGACCTCGTACAGCCAGGAGGACCTGATCTCGCGCTTCTCCGGCGGCGGGTTCGAGGACAGCCGCTCCATCACCGACCTCAGGCGCGACGCAGACAACGCTTTCGCGTCCGCTGACGAGCGCAGGCAGGCCGCAGTGCTGATGCAGCGCAAGCTCTCCGAGCCGTTCACCAACCTCGCGCTGCTGCTGGTGGCGGTGCCGCTGAGCCTGGCGTTCGCGCGGTCGCGGGGCGTGGCGTTCGGCATCAGCCTGGTGGTGACGCTGGTCTGGTACCTCTTCTACACGTTCGGGCAGCTGTTCGCTCAGACCGGCGCGTTGCCGGTGTGGCTGGGAGCCTGGGGCGGCAACCTGTTGTTCGCGGGGCTGGGGCTGCTGTTGTTGGCGCGCAGGACGCGCTAGGGCTCACTCGGCCTGGTAGCAGTGCCGGCGGAACCACGCGACCAGCGGTTCGACGTCGCCCAGCGCACGCGCGACCTCGTCGAAGACTGCGTCGGTGTGGAACCAGTCGGCGGGAGGGAAGTGCTTCGAGGCGTAGAGACCCTTGCGCCTCAGTAGCTCGGCGCGGGGGTGATCGGCGGGGAAGCCGTTGGGCACGCGCTTGAGCTGCTCGCCCTCGATCGCGTAGCCGGCGGCGGCCAGCACTTCGACGACCCGCGCCAACTCGGGGCCGACCACCTCGTCGGCGACCGCGCGTCGGTACACCGGCAGCGCCGCCGGCGGCAGCTGGTACGCGCCGCCGCCCACGAACAACCCGGAGAGGTCGAGGTGCACGTAGCGCCCGCCGATCGCAGAGGGCCCGCGGCCGCCGAACGAGAACGCCACGTGCACCTTGTAGGGGCGCTTATCGTGGCTGAAGCGCAGGTCGCGGTAGGGGCGGTAGAAGTGCGGCGGGCCGAAGACGCCCTCGAGCGCGCCGGCCAACGCCTCCATGGGAGCGCGGACGCGTTGAAGGTAGCGCTGCTTGTTGGCTTCCCAGAAGGCCTTGTCGTTGTTCACCTTGAGCTCGGTGAAGAACGCAGCCCAGTCCGGGTCGAAGCCGTGGAAGTCCGCCGCCATGCCCGAAGCATACCCAGCCCGGGAAAACCCCATGCGGATGGTAAAATGCGCGCCTGATGTCGGTCGAGGTCCCAGCCCAGATGCCCGCGAGCCTGCTCGCGGCGACCTCGTACCTCAAGCCGGCGGCGCAAGCCCAACTGGCGAAGGCGTACGCGTTCGCCGAGCGGGCGCACAGCGGCATGCTGCGCCGCTCGGGCGAGCCGTTCATCACCCACCCGGTGGCGGTCACCGAGCTTCTCGCCGAGATGCGCTTGGACCTCAACGCGCTCAAGGCCGGCCTGCTGCACGACACCGTCGAGGACACCGCCGTCACGTTCGAGGAGGTCGAGGCCGAGTTCGGCACCACCGTCAGGCGCATCGTCGAGGGCGAGACGAAGATCAGCAAGCTCGCGGTGCGCGTCTACGAGGACGAGCAGGCCGAGAACCTCAGGCAGATGCTCCTCGCCATGGTCGGCGACGTGCGCATCATCCTCGTCAAGCTCGCCGACCGGCTCCACAACATGCGCACGCTGCAGGCGATGCCGCCGCACAAGCAGCTGCGCATCTCCGAGGAGACGCTCGAGATCTTCGCGCCGCTCGCGCACCGGCTCGGGATCAACCACATCAAGAACGAGCTCGAGGACCTCGCGTTCCGCTACCTCGAGCCGCAGCGCTACCACCAGCTGGAGCGCCAGGTGCGCATGCGCCACGCCGAGCGCGAGGCGTACGTCAAGCAGAGCATCGAGTTGCTCGCCGGCCGCCTCAAGTCAGAGGGACTGCGCTTCGAGCTCTCCGGCCGCAGCAAGCACCTCTACAGCATCCACCGCAAGATGCAGCGCGACAACCGCAACCTCGACCAGATCTTCGACCTGATGGCGATCCGCGCCATCCTGCATCCCGATATGAGCGGCGGCAACATGGCCCCCGAAGACGCCGAGAAGGCCGTGTGTTACCGCGCGCTGGGCATCGTGCACAGTCTCTGGACGCCGATCCCCGGACGCTTCAAGGACTACGTCGCGGTGCCCAAACCCAACGGTTATCAGAGCCTGCACACCACCGTCATCGGCCTGGCCGGCCAGCCGATCGAGGTGCAGATCCGCACCAGCGCCATGCACGAGGTGGCGGAGTTCGGGGTCGCCGCGCACTGGGCCTACAAGGACGGCGTCGAGGACTCGATCGACGTCCAGAAGCGCCTCGACTGGATGAAGCAACTGCTCGAGGTCGACACTAGCTACGACGACGCCGAGGGCTTCGTCGACGCGGTCAAGACCGACTACCTCAGCGAGCGCGTGCTGGTGTTCACGCCCGCCGGCGACGTCGTCAACCTGCCGCGCGGCTCGACGCCGATCGACTTCGCCTACCAGGTCCACACCGAGGTGGGGCACAGGACCATCGGCGCGCGCGTCAACGGCGAGATCGTCCCGCTCAGCCACGAGCTGACCACCGGCGACCGCGTCGAGATCCTCACCAACCGCTCCAGCCAGTACGGCCCCAGCCAGGATTGGCTCAACCTCGTCGTCACGCGCGGCGCCAAGCAGAAGATCAGGCATTACTTCAGGGCGCACGAGCGCCAGGTGCAGCTCGACGGCGGCAAGCGGCTGCTGGAGCGCGCGCTCAGGCGCCGCGGCCTGCCGGTGGCGCCCAACATGACGCGCTCGAAACTCGACGAGGCCGCTCGCAAGCTCATCAACTCGGCTGCGGGCGAGGAGCTGCTGCTGGCGCTCGACGCCCAGCGGCTGTCGCCGCGCGCGGTCGTCGAGTTCCTGGTGCCCGAGATCGTGCAGGACCGCCGGCCGCAGCAACCTCAGGAGGGTCCCAAGAAGAGCGTCTCCGGCGTCTTCGTCGACGGCCTGGACGCCCCCGCGAACCTGGCGCGCTGCTGCAGCCCGGTGAGGGGAGACGACGTCATCGGCTACGTCACCCGCGGCCGCGGCATCTCGGTCCACCGCATCGACTGCCCCAACGTCAAGCACCTGATGACGACGGAAGCCGACCGCTTCGTCAACGTCACCTGGGACGCGCCCGCCGGCGAGGTGTTCCCGGTCGACTTCGAGGTCATCGCCATCGACCGGCCCGGCCTGCTGAAGGACGTGCTCGACATCATCGCGGCCATGAACAAGAGCGCCACGCGCGTCGCTGCCGACGTTCGTGACGCTCAGAGCGCGCGGATCATGTTCCGGGTCGACGTCAAGGACCTGAGCGAGATCGAGTTCATCAAGGACAACGTCGCTCGCATCGCGGACGTGACGCGCGTCTACCGGTCACGGCCGGGCCTCAAGGCCTAGTCGGCAACCGCCGCGGTCCGGCAGGCTACCTGACCGTCAGCAAGAACACCATCTCGTCGGTCAACCCTCGGTCATCGCGAGCGGTGACCGTGATGAACGTGTCGCCGGTCATGCCGGCGGCCGGGACGGCGACCAGCGAGCGCGCCGCGCCGTTGGCGGTGATGGCGATCCGGTCGTTGGCGACCAGGCGCTGGTTGCTGGAGGTGGCCGTCACCACCACGGCGCCCGGGTTCTCATCCTGGACCTCGAAGTGGAGCGTGAAGTTGGCGTTGACGTCGACCACTTGATTGGCGACCCGCGGGAGCACGGGAGCCTCGTTCGGGGCAATGAGCGACCCGGTGCCAGGGATCTCGATGACGCAAGCGCTGAGCGCCAGGACCAGGCCGAGAGCGGCGGCCAATAGGCCGAAGTTGCGGCGGGTGAAGCTGGGAAGCGAGTTCATGATGACCTCCGGTGGCGGCGGGCTCTGGAGCCCGCATGTCTCTCATGATAGGGGCGGCGGTCGTGAGAACTTGTCGTCGACACCGCTTCCTCCGCGGAGTCGCCGGTGCGTGGGACCGGCGGCGAAGGTTACGATTGCCCGAGTGCCCGGCTCACCAGACACCCGACAGGCGGCCGCAACGAAGCATGTGGCGAGGCAGGTTTCGGTCCTCTTCGTGTGCACCGGCAACATCTGCCGCTCGCCCACGGCCGAGGGCGTGTTCCGCAAGCTCGTCGCGGACGCCGGCTTGGCGGAGCGCGTGCAGATCGACTCGGCGGGCACGCACGCCTATCACGTGGGCGAGGCGCCCACGCTGCAAGCGCAGCACACCGCCGCCGCACACGGCTTCAGCCTGGCGGGTCTGCGTGCCCGCGTCCTGACGCCCGAGGACTGCCTCCACTACGATCGTCTGCTGGTAATGGACCGCGGCCACCTCAACCGCGTGACGCGCATGTGCGCCGCCACCCAGCCGGGCAAGGTGCGGCTGTTCATGGAGTACGCGCCTCAGCGGCGCGAACGCGAGGTGCCCGACCCCTACGGAGGCACCGGCTCGGACTACGAGTACGTGTTCGGGCTGATCCACGACGCGGCGCGCGGGTTGCTGGCGGACGTCGAGGAGAGCCTCGACTTGCGCAGCGACGTCATCTAGAGCGGCGTCTACCTCCGGTAGATGACCGTGAACGTCGCGACGTTCGAGTCGATCTGCGAAACGATCAGGTGGTCGCCGCTGATGTCGACGCCCCACCCGAAGGCGCTGAACTCCTCCGGGTTGGGAGACGTCAGCTTGGCGACCTCTCTGAACGACGCACCGTCATGGCGGAAGACGTAGACGGCGCCGGCGTTGGTGCCTTGGCTGTCCTCGAGGTAGGCGCCGACGACCGCGTAGGGAAAGTCGAGGGCCACCCTCGCCCCGAAGTTCGCGTTCTCCGCGGAGTCGCTGGCGTAGAGCTTGTCGACCTGCTGCCAGCCGCCGCCGTCGTCGTGGAACACGTAGACGGCGCCGGCATCGTCAGCCTGGTCGTCGTCGTTCCAGGCGCCCACCAGCACGTACTCCTCATCGACAGCGACGTCGATCCCGAACTGGTCTGAAGCCTCGAGCTCCAGCGGGGCGAGCTCGACCCCTGTGTCCCAGAAGCCGCCCTCGAAGCGGAAGACGTTGACTGCACCCGCGTCGCTGCCGCGAAGCACGTCGGCGTAGTTCCCGACGACCAGGAGGTCGCCGGACGCGTCGAGTGCGTGGCCGAAGACGTCGGTCGCCACACCGCCGTCCGGCTCGCTCTTGCCGAAAAGGGACCAGCTTCCGAGGCCGCCGGGCACGTACGAAGTGACGGTGCCTGTGGCAACGTCTTCGCCGTTGGTGTCGCCGTGTGCACCCACGAGCACGACGCCCTCGTTGACACCCACCGACGCGCCGAACCGCGCCCCGGCCGGGAAGGCGGTGTCGGGCAGGACCGCCGCCTCCGACCATGCGCCGCCGGAAGGCTCGAAGACGAAAGCTGCACCCGAACCGACGGCGGAGAACGTCGTGTCGGGGGCTCCCACGACGATGACATCGCCCTCGACGGCGACCGTCTCGCCGAAGCCCGCCGCCACCACGATGCTGTTCGTCTCCGGGAGCAGCTTCTGCACCTCGACCCAGTCGTCGCCCACGAGCTCGAACAGGTACGCGTTCTCGAGGCCGCCAGCGACAGCGAAGTTGTCCGAGATGGCGACCGAGGCCCCGATGATATCGGCGTTGGACGGGGTGAGAAACACAGGTTCGTCCTGGAAGGGCCGGTCCACGATGAGCTCGAACTCGCGCTCCGCCTCCCGGCCACCGGCGTCGGTAGCGATGACCGTGATGGTGGTGGTGCCGGGCGCCACGCCCGTGGGCGTGACGGTGAGGGTCCGGACCGCACCTGCGCCAGTGATGGATAAAGAAGAGTTCGGGACCTGCGTCTGGTCGGAGCTCTCGGCGCTAACGGTCACGCTGGCCGGATCGTCGGACGCGATCGCGAGCTGCACCACTACGGGCTCCAACAGCGTCGTGCGCTGGTCGGCGATGGCTGCCAGCGCCGGGCCAGCGGGCCCACCCGCGCCGTTGCAGGCGGCGAGGCAGAGCAGGGCTACGAACAGCAGCAAGACGGGGAAAAAGCGGTGTGCGCGGACGGGCGTCACAAGGCACCACCTTCTGCTCCCAAGGGCCGCAGAGGCGCCCTAGGTCGGAGCGTCAACGAGTTTGTACTGCTGGTCGCCATTCTACGCGACGTGGTTAGGAGCAGGCGCGAGGCCCCGGTGGAGACGACCCTGGTGGCTGCGGTGACGCGACGAGACGTTGATGAGGCAACAGAGAAAGCCCCACCGGTGATCAGCGGCACCTGACGATCACCCCTTAAGGCTGCTTCTCTCGATCTGACCTGGTTCGAGGGTCGTCACCGCGCTGGGCCGGTGAGGCGAAAGGGAGGTTACCACGAGTGGCTGGCGGTCGCGGTTCATGGCGTGCTGGCCGGGCGTCAGACAAGGACGGCGCAAGACGAGTTGACTGCCTCAAGGAGATCTTCGCTATCTGAATCCAAGCGTGCAGGAGACTCGTGATTCGTGCGCGAACGTCCACGACACCCAATCGGGGGTAGCGGGCTCGCATGCCCCGCAAGGATGATGGTGTCCCATGAGCCATCCTATCGCCCGTCTTGGAGGCGGACTCTCCACTGGCGGCTTCACGATCATCGAAGTGCTCATCGCGCTCGCGATTCTCGGAACGTTGTTGGGTATCGGCGTCTCGCGCTTCGGCAGTTCCGACGCACGCGCCTACTCGAATGACATCAAGGCCCTCGTCCAGCAAGCCCGGTTCGAAGCTGTCAAGCGTAACGTTCCGATCGCAGTCACGTGGAACGGGGCGTCCGACGAGTTTCGGACTGTCATGGGGGATCCGGCAACACCATGTACGCCCATCGCGACGCTGGCCACGGCAGGTCACTCCAACTACCGCTTGGCAGAGGTTGATCCAGGCTTCGCCGATGGACAGGGCTTGGTCTGGCTGCCCAGCGGCCAAGCCCGGTCGTGCGGCCTCGGAGCTTTCTCACCTACGATCGCGCGAGTGACAGACAGAAGCCGCGAATTCACAGTTACGGTGACCCTGACAGGAAGGGTGACGATCGAATGAATGCCAGAAGCCAGGCCAGCAGTAATCGAGGCATAACGTTGGTGGAGGTGCTCGTCGCAGTGGTCGTGTTGGCGGTGGGGATCATTGCTCTGGTGCAGTTGCAGGCGGCGAGCTTGCGCCACACGGCGCAGGCCGAATCGATCAACCGCGTTACGAGGCTAGTGCGCGGGGAGCTCGAGTGGCAGCGCCAAACCGCGTTGGAACCGGCATCGCTTGATTGCTCTTCGCTCGTCCCCGGTGACTTCGTCGGCTGCGAAGTCGTGGTGGAGCCGTGTGCCCTCGACTTCCTCGAGGATGGTTCCGCATCATTCGTGTGTGGGGAAGCCGTGTCACCATCCGTCTACCGCGTCACGGTCTCGGCCGAGGCGTCGCGCGGCCAGTCGCTGACCCTCGACACGCTTTGGTCCGGCATCTTCATATCTGGAGCGGCAGGATCGGTACCGCAATGAGAGCAAGGGGGACGAACTCGTTCGGCGCCGCGGGCTTCACGGTTGTCGAGCTACTCATCACGTCTGCGATCTTCGTCGTGATCCTTGGCGCGATCGGTGGGCTGCTGGTCAGCAGTACTCGAGCGTACGGAGTGACCGCGGCCCGGAGCGATGCCATTCAGGACTCGGAAGCCGTTCTGCAGTTGATGCGTTACGAGGTAGCCATGGCCGGCTACCGTGGCATCGGCGCGGCCACCTACGACAGACCGTTCACGACCGGGGGAGCGGAGTCGATCGTCGTTCATCGGACCCCGGATGGCGACGAGTTGACGATGCGCTACTTCGAGGATCGCTATCTGGGAAGCGGTGACACCGGTGAGAGGGTCGTCACGTTCCGAGTGGACAGGCAAGACAACACCTTGGTTCGAGTGGAAGGCCGCCCTGGCGGCACCGGAACCACATTCACCACGGAACTGCTGGTAGGCAACATCGCCCACATGGAAGTCGTTGAGCTCGTGGACCGGTTCCGGGACCGCTTCAGCATCGACTCGCTGATAGCCAATCCCAGTTCGGGTCCAGAACTCATGGCCGGCGTGAACGTGGTCATCACGTTCGTGGACGGTCTTGAATGGGAGTTCCTCATCGGTGTTTCCAACGCACAGACCTACGCAGTGACCTCGGGAACGTGAACATGGAGAGAAGCATGAACCGATCTGCTGCTGCCGTGAGACGAGACTCCGGATTCGTACTGGTGACCAGCCTGCTGGTCCTGGTCGTTCTGACCGGCCTTGGAGTCGGGGCCTACTTCTTAACGAACATGAACCTGAGGATCGCCGAGAACACCAGGAGCGCCGCCATCGCGCACTACAACGCCCATGAGGGCCTCGATGTGGCGCTACTGATTCTGGCGCGCGAGTACCACGAGCGCGCCGACGGTTCGTGGCCCTCGTTCGCTGAGCTGACTGCCCGGACACCGGCGGATGCCGAGTACGAGTTCACTGCGCTTGACCTCGACCCCGCTAACGCCGAGGGGTTTCAGGAGGAAGGAACCGTCACTGTGGTCGGCTACGGTCCCAGGAACGCCCGCTATGAGACCGGAGCGCGCTTCCGCGGCGAGGTCACCACGGTGCCGGTAGATTACGAGGGAGACCCGCTGTTCGGAACCGGTTGGGTGACTGATTCGCACATCGCGATCAACGGCAACACATCGTTCAGCATCCCCCTCTGGGCCGGCGGCAACTTGGTCGCCAACTCGACTCGTGTATTGGCGTCTGTGGGCAACTTCGCCCACTCGGGATTCGTTGGAGGAAGCCACGCGACCTGCCGGATTCACAACCAGAGTGGGATCCAGTGCAACAGCGGCCAGACTCCTCCGGAAGTACCGACCTTCGTGTTCGAGGCCCAACTCGCGGAGTTGCGAGATGAGGCGCCGGCCGGTTGCGCCTACACCCTGGCAGACGGAGCCTCTGCGACGGTCAGCGCCACTCTCTACCAGAACAACACCATCTGTATCGGCGAGAACTCGAGTCTTACTCTCACCGGAGCCGCCTCGAACACCTACGTCTTGGGTCCACGCACCTCCTCGGTCGACCTGCGAGGCTCTTCGACACCTTACGGCGGCCCCGACGGTGTCGGCCTGAAGGTCGCCGCCGGCACCATCACCTACACGAACACTCCCAGCTTCGCGGGCAGCAATACCTTCTTCAGCGCGTCGAACCAGCTGATTCCTTCCGCATCCGCGGCGACCATCACCGGGGGGATCGTCGCGACCCTGTTTGGCTCCGAGGGCGGCATCAAGATCGCAGTGAACGGCGGGAACGACGGCGGCCGCGTACTCAACGCCATCCTGTGGGCCAACGGTTCAGTGTGCAAGCAAGGGAACGGTGGCCTGAGCTTCAACGGGACCGTCCTCGCGAAGGGCCTGAACAACACCTTGGGCAACCCCTGTGAGCTGGGCATCTACTGGAACGGCGGCGGTGGTGGAGCGATAGCCGGTGTCTCCAACACGAACATCCCGAATGCCGGTGGCAGTACCAACAGCCCCTATGCGGCGGCCGGTATCCGAGTGCTGGCACGCCGGCCATGACCTCCGGGGTGCCGGCGCCTTCGAGCGTCATCGTCTCGTCCATGCGCTGAGTCTAGTGGGCGCGCGTGAGGACGTGCAGTAGGGCGGGACCCTCACTCGACGGCCCGCTGCATGGCCCGCTGCAGCTCCGGCACGCTGAGCAGCCTGGTGGCAGCCTGGTCGAACGCGATGACCGCCCTTGCTCCGGCGGCCATGTAGAGCGCCCGCCACGCTCCGGTCTCCTCGAGGCCGGCGTTCAGCATGATGACCACGGCTCGGTCCAAACCCGGCCACAACTCGTCGGGCGTGATCCTGTCAGGCGAGTGATCCTCGCCGTTGCCGAACACCACCAGCACCTTGTCCTCGCCCGCTTCGACGTCCTCCAGGTAGAACGCCGCGCTCCGCAACGCCTCGCTGAGGCCGGTGCCCCAGGAGTCATCGACGGCGTCAGGCAACACGTTCCTCAGCTCGGCGTAGAAGGCGTACCTGTCGAGTTGGCTGCCGGGGTAGGCGGCGTTGAAGAGGGCGGAGTAGACCGTGTCGAGCTCGCCCGGCGCGCGCACGGGGATGACGATGAGCCGGTCGTCGCGCTGCAGTAGCGCCAGTTGCGGTGACGGGTCCGACCACCGCAGGACGTGCGCGTTGGCAGCGGCCAGGCGCGCGCTCTCGCCGCCGCTGACGTCCTGCAGGACCACGTAGGTCGTGGCCTGAACGTAGCCGATCACCCCCAGGGACGCCGCCAGGGCCAGACCCAGCACGCCGCTCGGCGGACGGCGCGAGAACCAACCGGCAACGTGCCCCAACACGCGGCCGAGAACGCGCCCGACGAACAGCACGAGGCGGCCGAGCAGCACCGCAGCGAACACCCACGAGCGGTAGCCAACGTCCTGGAGCTTCAGAGCCAGACGACCGAGCGCGATCATCATGGCGGCGAACAGGCCCACGGCCGCGCTCTGGGCTTTGAGGGCGAAGCGTCCCAGCACGATGGCGCCGCTCACCCACGCGACCTCCAAGCCGCTCGCGAGGATCACCAGCACCGAGCGCAGCAGCGCCACGATACCGGCGCCCTGCTCCACACCCATGAAGCCGCGGTACGCGACTCCCAGCCCGTAGCGGCCGGCCACGCCCAGGTAGAGCACCACGACGCTCAACCCGAGCGCGAGGACCACCGCGCCCCACTGCGCCACGCCGAGGTAAGCGGCAGGCAACTGGGCATCGAGGCCGAGCGACAGGCGCACCTGACGGTCTGCCGCCTCGGCGGCGCCGCGCAGCCAGGCGAGCCACAACTCGACCAGGAAGATGGCGATGAGGCTGGCGTTGGCGACCAGCCAGGCGAGGAAGCCCGCGAGCAGCGCGGGACGCGGGGCGGGGGAGATCCAGCGGGGCTCCTCGGCGTCGGTGCGCTCGCCGGCAGCCGGCCTGGTCAGCTTGTGCGGCTGCAGCGCCTTGGCGAGGAAGATGCCGAGCAGCGGCAGGATGCCGATGACGCCGCCGACGCTGGCTTCGGGCAATCCGAGCCAGCCTGGCAGCGCCAGGGGGTCCTCGCACGCCGGCAGCGTGACGACCTTGCAGGTGAGTGACTCGTAGAACCCACCCACCAGGCCGAGGAAGTAGCCGGTGAAGTAGAGGACGCCCACGATCAACGCCAGACCCAGCAGCAGCCGCACCAGCGATCCGAGCGCCTGCGTGATGACTGCCCCGTGCCCGGTCGCGACGCTGCGTGCTGCCACGGTTGCCAACAGCAGCAGGAGGACCGCCAGGTAGAGCCCGCCAATGACGTTCAGCACGCGCCTACCCGAGGAAGTTGCGCCACAGCAGGTACCCGGCGACGCCGAGGATCAGCAGCACCAGCAGGTTGACGCCGACGCGGAAAGCGAGGCGGTCCTCGTCGGCAACCTCGACGCGGCGCACGGCTTCGCTCGGCGCGACCGGTGTGACGGGCGGCGCAGCGCGCTCGCGCGCCTCGCCTGTGCCCTCGTTGATGACGACGTAGCGGCTGCTCGACCTGTCGCTCTCGTTCACTAGGTTGCCTCCGTGGTTCGCATGTTACGAACTGGGCCGCAGACTAGCGTGAGCCGGCGCGACTCTACTTGGGCAGAGCGGCTATCTCGAGGGCGCACTCGACGAGTTCGGCGGCGCCGGCGAAGATGTCGATCTCGGAGGCAGTCAGCCAGTCCTCACCGGCGTGCCTGAGCTCGACGGTGCCGCCGGCCTCGGTGACGATCACCAGCGCGGGAGCCACGTCCCACGGTCTGATCCCGGACTGCCAGAAGAGGTCGACCTTGCCGGCGGCCACGAAGCAGGTGTCGCGCGCCGCGGACCCGCTGATCCTCAAGCCCCCCGAGCCGGCCGCCAGCTTGCCGAAGCACCGCAGCACGTCGAGCGAGTTGGCTGCGTCCTCAGTGAAGCCGGTGGTGATCATGGCCCTGGCGAGCTCGCGCGGTTCTGAGACGTGAATCCGCTCGCTGGTGAAGCCGCCCGCGGTCTGGGCGTGCCGCCACGCTCCACCACCGCGGTGGGCGGAGTACAGGAGCCTGGTCGCCGAGTCGTAGATGACGCCCAGCAGGGTCTCGCGCTTGTGTACGAGCGCGATGGCGACGCAGAACCCCGGGTAGTTCCTGACGAAGTTGTGGGTGCCGTCGATGGGGTCGAGCACCCACAGCGGTTGCTCCGGATCGAAGTCGGCGAGGCCGTCCTCCTCGCCGATGAACCCGAAGCCTGGCGCCAGCGCCGCCAGCGCCTCGGTAAGGCGGCGCTGAACCTCGAGGTCGACCGAGGTGACCAGGTTGCGCGGGCTGATCTTGAAGCCGACCTCGACCCCGCCTCGCCCCCGGTAGTGGTCGTCCGAGCGTTCCTGTGCCCAGGCGCCGAGCTCGGCGGCGATCGGCAGGATGCGCTCGCGCAGGTCGGCGAGCGTGGCGGCGTCGGGTCGGTCGGTGAGCCGGTGCGTCATGCGCAACAGCCTAACCGCGACGCGCCCAAAGGAACGCGACCGGCCATCGAGGCCGGTCGCAGGCTGTCACGAGTGGGTGCGCGTTAGTTGGGCGCGACGATGTTGATGATGTGGTCGTCCTCGAAGGGGCCGTAGACGTTGTGGCCGTAGATGGTCAGGCGCGCGAACCAGCCCGCGGGGAAGCCGGCCAGGATGTGCGCTTGCGCGATATCGGCGTTGAGCAGCTGGTTGGCCATGTTCTCGATCGACGCAACCGGCCCTGGCGCCGGAAAACGGGCGAAGCCGTCCTGACAGCCCAACACGGGATCCGGCTCGTCGCACTGGAAGCCCGGAGGCACGATGAGGTTGAGGGACTGCGGGACCGCCGGAGTCTGCCCGACCCGGGCGTTGGCGGTGTTGTAGTACTCGATGCGGTAGCCGGTGATGTAGGCCATCGGCATGCCGGCGTAGTTGCGGAACTGCAGGTTGCGGGCCTCGATCGTGATGGCGCCAGAATCGTCCACCTCGTAACCGAGGTCGCTCGCCGGCGACATCCCGAACATAACGGTGGAGGTCCCAACCGGTGTAGTCGAGCACGCGGCCAGAGTGAGCACCGCGGCCGCGGCGAGGAGCATGCGCAAGAGGGGGCGCTTCATCTAGGGTCCTCCTTGGACGAGTGAGCCGGTAGGCCAGCCATGATGATAGGCCGATGATAAACCGTCGGTCGCTGGGAGCGGGGGAAAAACGCACACCGCTGCCGCCGGAAAGACTGGTCGGTCTAGCGTGGTCCCTCGCTCAGCGCCCGCTCCACTGCCTCGGCCACCCGCAAGATCGTCGAAGGCGGAAGCTTCGGGTAGATCGGAACGCTCACCACCCGGCGGCAAGCGGCCTCAGCCACCGGAGCGCGCCCGTACCGCCGCCCGCGCGGTTGGCTCGTCAGGGGCGCCGGGTAGAAGCGCGAGAACGCCACGCCCGCGCGCGCCAACTCCTGCTCGAACGCCGGGCGGCGCTCCTCGGGCAACTGCAGCGTGAACTGGTGGAAGACGTGCTCCGGCGTCAGCGGCGGCAGGCCCAGCTGCTCGAAGCCCTTGAGCTCCTCCAGGTAGCCGCGCGCCACCTCGCGCCGAGCGACGTTCCAGGCGTCGACCTTGGGCAGCTTCACCCTCAAGATCGCCGCCTGGATGGCGTCGAGCCTGGAGTTGTGGCCGAGTCCCTCGTGTCGGTACTTGTCCTCCGGCGTCGAAGCGTGGTTGCGTAGGCTCCGCGCCTTGGCGGCCAGGCCGTCGTCGTCCGTGACGAGCATGCCGGCGTCACCGTAGGCGCCGAGGTTCTTGGTCGGGTAGAAGCTGAACGCCCCGAGGGTACCGAGCGTGCCGGCGAAGCGGTCGTGAAGCGCGCCGACGCGCGCGCCGAACGCCTGTGCGGCGTCCTCCAGCACCTGCAGCCGGTGCCGGCGTGCGATCGCCAGCAGCGCCGGCATCTCGGCCGGCAACCCGAAGATGTGCACCGGGATGAGCGCCTTGGTGTTCTTGGTGACCAGCCGCTCGACGGTGGCCGGGTCGAGGTTGAGGGTCACCGGGTCGACGTCGCCGAACACCGGCTTGGCACCGACGCGCAAGATCGCCTCGCTGGTGGCGAAGAAGCTGAAGGGGCTGGTGATGACCTCGTCGCCGGGACCGATACCTAGGACTTCCAGGCCGATGATCAGCGCGTCGGTCCCGGAGTTGAGCCCGATGGCATGCTTGACGCCAAGATAGGCGGCGGCCTCCGCCTCGAACGCCTCGACCTCGGGCCCCCCGATGAACTGGCCGCTGCGGAGCACGCGGTCGATGGCCGCGGTGACGGCCTCGTGCAACTCCTCGACCTCGGCTTTCGGGTCCAGCATGGGAACGTGGCTCACTGGCGGGCATCATGCCACGTTCTGCTAGAGTGGGCGCCCAGCCGAATTGCGGTGCCCGGGGCCAGAGACCGGCCCTGCGTGGAAACGAGGGTCGACATGCGCGGTTCTTCGAGATTCCCTGTCGTTGCTGCCCTGATCGTCAGCCTGTTGACCTGGCAGCTCAGGCCGCCCGCGGTTCTGGCCCAGGCAGCCACGCCGGGCGCCGACCGGGTCGAGCGTCTGTTCACCGCGCTCGAGGACGCCTCCTCCAAGCTACCGCGTGACCTCTTCACCGCCGACGGGGTGCTGCTCACCACCGACCTGACCCCCGAAGGGGCTTTCGCATGGGTGCGGGACAACACGCACCTGGTGGCCTACCAGGGCGCTCTCAGAGGCGTCACCGGCATGCTGCTCGACCGCTCCGGCAACAGTCTGGACCGCGCCTTGCTGCTGCAGAACCTTATCGACGGGCTTGGTTACGACACGCGGCTGGCGCGCGCCGAGTTGAGCGCCGAGCAGCTCGAAGTCGTGGTGGCAGCGGCCCGCGCCGCCACTGCCGACGCCTCGAACCCTCTCGTATCCAGCATCGACACCGCCGAGATCGAGAGTCAGGCTGCCACCTTCGACATCGATGCCGCCGAGCTGATCGGCGTGATGACTTCGGTGGCAGCCGCCGGTGTCGCGATGCAAGCGGAGATTGCCGCCCGCGTGGACGTTCAGACGCCGGCGCTGGCGCAGGTCGCCGGCGCGTCAGCGACCGAGCACCTGGTCGCCGAGCAGCGTCGCCACCTCTCTCAGCACTGGTGGCTGCAGTACCAGGACAACGGCGCCTGGCTCGACCTCGACCCCACCTTGCCGGATGCCGCGCCAGGCGACTCGCTGGCGGTTCCGGCCGAAACGCTCGACGTCTTCGGCATCGCCGAACTGCCTGCGGAACTCGTCCACAGCCTGACGCTCAGAGTGGTCCTGGAGTGCGCCGTCGACGGCGCCTTGACCGAGACCGTGCTGGTCGAGGTGGCCGGCCTCGTGCCCGCGCAACTGATCGGCCGGCGGATCAGTGTCTATCACGTCGGCTCGGGGCTCCCCGCCGCTTCGACCCTCGACCTCGACACGATCGCGGACACCGTCATGGAGAACGACAACTGGTTCCCGGTGATCTCGGTCGGCACGTCGAGCACCTACGACCTGGAGTTCAACGCCTCGGACTGCGGAGTGGCCGCCCCCAGCGTGGGCTTCCTCGGCGGCGCCATCAACCGGGTGCTGGGGGACGTCGACTCCCTGTTCGGAGACGCACTGGCAGCCGAAGGCGACGCTGTCACCGCCATGCACATCGAGTACGTCGTCAACGTGCCGGGAGAGGCGCCGGCCAGCGTGCGGCGCAGCGTCTTCGATGCCCTTGGCGAAGCCGATCGGCAGGCTGGGGTCGCCCGAGGTCCCAGCAGTGAAGACGCGCGGCGCGCTTGGCGACTGGCATTGCTGGGCGAGACCGAGATCCTCGCAACCGTAGGAAGGCTCGACGAGCGGTTCGTGATGCAGTTGGTGGTCGACGCGCTGCTCGCCCAGGCGCCCGTCGTGGTCGCCACCCTCGACGCTGCCACTGACGAGGAAGTGAATGCGCTGAGCGAGCGCGCTGCCGCCGTTCAGCCCGTTCCCAGCGCGCTTTACGGGCTCGCGATCAGCCGCCAGACTGACATGCCGAACGCGGTCTACCAGGACCGCCTCAACCTCCTCAACCGACACAGCTGGCTGGCCGAGGGCGCGGACGCCGCCGTCGGTTACCGGCAGGCGTTCGACTTCGTCGTGAACCAGGTGGCTTCCACCTCAGCCTCGAGCCAAGAGGTGGTGGCCCAAGGCGTTCGGGACACCAACGCCGAGACACTTCTGGAACGCAGCACCTGCGAGGTTGCGCTGGCAGCAGAGTTCTGCACGCTTCAAGCCAACGCCGGCGACTTGCTCGCCGCCGGTGGTGCCGACTGGGTCACGGTGACGAGCGAAACGGAGCTGGTGGCTCTGGCATGGCCAGAGGACGCGCTCGCCAGGGCGAGACGTGACCTCCAGGACGGCTACAGCTTGCTGGCGCCCACCAACGCCCCTGCCAACCAGGAGAGCCACTGGTGGCGCGTCGATCCGACGACTGGCGCCACGCTCGGGGTAAGCGAGCGCGGCTGGGGTGCGACTGCGGTCGAGTACTCGTTCATCCTCACCAACGTCAGCTTCTACTACTGCCTCAAGGGGGGCGGCGGAACCCAGCGGAGCATCATCCTCTGCGGGCTCGGTTACATGGCCGGCGGCGGGGCGGCGGTGTTGGCCGCCGGGCCCGCCGGCGTCGCGTTCATCTTCGGGCTTGCCGCGGCGATCCTGATGGGAGAAGGTGGCCTAGGCAGCTGACGGCCGAAACCGGTCGCCTCAGCGCTTCCCGCGCAGCTTCGGATCCAGCGCGTCGCGCAGCCCGTCGCCCATGAAGTTGATGCTGAGCACGGTCAGCGATATGAACATGCCGGGCCACACCACGCGCATCGGCGTGAGGCCGAGGTAGTCGCGGCCGTCGAACAGCAGCCGGCCCCAGGTCGGCACGTCGGGCGGGAAGCCGAGACCCAGAAACGACAGGGCCGACTCGGTGATGATCGCGCTTGCCATGCCCAACGACGCCGAGACCAGGATCGGGCTCATCACGTTCGGCAGGATGTGAGTCCACATGATGCGGTTGGAGCCGGAGCCGAGCGCGTCGGCGGCGGTGACGAACTCGCGCTCCTTGAGCGCCAGCACCTCGCCCCGCACCACGCGCGCGGTGTTCATCCACGAGGTGATGCCGATGATCGTCACGATCAGCACGAAGATGCCCGCCTGCGGGCCCATCGCGGCCCTCAACGCATCTCGAAAGAGCAGCACCGCCACCAGCAGCAGAGGCAGGATCGGTAGCGCCAGGAACATGTCGGTGATGCGCATCAGCGGGCCGTCGAGCCGCTTGTAGTAGCCGGCCAGCTGACCGATGACGGTGCCGACGATCACGCTGATCAGCATCGCCGCCAGCCCGACCGTCAGCGACACGCGGCCGCCGGCTAGGTTCTGAGCCAGCAGGTCGCGACCCAGGTTGTCGGTGCCGAAGGGGTGCTCCAGGGAGGGCGGCAGGCTGCGCGCACGCACGTTGGTCTTCAGCGGATCGACTTGGTAGATCAGCGGGCCGACGACGACCGTCAAGACGATCAGGAGCAGCACGATCATCCCGGCGACGGCGCCCTTGTGACGCGAGAACTGGTACCACAGTTCGCCGGCGCGGCTGCGGTTCTTGACCGGCTTGGCGAGCCCTCCTCCGGAAACCTCAATAGCCACGCTGCACCTCAGTCATAGCGGATCCTCGGATCCAGGAAGCCGTAGGCGATGTCGGCGAGGATGTTGAACACGACGATCAGCACCGCGAAGATGAAGCTGATCGATTGCACCATCGGGATATCGGAGGCGTAGATCGCGCGGATCAGCAGGTCACCGAGGCCGTTGACCCTGAAGATCTGCTCGGTGATGATCGCGCCGGTGAAGATGCCGGGGATGCCCAGCGCGATCAGCGTGACCACCGGGATCAGGCTGTTGCGCAGCACGTGGCCGAGCACCACCGCCTTCTCCATGAGGCCTTTGGAGCGGGCGGTGCGAGCGTAGTCCTGACTGAGGTTGTCGAGCATCGTCGAGCGCATGAAGCGACTCAACTGCGACGCGTTGAAGAACGCCAGCACCGTTACCGGCATGATCATCTGCTTGACCTGCTGGACGAACGTCGGCCAGTCCCTGACCACCAAGGTCGTGTCGTAGATCGACGGCAGCCACCTCAAGGTGACGCTGAAGATGATGATCGCCAGGAGCCCGGTGAAGAACGTCGGCACCGAGAAGCCGATCAGCGAGACGAAGGTGCCGACCTGGTCGAACCACGAGTACTGCCGGTACGCCGACAGCACCCCGACGGGGATCGCAATAATCACCCCGAACAGGTAAGCGAGCCCGACGACCCACAGCGTCTGCGGCAGGCGCTGGACGATCAAGTCGTAGACAGGACTGCGCGTCGTCCACGACAGGATGCGGGTGCGGTTGGCGTCGCCGGGGACGTCGATGCCGGTGGCGTTCTCGAAGAGCGCGATGGGCTCGTAATAGAAGAACTGCCTCAGCCACTTGAAGTACTTGACCAGGAACGGATCATCGAGCCCCAGCGACGCGCGGATGTTCATGCGCGTCTCGATCGACAGCGTCATCGGCAGGTTCCCGGTGGGATCGCCGGGAGCCAGGTCGAGGAGCGCGAAGATGATGAAGCTGATGACCAGCAGCGTCGGGATGGCGGTCAGCAGGCGCCGGATCAGGTACTGGGTCATTGTGCGTTACCAACAGAGAAGTCGGTCATTCGTATAGGCATCCGGAAGATAGGGGCGGGGGAGCGGCGTGGTGCCCGCTCCCCCGGTACCCGGGTCAGTTAACTATGCCGAGACCCTCAGTTACCGCGGTACCAGTCCGCGATGTTCCAAAGCTCGGAATCCCACGAGTTCTTCTCCGTGCCAAGCAGGGTGTTGGCGCGGGCCGAGACGTCGCCGCGGTAGACGAGCGGGACGATCACGTAGTCCTGCACGACGATGTCGTTGAGGCGCTTGATGATTTCGGAGCGCTCGTCGAGGTCGGCCGTGACGGACAGGCGAGCGTGGAGCTCGTCGAACTCTGGGTTGCAGTAGCGGGTGTTGTTCGAGCCGAGCCAGTTGTTCGCGCGCTGCGAGGCCTGGCTGCACAGGTACGCCGCGATGTACGCGGGGATGTCCGTGCCCGAGGCGCTCGAGGTGTACATCTGCACGTCGGCCCAGAACTTGCCGTAGGTGTCGGGACTGCTCGGGTCGTTACCGAAGAAGACGCCGGCGTCGGAGTTCTTCAGTTCGGTTTCGACGCCGATCTCGCGCCACCACTCCTGGATGAGCGCCTGGAAGTCCTGGCGCACGGCGTTGGTGGAGGTCTGGTACAGCACGCTCAAGCGCACGCCGTCCTTGACGCGGACGCCGTCAGGGCCGCGGACCCAGCCGGCTTCGTCGAGCAGGGCGTTGGCGCCCTCGATGTCCTGGACCTCACAGCCGTCGTTGGCGGTCGAGGCGTACATCGCCGGGGCGGGCACCAGGTTACAGGTGACGCGACCGGTGGCGCCGTAGCCGACTTCGACGAGGACTTCCTGGTCGATCGCCATGGCCATCGCCTGGCGGACGCGGATGTCGGTGAGGAACGGGTGCGCGTTGAGGCCGCCCATCAGCTCGCCGCGGTTCTCGCCGAGCGAGGGGTCGACGTCGGTCCACTGGAACATGACGCGTTCCATCGAGGTGCCGAACGAGGTGGTGAGCTGGCCGAGGCCGGCAGCTTCCATCTGCGCGAGGACTTCGGGGGCGACCTGCAGGTTCCAGGCCCAGTCGGCTTCACCGGTCTCGAGGACGGCGCGAGCAGCGGCGGCGGCGTCGCCACCACCCTTGATCACGACGGTCGAGAAGGCGGGCTTGTCGGCTTCGCGGTAGTGCTCGTTGATGCCGTAGGTGACGACGTCGTTGGGGCGCATGTCGGTGACGACGTACGGGCCCGTGCCGACGGGGTAGAAGTTCGCGTCCGTGCAGGTCTGCATGTTGGCGCCGAGGCAGTCAGCGAACTGAGCGGCCTGGATCACCGGGGCTTCGGCTCCGACGAAGGCGCTGTACGGGACAGGCTTCGGCGCGTCGAAGTGGATGGTGAAGCTGGTGTCGGAGTGGGCGGTGAAGCCGACGATGCCGTCGAAGAAGTCTTCGGCGACGCAGCCCCCACCGGAGGTGCAGTACTCCCAAGTGAACTCGAAGTCACGCGGGGTCAGCGGCGTGCCGTCCGACCACAGGATCCCGGGATGGAAGTTCCACGTGATGCTGGTGAAGTCCGGCGCCACGCCGCCGTTCTCGACGGTCGGGAGTTCGGTCGCGAGCCACGGCACGTAGTTGCCGTCCGTGTCGTAACGAACCAGGGGCTCGAGCACGATCGAGGACGCGTAGATGTCCTTGGTGCCGCCCGAAAGGTACGGGTTGATGATGGAAATTGCCTGCCAGTAGACGAGATTGACGGTTCCGTCTCTGCCGCGCTGGGCGAACGCTGTCGCCACCAGGGCCAACAGAACCACCGCAACGACCAGTCTTCGAATCGACTTCATTGATCCTCCCTCGTATTCCCTTGAATGCGTTGGACGCGACCCAAGCCTACAACACGCAGGGGCGACGTCAAGCGGGAAGCGGTCTTGCTCGGCGCAACGATTAACGAACGGTTGCCAATCTGGAGTCTTCGTGGTTTACTACTCGCCACCTTCGCGCGGCGCTCCTTCGCGGCGCTGACCGGGCGGAGGTCATCCGAAGAGTGCGCTTCGTGCACGCTCGACGGCCATATCGAGAGCGGTCGAGGGATCTGGCCCCATGACGCCGCAGCAACCAGCCTCCATTCAGGCGGGTGCTAACTCCAGCCGGACTCGAAGCCACGATGGCAGACGGCCGGAAAGATGAGGAGCTAGGCTTGTGAATCCACACAGCTACGCATCGCGAATGCCCAGCGCGGCCTGACGCCGCCTCCGGCCCAGGTCGCCAAGCGCGCCGAGCGCCCCCCTGCCTGCTCGGTGTCCGGACGTCTTGCAGCGCGCCCGTTCTTGCGCGCGCCTCAAGTTCTGCCGGCCGACGAGGGGGTGAGGGTCTCTCGCGCGCCCTCCTCCAATCCATGCAACTGATTGCGTCTACACGCACAATTGCATGCCCACGCAACTGATTGCGCCGCGCGGCGCGGGTCCCCAGGGAGACATCCCCACCCCCTAAGGCACACACCGCGAACCGCTGGGCATGAGCCCACCAACACTAAGGAGAACAGACGATGGCTTACCGCTTCGAGACCCTGCAAATCCACGCCGGACAGGCCCCCGACCCCACCACCAAGGCGCGGGCGGTGCCGATCTACCAAACCACCGCCTACACCTTCGACGACGCCGACCACGCCGCCAGGCTCTTCGGGCTTCAGGAGTTCGGGAACATCTACAGCCGCATCATGAACCCCACCAACGATGTGCTGGAGAAGCGCATCGCGGCGCTCGAGGGTGGTGTCGCGGCGCTGGCGGTCGCGTCGGGGCACGCGGCCGAGTTCCTCACCTTCACGACGCTGGCGGAAGCGGGCGACAACATCGTCGCCTCACCGAACCTCTACGGCGGTAGCCACAACATGCTGTCGGTGACGCTCAAGCGCCTCGGCATCGAGGCGCGCTTCGTCGGCCCGCAGGACGACCCGGCCGACTACGCCAGGCTGATCGATGACCGCACCAAGGCCGTGTTCCTCGAGACCATCCCCAACCCATCGCTGCTGCTCGCCGACCTCGATGCCATCAGCGCGGTCGCGCACGAGCGCGGGGTCGCGGTGGTCGTCGACAACACCACCGCGATGGGCGGCTACCTCTACCGGCCCGGCGAGCACGGGGCCGACATCGTCCTGCACTCGGCGACCAAGTGGATCAACGGGCACGGCACGGCGATCGGCGGGTTGATCGTGGACCTCGGCACCTTCGACTGGGCGAACGGCCGCTACCCGGGCTTCTCGCAGCCGAGCCCCAGCTATCACGGGCTGGTCTTCACCGACGTGTTCGGCAAGGGCGGGCCGTTCGGCAACATCGCGTTCGCGATCCGCGCTCGCGTCGAGGGCCTGCGCGACCAGGGGCAGGCGCTCTCGCCGAACAGCGCGTTCTTGTTCCTCCAGGGCCTCGAGACCCTCAGCCTAAGGGCCGAGCGCCACATCCAGAACACGCGCGCGCTGGTTGCGTGGTTCAAGGAGCAGCCCGGCGTCACGCGCGTCATCTACCCGGAGCTGCCCGAGCACCCGAGCCACGAGCGCGCGCGCCAAGACTTCCCACGTGGCGCCGGCGCCATCCTCAACTTCGAACTCGCCGGCGGCCTGGAGGCTGGCAAGGCGTTCCTCAACGCGTTGCAGCTCGCGTCGCGGCTGGTGAACCTCGGAGACGCCAAGACCAGCGTCACGCATCCGGCCAGCACCACGCACTCGCAACTCGACGCCGAGGGGCTGGCGGCTGCCGGCGTCAGCGACGGCCTGATCCGCATCTCGCCGGGCATCGAGCACATCGACGACCTCATCGAGGACTTCGAGCAGGCGCTCGGCGCCGCACGCGCCGCGGTCGCCAACCGGGCGGATGACGCCGCGAGCAGACCGGCGACCGCCGCCGACTGACATGGTCACCGCCAAGCGGCCCGGCCGGCCGGCCGAACGCACGCTGGTGCACGAGACGTGGGGCGACCATGCGGCGCTGATCGCCCGCAACGCCGGCACGTTCGGTGGCTCCGTCGGGATCGTCGAGCCGCGTGTGCTCGACGTCGCCACCCCCGATGCCCCGCTGCGCCTCGAGCGCGGCGGGGTCCTCGAGCGGGTAGCGGTCGCGTTCGAGACCTACGGGCGCCTCGCCGAGGACGGCGGCAACGCGGTGCTGGTGTGCCACGCGCTGACCGGCTCGGCGCACGCCGCCGGTGTGGGGGCCAGGGAAGAGGTGCCGGGCTGGTGGGACCCGCTGATCGGGCCGGGCAAGGCCATCGACACGACCGCCAACTACGTGGTGTGCGCCAACGTCCTCGGCGGCTGCTACGGGACCACCGGTCCCGCCAGCCTGGACCCGGCCACCGGTCGCCCGTACGGGCCGAGCTTCCCGCGCTACACGATCAGGGACATCGTCGAGGTGCAGCGGCGCCTGGTCGACGCGCTTGGCATCAGAAGGTTGCGCGCCGTCATCGGCGGCAGCATGGGCGGCATGCAGGTGCTCGAGTGGGCCGCGATGTACCCGGAGCGCGTCGGCGCGGTGGTGCCGATCGCCATCGGCGCCAGGCACTCGGCCTGGGCCATCGGACTCAACGAGGTCGCACGCCGCGCCATCCAAGCCGATCCAGCGTGGGACGGCGGCAACTACTCCCTCGAGCACCAGCCGGAGACCGGGCTGGGTCTCGCCCGAGCCATCGCGATGCTCAGCTACCGCAGCTTCGACTCGCTCGAGAGCAAGTTCGGGCGCGAGCGCATCGGCGCCGGCTTCGAGATCTCCTCCTACCTCGCCTATCAAGGGGTGAAGCTGGTCGCGCGCTTCGACGCCAACACCTACCTGAACCTGACCCTGGCGATGGACGACTATGACCTCGCCGAGGGGCGCGGCAGCCTCAGCAGCGTGCTGAGCGGTCTCGCCATGCCGGCTCTGGTGATGGGCATCGATTCCGACGTTCTCTACCCGGAAGCCGAGGCCAAGGCGCTGGCGGCGGCGCTGCCGAACGCCAGCTACGCGCGCATCTCCTCGCCACACGGGCACGACGCGTTCCTGATCGAGTTCTCGCAGGTGTCGGCGCACCTGAGGAGGTTCCTTGGCGGAGTGTGAGCGACTCAGGCGGGGTTGACTGCGGCCTCCGGCAGCTCGGCGGCCGTCGAGCCCGCCATCATCAGCCCGAGCAGCTCCGGGGTGGCGTCCGCGCCGGCGACCTCGCCCATGATCTTGCCCTCGTACATCACGACGATGCGGTCGGACAGGCTGAGGATTTCGTTGAGGTCCGCAGACACCAGCAGCACGGGGATGCCGGCGTCGCGCGCCTCGACGATCTGCTGGTGGATGAACTCGATCGCACCGATGTCGACGCCGCGCGTCGGCTGCGCCATCACCAGCACGCTCGGCCCGCGCTCGAGCTCGCGCGCGACGATCAGCTTCTGAGCGTTCCCGCCCGAGTAGAAGCGCGCCGCGATGCTGCTGTCGGTCGGGCGCACGTCGTACTCGGCGATCAGCCGCTTGGCGTGCCCGGCGATCGCGGCCTCGTCCAGCAGTCCGACCGCGTTCGAGAACGGCGGTCGGTGATGATCGCCCAGGATGCTGTTCATCGCGGCCGTGTAAGGCAGCACCAGGCCGCGGCCGGTACGGTCCTCGGGGACGTGGCTGACGCCCAGCTCCCGCCGCTCTCGGGCGCTGAGCTCGGTGGCGTCGTGCATCTGGCCGTTCGAGAGCATGTGTATGGTCCCCGAATCCGCTTTCTCCAGGCCGGTGATGCACTCCACTAGCTCCGACTGGCCGTTGCCCTCGATGCCCGCGACCCCGAGGATCTCGCCCATGCGGAGCTCGAAGCTGACGCGGTCCAGCACCAACTTCGGCTTCACCGGATGCTTCAGCGTCAGGTCCGAGACCTTAAGCGCCACCTCGCCGGGGTTGGCCGGCCCCTTCTTGACGCGCAGCAGCACCTCGCGGCCGACCATCAGGCTGGCGCAGCGACGCTGGTCGGTCTCGTCGGCGATCAGCGTGCCGACCATGTGGCCGTCGCGCATGACGCTGATCCGGTCGCTGACCTCCATGACCTCGTCGAGCTTGTGCGAGATGAACACGGCCGCGTTGCCCTTTTCGGCGAATTCCTTAAGGAAGCGGAACAGCCCCACCGTCTCCTGAGGAGTCAGCACGGCGGTCGGCTCGTCGAGGATCAGGATGCGCGCGTTGCGGTAGAGCGCCTTGAGGATCTCGACCTGCTGCTGGAACCCCACCGGCAGGTCCTCGATACGGTCGTCAGGCTGGATGTCGAAGCCGAACTCCTCGATCAGCTCGGCGGTGCGCGCCTTCGCGGCGCGGTAGTCGAGCAGGGGCCCACTGCGCGGCTCGGCGCCGAGCACCAGGTTCTCGGCCACCGTCAGAGGCTCCACGAGCATGAAGTGCTGGTGCACCAT
>CAYNOS010000004.1:0-78242 GCA_964398985.1 uncultured bacterium
CCTGGCCTTCTGATCCGTAGTCAGACGCTCTATCCAACTGAGCTACGGGCGCGTGACTGCCGGGCGGCGCGTAGGCACCGCCGCCGCGTTTCCGGCTGGGTAGCTTACCACACGTTTCCGCGGTCGACACAACGGCGACATGCCTCACAACGTTCCAGGTGCTGGCGGCATCGGAGGAACGGGTTTTCGACTCGAACCCCACCGTAGTCCCGGGCGTGACTCAGTCAGAGGCCGCGGCTGCCAGCCTCGCCACCGCAAGAGCAGTGTCGAGCCCGGGCCCGGACGCCGCATGCCCATCTCCGTCCTCGAGGAACCAGGCCGCCGAGAGAGAGCAGTAGGCAAGGGTCCAGCCTAGCAGCCGCCGCCGGTCGAGCTCCGCCGCTGAGGCGATCACCTCGACTTGGCGCTCGAAGCGGCCCGGCGCGAGCGCCGTCTGGTGGTCAGGGTTGCAGAGCAGGTTCGCGTAGTCGAAGGCGCGGTCGCCCACGACACCTTTAGGATCGATGGCCAGCCAGCCGCGCTCCTCGAAGTCGAGGACGTTGCCGTGGTGGACGTCGCCGTGCAACACGACCACTTCGCGCTGATCCGCGAGCAACCTCCGCGCCGCCTCAGCGCCGTCTGCCAGGATCCCGCCATGCGTAGCCGCGGCCGGCCACAGCGCCGCGAACCAGCGGTCCAGAGCGGGCAAACCTGGCGGCCACCTGGTGGGCTGCCTCGCCCCCGAGTGCAGCTTGGCCACCACCCGGCAGGCGATGCGGGACGCCTCGTCGTCCTGCGAACCGCGCGCCATGCTCGCCAGCGACCTGGCGCCCGTCGCTCGCTCGATCAGCAGCGCCGGTCCGGAGCGCGCGATCACCTCCGCCGCTCCCGCACCAGCCCACCACTGCATGAGCTCTCCCCCACGCCGCTCCTCATCATCGAGCGCCAGCTTGAGGACCGCGGGCCGCGAGCCGAGCACGACGTCCACCAGCAAGCTGGCAGGCCGCCTGCGCACGGGACCGACGGGCGTGAGCCCCCAAGCGGCCAGGTGACCTGCGAGCAGCTCGCGCATACCAGTGCAGCTTAGTCGAGTAGACTGGCGCCTCGTGAGCGCGATCGTCGTGAGAGACGCCGTCGATGGCGACCTGGCTGCGGTTGCCGAGATCTACGCCCACCACGTGCTGAACGGCTCGGCGTCGTTCGAAGTGACGCCTCCCGACGTTGCCGAGATAGCCCGTCGCCGGGCGACGGTCGTGGCGCTCGGCATGCCGTACCTGGTGGCGGAGTCAGACGGTGCCCTGGGCGGATTCGCGTACGCCAGCGCCTTCCGGCCGCGCGAGGCGTACCGCTTCACCGTCGAGGACTCCGTCTACGTCGCCGCCGGCATGACCGGCCGCGGCTTCGGCAGCGCCCTGTTGCGGGAGCTGATTGCGCGCTGCGAGGCGGGTCCCTGGCGTCAGATGGTGGCCGTCATCGGCGACGGCACGCAGACGTCCGTGGCGCTGCACGCCAAGCACGGTTTCGTGCAGGCGGCGAGGCTCAAGGACGTCGGCTTCAAGTTCGGCCGCTGGGCCGATGTCGTGATCATGCAGCGACCGCTCGGCGCGGGAGCGACCGAGCCCCCAGCCCCGGAAGGAGCACGGTGAACGTCAAGGTCATCAGGCCAGAGAATCACCACCGTCGCAAGTGGGAGCTGCTCTACGCCGCCTATGCGGAGTTCTACAAGGTGGAGCAGACGCCCGCGATGCGCGACCTCGTGTGGTCGTGGTTCTTCGACGCACAGCACGAGACCGAATGCCTGTTGGCCGTCGACGACCGCGGTGAGCCCGTCGGCCTCGCTCACTTCCGAGCCTTCGCGCGGCCGCTGGCGGCCTCGACCGGCGGCTTCCTCGACGACCTGTTCGTCGAGCCTGCCGCCCGCGGCAGCGGAGCGGCCAGAGCGCTCATCGAAGGCGTGGCGAACGTCGGGCGAGAACGAGGTTGGAGCGTGATCCGCTGGATCACCGCCGACGACAACTACCGGGCGCGGACGCTCTACGACAAGCTCGCCAAGCGCACCTCGTGGCTTACCTACGACCTGGTCTTGTAGCGGCCTTGTACCTTCGCGCTTCGGCTCAACCTCGCCGCAGCAAACCCTCGAGCTCGGCAACGCCGCTAATGAAGTGATCCGGCGCCGGCGCCGGCACGAGCCGCGAAGGTACCGACTCGCCCACCAGCACGGTTCGCATGCCTGCCGCGGCGCCACCGGCGATGTCGGAATCGAGCGTGTCGCCGACCATCAAGGTGGTGCCCGCGCTCGCACCGAAGCGCCGCAGCGCCGCCTCGAAGAAGAACGGCGAGGGCTTGCCGACGACCTCGGCCGCCACGCCCGAAGCGGCGGTCAACGCCGCGGCGATGGCACCGTTGCCAGGCAGCACGCGTCCGCCCTCGACCGGCACCACCAGATCGACGTTGAGGGCGAGGAAGGCGCCGCCTCGCGTCAGCACCTGCAGCGCGTCGGCCAGGTCTCGGTAGCGCATCTCCGGATCGCGGCTCAACAGCAGCAGCTCGGCGTCCTCGGGAGCGGTGCTCAAGGAGGTCATCGCCGCGACGGCCGCGCGCACCTCCTCGCGACCTATCACCCAGGTGGCGGGCCTACCGAGCATCCGCGGGTGCTCAGCCAGCGCCTCGATCGGCATCAGCACGTCATCGGCGGTAGCCGGGATGCCCAGGCGCTCGAGCTTGGCGGCGACGTCCACGGCCCGACCGTGACTGATGTTGGTGAGGAAGCCCACCCCGAGGCCCCTCTCCCGCAGGGAGTCCACCAGTGCGGCGGCGCCGGGTGCGAGCTCGTCACCGAACCACAGGCAGCCATCGAGGTCGAGCAGAACGGTTGCGACGGCGGACAAAGGCGCGGGCGCCAACGCGCTCTCGATGGCCTTCACCTGATCGCGCCCCGCACCTTCGCCGACACCCACTCGGCCAGGACGACGAGCGCGATGATCAAGACGAAGATGACGGTCACCTGCGACCACAGCAGGCCGTTGATGCTGGCGTCGAGCTGCAGCCCGATGCCGCCCGCTCCCACCAGGCCGACGATCGTCGACTCGCGGATGTTGATGTCCCAGCGGTAGACGCTGAGGCCCGCGAACGCCGGCATCACTTGCGGGACGATGCCGTACGACACCGTCTGGGCGCCGGTGCTGCCGGTGGACATCAGCGCTTCGATCGGTTTCGGGTCGATCTCCTCGATCGCCTCGTAAAGCAGCTTGCTGCAGAAGCCGATCGAGCGTAGGCCGATAGCGAGGATGCCGGCCAGCACCCCGGGGCCGATGATCGAGACGATCAGCAGCGCCCAGATCAGCGCGTTGACGGAGCGCGAGAAGACGATGATCAGCATCGCCAGTTGCCTCAGCACCGGATGGGGCGTGGTGTTGCGCGCCGCGAGCAGCGCGACCGGCACGCTGATGATCAGGGCCATCAAGGTGCCCAGCGTGGCGATGTTGATCGTGTCCCACAGCGGCTCCCACAGCCGCTCGACGTAACTCCAGCGCGGCGGGAACATCCGCGAGATGAGATCGGCCCCCTGTTGGGGAGCGTCCAGCACGAAGTACCAGAAGGTCTGGCCGGACACGAAGCGGAAGCAGATCGCCACCACCACCAGTCCCACCAGCCACGCCAGATAGGTGAGCAGGGTCTGCCGGCGGTCACGTTGCTGCCAGGCCCGCTCGCCCCCGCGAACGCTCACCGGCATGTCACTGCACCCGCTTCCGGATCATGCCTGAGACGAGTTCGAGCGACCACACCAAAGCGACGATGAGCAGGATGATGGCGCTGGTGGTGCCGTACTCGTAGCGCGAGATAGAAGTGTTGAGCGCGCCGCCGATGCCGCCGGCTCCCACGATGCCGATCACCGACGACTCGCGGAAGTTGATGTCGAGCCGGTAGAGCGACAGGCCCACGAAGCGCGGGCGCACCTGCGGCATCACGCCATAAGCCATCAGCTGGAACCAGTTGGCGCCGGTGGCGCGGATCGCCTCCAGCTGATCGGGGTCGATGTCCTCGATGTCCTCGGCCAACAGCTTGCCGAGGAAGCCGATGGTGGCGAACGCGAGCGTCAGCACGCCCGCCAGCGGGCCGAAGCCGATCATGACCACGAACAGGATCGCGATCACGATCTCCTGGAAGCTGCGGGAAACGGCGATGACGGCGCGCGAGACGAGATAGATGGGCAGCGGCGAGATGTTACGGGCCGCTCCGAACGCGAACGGCAGCGATAGAGCGATGCCGAGGACGGTGGCGAGCACGGTCATCGTGATGCTCTCCAGGATGCCGACGCGGATGAAGTCCCAGCGGGAGACGAAGTCGGGCTGCAGGAAGCCGGAGAAGAGGCGACCGGCGCGTTCGGCGCCCTGCACGACCCTGGTCCAGTTGACATCGACGCTGCCGATGGCCAGCACCAGGTAGAGGGCGCAGCCGAGGTAGAGCCCGTACCTGAGCAGCGCGTTGGGAACGAGGGCCGGTGGACGCCAGGTGTCCGGGTACCGCTCAGCGGCGGCGCCGGAGGTGCTCATACCGGCTCCCACACCCGGTCGCTCTCGCCCGGCTGCTCGCCTTCTTCGACGCGGTCCGCTTCGACGGCGGTCGACCAGTCCTCCTCGCCGTAGATCTCCGTCAGCATGTCGTCGTTGAGCTCGTCAGGCGAGCCGTCGAAGACGATCTCGCCGGCCCGCAGGCCGACGATGCGCTGGACGAAGAGCTTGGCCAGCGCCACGTCGTGGATGTTGACGATGGTGGCGAGACCGCGCTCGCTGGCGAGCTCCACCAGCAGGCGCATCACCTGACGCGAGGTCTTGGGGTCGAGACTGGCGGTCGGCTCGTCGACCAGCAGCAAGTCGGGCTGCTGCAAGAGCGCGCGGGCGATGCCGACGCGCTGCCGCTGTCCGCCCGATAGCTGGTCGGCGCGCTTGTCGACGTGCTCGGAGATGCCGACGCGATCGAGCAGCTCGAACGCGCGCCGGACGGTAGCCGGCGGGAAGCGGCGAAAATAGGAGGCCCAGAAGCCGACGTACCCAAGCTGTCCGGAGAGCACGTTCTCCATGACGGTGAGCCGGTCGACGAGCGCGAACTCCTGGAAGATCATGCCTATGCGGCGCCGCGCCAGGCGCAGCTCGCGGCGCCCGAGGCGGGCCAGGTCCTGCCCGGAAAGCAGGACCTGGCCTTCGGTGGGCTCCACGAGGCGGTTCACGCAGCGGATCAGCGTGCTCTTGCCTGCGCCCGAGGGGCCGATGAGGGCCATGACCTGGCCCGCCGGCACCTCGAGGTCGACTCCGCGCAAGGCGGTCTCGCCGCGCCCGTAGCGCTTCACCAAGCCTTGGATCTTGAGTACGGCAGCTCCTCCTGGTTACTCGATGGCGTCGGCGGCGGCAGCGATCTGACGCAGCACGTTCCAGTCTCGCTGGTAGTCGATGGCGATCCACTGGCTGACGTCGGCGAACTCCGCGGCCAGCGCGGTGCCGGTCCAGTCGAACGTCAAGAAAGCCTCGCGCACCTGCTCGAGCAGCTCGGGCTCGAGGTTGTACATGGCGCCGTAGGCGGTCGATGGGAACGTCTCGGACACGTAGACGAACTCGAGGTCGTCGAGCGACAGCAGGTCGCGAGCGACCATCCGCCGCAGAACGCTCGAGGCGACCGCGGCGGCTTCGTAGTCGCCGTTCGCCACGCCGAGGATGCTGTTGTCGTGAGAGCCGGAGAAGACGGTCTCGTAGTCGACGTTCGGGCGCATCTCGAGCTCGGCGTACAGCAGCGCCGCCGGCGCGCTGTAGCCGGAGTTGGAGGTCGGCGATACGAACGCCAGCTGCCGTCCCCGCAGGTCTTCGAGGCTCTTGATGTCGGAGCCCTTCTTCACGATGATCTCCATCTGGTAGCCGAACTCCTCGTTGTCGTCGGCCATCACCGCCATCGGATGGAAGCCGGCCATGTTCACGCCTTCTTGCACCGAGCCGGCGGCGAAGCCGGCGACGTGCAAGCGGCCGGCGCGCATCGCCTCGATCTGCGCTGCGTACGAGCGGACCGGGAAGTACTGCACCTGCTTGCCGGTGAGCTCGGAGAGGTAGTCCATGAACTCGACGAAGACACCCTGGTAGACGGCGGGATCCTCGGTCGGGGCGTAGGTGAAGATCAGCGTCCCGGGGTCGAGCCACTGGCTGGCATCGGTCGGCGGGTCGGCGAGCATGTCGCCGTCGGCATCGCAGAAGCGGCTGTCCAGTTCACCGCGAGGGCAGTCAGCCTGCGCCGCCGCGAACTGGAAGGCGACCTGCCAGAGGGCCAGCGCCAGTAGCGCCGGCCACAGGCGGGCCAGGTTGAAGCTTGACTTGGAACTTGCTGCGTTCATCGAATTCTCCCTTCCGAGGAGGCCTTCAAGACTCAATCCGGGTTGCCGGGCCTGGCCCGCCGGATGGTCAGCGAGAGGTAGTAGCGGTCGCCGCGGTAGAGGGTGCGCGTGAGGCCCACCCGGCGGCCGTCGTCGAGGAACGTCACACGCGTGACCCGCAGCATCGGGCAGGTCTCGGGCACGGCGAGCGAGCGCGAGGTCGCAGCGTCGGCGGCCGTCGCTTCGATGGTCTGGTCGGCGTGGCTGACTTCCTGCCCGAGCGCGGCGGTGACACCGTTGTAGAAGGAGGCAACGTAGTCGATGTGCTCGAGCTGCTCGGCGAACTCGGGAGCCACCACGACGGTGTTGAGGCCGATCGGCTCGCCTTCGATGAAGCGCAGACGTTCGACGCGGTAGACGGTGGCGGACGGTTCGACCCCGAGCAGCTCGGCGTCTTGCTCACCGGCGGCCTCGAAGCCCCTCGCGAGCACCTCGGTAGCGGGCTCGAGGCCGTGAGCCAGAGCGTCCTCGGCGAATCCCAGCAAGCGGCTCGCGACCCTCTCGACCTTGGTGCTGGCCACGAAGGTGCCGACCCCTTGGCGGCGGACCAGCAGGCCGGCGCCCACGAGCCTGTCGATCGCGTGCCGCACGGTCATCCGCGACACGCCGTAACGACGGGACAGCTCGTCCTCGGTGGGCAGACGGTGGCCCAAAGGCAAGGCGCCGCTGCCGATCTGGTCGCGCAGATCGGTCGCGATACGCGCGTACATGGGGCCTCCCGAGCGCGAGGCGATCAAGGCTCTCCTTCCACGACGACGCCTGACCGTGACGTGACGATGACTTGCTTGTCTAGATGTCTATACGACTCTGGCTAACCGCGTCAAGGGGGTTCCTGTGACGGCTGTATACGCAGCGCTCTGTCGACTACACTCGCCAGCGAGGCGGACCGAGTCCTTGGTCGCCCATCCGAGGAGGCGCAGCGTGTCGCACCCAGCCGAACTCGAGCTCCTGCTCGAGGCATTCGACCGCAACGGCCGAGTCAACGTCGCGACGCTCGCGACCCTGACGATGGCAGACCTGCCCTACGGCTCCCAGTTCGGGGGCTTCAACATCGGCCAACACCTCGCCGATCTGGTCGACTTCCGCCCCGCCTGGCTCAGTCGCGTCTCGCCGGAGCACGCCGCCGGCATCCCGAGCGTGACCGGCGAGACGCCGACTTGGCTGACGGTCGCGAGCATCGCCGAGCTGCAGGCCGCGTTCGACGCGGGCGACGCCGCCGTGAAGCAGGCGGTGGTGAGCGCGGTCGCCGAGGGGCGCAAGTTCGAGGGCGCCTACCCGTCGCACCCTGGCCACTTCCTGCAGCACTGCATCGTTCACGACTCGCACCACCGCGGCCAGATACTCGCCCTGTTGCGCCAAGGCGGCAGACCCGAGCAGCTTCGCGAGGAGCTCGAAAACGAGACGTGGTCGATCTGGCGTGAGTGATGGACCGAGCGCGACGGCCAACGCGGCGCTGAGCGCGAGCGTGAGACCTTACCTTCACAACCCATCGCCCAGCTACCGGCTGCCGCTCGACGAGCGGGACGCCACCATGCTCGCCCCGGCCGCCACCGACCGCGTGGCGCGAGTCTTGGGATTGCGAGCCAACCACACACCAACCCCACTGGTCGCGCTTCCGGGGCTCGCGGCCGCGCTCGGCCTTGGCGCCGTGTACGTCAAGGACGAGGGTAAGAGACTGGGACTCGGAAGCTTCAAGGCCCTCGGCGGCGCCTACGCGTTGGCGATCCTGGTGCTCGAGGAAGCCGAGCGGGTGTTGGGACACCCTGTCGCAGCCGAGGAGTTGCTCGCCGACGAGGTGCGCGCCGTGGCCGCCGGCATGACCTTCGCTTGCGCCACGGACGGCAATCACGGCCGCTCGGTGGCTCAAGGCGCCGGCCTCGTCGGTGCTCGGGCGGTGGTCTTCGTGCACGCCGGCGTGAGCCGGCGGAGGGTCGACGCGATTGCCGGCTTCGGCGCCGAGATCGTGCGTGTCGAGGGCGGCTACGACGACTCCGTGCGCGAAGCCGCGCGCGTCGCCGAGGAGCGCGGTTGGACGATCTTGTCCGACACCTCGTGGCCGGGCTACGAGCGCATCCCCGGCTTGGTCTCGCAGGGCTACACGCTCCTGGTGCGCGAGGCGCTCGATGCTCTCCCCCGGCCGCCGACGCATGTCCTCTTGCAGGCAGGCGTCGGCGGGTTCGCCGCGGCCGTGGCGGGTCACCTGGCGCTGGTCCTGGGCGAGCAGCGGCCACACGTGACGGTCGTCGAGCCGGAGCGCGCCGCGTGCCTCTACGCCAGCCTGGAGGCCGGGCGACCGGTGGTGGTAGACGGTTCGTTGCCGACGGTCATGGCGATGCTCGAGTGCCACGAGCCGTCTCTGGTGGCCCTGCGGATCCTCGAGAGGGTGGCCGACGGCTTCATGACCGTCGGCGAGGAGTCGGCTCCCGAGGCGATGCGGCGGTTGGCGGCGCCGCTAGCAGGCGACCCCAGCGTGGTGGCCGGCGAAAGCGGCGGCGTCGGGTTGGCCGGGCTGCTGTGCGCGATGCGAGACGAGCGCTTGGCGGCCGACGTCGGGCTCGACGCTAACGCACGCGTGCTGGTGGTGAACACCGAGGGCGCGACCGATCCGGATCTCTATCAGCGGATGGTGGGGCGCGGGCCCGAGCACGGCGATGCCGTGCTCGGGGACCCCGGCTAGCCCGCAGGCCGGCTGGCTACCTGTCTCCGGCCGCCGCGCGCTCCAACTGCTCGGCCAACCACCCGTGGTCCTCTGGGGACGTGGCGTAGACCGGGTCGACGTAGAGCGTCAACCCGCTGATGCGACCCCCGGCTGCCACCGACAGGAGCGTGGGATACACGCCGAAGAGGTCGCCCTCGTCCACCAGGTCGTTCTCGTTCTCGTCGGACCAGGCCACCAGCATGTTCTCGCCGGGCAGAACTTCGATGTCGAAGTCGACGATCGCACCGAGGCTCGTCTGGGAGCCGCTGGTGACCAGCTGTCCGAAGGCGTCCTCGATGTAAGCCGCCACGATCATCGGGCCCGAGATGGTCGGCGTGATGCTGGTCGTCTTGGAGAAGCGCATGAGGAGGAACTCCTCGTCGTCCCCGCCATCGATCTCGAAGATCAGCTGGATCTGGTAGTTGCCGTCGTGGGACAGCTGCTCGCGGTCGATGACGATGGCGGTCATGACGGAAGCGCCGGGATCGAGCGTGCCGTCTTGAGGCGAGCCGGCGGGGATGGTGAACGCGTTCGGTCCCATGGTGCCCGGGTTGTCGCCGGCGGTCTGGTACTCATACAGGCCCCAATCCAAGGTGGAGCCGCTGATGTTGGTCACTTGGAAGTCGATGCGGTCCGTGCTGGATCCGAACTCGAGCGCCGTGGGCGTGAAGCGCAGCTTGGCGCCAGGAGGATCGGGAATCACCCCGCTGTCGACGGCCGTCAGCGCCACGGCGGCGTCGATCAGGCCCGCCCCGCAGTCGATGCTGGTGAGCGTGCGCGAGGCGCCCCAGTTGTCGCAGGACGCGTCGGACAGCGGGGTCGCGCTGGCGCGCAACGCCGCCAGCGCCTCGGCGGTGCCTAGACCGGGTTCGAGCGCCTTCATGAGCGCGACCACGCCCGCGACGTGCGGAGCTGCCATCGACGTCCCCTGCAAGAACTGGTAGTCGGACTGCTGTTCGTCATCGTCGTACCAGGTGCTGAGCACGCCGTCCGGGAACAGGTCGCCGTCGAGGTCCTCGTACAACGCTCCACCAGGGGCCATCACGTCGATGCGTGAGCCGTAGTTCGAGTACTGCGTGCGCTCGCCCAGGTAGTCGGTCGCTCCGACGGTGATCACGCCGGCGCAGCCGGCGGGCGAGAAGTCGGAGGCGTTCAGGTTCTCGTTCCCGGCTGCAACCACGACGATAGTGTCGACGCTCACGAAGTCCAGCGTCGCCTGCAACGCCGGCGAGCACGCGAAGGCGCCACCCAGGCTCATGTTGATGACATCCGCCGGGTTGGCGTTGCTGGGTACGCCCGTCACCGAACTGCCCGCCGCCCAGATGAGAGCGTCGAGGATGTCGGCGAGCGACCCGCCACCATCGCCCAGGACCCGCACCGGCAGTACCTTCGCGCTCCAATCGATGCCGGTGACGCCTTCATCGTTGTCGCTGGCCGCGCCGATGGTGCCGGCCACGTGGGTGCCGTGGTAGGTGCCGCCGGCCGAGTCGAACGGATCCGAGTCGCGGCCGTCGCCATCCATGGCGATGTCTGGATCGGAGATGAAGTCGTAGCCCGGCACGATCCGCCCGGCGAAGTCCGGGTGACGCAGGTTCGCGTCCGACTGGCTCCAGTAGATGCCCGAATCGAGAACACCCACCACCACGGAGCTCGAGCCGGTGGTGATGTCCCAAGCGTCCTCCATGGAGATGGCTTGGTAGTGCCACTGGAGGTCGTAGAACGTGTCGTTGGGCACCAAGGTGGGATGAAGTATGCGGTTCGGTTCGGCGAAGGCGATCTCGGGAAGCGCGGCAAGCTCGGCCGCCAGCGCCAGCGTGCTCGCATGATCGAGTCCGGGTGCGCGGTACAGGCCGGCGGCGATGGCGGGTATCATCCGCGCCCTGAGCAGGGTCTCGCCCGCTGCTTCCAGCGTGGCAGCCGACTCGAGAGCGCTCGCGGCGGATACGGTAGCGACCTGCTTAAAGCCGACGATCAGTTCGCCGGCTATGAATTCGAGGCTGTCATGCCCGGAGGACGCGCTTGCCTCGGCCCGCCCGGCAAGGGTCAGTGGGCGTGCCTGACCGTCGGGCCCGCGGTCGATCTCGGTCCCGAACGGCGAGCTGCCTACGACCACTTCGCCCTCCAGGCTGCCCACGGACGGCGTCTGCCCGCCGCAGGCGACGATCAGCGCCAGCAATAGCACCGCAGAGATCCCACCCAAGGTTGTCAAGCGCCTACGAGAAGAGAACATTCGACCCTCCGACCTCGACTAGGCACGGAGGCGGCACCGCAGTCCGCCTTCGCCCACGCATGGATATTGCGCGGCAAGACTATCTCGCCTTGCGCATGGCTGGAGCCGAAATGCTCTCACGGGCTTGCATCATATTAGCTGCTGCTAATATGATGTCCTGGCAACCGTTCGGACGGGCGCAACGAAGCCGCCGACGATTCCGCCGAGGAGGGCGAGATGGCATTCAGGTTCGAGGAGCACCTCTCACGCATGGACCGCCGCGTCTACAACAGCGCGCGCGACGGCATCGAGACGGTCGTCGTGGCCGCCGCACGCACCTACGCCTCCGACGCCCTCGACCTGTGGGACGCGATCACTCGGCCCGAGCGGCTCGCACGGTGGTTCCTGCCGATCTCGGGCGACCTGAGGCTCGGCGGCCGCTACCAGCTCGAAGGCAACGCAGGCGGCACGATCCAGGCGTGCGTCGAGCCCGAGCTCATCCAGGTCACTTGGGAGTTCGGAGGCGGCATCAGCTGGCTGAGCGTGCGACTCAAGCCGCAACCACATGGCACCAAGCTGGAGATCGAGCATGAAGGGCCGGTCATGCCAGGCTTCACCGAGGTATACGGTCCCGGAGCACTCGGTGTCGGCTGGGATGGTGGCTTCTTCGGGCTGACACTTCACCTTGAGAACCCCCAGATCGACAAGCCCGTCGAAGCCGATCCGGCGTGGCAGGTGTCGCCCGAAGGCAAGGCCTTCTACGCCGCAGCCGCAATGGCTTGGGGCGAGGCCGACGTCGCTTCCGGAACACCGGTCGAGACGGCACGCACCCGTGCCGAAGCCACCAGGGCCTTCTACACCGGTGAGGCGCCCGGCATGAGCGCTCCGGACGGCGAGCCGCCCGCGGAAGCGTAACGGCCGTGCATCCATTCGCGGTCCTAGGCGACCCCGTGCGCCGCCGCTTGGTCGAGGTGCTCGCCAGCGGCGAACGCTCCGCCGGCGAGTTGGTCGACATCGTCGGCGGCGAGTTCGGCATCACCCAGTCGGCCATCTCGCAACAACTGCAGGTACTCAGGGAGCAGGGCTTCGCCAAGGCCCGCGCCGCCGGCAGGCACCGCATCTACGCGCTCGACCCCGAACCGTTGAGGACCGTGAGTGCCTGGGTCGCGTACTACAGCGCGTTCTGGAGCACGGCCCTCGACGACCTCGGCAACGAACTCGAGCACGGCAAGGCCGAGCGCGCGCGACTCGGAAAGCCTGCCAATTAGTCTAGAGCCGACCGCAGGCCGGCTATTCCCACAGCCGCGGTTGCACCGTGTCGCGCGGCCGGCCGTCGGCGCCCTCGAGGGAGGACAGCGTGACGCCGAGCAGCCGCACACCCTTCTCGGGCGGGAACAGCCGCTCCAGCAGAGCCAAGGCGCTTGCCTCGAGCTCGGCGGCGCTGCCGAAGCACGTGGCCTGCGTATGGCTGCGGGTGATCTGGGAGAAGTCGGAGAACTTCACCTTGAGAGTGACCGTCCGGCCACGCACCCGCTTGGGCTCGGCGTAGCGCCACACCTTCGCGACCAGCGCGGCAACCTCCTGCCGTGCCGCCTCGAGCTCGAAGACGTCCTCGGCGAAGGTGTCCTCGGTTCCCAGCGACTTGCGCGGCCGATGCGGTTCGACTGGGCGTTCGTCGACGCCGCGGGCGATGCTGTGGTACCAGTGCCCCGCCTTGCCGAAGTGCTCGGTCAGGAACTCGAGGCTCACCGATCGCAGGTCGGCGCCCGTAAGTATGCCGAGCCTCTCCATCTTGGTGGCCGTGGCCGGACCGACGCCGTGGAAGCGCTTGACGCTCAAGGCGGCGATGAACGCCGCGCCCTTGTCCGGCGTGATCACGGCCTGGCCGTTGGGCTTGTTGATGCCGCTGGCCATCTTGGCGAGGAACTTGTTGTAGGAGATCCCCGCCGAGGCCGTGAGGCCGGTGACGACCTCGATGCGCTGGCGCACGGCGCTCGCCACCGCCGTCGCGCTCGGCAAGCCGAGCTTGTTCTCGGTGACGTCGAGGTAGGCCTCGTCGAGGGACAAGGGCTCCACCAGGTCGGTGGACTCGGCGAAGACGGCACGGATCTGCGCGGACACGGAGCGGTAGACGTCGAAGCGCGGCTTCACGAACACCAGTTCGGGGCAGCGTCTGAGCGCGCTGACCGACGGCATGGCTGAGCGCACGCCGAACTCCCTGGCCTCGTAGCTGGCGGCAACGACCACACCTCGCCCCGCTGCGGAGCCCACCGCCACCGGCCTGCCGCGCAGTTCGGGGCGGTCGCGCTGCTCGACCGAGGCGTAGAAGGCGTCCATGTCGACGTGGATGATCTTGCGGGCGCCGCTGGCAGGGCTGGCCGTGGTGTTCGGCATCGGCGTCCTCAGCGTATAAGCTTGGCCGGGCGCTGCGCGAGAGCCGTGGCGCAGCCCGGACGCGCAGCTGACTCCGCGCCGTGCACACCCACGAAGAGGTCCTTCGAGTTGTCAACCACTGGCTCCCAGGTAGCAACGACGGTCGACAAGCCGAGCACTCCCCAGTCCCGCTCACGGACCTACGTCGCGGTGCTCGTCGTCCTGGGGCTGACCCACATGCTCAACGACCTGATGCAGTCGCTCATCCCGGCGTCGTACCCGATCCTGAAGGACGCCTACTCCCTCGACTTCGTGCAGATCGGGTTGATCACGCTCACCTTCCAGGTAGCGGGGGCGCTGCTGCAGCCGGTGGTCGGCATGCTCACCGACCGTCGGCCGGCTCCCTACTCCCCCGTCGCCGGCATGATGTTCACGCTCTCGGGACTGGTGAGCCTGGCGCTGGCGCAGAGCTACACGGCGATCCTCGTCTCGGTCGCGCTGATCGGCATCGGCTCCTCGATCTTCCACCCCGAGGCGACGCGCATGGCGCGTTACGCAGCCGGCGGCCGCCAGGGGTTGGCGCAAGGCATCTTCCAGGTGGGCGGTCAGGCCGGCGGCGCACTCGGTCCGGTGCTCGCTGCGCTAATAGTCGTCCCGTGGGGACAACAGAGCCTGGCGTGGTTCGCGGTGCTCGCCCTGGTGGCGATGCTGCTGCTGGCCTGGATCGGCAGCAAGCAGCGCGAGATCGGCGCCGCCTTCGCCGCCATGCGGGCGCGCGCCGCGCAAGCCGGTGGCGAAGCCCGCCACGCGCCGCTGACCATCACCGTCAGCCTGATCGTGCTCACGTTGCTGATGTTCACCAAGAACTCTTACGGCGAGAGCTTCAGGTCCTTCTACACCTTCTACCTGATCGAGAAGTTCGGCCTCACGATCCCGGCGTCCCAGATGATGCTCTTCGTCTTCATTCTGGCCGGCGCCGTGGGGGTCTTGTTCGGTGGCATCGTCGGCGACCGCATCGGCCGCTACCGCGTCATTTGGGTCTCGATACTGGGACCCCTGCCGCTGACGCTCGCCCTCCCCTACGCCAACCTCTTGTGGACCGGCGTCCTGACCGTGCTGATCAACCTGATCATGGCGAGCGCCTTCGCTTCGATCATGATCTACGCGATGGACCTGTTGCCCAACCGCATCGGCCTGATCGGCGGGCTCTTCTACGGCCTGAACTTCGGGCTCGGGGGTATCGCCGCCGGCATCCTCGGGGGGCTCGCGGACAGCGTGGGCGTGGAGGCCGTCTTCCGGTTCTGCTCGGTACTGCCGGCCGCTGGGTTGCTGGCTTGGTTCCTGCCGAGGATCGAGCCCAAGGGCTGACTCACTGGGGTTCGAACCGTCTCCAGTTGCCTTCCGAGACCACCTCTACGACTCCGTCGACCACGCTTATCGCGGTCTGATCATCGATCGCGTAAACCGGTACCGGCAGGGCGGCGGCCCACCTCTCGACGTTCACATGCTTGCCGGCGTAGTGATCCTCGTTCTCGTAATGAGGGATGACCGCGAAGTCGACGAGCCCGGCGCCCGCGGCCGTGCCGACGGTCTTGGGGACCTCACGGCCGCGCGTTTCGAATAGCACGGCCGTGGCAGTGAGCGCGCGTCCGCTGGCGCTGCGAGGCTCGCTGTAGATTTCACCGAATAGCGAAGCCGAAGCCATGGCGCCGGCGCTCACCCCGACGTACACGGTGTTCTCGAGCGTCCGAAGCAAGTCGGTCAGCCCCGACTCGCGCATCCAGAAGCTGAGGTAGAAGGGATCCCCACCCCAGAACAGCAGAGCGTCTGAAGCGCGAACCGTGGGGACCCAGACCTCCTCGTCGACGCTGGCCAGAGCGGTGAGCTCCAGCACGCCCACCGACTTCCAGCCCAACTCGGCCAAGGGAGTGGCAACCTCTCCTCGGATCAGCCGGCCAGCCATTTCGGGACCCACCGAGAATGGGTAGATGGCGGTTGGGATAAGGAGCGCACTCGACTCTTCGAGCGGCTTGCCAAGGAGACCGACCAGGGCGTTACGGATGCTCTCGTTCTTGACTCCTGCCGAGGTCAGTAGAAGCTTCATGGCACGATCCTCCCGCAGCCTGTCCATGAGCGCCGCGGGTTGAACCCCGTCGCTGATGGGGTTCACGGTGAAACGATGGCGGAGAGGGAGGGATTCGAACCCTCGATGGAGGTTTAGGCCCCCATACTCCCTTAGCAGGGGAGCGCCTTCAGCCGCTCGGCCACCTCTCCAGACGCTTTCACATTGTACGGCTGACCGACGTTGGCGGAGGGTGAGGGATTCGAACCCCCGGACGAGTTGCCCCGTCTACGGTTTTCAAGACCGTCGCCTTCAACCGCTCGGCCAACCCTCCGGTCGCCCTCGACGCTGCCTCCACGGAGGTTGCCCGCGCGCTGAAGCGCGTGTCCCGGACAGCTCCGCTAGGTCGCTCGCGGTGCGGTCAGCATCGGAGACTATAGCGGTGACGCCGAAGGAGTGTCAAACCTAGCCGGCGCGACTTGCGCGTGCCGAAACGTCGCCCCCCTTGACCCCGTACCATGGTACGGACCTCATAATCGGGTCATGGGCGAGAGCGTTACCGACCACCAGACCCATGCCTTGACGATCGGCGAGCTGGCCAAGTCGGTCGGCGTCAACGTCGAGACGGTGCGCTTCTACGAGCGCCGTGGCCTCATTCCCGAGCCGCCCCGCACCGGATCCGGCTACCGGATGTACTCGGAGGCCGACGCCGCCCGCCTGGCCTTCATCAGGCGCGCTCAGCAGCTTGGCTTCACGCTCAACGAGACGAGTGAGCTGCTCGCGCTCCGCATGGAGAAGGGAACCACCGTCCCCGAGATCAAGGGCCGCGTGGAGGCGAAGATCGCGGACGTCGAGGCGAAGATACGCGACCTCGAGCAGATCCGCGGCGCCCTGGCCAGCATGGCCAACAGCTGTGACCGCCACGGACCGGTGGGCGACTGCCCATTCGTCGAAGCCCTCGAGGCGCAGCTCGAGCCGCGCCTCGCCACACAACTCCAGTTCCACCCTGAGGAGAAGTCATGACGAGCAACCAGGCGACCACCCGCACCATCCTGCGCAGCGACGAGCTCTCCTGCCCATCGTGCGTCGCCAAGATCGAGAAGGCTCTGCTGGCGGTCGACGGCGTCAAGAGCGCCAAGGTGCAGTTCGGCAGCGGCAAGATCGAAGTCGAGCATGCGCCTCACAGCGCCGGCGTCGCCGCGCTGGTGAACGCCGTTCAGAAAGCCGGCTACGCCGCAAGGCCGTCACCGTTCTGATGGCCGGTTTGGCCCGGCGCCGCAGGCTTCTGACGTTGGCGAGCGGCGCGCTCATCGTGCTCGCGCTGCTCGTGCGCTGGGTGGCAGGACCCGGTGGCGTCTCGTCGGCGCTGATGGTCGCCGCGGCCGTCGTCGCCGGCTCGGACATAGCCGTGCGCGCCTGGCACGCATTGCGCTCGCGGCACGTTGCCATCGAGCTGCTGGTCACTCTGGCGGCGGGCGGCGCGCTGATCATCGGCGAATACTGGGAAGCGGCCGCGGTCACCTTCTTGTTCATGCTCGGCGCCTGGCTCGAGGCGCGCACCATGCGCCACACCCGCAGTGCCCTCAGGGCCCTGCTCGACTCCGCTCCGCATACCGCCGTGCTGATCCGCGAAGGCGAACCGGTGGAAGTCCCTGCTTACGAGGTCAGCCCGGGTGAGACGGTGTTGGTGCGGCCCGGCCAACGGGTACCCGTGGATGGTGAGGTGATCTCCGGCACGGCTGCCGTCAACGAGAGCATGATCACCGGCGAGCCGATCGCCGCGCTGAAGGAAGAGGGCAGCCCTGTCTACGCCGGCACCGTCGCCGAGAGCGGCCTGCTGCGCGTGCGGGCGGTGTCGGTTGGCTCGGACACCACGCTGGCGCGCATCGTCAGACGCGTCGAGAGCGCTCAGGAAGAGCGTGCGCCGACACAGCGCATGATCGAGCGCTTCGCCAGCGTTTACACGCCGCTGATCATCGTGATGGCCGCCGCCGCATACGTGATCACCAACGACCTCCGGCTGGCGCTCACGCTGCTGGTCGTCGCCTGCCCCGGCGCGCTGGTCATCTCGACGCCGGTCTCGGTCATCGCGGGCATCGGCCGCGCCGCACGCTCCGGCATCCTGATCAAGGGCGGTCAGCACTTGGAAGGCATCGGTCGTCTCGATGCGATCGCTTTCGACAAGACCGGCACCCTGACCGAAGGCAGGCCGCGCCTGGTCGAGGTGCTCTTGCCGACCCGCGGGCCGGCAGCGACAGCCGCAACCGCCGATGCTCCCGCCTCGCCCACCCGCTGGGTCGAGGCGCAACGAGAGGTCGTGCGCTGGGCGGCGATCGCCGAATCGGGCAGCAACCACCCGCTGGGCCGGCCGATCGTGGAAGCCGCCAAGCAGGCCGTCGAGACCGGTGACGACCCCAGCCTGCCCGTGGCGGACGAGCTCGAAGAGTTCGCGGGCCTTGGCGTGCGCGCGCGTCATCACGGCCGCGAGATCGTGGTCGGCAATCGCCGGCTGCTGGAGCGGCTGGGCGTGACCATCGGAGCGGTGGATCTTGCGGGCTTGAGCGAGCTACGCGGCCGCGGACACACGCCGGTGCTGGTTGCGCTCGACGGCGAGCTCCAAGGCATCCTGGGACTCGTCGATGTGGTGCGAACTTCGGCCGCCCCGACGCTGCAACGTCTCAAGGAGCTTGGCCTCGACCGGCAAGTGCTGCTCACCGGCGACGACCGGGTCACCGCCGCCGCCGTCGCGGGGCAGGTGGGGATCGCCGAGGTCCACGCCGAGCTGCTGCCCGAGCAGAAGCTCGAGGAGATCAGACGCATCCGCGCCGAGGGGCGCCGCGTCGGCATGGTTGGCGACGGCATCAACGACGCTCCGGCGCTGGCGACCGCCGACGTCAGCATCGCGATGGGCGCCGCCGGCAGCGACATCGCCATCGAGACGGCCGACATCGCGCTCCTAGCCGATGACCTCGGCAAGATCCCCCGCGCCATCGAGATCTCGCGCGCCACGCTCGCCAACATGCGCCAGAACCTCGTGATCGCGCTGGTGACGGTGGTTGGACTGCTGACCGGCGTGCTCCTTGGCGGGGTTCACATGGCAGGCGGCATGCTCATCCACCAGCTCTCGGTGCTGCTGGTCGTGCTCAACGGCATGCGGCTGTTGGGGCTAGGTAGCCGCAGCCCCGGCAGGGAGACGGCGCGACGCGCGTCGCCAGAACGCCTGCAAGGCGAACCCGCCTGATCGAAATCGGCGGCGAATCGCATAGCCTGGCGCCGGGCAATATCGGCGCCAGGCTATGATGTTTGAATGCTCCAACCGGACACCTTCACTTCGTTGCTTCAGCGCGCCAAGAGCGGCGGTGCCGATTTCGCCGAGGTCTACGTCGAACGCTGGCGGCGCCGCTTCCTGCGCACCATCGACTCGCAGGTCGAGGAAGCCACCAGCGGCATCGAGCTCGGTGCCGGCATCCGGCTCTTCTTCGGCAAGGACGTCGTCTACGGCTACACCAACGACCTCGGCGACGCCGCGCTGCGGGAGCTCCTGGACACCCTGATACGCCTCCGCGGAGGCAGCGGTGGGACACCAGACGCCGGCGGGCGCGGTGGCATCGATCTGCGCCGGGCAGACATCGGCAGCGATCCGCACGCACCGGCCGTCGCGTTCGACCGTCACGACAAGCGCTGGCGCCTGGAACGGCTGCGCGAGCTCGACGCGGGGGCGCGCACGGACAGCGCCGTGAAGCAAGTCGAGGGGCGCCTCAGCGAGTGGGAGCAAGACGTGACGGTGGTCAATAGCGACGGGGCGTGGGTCGACGATCGCCGCGTCAGGACCCGCCTGGTTGCCCACGTCATAGCCAGCGACGGCACCGAGACGCAGACGAGCCACCACGGCCCGGGCCTCTCCGTCGGGCTCGAGCTGCTCGAGCAGTACCCGCCAGAGGAAGTGGGGCGCGAAGCGGCCCGGCGCGCGCTCACCAACCTGCGCGCCCGCAAGGCTCCCGCCGGCACGATGCCACTGGTGATCGGCAACGCCTTCGGCGGCGTCATCTTCCACGAGGCACTCGGGCACCTGCTGGAGACCACCGCGGTAGCGCGCAACGCCTCCGCGCTCAGCGGCATGCTCGGCAAGCAGATCGCCAGCGAGGTCGTCACCTACGTCGACGACGGCACCATCCCACATGCCTGGGGCTCCTCGCGCTTCGATGACGAGGGCGCCGCCACCGAGCGCACCGTCCTCATCGAGAAGGGCGTGCTCAAGAGCTACATGGTCGATCGTTGGGGCGCGCTCGCGACCGGCTTGCGGCCGACCGGGTCGGGCCGTCGCCAGGACTACACCTTCGCGCCGACCTCGCGCATGCGCAACACCTTCGTGACCAACGGCTCGACGCCCAAGGAGAGCCTGTTCGAGGGCATCGAGTACGGGCTCTACGCCAAGTCGCTCGGCGGCGGCCAGGTGAGGCCCGGGTCCGGGGAGTACAACTTCGCCGTGTCGGAGGGCTACCTGATCAGGAACGGCGAGATCAGCGAGCCGGTGCGCGGCGCCATGCTGGTGGGCAAGGGACCGGAGACCATCAAGCGCGTGGTCGCGGTATCCGGCGACCAGTCGAACGAGCCCGGGATGTGCGGCTCGCTCTCCGGCTCGATCCCGACCGAGGTCGGCCAGCCTCACCTGCTGGTGAGCGAGATCGTGGTCGGAGGCGAAGCATGAACGTCAGCGAAGCGATCCGCTGGCTGTTGGCGCGCGCCGCCGAGCGCGGTGTCGAGCTCGAGGTCCTGGCGACCCGCGCGGCCGCCTTGCGGGTCGAGGCCAAGGAAGGCAAGGCCTCGGACATCCACAACTCGTCGCAAGGGGGCGTCGGCCTGCGGGTCGTCGCCGACGGCAGGGTTGGCTACGCCTACAGCGAAGACCTCAGCGAGCCGGCGCTCTCCTGGGCGCTGGACGAGGCCGTCGAGAACGCCTCGCTGCAGGCGCCAGGGGCGGCGCTCCTGCCACAGGGCGCCGATCTCGGCAGGAGCGACCTGCTGAGCGAGGGGCTGTCGGCCCCACTGGAGGACAAGGCGGCCGCGGCGATCCATCTCGAGCGCGCCCTGGCCGCGGACGCGCGCGTGCAAGCGGTTCAGTTCGCGCGCTACATGGAGAACGAGCGCGAGGTCGAGATCGGCTCGACGCGCGGCCTGGCCGGCGGCTACCGCTCCGGCACGCCTCTGCTGCTGACCGGCATCGTGATGCGCGAAGGCGACAGCGTCAAGCAGGGCTACAGGTTCGAAATCAAACCCGACTTCCACCAACTCGACCCCGGCCGCACGGCACAAGTGACGCTGGAGAAGCTCGGCCGTCAACTGGGCGCCAGGCCCCTGAGCACCGGTCGCCGCCGCGCGGTCCTCGAGCCGGAGGTCGTGGCCGGCCTGCTGGCACTGCTGGTGTACTCGCTCTCCGGCAAGAGCCTCGCCGAGCGCAAGAGCCGCCTGGAGGGCAAGCTCGGCGCGCAGATCGCCTCCGAGCTCGTCACCTTGTTCGATGATCCCAGCGTGGCTGACGGCGTCGCCAACCGGCCGTTCGACGCCGAGGGAACTCCCAGCCGCCGCCTGGCGGTGATCGAGTCCGGTGTTCTGCGCACCTTCCTTCACAACACCGACACTGCCAGGCGCACCGGCCAGACGACGACCGGCCACGCCTCGCGCAGCTACTCCGGCGTGCTGCAGGTGGCTCCCACCAACCTGATCCTGCAACCGGGAGCCGGCATCCCTGACGGCGACGGCATCCTGCTGACCGACCTGATGGGCCTGCACGCCGGCGCCAACCCGATCACCGGCGACGTCAGCCTGCAGGCGATGGGCATGGAGATGTCAGGCGGGGAGCTGTCGCCCGTCGACGACTTCGCCGTCTCCTTCAACCTGTTCGATCTGCTGCTCGACATCGACGCCGTCGGCGACGACCCCGAGTGGGTGTTCACGATGGGCACCGCGATGAAGGTACCGAGCCTGGCGGTCCCGGATCTGAGCTTCGCGGGGAGCTGAGGCGCCGAGTCGGCCTCCTCAGCCCTCCGCGATCGTCCAGGCGAGCAGCTCGTCGAGCGGGGCGGTGGCCAGACCTATCACGCGGTCGGCGCCACCGTAGTACAGGTAGACAGTTCCATCTACCACCGGGTTCGCCGTCCCGAACACCACGTTGGGCACGTCGCCCTTGATCTCCCAGGTCTCCTGCGGCTCCAGGATCGGCGCCAGCGGGCGCTTCAGGACGACCCGCGGGTCGTCCAGCGCCAACAACGCCGTCCCCATGCAGTAGCGGTGGCTGTCATCGTAGCCGTGGTAGAGCACCAGCCAGCCCCCGTCGGTGCGGATGGGCGGCCCACCGGCACCGACACGCTTGCCGTCCCAGTTGTCCGGCCGCGGCTCGATGATGCGGACGTGGTCGCGCCACTCACGCATGTCGCTCGAGAACGCCAGCCAAATCGAGGGCGGCCGCCGATGAAAGCTGACGTAGCGGCCTCCCACTCGCTCCTCGAACAGGGCGTGGTCCTTGTTGTCCTCGCCCAGCACCAGCGGCCCGATCCGCGTCCAAGTGATCAGGTTGTCGCTGTACGCGTACATCGGGGTGATGCCGGTGGCCGCCGCTCCCACGTCGGGGTGGGCGCCGGCGCGGCCGTACGCCGTGTAGGCCATGTAGAAGCGATCGTCGAGCGCGGTGACGCGCGGGTCCTCCACCCCGCGCGCCTCCGTCTCGCCTTCCGGCACCAGTACCGGCCGTTGCAGCCGGTTCCAGGTGACGCCGTCGGTCGACACGGCGTAGCCGATGCGCGAGACGTAGTCGATGCCTTGTGCCCGGTAGTGCATGTGGAACAGGCCACCGTGCACCACCACCGACGGGTTGAAGACGTTGAGCGCCTCCCACTCCTGATCGGGGTTCGGCTTCAGCACGGGGTTCGAGGGGTGCCTAGTGAGCCTCATGGGCCCTCCTGGTCGCGTGTGGCGGATTCTAGCGTGATGGCGAATAGGTGCATGGTCTCGCGGTCGGGCAGCTCGAGGCGCACCAGGGTGCGGCTCTCGTCGAGCTCGAGGCTCTGCATGAAGATGCGGCAGGTGATGCGCTCGACGGCGCCGCTGGCGCCGCGTCGCTGCGCGAACTCGACGGCGACGCTCTCGCCGTAGCGAGGCAGTTGGCACCAGTCCGAGAGGCCGAGCGGGAGCTCCTCGCTGCCGTCTTCGTACACCGCCAGCAGCGGCGCCTGGTAGTTGCCCTGCTCGGACGATCCCAGGAGGTGGACCGCAGCGTAGCGGCCGGCCGGCACCTCGACGCGTTGGCCCAGGAGCGCGACGTTGTTGGCTTCGCTGTCGGTGGGCGGGAACAGGAACTCCACGCCGCCCGCCTCGAAGCGACTGGAGGCCGCCGGCGCGCGCTCGGCCGGGTAAGTGGCGCCGTAGACGCCGGAGCGGTTGTCGAAGTTCCCGCGTTGCGGCCGCGACGACAGCGAGAAGGCATCGCTGGTGAAGAGCGGGGTCAGGTCGAGGGCGACCAGGTTGCCCGCCTCGAAGGCGGCCGTGACCGGCACCAGCGGGCCCTCGCGGGCCTGCGCCTGGGCGAGCATCGGCAACGGCTCGTCACTCGGCCAGGTGATGATCCCGAAGCCGTAGGGAGGCAGAGACGTCTCCGCCTGCGGCGCGCCTTGATAGCTAATGGTCGCGGTGGTGTCGAAGACGCGCACTTCGGCCACGGCCGGTACTTCCAGCGGCAGCTCGATGTGAGTCTGGTCCGGCGCCCAACTCTTCAGCAACAGCAATCGCCGCCCCTCCTCGCCGTACAGCTTCCACGTGACGGCGGGCCTGAACAACAGCGCATCGAAGCGCAGGTCGCGGCCGCCGGCGTGGCTGATGGTGAGGCTGGTGGCGCCCGCCTCGAGCCGGACGGTTCCGAGCTCGGACATGTGGAACCGCGACTCGACGGCCGAGCCGTCGCTGACGGCGGCTCCCAGCAACTCGCGGCCGATGAAGACGTTGGCGCGTGCCTCCCACGGTTCGTCGCGGAAGAGGGCGTACACGAGATAGCTGCCGGCACGCGGAACGTCGGCCGTCAGGCTGAGGCTGGCGCCGGGCCTGAGCACCGCCGCCAGTTGCCCGCTGGCGGTGCCGTCGACCTCCGTCGGGGGCGCCTCGCCGAAGTCGGATCCGGTCTCGGCCTCGACGCTGAACTCCGAGTGCGAGTCGAGCCACATGAGGTCGAGCATCGCCTCCGCGGCGGGACGCGCCTCGGCTTGCGACAGGGCCATGATGCCGGTGATCGTCGACTCGGCGCCGGCGTTGCGGTTGATGACGCCGCGTTCGAGACCGTCGTAGACGCGGCCGGTCTCGGGGTCGTACATCGCTTGGTGCAGGCTGTTGTTGCCGAGCAGCCACGACGTCATCAGGCCACCCAGCTCGTCGTAGACGACCTTGTCGGTGGCGTCGGCGAGCGCGAAGTAGCCGCTGGCGATGGCCTCCATGCCGTAGGCGATCTGCGGGTAGACGCGCACTGCCGGGTTCATGTTCGAGTAGGGGCCGCGGTCGACCAGCAGGTGGACGAAGAAGTGGGCCGCCTCGGCTTCGGCTGACCTGAGATAGGAGGCAGGGTCGGCGACCAGGGTGTCGGCGGTCGCCCCGGAGACCGCGGCGGCGCCAGCAGCCGTGCCCTCGCCCGCCTGCGCGGCACGCGCCAGGGCCTGGGTCTGACGGCTGCCCCAGGCGTGCCAGTCGAGCGGATCGCGAGCGAACGACGGGTGGGCGAGGAACGGGTAGCTGCCTGCGGGGCCGTACTGGAAGGTCGTCAGCCCTTCTGCGACCATCACTTGGAGCCGACGCGCCTGCTCGTGCTCCTCGCCTTGCAGAAAGACAGCGAGCCCGAGCAGCAGGTTGGACGCCACGTCGGCGCCGTTGTCGGGCAGCCAGGCAGGGGCAGTGAAGCCGTGGCGCTCGGCGAAGTTGCCGTACTCGGCAGCGATCTTGGCCTCGAACGGCGGCAGGCCGGCGAGGAACGCAGCGCGCAGCCGCGCCGTGAAGTCCGGATCGACGTCCTCGAAGACCGCGATGCCCTCGGCCAGCGCCCACAGCGCCCGGGCGGCCCAGAAGCCCGCGCCCTTGCGGCTGGTGATGCCGAGGCGGTTGATCTGGCCATCGGAGAACACGAAGTTGTAGAACTCGCCGTCCTCGGCCTGCATCGCCATCGTGAACTCGAGAAGCCCACGGGCGAGATCGAGAGCCTCTTCCCCGCCAGGCTCGCTGCGATGATCGCGATGCCACCACAGGTAGGCGATGGCCGCGCGCGCCACGTCGTCGATGTCGGTGGCGCCCTCGGCGGCGACGTCGCGCGGCTCGTAGGCGCCCGGCACCGTCGGGCTGGGCTCGGCGTAGATCCACACGCCCAGGTGCTGCTCGCCTTCGACCTCGAAGACGTCGGTGAGGAAGCGCAGATGATCCAAGTTGGTGCGCAGGCCGGACGCTGTCGCCACGGAGGCCTGAGAGTCCTGCGCGACCACGACCGCACCGAGGCCCAAGGCGAGGCAGAACAGCAGTGCCCGTGAGGCCCCGCGCAACCTGCCGGGGCGCATACGAGTTCGAGGGGCGCGGCTGACCGCGCCCCTCGACGAACTGCTGAAGTTCATCAGTCCAGCGCCACCGAGGCCAGTTCCGCCTGACGGTCACGCGCGAAGCGGATCGCCGCGTCGGCGTCGGCGGCGGCGAACGCGCTGTAAGTGGCCCTGAAGGTCATCGTCTCGCCCGGCAGGTAGTGGTTGGCCTCGCTGGGCGTGATGTCAGCCGTGGCCTCGTAGGTGCCGAACTCGTCGGCCGTCCACTTGAACACGCCGGTCCTGAACTCCTGGGACTCGAACACCCAGGTGCTGCCGGAGAGCCACTCGTCGTAGTCCTCGATGATCGGTGGCGTCTGGTGGGCGAGTTCCGCCACGCCGATGCCGAGGCTCGGGCTGTAGCCGGCGCGCCACGGCTCGGCCGAGGCGAAGATGTAGGTGGCTCCCCAGTAGAGCGGGCTGAGGTTGTCGTCGGCGCGGAAAGCAAGGTAAGGCTGGCCGTCGACGGTGGTGGTGGCGCCGCGCTCCTCGAAGTAAGCAACGGGCTCGATGCCGAGTTGGTCGGCCCACAGCAGGCGGCGGAACACCGGCATCAGGTGCAGTGCCTCGAGGTCGGCCTGGCTCATGACGGCGGTGGCCATGCTCTGCAGCTTCATCATGTCGCTGTAGCCGCCGAACCTGACGCCGTTGATGATCTCGACGTCGCCGCTGGCGTACACGTGCGTGATGAGGCGCTGTTGCAGACCGACGAACCGGTCGCTGGCGTACTCGGCGACGATCGTCACGCGTGCGGGACCTGCGTCGAGCACGGTAGTGCCGACGTGGCGCATGCCGCCCGCTTCGAGGTTGGTGTACTCCTCGTGCGGTCCCAGCTGCTCGTTAGCCCAATAGGTGCTCTCGGGGAAGCCGCTGAAGCGCAGGATGCCGATCTCGTTGGCCAACAGCTCCTGAGTGCCGCCGAAGCCGACGATGCGCGACAGGCCGTGCGCCGGTACCTCGACGCTGAAGCCTTCGCTGGCGAGGCTGGTGATGACCACAGGGTCCTCACCGCTGACCGTGAAGCCGGACGGGTAGTTGGCTCCCTGTCCGGGAGCGTCCTGGATCTCTATGACAGCGGGGCCGGTGGCGAGGAACCCTACCCAGTCGCCGGCCGAGATGCGGCCGTTGAGGTCGACGTCGTCGATCTGGTACGGCACCTCGACCCCGTCGACCGTGACCTTGAGGCTGCTCCAGTCCATCGGGAACTCGGCGCCGATGGCGTCACGCAGCGTCAGCAGGTCGATCGAGACCGGCACCGGCCGGCCCGTCAACGCCTCGAAGTCGACGTTGACGCTGCGCGTCTCGGCCACCGCCAGCGAGAGCGTGGCCGCCAACATGGTGAGTGTCACAAGCTTGTAGATCCTCTGCATAAGTTCTCCCATCGTGATTCAGTAGAAGCCCGAGACGATGTCGCGGGCCCTTTGGGCCGCACGCCTCAAGCCGTCTTCCGGGGTCCTGGCTCCTTGCACCACTGCCGCCTCGTACTCGCGGCTGATGGCGCTGAAGATCTCGATCAGGTACGGAGTGTCGTCGACACCGCGGGTGCGGGCGCTCTGCTCCAGGAACGGCGGCAAGTTGGGCTTGTCGGCCAGCACCTCGGCGAACAGCGGATCCTCCTCCATCCCCAGCCGGTACGGGATCTGCCCGGTCAGCTGCATGAACAAGGCGTCGTTCTCCGGCGTGAGGATGTACTGGATGAAGCGCCACGCAGCCTCGACCTCGCGGCTGTTGGTGAAGATCGCGATGTTCTTCGGGTCGCCGTAGGTGAACACCGGCTGACCCGCCAGACGATCCGGCACGGGCGGGGGTATCAGCGCGAAGTTGAAGCCTTCGGGCGCGTTGTTCTCGTAGAACGGCATCGTGAACGGCCCGGCCTGCTCGACGAGCACCTGACCCTGGAAGAAGCGGTTCTGAGCCGACTGCCCCTTGGGCGCGAACCCTCGCGAGAAGACCGCTCCGAGGAACTCGAAGACCTCGCGTCCGGCCTCGTTGTCGAAGATCACGTTGCCGGCGTCGTCGAGCAGCGTCTGGCCCTGGGAGGCCGCGATGTAGAGGGTGTAGAAGTCGAAGAACCGCTGCCACCAGGTGACGTCGACCGTCGGAGCGTAGAGGTACTTCTCGCCGCCCCAATGCTCGTTCACGGTCTCGGCCGCGGCCAGGAACCCTGAATAGGTCGCGAGCTGCTCCGGCTCGATGCCGGCCTCGGCCAGTAGGTCGACGTTGTAGGCGAACATCACGGGGTTGGACTTCCAGGGGATCTGATAGACGTGGCCGCTGGGGTGGGTGTAGAGCTCGATCACTGCCTCTCCCGAGCGCTCCAGCATGAAGTCGAGGAACCCCGGCAGGCTGTCGTGCTCGTAGAGGCCACCCGCCTCCACGTACTGGCTGATCGCTCCCGGGTAGATGTTGGCCGCCACGTCGGGCGTCGTGCGGGCGGCGATGGCCGCCAACAGGACCTCCTCGGTCGAGCGGCTGGCCGGCAGCGGCTGCATGCGCACCTGCAGATCGGGGTTGGCTGCGTTCCAGGCGGTGACGATCTGGCTCGCGAACGCGATCTCCTCGGGGTTCGAGGACGGCCAGAAGGTGATCGTCGTCTGGGCCGTGCCGAGAGTTGCCAGGGCCGCGAGCACGCTCAACAGCAGAGGTCGCCGCCATCGCCTCACCACCGTGGGTCTTTTCGCCATGCTTGCCTCCGTTCTCCTCGGACGCCTGCGTCCGATCGGGCCCCTGTCTCTGCTCATCCCTTGACGCCCGTCCCCGCGATGCCTTGCAGGTAGTAGCGCTGGAACAGCAGGTAGATGATCACCATCGGGAGCACCGCGATGAGGCTCGATGCCATGACGGCACCGGCCTGGCCGCCGGCCTGGCCTCCGATCCCGTAGAGCGTGACCATCTGCGTGAGGGTCTGGAAGTTGATGTCGCGGTTGACCAGCGACGGCCACAGGAAGTCGTTCCAACCGCCCATGAAGGTGAAGATCCCGACGGTGATCAGCACCGGCGCCGACAGCGGCCAGATGACCCTGAACAGGATCGTCAGCTCGCTGGCGCCGTCGACACGCGCGGCGTCGATCAGCTCCTGCGGGATCGTGCGGAAGTGCTGCCGGAACATGAAGATGCCGAAGGCGCTGATCATGCCTGGCACGATCAAGCCTTGGTAGGAGTCGGTCCAGCCGAAACCGACCACCAGCACGTAGAGCGGTATCAGCAGCAGCTGACCGGGAATCATCATCGTCAGCAGGATCACGTTGAAGACGAACTCGCGGCCGAAGAACTTGAGCCGAGACAACGCGTAGCCGACGATCGAGGAGAAGACCAGCACGCTGGCCGTCTGCAGCAAGTAGACGAGCGCAGAGTTGAACAGCGCGCGCCAGATGGGTATCTGCGTGAACACCGCCCGGAAGTGGTCCAAGGTTGGCTCGCGCGGGATCAGGTTCGTGTCGAAGAGCTCGCGCGGACCCTTGAAGCTCGTCGAGACCATGTACATGAACGGCAGCAAGAAGGTGAGCGCGCCGGCGGTGAGCAGCAGGTAGAACAGCGCCTGCCGCGCCCTCGCGCTCCAACCCTCGCTGCGAACACCGACCACTCTGAGCATCAGTACCCGACCTCGCGTTCGAGGAACCGCCGCTGGATGACGGTGACGAGGAAGATCATCAGGGCGAGGACGACGCCGATGGTCGCCGCGTAGCCCATGCGCAGGAACTGGAAGGCCTGCTGGTAGAGGTAGAGGACCAAGCTCAAGGTGGCGTCAAGCGGCCCGCCGCCGGTCATTACGAACGGCTCGACGAACAGCGAGAAGCCCCCGATCGTCGACAGGACGACGACCAGGATGAACGCCGGGTTGAGCATCGGGAAGGTTATGTAGCGGAAGCGCTGCCAGGCGTTGGCGCCGTTGAGATAGGACTCCTCGTAGAGCTGAGCGGGGATCGCCTGCAGGGCAGCCAGGAAGATCATCAAGTAGTAGCCGACGTTCTTCCAGGTCGCCATCACCGCGATGCTGGTCATCGCCAGCTTCGGATCGGACAGCCATCCGAACGGCCCCAGGCCGACGTTGCCGAGCAGTTGGTTGAGCATCCCGTCGTCGGCGTAGAGGCGCAGCCAGATCAGGCTGACGATCGCGCCCGACGTCACGTAGGGCAGGAAGTAGGCGGTGCGGAACAGCCCGCGGCCGCGGATGGATTGGTTCAGCACCACCGACAGCACGAGCGCGATGACTATCTGCAGCGGGATGTGAACCGCCAGGAACACGGCGGTGTTGCCTAGCGCCTTCCAGAACAGCGGGTCGCTGAACAAGATCTCGTAGTTGCGGGCCCCGACGAACGGCTTGTTCGGGCTGACGATGTTCCAGTTGTGAACCGTCAGATAGAACGCGAAGCCGAGCGGGTACGCGATGAACACCGCGAAGAAGATCACGTAGGGCAAGGTGAAGAGGTAGCCCATCGGGTTGGAGCGGCGGATGTCCGTCAGGGTCCTCTCCAGCCAGCCACGCCGCGGCGCGCTCTGCAGCTCGACCATCAGGTCTCCCTGACCGCGGGCGGTGGCGCCCCGGCTGCAGCCGCCGTGGTCGCTCGCGCGACGAGCTCGACGGCCAACGTGGTGAGCGCGGGCACCGTCTTGCCGGCCAGCCGCTCGAGGAGCAGCCTGGCGCCGGTCCTACCGAGGCCGATCTTGTCGACCCTGACCGTCGTCAGCGGCGGATTGAAGTGCGCAGCCAAATGGATGTCGTCGACTCCCATCACCGACACGTCTTCGGGCAGGCGCAGGCCTCTGGCCAGCAACGCCCTGGCGGCGCTCATCGCTGCCGGGTCATTGGCGGCGAAGACCGCGTCGGGCACCGCCTGGCGCCTCTCGATGATCTCCAGCATCGCGTGGTAACCGCCGTCCCAGGCGTCGCCGCCGGCCGCCACCGAGCCCTCGTCCAGGCGGTAGCCGGCGGCCGCCAGGCCGTCGCGGAAGCCGTCGAGTCGCTCCTTGAAGTTCGGGTTCTCGAGGTTCTCGGCGACGAACGCGAAGCTCTCGGCGCCGCCCGCCACCAGGTGCGCGGCCGCCTGCCAGCCGGCGGAACGGTGGTCGCTGACGACCGATGGGATGCCGTCGAAGGCGTGGTCGACCAGGACCATGGGCACCCGGCGCTCGCGCAGCCGTCCCAGCACCTCGCCTTGCACGTCGCAGCCGACCACCAGGAGGCCGTCGACCCGGCCCTCTTGCGCCAGCGCCAGCAGCTCCTCGCGGCGCTTCAAGCTGCTGAGCAGCAGGTGCTTGTCCGAGGCTTCGAGCACCTCCTCGATGCCGCCGATGACCTCCGTGTAGAACGGGTTGAGGATCACGGGGGCATGCCTCGACATGATGGCCACGCCGATGTTGTCGGTGGTCCCGCGCTTCAGCCCGCGTGCCAGCGACGAGCGCCGGAAGCCGAGGGCCTCGCAGGCCTCGAGCACGCGCAGACGGGTGGCCTCGGCGACCTCTTGATCGCCGTTGAGGGCGCGCGAGACGGTGGCTACCCCGACGCCGGCAAGCGCCGCCACGTCGCGGATCGTCACCTTGGTTGGCACGCCGTGCTCGCGCATCGCGCTCCCGAGGTCCCGCACCGGAATCCACCAGCGATTTTGGAACCGTTTCCGGGCCTCGCAAGGCCCACCCAAGGCACGGCTACGCTCGGGTTCCGGTAACGTTTCCGGTAGTCTAGCACGAGGTCACGAGTCGCGCGTGTGGGCGGCTGGCGGCGGGCCACGGCACGCCCTTCGGGCTTCCGAAGCCGGGCTCGTTACGGGTACGCTCGGGCGCGTGACTTCCGCCCGACGCGCCTCCCTGGAGGGCCTGCGAGACGTGCTACCGCTGCTCCTTGGAGCCGCCCCCTTCGGCATGATCACCGGCGTCAGCGCCGTCGGGGCGGGTATGCATCCCCTCGACATCATCCTGATGTCGGCACTGGTGTTCGCGGGCGCGTCGCAGTTGGCGGCGATCTCGCTGATGGCCTCGGGCGCCGCCACCTGGGCGATCCTGCTGACCGTCGCGATGGTGAACCTCAGGCATGTGATGTACAGCCTGGCGCTGGCGCCGTGGCTGCAGCGCTACGGCTTCCTCAGCCGGCTCCTCGTCTCCTTCCTGATGGTCGACCACTCGTTCGCGATCACGATCCTGCGCTACCCGCGCGAGGGCGAGGACTTCCCACGCCTGGCGTACGCGCTCGGTATCGGAGTGCCCGTGTGGATCGTGTGGCTGGCGGCCACCGCCATAGGAGCCGTCCTGGGCGCCCAGCTGCCGGCCGCATGGCAACTCGACTTCGCGGTGCCGCTGCTGTTCCTGGCGCTGCTGGTGCCGGCCGTAACCACCCGCCCCGTGCTCGCCACGGCGGTGGTGGCGGGCGCCCTGGCCCTGGCCTTGAGGCCGCTCCCGTACAACCTCGGGCTGGTCGTCGCCTCGCTCGCGGGAATCGCTGCGGGCACGCTCGCCGAGAAGCTGCTCGCAGGCCGGGCGCCGGCGGCCAGCGCGTGAGCCTCAGCCGTCCCGAGGTGTGGCTGATCATCGTCCTGGCGGCGCTGATCACGCTGGCCGAAAGGGGCGTGTTCCTGCTCTCGCGCACTTCGGCGCCGCTGCCTCCTGTCATCAAGCGCGCCCTGCGTTTCGTTCCCGCCGCGGTCTTCGCGGCCATCGCGGTGCCCGCTTTGGCGCAACCGAGCGGCACCGCCCTGGGGCCCATCGACGTCCGCTTGTTGGCCGGGATCATCGGGGCAGCGGTCGCGTGGAAGACGCGCAACCTGACGGTGACCTTCCTGGTCGGGATGGCCGCGCTGTGGTCGCTGAGTTGGCTTCTCAGGTAGGCGATACGCACGTGGTGCACTGCTAGAATCAGCGCGGGGAAAAACCCGGAAGAAGGTCGATCCATGAACAAGAACCGTTCGCTCAGGCTGCTACTCGCCGCGCTTGCCGCGTTGGCTTTCTTGACGCCTGCCACCGCGCAAGAGACGCCCGTTGCTGGTGGCACCGCCATCATCGTCCTCGGCTCCGACCCTGAGCACCTGAACCCCGGCATCAGCACCGGCTACCCGGTGGCCGCCGTCGGTGCCAGCGTCTACAGCGGTCTGATCCGCATCCTCGACGACGGCAGCCGCGAAGGCGACCTGGCGGAGTCGTGGTCGGTCTCCAACGACGGGCTCGTCTACACGTTCAAGCTGCGCCCGGCGACTTTCCACGACGGCACCCCCGTCACCAGCGCCGACGTGGTGTACAGCATGCTCGAGGTCCTCGCGCCCAATCACGGACGCTTCATCACCGCCTACTCGAAGATGGCTTCGATCGAGGCCCCTGATGCCGAGACCGTCGTCATCACGCTGAGCGAACCGTACGCTCCGCTGCTCGGCCTGCTCAGCGTGTTCGACGCCCCGGTGCTCCCGAAGCACATCTACGAAGGCACGGACCCCCTCACCAACCCGGCCAACAACGAGCCCATCGGCAGCGGCCCGTTCCGCTTCTCCCAGTGGGTCAGGGGCGAGCGCGTGGAGATCGTGCGCTACGATGACTACTTCATTCAGGACGAGAAGGCTCTGCTCGACCGCGTCATCTTCCGCGTGATCCCGCAGGACGTGGGCCGCAGCATCGCCCTCGAGACCGGCGAGGCCGACCTGGTGTTCGGCTTCTACCTGGCGCCGGCAGACCTGCCGCGGCTCGACGCCAACCCGAACATCCAGACCTGGCGCGGGATCACCATCCCGGCCCTCTACTTCGCCTTCGTCAACAACAAGACGCCCGGCCTGGATGACGTCCGCGTGCGCCAGGCCCTGATGCACGCCATCGACCGCGAGCAGATCACCGAGCAGGCTCAGGGCGGTCTCGGCCTCGCCGCCCCCGGTCCCTTCGGCTCCGGCTTCCCGTACGCCTACGACGAGGCCTACGACTACCGGACGCTCTACCCGTACGACGTCGAGCGCGCACGCGCACTGCTCGCCGAGGCTGGCGTCGGCGACCTGCGCCTGCGCTTCGTCTACGACAGCGCCAGAGGCAACTTCGCGGCGGCCGGCGAGATCATGCGCGACCAGCTCCGTGCGGTCGGCATCACGCTCGAGCTGCAGCCGGTGGAGCGCGCCGTGATGGTCGAGCGCGTCTACAGCGGCGATTACGACATCACCATGCAGTCGTTCACGTCGTCCGGCGACCCGGTCATCGGCTACCACCGCATCTACCTCAGCCAGCCTCCCGGCACGCCGTTCGTCAATGCCACGGGCTACTCGAACGCCGAGGTCGACAGGCTGCTGGCGGAAGCTGCCTCCCTGGCCGACCTCGACGCCCGCAAGGTGGTCTACGACCAGGTCAACGCGATCCTGTCGGTCGACGTGCCGACGATGGTGATCTTCGAAGAACTCGGCACCGAGGCCGCAGCCGGCAACCTCCGCGGCATGCGCACGCTGCTCGACCAGCGCGACGGCCTCGAGTTCCTGTGGTTCGCTCCGTGACGTCCTAGCTTCCGCTAACCGTGGACCAGGCGGGAGGTGAGGGTCAGGGGATCTGGCGCTACATCGGCGGCCGGCTGCTGAATGCCGTGCCGCTGGTGCTCGGGGTCGTGGTGGTCAACTTCCTGTTGATCGCCTTGGCTCCCGGTGACCCGGTCACGGCGCTGATCGGCGAGTTTCCTGCCCCGCCCGAGTACGTCGAGCGCGTCAGGGCCGACTACGGCCTCGATCGTTCGCTGCCCGAACGCCTGGTCCTCTACCTCGGCAACGTGGTCAGAGGCGACCTCGGGTTCTCGTTCGCGAACCGCCAGCCGGTCCTCGACCTGCTGCTCGAGCGGCTTTCGCGCACCCTGATCTTCATGCTGATCACGGTCGCGGTCGCCACCGGGATCGGCGTGGCCCTGGGGGTGGTGGCGGCTCGCAAGCCGCACTCGACCGCCGACACGCTGGCCACCGGCTTCGCGTTGACCGGCTACGCCGTGCCCGAGTTCTGGCTCGGACAGCTCTTGATACTGGTGTTCGCCGTCTGGCTCGGGTGGCTGCCGGCGGGTGGCTTCCGCAGCATCCGCGTCGACTACTCGGGCTGGGCGGCGGTCGTCGACTACGCCCGCCACATGGCGCTGCCGATGGCTGCCCTGTCGTTCCGCTACATGGCGATAACCACGCGCCTGACGCGCGCCAGCCTGCTCGAGGTGATGAACACCCAGTACATCCTCGCGGCCAGGGCGCGCGGGCTGTCGGAGCGCGCGGTGCTGTGGCGCCACGCCCTGCGCGCCGCCGCCCTGCCGGTCGTGACCGTCGTCGGCTACAACTTCGGGTTCATCGTCGCCGGCTCGGCGCTGGTCGAGACGGTGTTCGGCTGGCCCGGCGTCGGACGGCTGATGTACGACTCGATCTTCACCCGCGATTACCCGGTGCTGCTCGGCATCCTGCTGCTGGTCTCGATCACCGTCATCCTGGTCAACCTCGTGACCGACATCCTCTACGCCGTCCTCGACCCGCGGGTGCGGTACTGATGGCTGCGCCGACGCCGACGGTGCGCGCCGCCGCGGCCGGCTCCGCCACCGCCAGCGCGGTGTGGCGGCGCTTCCGGCGCAACCGCACCGGCATGTTCGGCGCGATCGTGGTGGCTGTGCTGGTGCTCGTCGCCATCCTGGCGCCGGTGCTGGCGCCGCACGACCCGTTCACGACGTCCCGCAACGCGCTGCTCCCGCCCTTCGCCAACGCCGAACACCCGCTCGGGACCAACCATCTGGGGCGCGACATCCTCTCGATGGTGCTGTGGGGCTCGCGCGTCTCGTTGATCGTCGGGCTCTCGGCCGCCCTCACCGCCACGGTGATCGGCGTGCTGGTGGGCGCCCTCAGCGGCTTCGCAGGCGGCTGGGTCGACGAGCTGCTGATGCGCATCACCGAGTTCTTCCAGATCATCCCGCGCTTCGTGCTGGCGCTGATCGTGGTCGCGCTGTTCGGATCCGGCCTCATCAACCTCATCCTCGTCATCGGGGTCCTGAGTTGGCCGCAGACCGCGCGCCTCGTCAGGAGCCAGTACCTCAGCCACAAGGTCCTTCCCTACGTCGATGCCGGGCGCGCGCTCGGCATGCGCTCGGCGCGGCTGATCTTCGTTCAGATCCTTCCCAACGTCATGGCTCCCGTCATGGTGGTGGCTTCGCTCGACGTGGCGCAGGCGATACTGCTGGAAGCCAGCCTCGGCTTCTTCGGGCTCGGCGACCCCAACCTCACCAGTTGGGGCGGCATGCTCAACACCGCCCAGAGCTACATGCAGCGCGCCTGGTGGATGAGCGTCTTCCCCGGCATCGCGATCTCGCTGGCGGTGCTCGGCTTCAACCTGCTTGGCGACGGCCTGACCGAGGCGGCCGACCCGCGCATGAGCGACCGCTAGACCTCGCAAGGAGCACTCCACAGAATGGCTGACGATATCCAACGACACCTGCGCGCCCGCAGCGGCGACGTGGCGCCTTACGTCCTGATCCCCGGCGACCCGGCGCGCGCCGACCGCATCGCCGCCACCTTCGCGAACAGCCGCGAGGTCGCCCGCAACCGCGAGTACGTGATCCACACCGGCACGACGGCCGCCGGCACGCCGATCAGCGTCTGCTCGACCGGCATCGGGGGACCGTCGGCCTCGATCGCCGTCGAGGAGTTGACACGCATCGGCGCCACGCACTTCATCCGTGTCGGGTCCTCCGGTGGACGCCAACCCCACATCCCGATCGGCTCGGTCGTGGTGGTCACGGCGGCCTTCCGCGGCGAGGGCACCTCGCTCGATTACCTGCCGCTCGGCTACCCGGCCGTCGCCGACATCGACATCACGTTGGCCTTGCGGCGCGCCGCCGTCGGCCGCCTTGGCAGGCGCGCCTATGAGGGCGTCGCCTACACTCGCGATGCCTTCTATCGCCGCGACGACGGCTTGAACCGCCTCCTCACCGACGCCGGCGTCGTGGCCGCCGAACAGGAGTGCGCCACGATCTTCGTCGTCGGCTCGGTGCTGGGCGTCAAGGTCGGCGCCGTGCTGGGCACCGACTCGAACATCTATCTCGACCCCCAGCCGACCCGCGAGGAGAAGGAGGAGCTCTACATGCGCGGGGAACGCGACACGATCGCTGTCGCCATCGCGGCCGTCGACTCGCTGCACGGCGCGAGCCCATCCGCTGAGGCGGGTGCGTGAGCGCGGCGCCGAGGCCGGCTGGCGGCGCTCCTGACTCCCGGCGCGACCTGCTGGTCGAGAACGCCAACATCGTCGACGTCGTCACGCAGAGCGTCTACCGCGGTTGGTTCACGACGCTGGGCGGGCGCTTCGTCGAGGTCGAGGAGGGCGAGGGACCGGCCGCCGGCAGTCTCGCGCCGGCTCGCACCGTCGACCTCGCCGGCGCCTACGTGCAGCCGGGCATGCTCGACGTGCACATGCACATCGAGAGCAGCCTGGTGACGCCGCGACGCTTCGCCGAGGCGGTGCTGCCGCATGGCACCACCACGATCCTGCAGGACCCGCACGAGGTAGCCAACGTGCTCGGCGCCCCCGGCATCCGCTGGATGCTGGAGGCCTCGCGCGGCCTGCCGCTGCGCGTGTTCACGGCGGTCTCGAGCTGCGTGCCGGCGACCTCGGCCGACATCGAGACTCCCAACGCCGGCATCTCGCCCGCCGAGGTGATCGAGCTGGCGAAGGAGCCCGAGGTACTGGCGCTCGGCGAGATGATGGACTTCCAGGGGCTGATCAAGGGCGACCAGCACCTGAGCGCGATGCTGCGCGCGGCCTGGGACGCCGGCCTCTCGCTCGAGGGCCACGTGCCGTCCTTGAGCGGTCCCGAGCTCTCGCGTTACATCGCCTACGGGATCCGCTCCGACCACACGCTGATGACGCCGGCCAAGCTGTTCGAACAACTGCGCAAGGGCCTGTGGGTGATGGTTCAGGAGAAGTCGCTCACCGCCGATGTGGTGACGACCATCGCGGCGCTGCCTGAGCGCAGCCGCGTCATGCTGATCACCGACGACGTGATGCCCAACCGCTTGACCACCGGTCACCTCAGCCGCCTCGTCGAGACCGCGGTTGCCGCGGGCTGGCCGGTACTCGACGCGGTGGCGGCGGCCACCTTGCGGCCGGCTTCGTACCTCGGGCTTCACGACCTGGGCACCATCGCTCCCGGCGCCAAGGCCGACTTCCTCGTCACCGATGCGCTGGCCGCGTATCCCCCGCGCGCGGTCTACGTCGAGGGACAGCTGGTGGCGGAACGCGGCGCGCCGGTGGTCCTGCCGGCGCCCGGCGCGGCGCCCGAGCCGGCCGGCCTGCGCGAGAGCTTCGCGGCCGGCACGATCGGCCCCGCCGACCTGCGCATCACCGAGATGGCCGGCGCCTCGTCCGTCATGGCCCGGGTCATCGAGGTCAACCAGGTCAACAGCTTCACTACGCTCTCCGAGAGGCGCGTCGCGCTGGTGGACGGCGTCCCGGTCGACGACGACCTCGTCCTGGCCACCGTCATCGCGCGCCCGCGCGTGCGGGTGGGCGCCCGCCTCACGGGCTCGCCGGTCATCACCTTGATAGCGGGGCTCGGTCTGCGCCGCGGCGGCTACGCGAGCACCTTCGCACACGACAGCCACAACGTCTTCGTGCTCGGCCGCGATCCCGAGGCGATGGCGGCAGCTCTGGACAGCGTGCTGGCGGTCGGCGGCGGCATGGCGTTCGCCGAGTCGGGCGCGACCAGCCCGACGTTGCTCGAGCTGCCGCTCGCAGGCCTGCTCTCCGACGAGCCGCTCGCCGAGGTTGCCGCGGGCTTCGACGCGCTCGAGGGCGCCCTGAGGCGTGCGGGGGTGAGCGTCAGGCACCCGGTGTTGCTCCTGACCCTGTTGCCGCTGTCGGTGAGCCCCGACTTCAAGGTCACCGACCTGGGCATCGTAGACGTGCAGGCGCGGCGCATCCTCGCGCCGCTGGTGGAGGCGTGAGCGCGGTGGGCACTGACCAAGCGCCGGACCTGGTGCTCGAGCTGCGCGACCTGCTCGTCGCGCTCTGCGAGGTGCCCAGTCCCAGCCGCAACGAGCGCGCCGTGGCCGACCTCGTGGCCAACAAGCTGAGGGCGCTCGGGGCGGATGTCCGAGAGGACGACACCGCGGCTGTGGTCGGTGGCAACACCGGCAATCTGATCGCCGAGCTGAGCGGAGCCCTGCCCGGTCGGTTCGTGTTGGCGGCTCACATGGACACGGTGCCGCTGGTGCCTGGTGAGCCGCTGGTGGCGCTGACCGAGGGCAGCGTGGTGCGCTCGAGCGGCAAGCAGATCCTCGGTGCCGACGACAAAGCCGGTGTGGCGGTCGTCCTGAAGCTCCTCGAGCGCTTCGCCTCCCGACCGCGGGCCAACCGGCCGACGCTGATCGGCGTCATCACCGTCTGCGAAGAGGTCGGCCTCAAGGGCGCGCAGCACCTCGACGTGGCGTCGTTGGCGGCCGACTACGGCTACAGCTTCGACGGCGAGGTGCCCGTCGGCGAGCTGATAACTGCCGCCGTCTTCAAGGAGCAACTGACCCTCACCGTCAGGGGCCGCCGCTCGCACGCTGCCTTGGCTCCCGAGCAGGGCGTCCACGCCATCCTCGCCGCCGCCGAGGTCGTGCGTGCCTACCCGCTCGGCCGCGTGGCAGCCGACCAGGTCGCCAACATCGGGAGGATCGCGGGTGGTGGCAGCACGAACGTGGTGCCCGACGAGGTCGAGCTCGTCGGCGAGGCGCGAGCGTTCAGCGCGGAGCGGCTCGAGCAACTCGTCGAGCGCGTGCGACAAGGGAGCACGGCAGCCGCCTCCGCGGTGGGCGGCAGCGTCGCGATCGAGCGCCTCCGCCTCTACGACGGCTATTCGCTCGACGAGAACGCCCCGTGCGTTCGCGCACTCAGCGACGTCGCCTCAGGTCACGCCATCTCCGTCACGGCCGTCTCCTCGATCGGCGGCTCGGACACGAACGTCTTCAACCAGCGCGGCTTGCCGACCGTCAACGTCGGCGTGAACATGCACGAGATCCACTCCGTGTCCGAGTGGATCGACGCGCAGGATCTGGCGCAGGTCGTCAGGTGGGTGGAAGACGCCCTCGACGCCGCGCGTGGCTTGGCGTCACCGCCGACGCCGTCGGGCGCCGCCGGAGCCTAGCTGGCGGGGAACGAGGCCGGCGGCCCGGCGCGCTATCATCGGGTCCTACCCGAGGCGAGAACGGAGAGTGCACATGCAGTCAGCAAGGGACCCACTCCTGCGCAGGACGCCGGCGGCCTTGGCGTCTTCGCTGCTGCTGGCGGCCGCCCTCCTGCTGCCAGCGACGGCCGCCGCGCAAGACGGGCCGCTCAGTCACCTGTTGCCTGAAGCCACCATCGCGGTGATCGACTACGTGCCCGGCGGTGGCGACTTCGGCATCCTCCAGGAAGTGCTTGACGACCTCGACGTCGCCGGGGTCTGGAGCATCGTGGCGTCGCTGACAGGCGAACCTGCGGCCGCGCCGGCGCCGGTGCCGACGCTCACCGGGCTCTTCGAGGCGGCGCTGTCCGGAGCCGCCGACGAGCTCGCGGCCGACTGTCCGCAGGCTGCCGACCTCCTCGATCTGGAGGCCGTCACCGGCCCGGTCACCCTCGGCGTCAGCCTCTCTGCCGCCAGGCCGCTTCCTGGCGTCGTGGCCCTGCTGCGCCCCGCCGACGCGGGCACGGCGGGCTCGCTGATCGATGCGCTCGCCGCCTGCCTCCCCGGTGGCGGCGACCTTCAGGAAGCGGACGTCACCCTCCACCTCCTCGGCGACGGTCCCGATGGCCCAGTGGTGCTCGCGCGCCTCGATGGCCTGGTGATCGCGACCGGCGACCCTGACCTGGCGCGTGCCGTCGTCAGGCTGGCGCGCGGCAGCAGCGAGCCGAGCTTCCGCGCGAGCGCGCTCGGTGCGTCGCTGGCGGGAAGTTCCCGACCGGGCATCGGTTTCGTCCTCGACCTGGCGGCGCTGGCCGACCTGGCAGGCAACTCGCCCGACCTCGAGGCGGATCCGCTGGTCGAGCGGCTCACCGCGAGCCTGAAGACGCTGGGCGGGTTCTCGGCGCACGCCGCGTTCACCGAACGGGGATTGACGATCCAGTCGTCCCTGGCGACGAACCCGACCGGAGGCGACCCGACCCTGGCGCGCCTGATCACCTGCGCCGACTGCGTCGCGCCGGGGCCGCCCCCACAGCTTCCGACGGGCGGCGTGATGCTGAGCGCCGGAACGCTGCCGGTGGTCGACCTCGTCGGCTGGATCGACGACTGGCTGGCGTCGGCCGCCAGCTTGACCGGCGACTCGAGCAGCCTGCGCGAACTCAGCTCCGAGTACCTGGGGCTCGATCTCGACGCGGGACTGCTCGATTGGTGGGATGGCACCTGGTACGCCGTGCAGTTGGACCTGCCGGGTTCGGATGTGCGCGGCTGGCTGCAGGGCGCCAGCGGCGTCACGGCCCTGCCGGTGACGTCGGAGGCCGCCGCTGTGGCTGCCATCGAAGTCTGGGGCGCAGGCCTCAAGAACCTCGCTGGGGCATTGCCGGGCGGGCTTTGGCAGGCGCTGCTCGGCGCCCCGGCCTTCGGCGGGTTGGACGCCGACAGCGCCGGAGCCGCCGACGCCCCGCTCTTCGCCACCATGCCCGTCACGCATCGCGGCGTCACCTACCAGCGGTGGCGCGCTCCACTGGCCATCGATCTCGGGGTCATGGTGGCGGACGGGCACATGCTGATCGCTTCGCCGTCGAGCCTGATGCGTCAGGTCATCGACCAGCGCTCAGGGGCCGCGCCAACAGCCGACGACGCTCAGCTTCGCGCCGCCATCGCCGCGTTGCCCGCCGGCACCACCTCGTACTCGGTCGCCGACGTCCCTCGCGTCCTGCGCCACTTCGCCTCCCTGCTCGACCTGGTAGCCACGCCGGCCGCGTCAGCCGTCGCCCTCTCGCTGGACGAGATGGCCGCCGACCTGGTCGGTCTCGGGGACGACTCGTTCGGAGACTTCGATTTCGACTCCGACTTCGGCGGCTTCGAGAGCGACGGCGGGCCCACCGGCATGGATGGCTACCCGGCCGACTATCTCGGTCCCGATCCACGGGCGTCCGATGCGCCGACGCTGGTCCTCTCGGTGCCTTCGAGCTCTGAGCACGAGATCACCTTCGACACGTCTCTGGCGGACTCGTCACTGGGGCTGGTGCTGGAGCTCAGCGGGCTCAGCGCCGGCGATCTGGTCGAGATCGAGGTGCTCGATCCAAGCTCGTACGAGGTCGATCCCCTGTTGTTCCTGTTCGACATGACCAACGGGCGCATCGTCGCGGCCAACGACGACGCCCCCGGCGTGGAACGCTCGGCGGTCATCTTCGAGGTCATGGCTGGGATCGACTACGCCGCCGTCGTGACCTCCTGGATGGGCGACGCAACCGGGACCGTGATCGTCAACGCGTCGGTGCTGAGCAACGGCGCCGACGGGATCGAAGAACCCGGCGAGGCCCCGGCCGACGAAGGCTCCGCGGGCGACTCGGCGGCGCAGCCCCGCACTCCCACCTTCGAAGAGGTGCTGAGGCTGTTCGACTTCGTCACCGGCTTCCTCGACGGCCTCGCCGACCGCAGTGGGGTCGGCGTCTGGACCGTCACGGTGGAGGACAACGTGGTCAGGTCCACGCTGGTGGTGCCGGCGCGGTGACCATCGCCACCTGGGGCGAGGCGATGCTGCGGCTGAGCCCGGCATCCGGCCTGCGGCTGAGCCAGGCCGACGAGCTCGAACTCCACGTCGGCGGCAGCGAGGCCAACGTGGCCGTCGGCCTGGCGACGCTCGGCGCCCGCGCGAGGTGGCTGTCGGTCGTGGCCGACGACGAGCTCGGCGAGCGGATCGTCGGCGAGTTGCGGCGTTACGGCGTCGACGTCTCGCGCGTGATCCGCACGCCGGGCCGCACCGGGCTCTACTTCTACGACCGTGGCGGCGTCGGCCGCCCTCCGGTCGTGACCTACGACCGCGCGCACTCGGCGTTCGCGCAGCATCCGAGCAGTGGCCTGCTGGCGGGCCATGCGCGCACGCTGCTGGAGGGCAGTGAGCTGCTGCACGTGAGCGGCATCGACCTGGCGTTGGGGACGGAGAGCGCCATCGCCACCATGGCGTTCTGGGAGGCCGCCGGGGTGGCGGGCATGCAGCGGTCGTTCGACGTGAACTTCCGGCGCACCTTGACCACTGCGGATAGTTGGGCGAGCGCCTGCGCCCCCTATCTCGCCACCGCCGACGTGCTGTTCGTCGCCGAGCGCGACGCCGGCGAGGTGTTCGGCTCCTCGGTCGATCAAGGTTCCGGTCCCTTCCAGACGCTGCGCCTCTCGGCCCCGCGCGCCGAGATCGTCATCACGCGTGGGGAGCGGGGCGCCGCCGCGCTGGACCGCCACGGCCGGTTCACAGAGCGGCCGGCGTTGCCGGCGTCGGAGGTTGGGCGTCTGGGGCGCGGCGACGCGTTCGCGGCGGGCTACTTGTGGAGCCGCCAGCTGGAGCCTGGCGACGCCGCTGCGGCGTTGGAGCGGGCAGTCGCCGCTGCCAGCTACAAGTCGTCGTTGGTGGGCGACCTGCCGGTGCTCGACGCTCGCGTGATCGAGGAGATGCGGCGCTCGTCGGCCAACGGGGAGCGCGGCGGCGTGCACCGCTGAGGCTCAGGCCCTCCGGTAGCGCTGCAGTACGGCGACATCCGGCGAGAAGCCGCTACCCGGCCCTTCGGGAACCGCTACCCAACCGCCCTGGCGCAAGCCATCGAACGGCGCCAGAACGAGCAGCGTGCGGCGGCTCTCGCGCTGCCCCTGTGGCTCAGCCACCGCACCACCTGGCTACCGTAGAGTCCCCATGGATAGCGCCGCTGGTCACACGTCCGCCACCAGGCGGAACCCGGTGTGGCCGGTGCTGCTGTCGGCAGTGGAATGCGTGCGGGCCGCCACGCGGTACCGGTTGCAGTAGCTGGCATGGCACAGGTAGGAGCCGCCCTTCATCACGCGGTGCTCGCCAAGATCCTGAACGCCGCCGACCCAGTCGTCCGCGCACCACTCCCAGGTGTTCCCGACCATGTTGAACAGCCCGAAGTCGTTCGGCAAGAAGGCGTCGACCGGGCAGGTTCCGCGGTATCCGTCCTCGCCGGCGTCGTGGTTGGGGAACTCGCCTTGCCAGACGTTGCACCGGTGCCTGCCGTCGGGAGCGAGGTCGTTGCCCCAGGGGAAGGTCGCCTGCTCGCGCCCGCCCCTGGCGGCGTACTCCCACTCGGCCTCGCTGGGCAGGCGCATGCCCAGCCAGGCTGCGTAGGCGCGGGCGTCGTTCCACGAAACGTGGACCACGGGATGCTCCATGCGAGCCTCGACGTCGGAGCCGGGGCCTTCAGGAGCCAGCCAGCTTGCGCCAGGCACCGCCCGCCACCACGGCGCGGAGGCGATGGCCCGCGTCGGCCGATGATCCTTGGCGAGGAACTTGAAGAACACGAACGACCAGCCGTACCTTTCCGCCTCCGTCAGGTAGCCGGTGGCCGTCACGAAGCGTCCGAACTCCCTATTGCTGACGGCCTTCGCAGCGATCGCGAAGGGCTTCACCGACACCTCTCGCACCGGCCCCTCGCGGTCGGCGGGGAACGTTGGGTCGCTGGAGCCCATCAAGAACTCGCCGCCGGGCAGCGCCACCATGCCGCCCGTCTCGCCGGTGGGTCGAGCGCCGGCCGCGCACCGAACCCGGGTCCTTCCCGCAGGCCGGACCGGCGAGCAGCAGGAGGCGCCGACTGCCTCCGCAGGGTCCTCAGGAGTCCGCTCCACCACGTCATGGTACTAGCGTCAGCCATGGCGTAGATCGAGAAGCAGATCCTCGCGGGCCTGCCGCTCGAGGGCAGCTACCCGATGAGCGAAGAGCTGCGGTCGCGCTTCGAGGCTGAACGACGGCGGGACGATTGAGTCATGGTTCGCTCGTCCGCCAGGCTCGACCCCGCGTCTGTCGTCGCCGTGCCTCGCTTACACCCCCGAGAAGACCGAGAACCCTCCGTCGATCGGCACCACCACGCCGGTGACGAACCGGCTGGCGTCGCTGAGCAGCCAGATGAGCGCGCCCAGCAGCTCCTCGGCCTCGCCGAACCGCCCCATCGGGGTGTTGTCGATGATCGTCCGGCCGCGCTGCGTGAGGCTGCCGTCCTCGTTCAACAGCAACCTGCGGTTCTGCTCCGCGACGAAGAAGCCCGGAGCGATCGCGTTGACCCTTAGGCCCGGCCCGTGCTGCTTGGCGAAGGTCGTGGCCAACCAGCGGGTGAGGTTGTCGACGGCCGCCTTGGCGCCCGAGTAGCCGGCGACGCGCGTGATCGCCTGCAGCGCCGCCATCGAGGAGACGTTGACGATCGCACCGGAGCCGCGCTCCGCCATCGGCGCCGCGAACACCTGTATCGGCAGGAAGGTACCGAAGAAGTTCAGGTCCATGACTTCACGCATCGCTTGGCTGTCGAGGTCGAAGGTCGTCTGGCTGGGCGTGAGCGTGGCGCCCGGCTGGTTGCCGCCGGCCGCGTTGACCAGCAGATCGAGCGAGCCCCACTCTGACAGCAACTTCGCGCGCACCGCCTTCAGCCCAGCCTCGTCGAGCACGTCGGCGGGCGTCGCGATGGCTTCGCCGCCGGCTGCCCGAACCGCAGCGGCGACCTCCTCGGCCTTGTCGGCCCGGCGCCCCAGCACCGCAACGCGGGCACCGGCCAACGCCAGTCCGTGCGCCATGACGCCGCCCAAGACGCCGGTTCCGCCAGTCAGCACGCAGACCTTGCCGGCGAGTCCGAAGTCCGGTCGGAACCTGCTCGCGTCGCTACTCATGCCGCCTCTCTCCTTCTGAGCCACCCGGCCCTTCCGGGCCGACGGGCGCGAACCTGAACATCCCATACTGCGCTTTGGCCAAGGTGTCATCGCCGGTGCGCTTCACCTCGCGCCACATCGCCGCGGCCATCTCGGCGAGAAGCTCGCGACTCTCGGGAGACTCCGCCAGGTTGACGAGCTCGTGCGGGTCGGCTTCCAGGTCGTAGAGCTCGTCGCGATCGAAGCCGTTGAACACGTACTTATGGCGTCCGAGCCAGGTGATCCGCTGGGTGTAGCCGAGGCGCTGGCCGTGGAATTCGGCGAAGGCCGGTCGCTGCTCCTCGCCAGCGCTCCGCTCGCTAGAACCGCCGGCGCGCAACGACCCGCTGACGTCGCGGCCGTGACCCCCGAACTCCTCGTCGAGCAACAGCCGCGAGAGTGTCCTGCCCAAATCGATGAGGCTCACCGGCTCGTCGACGACGGTACCAGGTGCGATCCCGGGACCACGCAGCAGCAACGGCACGCGGTACGCCTCCTCGAACGGCGCCACACCCTTGAGGAACAGGCCGTGAGCTCCGAGGTAGTCGCCGTGGTCGGAGGTGAACACGACGAGCGTGTCGTCGGCTTGGCCGCAGCGCTCGAGGGCGTCGAGCAAGCGCCCGAACTGATCGTCGATGCCCGAGCAGGCCGCGTAGTAGCAGGCGATCGCCTGCCTGACCTCGGCCTCGCTCAGCTCGCGCCAAGCCTCCTGGATGCGGCTGTACACGTGAGGCCTACCGCGCAGGTCGTCGTGGAACGAGGCCGGCAACGCGACGGCTTCGGGGTCGTAGCGCTCGTACAGTTCGCGCGGCACCACGTAGGGGTCGTGCGGCGCCTCGGTGCTGACGAACAGCGCCCAGGGCCGACCGTCGCCGTCGGCAGCGCTCGCCGCGCGTTCGAGGAAGTCGATGCCGAGGTCGACGAGCTCGGCCTCCCTCGTTTGCGAGGCGGGCGTGTCGCTGACGCCGGCGAGCAGGAACGGCAGGTAGCCGGGCTGCTCGATGCCGATGCGCGGCTCCAAGGGCGCATCGACGGTGACGACGCCCGTCTGCCGCAAGTCGACCTGGTATTCGTCGATGCCGAAGTCCTCGAGCCTGTCGCTGCGCTCGACGTGCCACTTGCCGAAGTAGCCGGTGCGGTAGCCGGCGTTCTTGAGGCTGCGGGTCCAGAACGGCAGGTTCTCGACCAGCTCGGCGCGTTGCGGCGGCACGGCGTGGGTCACGTCGGTCATGCCGTGCGCGTGCGGCAGCAGGCCCGTGAAGATGCTGGCCCTGGTGGGGGAGCAGATGGGGTTGGGCGCGTAGCAGCGCCGGAGGTCGGCGCCGGAGCGCGCCAGCGCCTGCAGGTTCGGCGTCAGGCAGGCTCCACCCTGCGCGATCGTGTCGGCGCGCTGTTGATCGGTGATCAAGAACAGCAGATTGGTCACGTTAGGGCCCCTCGCCGGCCGGCGCCGGCCGGCCCGCCGGTGCGGCACGACGCGCCAGCTCCGGCGGGCGCGTTCAGCGCTTGACCTCCTCGAAGTCCCAGCCGTTCTCGGCGCATACGACGCGCACGTGCGACTCCCAGGTGGGCTCGGCGGTCGGCCGACCGCCGGGAAAGCAGTCCACCACCAGGTACCTGAGAGGCTCGTCACCAACGCACGGCACGCGGTGCCAGGTGCCCGGCGGGATCCGCACCAGGTCGCCGGGAGCGAGCTCGCCGCAAGCCTCGGCGTCGGGACCGACCTCCAAGCGCCCGCGTCCGGACAGCACGTAGAACACCTGCTCGGTGTCGTCGTGCTTGTGCAGCGGCGGCGCCTCGCCGGGCTCCATCACGGTGATGAAGCTCTCGCTGGTGACGGCGTCGGCCCGGTCCATCACCAGCAGGTTGGTGTGGGTGGGGAAGCGGTAGCGCCGCGTCTCGGTTGTCGAGAAGACGTACCGCATCAGAGCCTGGCAGCCGAGTCTGGATCGAGGTACAGCTTGGCGTGCTCGACGGTGCGCAGCACCGAGCCTGGCCGCGACTCCGACACCGGCAGCGTCAGGCAGTCGTGAACGGCGTTGGCCTTGCGAGCCTCGGGGACGATGCACAGCACCCGCTTGGCGGCGAGGAGCGCGGGGATCGTCAACGTGATCGCATGGGTCGGCACTTCCTCGAGGGAGTCGAAGTGCCCCTCGCCGTGCTGCTGGCGACGGCTGACGTCGTCGAGCTTCACCGCCTTGACCCACACAGGGTCGTCGAACTCGGCGTAGGGCGGGTCGTTGAAGGCGAGGTGCCCGTTCTCACCCCAGCCGAGCGCCACCGCGTCGGCGGGATGGGCCCTGAGCAGCGCCTCGTACTCGGCGCAGATCGCCGCCACGCGTGAGGCGTCGCCCGACAGCGGGTAGAAGGTGGCTCCGCTCACGTGGTCGAAGAAGTGGTGCCGCAGGAAGCGCGGGAAGCTGGCGCGGTGATCCGGATCGATGCCGATGTACTCGTCCATGTGGAAGACGCTGACTTTCGTCCAGTCGATGCCCTGTGTGGCGCGCAGGGCACGCAGGAACGCCAACTGCGAGTTGCCGGTGGCAAGTATCAGGTTGGCCGCGCCACGCTGCTCGATGGCGTCCTTGATGCTGTCCGCCATGTCCGCCGCCGCCGCTGCGCCGACGGCGGCTTCATTCTCGAAGACATGGACAAGCAGGCTTCCCACCCTGTGTGTGCGGATCGGTTGGACTGTCAATTCACTGCTCCTTCGGCCGCTCGTGAACCGCTCGACTCGAGGTCGTCGATGCCGGCCAGAGCGAGCTCCTCGGCTCTGTGACAGGCTACTTGGTGACCGGGCGCGATCTCTCGCAACGGCGGCGCGACGTTGCGGCACTCCTCGACCGCGAACCGGCAGCGCGGGTGGAAGTAGCAGCCGCTGGGGGGATCGGCGGGGTTGGCGACCTCGCCGGGCAGGCCCTTGAGGGCCGAGCGCAGGGCGGGGTCGGCGACGGGCACCGCCTGCATCAGCGCCGAGGTGTACGGGTGCTTGGGGCGGTGGAAGAGCGCTTCGGTCGGTGCCGACTCGACGACCTTGCCGACGTACATGACCGCCACGCGGTGGCTGATGTGCTTGACGATGCTCAGGTCGTGCGCCACGAACAAGTACGAGAGATCGAGGCGGCGCTGCAAATCGAGCAGCAGGTTGAGGATCTGCGCCTGTACCGAGACGTCGAGCGCCGAGACCGCCTCGTCGGCGATCACCAGCCGCGGCTCGAGCGCCAGCGCTCTGGCGATCACGACGCGTTGGCGCTGCCCCCCGCTGAACGCGTGCGGGAAGCGGTGCATGTACTCGGGTCTCAAGCCGACCAGGTTCAGCAGCTCCGCCACGCGGTCCATGCGTTTCTGGCGGCTCTTCTCGCCGTGCACCAGCAGCGGCTCGCCGATGATCTCCAGCAGGTTCTTGCGCGGGTTCAGCGAGCCGAACGGGTCCTGGAAGACGAGCTGCATCTCGCTGCGCAGCGGCCTGAGGTCCCTCTCGGGCAGCCTGGCGATGTCGATGACCTCGCCGTCCTCGCTCCGGAACAGCACCTCGCCGCTGGTCGGCTCGATCGCGCGCAGCACGCATTTGGCGGTGGTGGTCTTGCCGCAGCCGCTCTCGCCGACGAGGCTCAGGATCTCGCCGTCGTTGACGGTGAAGCTGACGTCGTCGACGGCCTTCACATGACCGATCGTGCGGCGGACGAAGCCGCCCTTGATCGGGAAGTGCTTCTTGAGGTTGTTGACCTCCAGCAGCGGCGCCTGGTTGTCCGTCACGATGGTTCCACCTGGTCGTGGTGCAAGAAGCAGGCGACGGGCGAGCCGCCGTCCGCCGCCACCAGCGCCGGCAGGTGAACGTCGCACTTGCCGGGCATGACGTCCGCGCAACGCGGATGGAAGGGGCAGCCGGTCGGCCGCTGCAGCGGGTGCGGGATGCTGCCGGCGATCGTCGGCAGCGCCACGCGCGGCTCGGAGTGGAGGCTGGGAACGCTCTGCAGCAGCGCCCGCGTGTACGGGTGGCGCGGCGCGTGGAAGATGTCGTGAACCGGCCCCTGCTCGGCCACCCTGCCGAGGTACATGACGACGACGTAGTCGGCGACCTGTGCGATCACGCCGAGGTCGTGGGTGATGAACAGGATCGATGAGCCGCGGTCCTCCTGGAGCTCCTTGAGCAGCTCGAGCACTTGCGCCTGGGTGGTGACGTCGATCGCGGTGGTCGGCTCGTCGGCGATCAGGATCGCCGGGTTGCACGACAGTGCCATCGCGATGATCGCCCGCTGACGCAGACCCCCGGAGAGCTGCCAGGAGTACGAGTCGAAGCGCTGCTCGGGGCTGGGCATGCCGACCTCGCGCAGTTTCTCGATCGCGATCTCGCGCGCTTCGTCCTTGGAGACAGGGTTGTGGAGCCTGATGGCCTCGACGATCTGCTCGCCGATCGAGTGCAGCGGGCTGAACGACGCCATCGGCTCCTGCGGGATGAGGGCGATGTCGCCGCCCCTGACCTTGCGCATGCGTCGCCCGTGCGGGGCGAGCTTGGCGAGGTCGATCTCCTGCGCCTGCCCTTTCCTGGCGTCGGCCTCGCTGGCCGCCGGACGGCGGTAGATGATCTCGCCGCCCACGATGCGCCCCGGCCTCTGGACGAGCCGCAGGACCGACTTCATCGCGACGCTCTTGCCGCACCCGCTCTCGCCCACGATGCCGACGACCTCGCCGGGGTAGAGGTCGAAGCTGACGCCGTCGACGGCGCGCACCACGCCCTCGTCGAGCTTGAAGTGGGTCTTCAGGTCGCGCACCGACAGGACCGGGGTCTCGCCGCGGGTCGTCCCCAAAGGACCCCCGCGCAGAGCGCCTCTCTCCTGCCCCGCGGCTGCAGCGTCAGGTGCTGTATGGGTCGGCGGCATCACGCAGTCCATCTCCCAGGATGTTGAGGGCGAGCACCGTGACGATCACGAACAGGCCGGGGATCATCAGCCACGGGGCGTTGACTACCGACTGCAGGTTCTGCGCCTCTTGCAGCATCACGCCCCACGAGATCGCGGGTGGGCGCAAGCCGAGGCCGAGGAAGCTCAGGAAGGTCTCGTTGAGGATCATCAGTGGGATGGCGAGGGTGGTCGCGGCGATGATGTGGCTGGTGAACGACGGCACCATGTGCGAGAAGATCACGCGCGAGCGGCTGGCGCCGACTAGCCTGGCAGCGGTGACGAAGTCCTCCTCGCGCAGCGACAGGAAGCGCCCGCGCACCTCGCGCGCCAGGCGCGTCCAGCCGAGCAGCGCGAGGATGATCGTGATCGCGAAGTAGACCCACGTGACCGGCCAGGTGCGCGGCAGCGACGCCGACAGCGCCAGCCAGATGGGGATCGGTGGCAGCGCCTGCAGCAGCTCGATGAGGCGCTGGATGACGTTGTCGACGACCCCGCCGAAGTACCCGGAGATGCCGCCGAGCACGATGCCGAGGATCGTGGAGATGGCGACGGCGACGAGCCCGATCGAGAGCGAGATGCGCGTGCCGAGCATCAGGCGCGACCACTGGTCGCGGCCGAGCCGGTCGGTGCCGAGCAGGTGCGGGGTGTCGGGTCCCGAGACGCCGGCGAAACCGAGGAGGTGGATGTTGGTGGGGATCACTCCGAGCAGCCGGTAGTCGTGGCCTTGCGCGAACAGGCGCAGCGGGTAGCGGGTCTCGGTGTCCAGGGCCCACACCATGCGCAGCGTGCGCGCGTCGCGCTGGCCGGCCACGCCGTAGGCGAACGGCCACACCAGGCGCCCCTCGTGCATCACGCGCAGCGTCTGCGGCGGGATGTACGCGTTGCGGGCAGCGGTGGCGTTGGGGTCCTGGGTGGCGAAGAAGTCGGGAGCGAGAGCGATGAGGCTGATCAAGCCGAACACCCACAGGCACACGACCGCCAGCTTGTGCTTGCGGAAGCGCCACCAGGTCATCTGCCAGGCGGGCGCCACGTAGACGGCGGCGCCCTTCTCGGGAGCCACCACCGGCACGGCCGCTTCGTCCACCGTCAGGTCGGAGGGCATCTAAGCTCCGTCCATCCGGATGCGAGGATCGAGGACCGCCAGCAGGATGTCCGACACCAGAGTGCCGATGACCGTCAGGACGCAGAAGATCAGGATGATGGTGCCGGCGAGGTACATGTCCTGGCCGACGAGCGCGCGCAGCAGCAGCGGTCCGATGGTCGGCAGGCTCATGACCACCGACACCACGAGGCCCCCGGACAGCAGCTGGGGGAAGTACCAGCCCAAGGTGCTGACGACCGGTGCAATCGCCACGCGGGTAGGGTACTTGAGGACCAGCCGCCACTCGGGCAGACCCTTGGCGCGCGCCATCTCGGTGTACGGCTTGCTGAGCTCGTCGAGCAGGTTGGCGCGCACGACGCGGGCGATCTGAGCCGTGCCGGCAACGCCGAGGATGATCATCGGCAGCCAGATGTGCGACAGCAGGTCGCCCACCCTCCCCCAGCTCCACGGAGCCTGCGCGTACTCGGGGCTGAACAGGCCGGTGACGCTCAGCCCGAACCTGTCGAAGGCGATCCACATCAAGACGAGCGCGAGCATGAAGTTCGGTGTCGCCAGACCGATGTAGTTGAGCACCGTGAAGATGTAGTCGGTCACCGAGTACTGCTTGGTCGCCGAGATGATGCCGATGGGAATCGCTACGACCCACGTGAAGATCAGGGAGAACAGCGTGAGCGCCAGCGTCAGCACCAAGCGTTCGCCGATCAGCTCGGCGTTGGAACGCCGCCATTCGAGCGAGATACCGAGATCGCCTTTCAGCAAGCTGCCAACCCACAGCAGGTACTGACGATAGACCGGTTGGTCGAGGCCGTACTGCGCTCTCAGCGCATCGATCTGCGCCTGGTCGAGCGAGCTGCCACCTTGCGCGAGTTCCGCTATGTAGCTGGTGAGGAAGTCACCAGGGGGCGCCTGGATGAGGGCGAAGGCGATCACCGAGAACAGGAAGAGCAGCAGCGGGACCACCGCGAGCCGCTTGAGTATGTACAGATGCATCCGTTCTCCGAAGGGCCCCTAAGTCAGATAGGTGTTCACAGGCGGGCGCGTGTTGAAGGCATGCTCCTGGACGAGGCCGGCTCGTCGCTGTGGGAACCGCCCGGACGCCGTGATGGCGTCCGGGCGGTCTGCTCGTGAGTGCTTAGCGGCGGAAGTAGAAGGTCTCCGGCCGGGCGTCGCCAGGCGTGCGGAGCGGCCAGTCGTTGGCCACCAGGTCGGGCACGTTGAACATGTCCTCGTTGATGACGACGACACCCTGGATCATCGGGGTGAGCCCGACGGTCCCGATGCCGTAGAGCTGATCCGCGACCAGGCGGTTGAGCTCCTGGGCCAGCTCGATCTGACGCTCGGTGCCGACGGTCTTGGCTTCCTCGATGATCTCGACGATGCGGGCGATCTCGGGCGTCGGCGCGATGCCGCGCTCGCCGTTGGTGCGGTACCAGGTACGCGTCTCGACGGCGAAGATCGTGGCGGGATCGCTGCGGGGGTCGATCTTCGGGTTACCCGTGAACGGGAAGCCGCTGGTGTCTTCGTTCCAGACTTCGATCATCAGCTCGTTGGCGTCGCGCATGGTGAAGTGCGCGGTGCGCTCGCGGACCTGCACGTCGGTGGCGAGACCGAGGTCGTTCCAGTCGGCAGCGACCAACTGCGCGACGTCGGGCCACGGGCCGAAGGCCGGCACGACCGAGATCTCCAGGCGCAGCGGGGCGCCGCTCGGGAGCGTGCGCATGCCGCCTGAGCCGCGGGCCAGACCCAGCGAGTCGAGGATCGCGTTCGCCTGATCCGCGTCGAACTCGGTGTACTTGAAGGCGTACTCGTCACCCGGGTAGTAGGGGTGCCAAGGCGCCGCCACGAGCTGACGGATCTCACCGAGACCGAGGAAGGCCGACTCGCGGATCTCCTCGCGCTCGATCCCCAGGCTGAGGGCGACGCGGAACTGCTGGTTGGCGAGCAGCTCACCGAGCTCGGGGTTGATCGTGTACTGCTGGTTCACCCACAGCGCGGCGTCGTTGCCGCCGAACGTGGGCCAGGTGATGACGCGGTAGCCCGAGCGCTCGGCGTTCTCGACGAGCACCGGGTAGTTGGTGAGCTGGATGTGACGGTCCTGCATGTCGAGCTCACCGGCGACGGCAGCGAAGTTGAGCGCTTCGACGTCGGAGAAGAAGCGGAACTGCACCTCGTCGATGTAGGGAAGCTGGTTGCCTGCGGGGTCGACGCCCAGGTAGTAAGGGTTGCGCCGCAAGGTGAAGACCTGGTCCGACACCGACGATTGATACGGCACCCAGGCAGCCGTGGACGGCCGCTCGGGGTTGTCGGTGATGATGCCCTTCTGCATGAACAACTGCGTCCAGTTGTTCAGACCGGCCGCCGCGACCAGACGGTCGATCTCGGCCTGGTCGCCGTAGTCGGGGTGGAACTGCCTGAGGTAGTGCCCAGGCAGATGCGCGGCCAGCGTGCGGTCGCCGCCGTCGCGGAACGTCAGTTCCATCGGGAACAGCGTGTATGGGAAGTCGAACTCGACCTCGACCGTGTAGTCGTCGGGCGCGCGCATGGTCGCCAGCGTGCCGTCACGGTTGGCGATCCACACCGGCACCGAGGGCGTGAGGTCGGCGTTCTGCAGGACGGCCTCGTAGTAGAACATCAGCGCGTCCGACGTGAACGGCTCGCCATCGGACCACTTCATGCCGGGCCGGAAGCGCAACGTCCAGGTGTGGAAGTCCTCGGAGGCCTCCCACGACTCGATGATGTGAGGCACGATCTCGGAGCCGTCGACGCTGAAGCGCAGCAGGCTGTCGTACGCCCACCTGGTGTAGTTGTTGTGGTCACCCGGGCCGGTGAAGCCGCGCCGGATGACGCCCCCGTAAGTGCCGGGCTCATCGAACACCTCGATGACGAGCGGGTTGTCGGGGAGGCGCTCAGCCACTGGCGGCAGCTCGCCGGCCGCCACCATCGCGGCCAGCATCGGCGCCTCCTGATAGGACTGCGCCGCGGCCGTGCTCAGCGCCAGCGCAAGACCGAGCGCGAGCAGCGCCCCGAAGCGCGACCTCGAATTGGTGCGTGGTGTCCTCGCGACATTCACCATGCTTGCTCCTTCCGGGGAGGGCGGTCGGTGTGAAGGGGCTCGCGCCTTCCGGGCTCGAGCCAAGACGAGGCCTGCGCCTGCCCTCCAGTGTAGCCAATCTCACATCCGCAACGACCATCTGACTAGATGGCGGAAGGGTACGTTAGCGATAACAACGTGTTGTTGACCGAAACCGTAGCACGCGCCGGAAAGGCCGGTCAAGGTAGGAGCGCGTTCGCTGGCGGCGCGGGCACAGGAGGCCACGGGGGCCGTCCCCGGCGCAGGAAAGCCATCGCGCAGCGGGCCTACGGTGTGGCAGTCTGGCCGTTATCGTTAACCGGCCAGCATCCCTTCAAGCTTTCGTCGTTCGTGAAGCCAGCCCCTCGCTCAGGAGCTCCACCAGCAGCATCAGGTTGCGGGTCACGTGATACGGGTCCTTGACCGGCAATCCCACGACCTTCTTCAGTGGTCGCCCCTGCCGGTCCCGGATGTGGATCCACTCCCCGACGCCGGCAGCGGGGTTCGGGAACGTGCTGAACGTGTAGGCGAACGTGCGGTCGTGCAGCGCCTTGAAACCGGCGTCGTTGGTGACCTCGGCCGCCAGCAGCGTGGCGTAGAGCGCCTCCGAATGCGGCCACCAGATCTTGGTGTCCCAGGTATCGAGGATGAGCTTCTCGAACGGTCCCTGTGGCTCGCCATCCTGCTGCCGCCGGGCGCCAGAGGGCTCCGCTGCATTGGCGCCGGGTTCTGGCACCAGGTACCTGAACAGACCGCCGTATTCGGAGTCCCAACCGGCAGCGTGGGAAGCGGCGATCACTCCCGAGGCTCTCGCGACGGCATTGCTTCTCCCGTGCGTCAGCGCCTGCTCGATCACGAACCACATCGACTCGATGGCATGACCGGGCGTCACGTGACGTGCCAGCAGCGAAATCGTGTCGCCAGGGACCAGCACCTCGGCAACCAGGCCGTCGGGCCTGACGAACACGTCGAGCACCTCGTCCATGTCGGCGAGCGCGTCCGCCGCCAGCCGGCCGGCACGGACGTCGCCCGCGGCCCGCAGCGCGCGCTCCAGCTCCTGCGCGACGTTGAGCATGATCATCGGCCAGGCGTGGGCGCGGGCTCCGGGAGGCAGAGGGTACGGTTCACTGCGCACCTGCGCCGCGGCCAGGCGCCGCCGGATCGAGGCGTAAACGTCCAGGGCCTCCTCCAGATAGCTGGCGTCCCCTGTCACGCGCGCCACTCCGGTCAGGGCCAGCGCCACGAAGCAGTCGGCGAAGAAGCTGATGTCATGCCCCTTGCCAGGCAAGAACTCGCGCTTCTCGCCGTCGGCGCTCAGCAGGTACGCGACGTTCCCGCGGCCCGCTTCGGCGCCCCCGAGGAACGCGTGCTCCAACAGGAAGTCGACGGTCTGCCGTGCGTGACGCTCGAGCCGGTCGGCGTCGACGCTCAAGAGCCCGCGTTCGGCCATGCGCGCCGCGTGAGCCGCGGTCCACGCCCAGCGCGCCTGCGACCAGACGAACTTGTCGTCCGTGACGCGCTCCCCCGTCACATCATCGACGCAGTTGAAGATCCCGCCACGCTTCTCGTCGAGGGCCCGGTCCAGCCAGAAAGGCAGGATCACCGACTCCAAGTGAGAACGGTAGAACGCTGCCAGGTCGTCTCGCGACGCCGGTGGGGTGAGTCTCGAAGGTAGTCGCATGGTGCCCATCATCAGCTACTGGGGACACCGCGGCGGTCTTTGCAAATCGCCAGGTTCGTCGTATCGTCACCGTTATCGTTAACGGCACGGGGTTCGTCCCGGCCTCGCGCCAAGCCACAACCTCGACGCCGACCCGACAGAGACGGCGGCAGCACCGCAGAGGAGGCAGGGTGGCTCCGCAGACCACTCCCGAGAGGATCACGCTGGCCGACGTCGCCGCCGCGGCGGACGTGTCCCTGATGACCGTGTCGCGCGTCGTCAACGACAGGCCCGGGGTGGGCAAGGAGACGCGCCAGCGGGTCAGGCGGGCCATCGAGACGCTGGGGTATAGGCCCAACATCGTCGCCCGCGGCCTCAAGGCTGCCTCCTCGCGCAGCATCGGCCTGATGGTCCCTGACGTCACCAACCCCTACTTCCCGGAGATCGTCAGGGGCGCCGAGGACGTCGCCATCGCGCACGGCTACACGCTGCTGCTCACCAACGTGATCGAGGACAAGAGGCGCGAGACGCTGGCGCTGCAGACTTTCGAAGACCACATGGTCGACGGCGTCATTGCCTGCAGCCCGCGCCTGGACGACAAGGAGCTCTACCCTCTCCTGAGGAGACAACGCGCGGCGGTGCTGGTCAACCGCCGCACCGACGCCAAGGTGGCGGGTTCGGTGCGGATCGACCACGAGCTCGGAGCCCGCATGTTGGTGCGCCACCTGCACCAGATCGGCCGGCGGCGCTTCGGGTTCCTGAGCGGTCCGGAACACTCGCACGCCGGTCGCGAGCGCCAGCTCGGCATCGCTCGCGAAGCGGGCGAGCTCGGGATCGAGCTGCCCGAGGCCGGCCTCATCGCTTGCGCTCCAACGGTCGAAGGCGGTGCGGCAGCGGCGGCCGAGTTGCTCGAGCGTCAGCCCGGCGTCGACGCGCTGATGTGCTTCAACGACCTGGTGGCGGCCGGCGCGCTGCAGACTCTCGCAGCGCTGGGCATCGGCGTACCCGAAGACATCGCGGTGGTCGGGTACGACGACATCGTCTTCGCGCGCATGTTCACCCCGGCGTTGACGACGATCAGGGCGCCGACCTTCGAACTGGGTCAACAGGCGGGCATCATGTTGCTCGATCGCATGCAGGGGCGCGGTCACGGGATCGACATCGTCCTGCAGCCCGAGCTGGTGGTCCGCGGTTCGACCGTCAAGGCGGCCGACTCGGAAGTCGCCAGTAGGAAGCGGCAGCGGCGGGCGAAAGCCCGGAGCGAGCGGTCACCGGACCGAAGGAGCGACTAGATGACCAGCAACGAACTCCCAGCCGACCAGGGCCCCGGTGGCGGAGACGCGCCCGCCCGGCTCGCCGGACGCGCCGCCGAGTTGCTCGGGGACCGCAGCGCGCGCAGCCTGCGAGTGACGCCCCGGTTCGCGCTGTGGCACGAGCGGCGCGGCCACGAGCCGGCGAGCGACGGGACGAGCGTGGTGCTGTTGTTCGCCAGCGAAGCGAGACCGGACGACGTCATCGCCCGCTTCGAGCATGCCAGGCCCGAGGACGCCGGTCGGGGCTTCACCATGTTGAGGGCTCCCGCCAGCCCGAGGAACGCGGCGGCACTGCGCTTTGCGCTGCCGAACCTCGCGCCGCTGCCGCTCGGACTGGCAACCAGCGCCGGCTTCGGCGACAGGCTCGGCATGGCCACGCCCGGCCACGCCCTGGCCATGGAACGCTCCGGCGCCAGCGGCAAGATCCAGCCGATCTTCGCTCAGCAATCGATCCGCGAGATGACCCGCACCAAGCGCACCGCACAACAGGTCATCGACGACGCGACCTACGGCGCCTTCGCGGCCGGCTGGCGGCTGCCGCTCGGAGCCGACGCCGACCACCTCAAGACCGAGCAGCACGTCCTCGACTGCGTGGCGGCGGGCTTCACCTTCTTCACCTTCGACCCCAGTGAGCACGTCGACGACGCGGCCGAGAGCGCCGACGAGGCTGCCCTGCGCGCCAAGGTCGCGGCGCTCCCGTGGGCGCGCCTCGAGGACGACTGGGCCGGCCTGAAGCGCCGCTTCAGCGGGCGGCCGCTCGCCGCCGGCGGCGTGGCTCTCGCGTTCGACGAGCACGTGCTCGCCAAGGCCGCCGCCAAGTACGGCGCGGCGCTGGCGCACGCCGCGGCTCTGCACCGCGCGCTGGCCGCGACCGGCGCGCCCTTCGAGATCGAGCTGTCGGTCGATGAGACCGCTCACCCGACGACGCTCGAGGAGCACGCCTACCTGGCCCTCGAGTTGCGGCGCCTGGGTGTGCCGGTGGTCTCGTTGGCCCCGCGCTTCGTGGGACGCTTCGAGAAGGGCGTCGACTTCCGCGGAGACTTGCGGGCCCTCGAGGAGTCGCTGGCCGGACACGCCGCGGTGGCCCGCGCCTTCGGCCCCTACAAGCTGTCGCTGCACAGCGGCAGCGACAAGTTCAGCGTCTACGGGCCCATCGCCGAGGCGACCTCCGGGTTGGTGCACCTCAAGACCGCCGGCACCTCCTACCTGGAAGCGCTGCGGGTTGCGGCTGTCGTCGACCCGGCGCTCTTCAGGCGCGCTCTGGCCATCGGGCACCAGCGCTTCGAGATCGACAGGCAGAGCTACCTGATCGGCGCCCGCCTTGCCGCCGTGCCCTTGCCGGACCAGCTCTCCGACGCCGAGCTTCCCGGCCTGCTCGACGACGACGACGCCCGCCAGGTGCTGCACGTGACCTTCGGCAGCGCTCTCGACGCGCTGGGCGGCGACCTGAAGGCGCTACTGGCGGCGCACGAGACGGAGCACGAAGAGGGTCTGGCGCGCCACTTCGTCAGGCATCTGGCGCCGTTCGTCCCGTACGCCGGAGCCGGCTCATGAGCCGCGAAGCGCGCGCCTGGACGCTCGACGATGACCGCTGCTTTTCGCCAGAACCGGGCGTGAGGGCGAGAGCACGCGAGCTCTACGCCGCTGTCAAGGAGCTACCGATCGTCTCCCCGCACGGCCATGTGCAGCCCGCACTGCTCGGCGACGCCGGCGCCCGCTTCTCCGACCCCGCCGCGCTCTTCATCGTGCCCGACCACTACGTGTTCCGGATGCTCTACAGCCACGGCGTGCCGCTGGAGGATCTGGGTGTCCCGACACGCGACGGGGCGCCAATCGAGACCGACCCGAGGAAGATCTGGCGCGCGTTCTGCAGCCACTTCCACCTGTTCGCGGGAACGCCCACCGGGCTGTGGCTGAAGTCCGAACTCATCGACCTGTTCGGCGTCGACGTGAAGCCCGCCGCCGACACCGCCGACGAGCTGTTCGACCACATCGCCGCGCAGTTGGAGCGACCGGACTTCACCCCCAGGGCGCTCTTCCGGCGCTTCGGCATAGAACTGCTCGCGACCACCGACGCCGCCACCGACGACCTCGCCGAGCACGATGCTGCGCGGGCCGCCGGCTACCCGGTGGTCCCGACGTTCAGGCCGGACGCGCTGATGGCGCTCGATGACCCCGCTTGGCCCACACGGCTGGCGCTGCTGGCCGAGCGCAGCGGGATCGACGTGACCGACCTGGCGAGTTTCACGGCTGCCCTGCACGAACGGCGCCACTACTTCAAGGGACGCGGCGCGACCGCCACCGACCACGGCGTCTTCAGCCCCGCGGTCGAGCCGCTGGCGGACCGCGAGGCCGCGCGGCTGTTCGAGCTCGCCCTCGCGGGCCGTGCCGACGCCGCCGATGCCGAGCGGTTCCACTCCCACATGCTCTTCGAGATGGCCGGCATGTCGGTTGAGGACAGTCTCGTCATGCAGCTCCACGTCGGCAGCCGGCGGAATCACAACAGCGCCGTGTTCCAACGCTTCGGGCCCGACAAAGGCGCCGACATCCCGGTGGCGGTCGACTGGACGCGCGGCCTGCACACGCTTCTCAACGCCTTCGGGAACGAACGACGCTTCGGCCTGATCGCCTACACGCTGGACGAGTCGACCTACGCCCGCGAGCTGGCGCCGCTTGCCGGGCACTACCCGGCCTTGCGCCTGGGAGCCCCGTGGTGGTTCTTCGACTCGGTGCTCGGCTTCGAGAGGTACCTAGACCGCGTCGTCGAGACCGCCGGGATCTACAACCTCGCCGGCTTCAACGACGACACGCGCGCGTTTCCGAGCATCAGGACCCGCCACGACGTGTGGCGGCGCACGGTATCGAACTGGGTTGCCGGGATGGTGGCTCGCGCGCTCATCGACGAGGATGCGGCGTTCGAGGCCGCGGCGTGGTTGGCCTACGGAGCGGCCAAGACAGCCTATCGACTGGCATGAGCGACGGTCGTTCGCTCGCGTCACCGCATGCGTTATAGTTCCGGGCAATCACCACTGGAGTGGTGACCGTCGGCGACGGTCACGCTATCGCGTAGCCCGCGCTGACGAGTGTTCGTGCACCGCGCAACGGAGTCGAATGTGCGCGGGAGCCAGAGGAGGTCGTGTCGCTGTGCTTGTGAAGCCCTATCAGCTAACCGGCAGAAGAATCTCTCGCAGGCAGTTCTTCAAGTACACGGGCACCGCGTCCGCTACAGCGTGGCTGCTCTCCCAGGGCCTGATCGCGAGGGCGCAGGGGGGCGGGCTGCTGGTCTGGCTCGGCCACCAGGAAGTCGCCGGGCTCGGCCCCAACGACGTCGGCCCCGACGTGCAATCGTCGGTGATCTACAACATCCTCAACCCGCTGGTGCACATCGATCACCTCGCCCAGACCGACCCGATCCTGGCCAGCAGCTACGAGGTCGCCGAGGACGGGCTCAGCTACACCTTCCACCTGCACCAGGGCGTGATGTTCCATGACGGCACCGAGCTGACCGCCGAGGACGTCAAGTACACCTTCGAGTTCTACTCGCAAGAAGGCCAGATCATCGCCAACCGCTTCATCAACATGGGCTCCGTCGAAGCGCTCGACCGCTACACCGTGCGCGTCAACATGAACGCGGTCAACGCCTCGTTCCTGCGTGTTGCCGGCGAGGTCCCGATCGTTCCCGCCGCCTACCACGCCCAGGTCGGCGACGAAGGCTTCCGCACCGCGCCCATCGGCACCGGCGCCTTCCGCGTCGCCGAATGGCGTCCGGCCGAGTACACGGAACTGGTCGCGTTCCCCGAGCACTTCCGCGGCCCTCCCGGGGTCGAGCGCCTGCGCCTCGAGGTCGTTCCCGAGCCGTCCGTGCGCTACATCGCGATGCAGACCGGCGACGCCCAGGCCAGCGTTTGGCCCCTCACCGCCGAGGACGCCCTCGACCTGGCTGCGCAGCCCGGCTTCGTCAGCTTCAACACCAACAGCAACTCCCCGCGCTTCATCCCGCTCAACACCCAGGCGCCCGTCCTGTCCGACCGCCGCGTGCGCCAGGCCATGATGTACGCCCTCGACCGCCAACGCATCGTCGACGAGTTGGAGAGCGGCCTCGGCGTCGTCGCGTCCTCCCACCTCGCGCCTCACAACCCGTACTTCACGACCGACGGCGTGCCCCAGTACCCCTTCGATCCCGAGCGCGCGCGCTCGGCGCTCGAAGAGGCAGGCTGGGTGGCCGGCTCCGACGGCATCCGCAGCAAGGACGGTCTGCGCCTCAGCTTCACTTGCACCACGATCAGCGGAGACCAGGCGCGGAGGCCCATGGCCGAGCTTTCGCAGATCTTCCTGCGCAACGTGGGAGTCGAGATGCAGCTCGCCGAAGCGCCCGTGGCTTCGATCCTCGAGGGCCTGCGGGTGGGCAACATCGAGGCGTCGCTGTTCAACTGGACGATGGGCACCCTCACCGACCCGAGCCCGACCAGCACGCTGCGGAGCAACGGCGGCGACAACTTCTTCGGCTACCGCAGCGAAGAGATGGACAGCCTGATCGACCGGGGGCTGGGGATCGCCGACGCCGAGGCCCGGCGCCCGGTCTACCAGCGCACCCAGCAGCTTTTCGCCGAGGACGTGCCCGCCCTGTGCCTGCACTTCAACCAGACCGTCAACGTCTTCTCCGAGGAGATGCTCAACCTGCCGGAAGACGTCCTGGTGAGCACCCCAGTGTTCTTCTACGGCCACAGGTACGAGCGCGGCTGAGGGCTGAGCCAGCCCACTGCCGCTGACCGGGACCCAGGCGGCTCGGAGGACGAGCCGCGAGTCAACCTAGCGAAGCCGCAGCGAGGTCGGGCGCAGGATCCGACCTCGCTGCCCCTTATCTCCGGAGCCCGAGCTTGTCCAGCTATCTTGTCTTCCGACTCTTCAAGGGCCTGATCGTGATCATCATGATCAGCGTCCTGACGTTCATAGTCATGCGCCTGATGCCGGGCGACCCTGTCTACTTGCTGCTCGGCGACGGTGTCATCCCGATCACCGACGAGACGATCGCCGCCATCCGCTCCAAGTGGGGGCTCGACCGACCGCTGCACGAGCAGTACCTGGTGTGGGCAGCCAACCTCGTGCGCGGCGACTTCGGCACCTCGCTGATCCGCACCGGCGTGCCGGTTCGCACGATGATCTTCGAGGCGATCCCAGTGACCGCGCAGGTGAATCTCTACGCGATCGTCCTGGCGATCGCGGTGGCGGTACCCTTCGGCATCGCTTCCGCCGTCAGGCGCAACACCTGGGTCGACTACTCCTCGAACTTCTTCTCGGCCCTCGGCATCGCGACCCCGAACTTCTGGTTGTCGTTGATGCTGATCGTGCTGTTCGCGCTCTACGTGCCGCGGTGGTTCGGAGACCTGCCCCTGATCGGCCGGATCCCACCGTTCGGCATCCGCTCCTGGCAGGGGTGGATCCTGCCGGTGCTAGTGATCGCTACCGAGGAGATGGCCGTGTTGATGCGCATCACACGCGGAGCGGTGCTCGAACTGCTACCCCAGGACTTCGTCAGGACCGCCCGCAGCAAGGGCCTGGCCGAGCGCGCGGTGCTCTACCGCCACGTCGTCGCCAACACGATGTTGCCGGTGATCACCGTCATCGGCTTCCGCATCGCGTTCATCCTCTCGGGCACGATCATCGTCGAGACGATCTTCGCGATGCCCGGCATCGGCCGGCTGTTCGTCGACTCGGTACTGCGGCTCGACTACCAGGTCGTGCAGTCACTGGTCGTCGTGTTCGCCGTGCTGGTGGTGGTCGTCAACATCCTCACCGACCTGGTCTACGCCCTCGTCGATCCCAGGATCCGGGTCTCGTGAGGCTCCCGGTGAGCACCGTCTCCGGCGGCGACGCCGCGCCGCTCGTTCGCGGTCGCGCCAGGCGCCGTTTCACCGCCAACCGCATGGCCGTCGTAGGTTCGATCGTCGTCGGGCTTCTGGTACTGATGGCGATCTTCGCGCCGCAGATAGCCCCCTACCATCCGAACGACGACCTCTTCAGCGGGATGCGCGGCGCCGGGCCATCCGCCGAGCACTGGATGGGCAACGACCATCTCACCCGCGACCTCCTGAGCCGCGTCATCTACGGCACGCGCATCGCGTTGATCGTCGGCATCGTCTCCTCGCTGATCTCGATCGTCATCGGCGTGGTCGTCGGCGCCGTGGCCGGCTACTTCGGAGGCTGGGTCGACGAGGTCCTCTCGTTCCTCATCGACGCGCTGATGGCGTTCCCGTTGATCGCCCTGTTGATCGTGCTGGCGGCGGTGATGGGTCCGAGCCTCACGACCACCATCGTCGTGATCGGCGCCACCGTGTGGGCGCGCTACGCCCGCGTGGTGCGCGCGGAGGTGATGAGCCTCAGGCAACGCGACTTCGTCACCGCCGCCAGAGCGCTCGGCTCGTTCGACCGGCGCATCATCTGGCGCCATGTGGTGCCCAACGTCCTGACTTCGGTCATCGTGCTCGCCTCCTTGCAGGTCGGCGGCATCATCATCCTCGAGTCGGCGCTCTCGTTCCTCGGTCTGGGAGTCAGGCCACCCACGGCCACCTGGGGCGGGATCCTCTCCGACGGTCGCGCGTTCATCCTCAGGTACCCGCACATCGCGGTCTTCCCGGGCATCATGATCGTGATCACCGTCCTGTCGTTCAACTTCATCGGCGACGGCCTGAGGGACGCGCTCGACCCGCACCAGAAGGTGACCCGGGGCACCAAGAGCTGACCTCGACAGGCATGCGAGCGCCGGGCCCCGGCAGCCAAAGCGGTCAGAAGCCGTCAACGAATGTGCCTAGCATCAGGCTGAGCCGGGCGTCGGCCCTTGCGACGACGTTCGGCACGAGATGGAGGCGTCTAGATGAGCGAGCGTGACGAACCTGTGACAGCCACTACCGGAGAACGGAGCCACGCTGCCGAGGTCTCCAAGGCGGTCAACGAGCGCTTCGTCGAGCGGCTGCGCGAGCTGCTCGAAGGCGTGCCGCAAGGCCAGCCGACCTGGGTGACCACCGGCGGGCCCGAGGGCGGCATCTTCGGCAGCGTCGCCGACCTCAGCGCCGAGCAGGCGTCTCGCGAGGTGGCCGGTACCACGATCGCCGCCCACGTCGAGCACGAGCGCTGGGCGCTGCGCCTGGTCAACGACTACTTCGTCGGCAAGCAGCCGACGGCAGAGTGGTCGGCCAGCTGGAGCGTGAAGACGGTCGACGGAGCCGCCTGGGACGCGCTGCGTGCGGCGCTGCGGACCGAGGGGGAGACGCTTCTCGACAACGCGGAGCGGTTCCAGGACTGGGCCCGGCCGGAGATGGCCAACGGCGCGCTCTCCACCTTCGGACATCTCGCCTACCACTTGGGAGCCATCCGGCAGCTGCGCAAGCTCGTCACCTGAGCCGGTAAGCTGGCGTCGCCCACAGGGCGACGTCGCCGCCTCCGGCTCCACAGGCGGCCGCCGAAGGAGCCGATGCATGAAAGTCTTCGCCGCCGGCATCATCACCGAGACCAACACCTTCTCCCCCACGCCTACAGGCTTGGCAGATTTCAGGATCCTCCGTGCGGCCGACGTCGACAGCCCACGCTTCGCGGACGAGCCCGCGTTCACCGCGATCAAACGCGAGGCCGAGCAGCGGGGCTTCGAGTTCGCTTTCGCGTTGTGCGCGTTCGCCCAACCGTCGGGCACGACGCTGAGGGGCACCTACGAGGCGCTGCGCGAGGAACTCCTGGACTCGCTGCGCTCGCACATGCCCGTCGACATCGTCGCGCTGCCGCTCCACGGGGCGATGGTGGCCGATGGCTACGACGATTGCGAGGCCGACATCGTCAGGCACGTGCGCGAGATCGTCGGGTCCGAGGTGCCGATAGGAGTCGAGCTCGATTTGCACTGCCACATCAGCCAGGAGCTGATCGATCTCGCAGACATCGTCATCACCTACAAGGAGTACCCGCACACCGACACGGGCGACCGCGCTGCCGACCTGATGCGTCTGCTGTTCGCCATGCACCGAGGCGAGATCGACCCGACGATGGCGCTGTTCGACTGCCGCATGGAGGGCATGTACCCGACGTCCGCCGAACCGATGCGGAGCTTCGTGGACGCGATGATGGCGGCCGAGGGCAAGGACGGCCTGCTGTCGCTGTCCCTCGGACACGGCTTCCCGTGGGGCGACGTGCCCGACCTGGGCTGCCGCATGGTGGCCGTCACCGACGGCGATGCTGCCCTGGCGGAGCACCTCGCGCGCGAATGGGGCATGCGCTTCCACGAACTGCGCCGCGAGGTCACGCTGAACCCGCTGAGCTTGGACGATGCCTTGGATCGCGCCCTCGCTGCTGCTGGTCCGGCGGCCGGCCGCGGACCCGTCGTCGTCGCCGACCAGTCCGACAACCCTGGCGGCGGCGCCCCCAGCGACTCCACCTTCGCGCTCAGAGCGCTGCTCGAGCGCGGCGCCAAGGACGTCGCCCTGGCGTTGATGTGGGACCCGATCGTCGTCAGGACCGCGACGGTGGCCGGCGAGGGAGCGCGCCTGAAGCTGCGCCTCGGCGGCAAGATGGGACCGGCCTCGGGCGACCCCCTGGATGTCGAAGCCGTCGTCACCCGCGTCGAGAAGGACCTGCATCAGACGTGGAGCACCGCCCAGGCGACCGGCCGCTTCAAGTGCGGCGCGGCGGTCGCGCTGAAGATCGCGGGCGTCGACGTGATCGTCAACGACGACCGCGGGCAGGTCTTCGGCCCCGACGTGTTCACCAACATGGGCATAGCGATAGCCGACAAGCAGGCGTTGATCGTCAAGTCGACGCAGCACTTCTACGCGGGCTTCGCGCCCATCGCCTCGGAGGTGCTGTACATGGCCGCACCGGGAGCCGTGGCGCCGCTGATGACGCAGATCCCGCTGGTCAGAGCCGACCTCAACAAGTACCCGTGGGTCGAGAACCCGTTCCAGGAGTGAGCCGAGGACAGCGCCTAAGGCGCCTCGTCCTCGCCCCGGTTGCCGGGCACCAGCTCGGGCGGCTGGTCGGCGGCCCAGCGTAGCTGCGCGGCCAGCCCGCGAAGCGCGGCCAGCTCGCGCGCGCCCAGCTCGGCCCGGTCGAGCAACCCGCGGAACAGCCGCATGACGCCGGGAGCGCGGTTCTCATCGGTGTAACCGATGTGGAGCAGGGCGCTCTCCAACTGCGCGTAGAAGCCTTCCAGTTGGTCACGCGCGGCCGTATCAACGGTCGCGGCGGCGGGACGGGAAGCCGGCGCCCCTGCACCGGCCGCCGCCAACCAGCGCTCGTAGGCGACGATCAGCACGGCCTGGGCGAGGTTCAGCGACGCGAACTCCGCTGTCGGGATGACGATCTGAAGCTGGCAGCGGGTCAGCTCCTCGTTGGCCAGGCCGTGATCCTCGGGCCCGAACAGCACCGCGCTGCTCTCGTCCAACAGCGGCGCGGCAGCGCGCGGGGGCACCACCCGGTAGTTCTCGGCCGCCCTCGCCCTGGCGCTGGTGCCTGCCACCAGCTTGATGCCGGCGAGAGCCTCGGCCAGCGTGTCGACGACGACCGCGGCCTTCAGCACCTCCTCGGCGTGCGACGCGAGCGCGTAGGCGCGGTGGTCGATGCGGCAGCGCGGAGCCACCAGCCACAGTTCCGCGAGCCCGAAGTTGAGCATCGCGCGTGCGGCGGCTCCGACGTTCGCCGACTCCTTCGTGCGCAACAGCACGATCCGCGGACCAGGCATCCTAGGAGCTTACCGGTGCCTGCACGTTACAGTCGAGCGTGACGAGAGCCCCTGCCAACGCGGTCGAATTCGATCCCTACCCGCCCGCGTTGGCGCACTGCACACGTTGTCCGCGCCTAGTAACCCACCGCCAAGAGGCGGCGCGCGTGAAGCGCCGCTCCTACCAAGACCAGGAGTACTGGGGCGCCCCCGTCCCGGGTTTCGGCGATCCGGGCGCGCGCATCGTGCTGGTGGGCCTGGCACCCGGCGCGCACGGCAGCAACCGCACGGGCCGCATGTTCACGGGCGACGGCTCGGGGCGCTTCCTCTACGCGGCGCTCCACCGCGCCGGCCTCGCGAACCAAGCGGAGGCGACCTCTCGCGACGACGGCATGGAGCTGCATGACCTATGGATCACCGCCACGGCGCGCTGCGTGCCGCCGGCCAACAAGCCGACCTCCGAAGAGCTATTCAACTGCCGTTCCTGGCTGGTTCGCGACCTCGATGCGTTGAGCGAGAAGCGCGTCTACCTCGCGTTGGGACGCGTGGCGCACGACTCGCTGCTGCGACTCTATCGCTCGCGCGGGGTGGCGTCGAGGGCTGCGGAGTATCCTTTCGCCCACGGCGCGGTGCACCGCTTCGACGAGCTGCCAGGAGCCGCACAGGCCGGCGCCCTGCCGGTCGTCGACGCCTTCCACGTGAGCCTGCAGAACACGAACACTGGCAGGCTGACAGCGGCCATGTTCGACGAGGCCCTGGCGAGGGCCAAGTCGCTGGCCGGCCTGTGAGGGAACGGAAGCCGGGCTAGCGCTGCAGCTGGCTGTCTTCGTCGACTTCGAAGGTGATCTTGGCGTTGATGCGGTACTTCGTGATCGAGCCGTTCTCGACGACTGCCGTCATCTCCTTGACGTAGAGCGACTTGATGTCGCGCACCGTCCGTCCGGCCTGCTCGATCGCCCGCTTGGCCGCGTCGTCCCAGCTAGTGTCCGATTGCGCCAGTACCTCGATGACCTTGTGGATGCCCATGAGTGACTCCTCCTACGTGAGGCCAACGTAGACGGAGCCGGTTAGCGCCGTGTGAGCGGCGACCGGCTCCGATGGTCGAACGAGGCTGTGGCTGGTCAGTCGTTCAGGTGTTCAGCTGGCCGACTGCGAAGCGGAGTTGAGCCGCTTCGCGAGGCGCGACTTCTTGCGGGCGGCGGTGTTCCTGTGAAGCATCGAGCCCTTGCTGGCCTTGTCGACGAGCGACTGGACGACCTTCTGGTACTTGGCGGCACCTTCGGCGTCGCCGCTCTCGGCAGCGGCCACGGCCTTCTTGGTGAAGGTGCGGATAGTGCTCTTGCGCGCGCGGTTGGCGAGACGACGCTTCTCCGACTGGCGGTGGTACTTCATGGCGGACGGGTTGCGAGCCATTCTCTCTCCTCGTTGCTATTGACCCTTGCTCACGGATGGGCCGGGGCCCGCTCCGCAGACTACGGTTGTAGGCGGCCCTTGCGAGCCGACAGCCTGAGAAGCATAGCACGAACCCGCCGGTTTGGGTCCAGGCGCCCGCGACGGCGCAGCCGTAAGCCCCACCACGTCGATTCCCCGTGGATGCCTTATAGTGGACCGCTCCCGCTCGTCAAGCAGATCCTTGGCTGGTGGTTGGCCAAGGAAGGAATCACATTACATGAACACTGAAGCATCGTTCGATGCCTTCGAACTCGACCGCCGAGTCATGGCGGGCGTCAAGAACGCCGGCTACTCGGTCCCTACCCCGATCCAGCAGCAGACGATCCCCGAGACTCTCAAGGGTCGGCACGTCATGGGCCTCGCCCAGACCGGCACCGGCAAGACGGCCGCCTTCGTGCTGCCGATCCTCAACCGCTTGGTGACGAGCTTCCTGCCCGGCAAGAAGTTCGTTCGCGCGCTCGTCGTCGCGCCCACCCGCGAGCTCGCCGAGCAGATCAACGACGAGTTCCGGCGCCTCGGCACCGGCACTGGTGTGAAGAGCGCCACCGTGTACGGCGGCGTTGGGTTCCAGCCGCAGATAGACGCGTTGCGGGGCCGCGTGGACGTGATCGTCGCGTGCCCAGGACGTCTCATCGACCTGATGCAGCGCGGGCACGCCGACTTGAGCCGCGTCGAGGTGCTGGTTCTCGACGAGGCCGATCACATGTTCGACATGGGCTTCTTGCCGTCGGTCAAGCAGATCGTCTCCAAGGTCCCGGCCGACGCGCAGCGCATGCTGTTCTCGGCGACCATGCCTAGCGAGGTGAGGCATCTCGCGGATGCGGTGCTCACCGATCCGCTCGAGGTCGAGATCGGTCACTCGGCGCCCGCCGAGACGATCGAGCACATGCTGATCCCGATCGAAGAGGAACGCAAGACCGAGCTGCTGATCCACTTGCTGCGCTCGGAGGACCACCGGTCGACGTTGGTGTTCACCCGCACCAAGCACCGCGCCAAGCGGCTAGCGGCCACGCTCGACAAGCACGACATCTTCGCCGCCGAGATCCAGGGCAACCTCTCGCAGCGCCGCCGCCAGGAGGCCCTCGACGGCTTCAAGGACGGCACCTACCACGTGCTGGTGGCCACCGACATCGCCGCCCGCGGGATCGACGTGGCGCGCGTCTCGCACGTGATCAACTACGACTTCCCCGACACGCCCGAGGCTTACACGCACCGCATCGGTCGCACCGGCCGCGCCACCCGCAGCGGCACGGCCCTGACGTTCGTCACCCACAACGACTTCGCCAACGTGCGCGCGCTCGAGCGGATCCTCGCCATGCGCATCCCGCGGCGCGAGGTCGAGGGCTTCGGAGGCGATACCGTACTCGCGCTGCGCGGCCTGAAGCCAGGTGGCGACAGCCGCTTCGTCGGGTTCTCCGGCGGGCGCGGAGGCCAGCGCACCGGTCACCGTGCCGGGCGCCGCGGCGAGCAGCCGGCGTCCGGCCGTGCCCAAGGCCACGCCGGAGGAGCCAATGCCCGGCCCACCGGCAGTCGGCAGGCCGGTGGTACCGGTCCCGCGCGAGACGACGGTGCGTCCGGCCAGCAGCGACGCCGCCGGCGTCGGCGCGGCCCCAAGAGGTCGGCCAGCCCGACCCCGTAACGCCTCCCGGCTGCCACCTGCGACCAGACGCCGGCGCCTGCCGAGTCTGGCAGGGCCGCGAGCCATGGCCGTGAGCTGAAGTCCGGCGCATCGTGAGCTGTGGACTCGTCGCCGCCACCCAGCCCGTACCAGCGCGCGGTGCTCGAGTTCGTCGAGGGCTCTTCAGGCCACGGCATCGTCAAGGCGACCGCCGGCAGCGGCAAGACCTCGACCCTGGTGCAGGTTGCACGGCAACTGGTGCCATCGCTGACGGCGGCCGGTCGGGAAGCCTGCTTCCTGGCCTTCAACCGCGCAACCGCGGCCGAGCTGCGAGCACGCCTCCCTGACGGCGTGGAGGCCACCACCCTCCATGCCCTGGGCCGCCGGATGCTGATCGCCGAGTACCCGCAGTCGGCCGCCAAGCCGCCGGAGCCCGACAAGTACCGCCGCATCGCTGCGCGCCTCCTCGACGAGCGTCACTTGCCCGCGAGGCCCGAGCTCGCTGCCTACCTCGCCCGCCTGGCGAGCTTCGCGAGGCTCGAGCTGACCGATCCGACGTCCGCGGCGGCCGTTACCCGCGTCGCCGAGCGCTACCGCCTGGCGCCACCGCTCACCGGCGCCGACCAGGCGGAGCTTGAACGCTGCCTGCCGGAACTGCTGGAGGCGGGGGCGCGGGCGCTCGCGGAGGGTCGGCTCGATTTCACCGACATGGCGTACCTCCCCGTTCGGCTGTCCTTGTCGGCTCCCGGGTTCGGGTTCGTGTGCGTCGACGAAGCGCAGGACCTGAGCGCGCTGGCGCTGGCCCTGGTGATGAAGCTGGTGGACCGCGGCGCGCGGGCCCTGTTCGTCGGCGACCCACGCCAGGCCATCTACGCGTTCGCCGGCGCCGACGCCCGGGGGCTCCAACGCATCCGCGAACGCACCATGGCCGCCGAGTTGCCCCTCAGCGTCAGCTACCGCTGCCCGCTCCGCCACGTCGCCCTGGCGCGGCGTTTCGCGCCCGAGATGGAAGCCCGGCCGCGCGCTCCCACCGGTCGGGTCAGGGTCTGCAGCGAGCCGCGGCTGTTGGACCTGATAGGGCCTGGGGACCTCGTCATCGCCCGCACCAATCAGGACCTTGTCAGCTGGGCACTGCGAATAGCCGCGCGCGGGCTCGCCACCCGCGTTCTCGGCAGCGACCTGAGTCCGCAGGCAGCCGCGCTGGCCGAGGAGCTCTTCGGTTCGCGTCACGACAGCAGCTACGACGACGCTCCGCGCCGCATCGAGCTCAACGCGGCGGCCACCACCGCGCGCCTCGAGCGCGAGCTGATCACCGATCTCAAGCTGCCTTCGGCACTGCAGCGCTCGGCAGACGCGCACCAGGCGCTGGCGCTGGCGGTGGAACACACCGCCCGCTGGCGCGCGACCGTGAACCACCAGGCGGTCCTCGCCAACCTCACTGCGCTGTTCGGCGGCGAGGCGGGCAATGGCGCGTCTCCGGTCGTTCTCAGCACCATCCACCGCGCCAAAGGGCGAGAAGCGGATCGCGTGTTCCTGCTGGCGGCCGACCTGCTGGCGGCTGCACCGGCAGCCTCCCCCGAGGAGGACGAGTCCGAAGCCAACGTGCTGTTCGTTGCCCTGACGCGGGCCAAACGCGAGCTGGTGCTGGTCGAGAGCCGGCCCCGCGCGATCGCGCAGCGCCTGACCACGCCGACCGTGCATGGAGCCGACCTGCCGCGCCACTGGAACGACGTGCTGCGCCTGGCCTCGCGCATGCACAAGGCCTCCCGCGACGGGAAGCTGGCCGGCGCGGAGCGTATCATCCGGGCATGGCAGCGCACGCTGAGTACAAGGCGCCGGGCGGCAAGCTCGTCGTCGTAGACGTGACCGTGACCGGTGGCGAGATCGCCTCGGTCGAAGTCAGCGGGGACTTCTTCCTGGAGCCGCCGGAGGCTCTCGATGACATCGCCGCGGCCCTGGTCGGGATGCCGGAAGACGCCGGCGTCGACGCGATGACCCAGGCGATCGCCGGCGGGCTGCGGCCCGGAGCCGAGCTGATCGGCTTCTCGCCCGCAGCGGTGGCGGTCGCCGTGGGTCGGGCACTCGAGCGCGACACTCCAAGGGAGCGCCTGTGAGCGCGGGTTTCGCAGAACGCTGGCACGAGCACGACTGGCAACTGATCATGGATACGCCGCGCGCTCCGATCGAGCAGATGGCGCTCGAAGAAGCCTTGACGCTGGCTGTGGCCACGGGCCGTCGCGCACCGACGCTGAGGATCTGGGAGTGGTCCGCCAACGCCGTCGTGCTCGGCCGCTTCCAGTCGGTCCGCAACGAAGTCGACAGCGAAGGCGCCGAGCGTCACGAGGTCAACGTGGTGCGTAGGATCACCGGCGGCGGCGCGATGTTCGTGGAGCCGGCGAACACCATCACCTACTCCCTGTACGCTCCCGAGTCGCTGGTCAAGGGCATGTCGTTCATCGCTTCGTACGCGTTCATGGACGCGTGGGTCATCGAGGGGCTCAGGGCCCTTGGCGTCGCAGCCGAGTACCAGCCGATCAACGACATCAGCTCGGCCGCCGGCAAGATCGGCGGGGCCGCGCAGACACGCCGCTCCGGAGCGGTGCTGCACCACGTGACGATGGCCTACGACATGAACCCCGGCAAGATGCTCGAGGTGCTGCGCATCGGCCGCGAGAAGCTCTCGGACAAGGGCAGCGTCAGCGCCAACAAGCGCGTGACGCCGTTGCGCCAGCAGACCCAGATGCCGCGCGCGGAAGTCATCGGCGCTCTGGTCGGCACCTTCGCCGACGCCTACGGTCTCACTCCAAGCGCCGTGAGCGCCGACGAGCAAGCCGAGACCGAGCGACTGGTGCGCGACAAGTTCGACACCTACGAGTGGTTGTACGTGCTGCCGTAGCGACCGACTCCCGCGGGCTCAGCGGCTAGCATGCGGCATGAGCCACGCCCAGGCAACTCGAACGAAGTCACGTCAGTCACGACTGGCGGCGCTGCTGCTCGCGTTGGCGGCAGTCGTCAGCGCCGTCGCGCTCCCGCTGGCCTTCGCACAGGAGCCGCTCCCCGACGACGTCGCCCGCGTCCACTACCAACGCGCCGACGGCGACTACACGGACTGGGAACTGCACGTCTGGGAGGACACGCTCGAAAGCGTCACCTGGCAGAACGGCCTCGAGGTCACCGGTCTCGACGACTACGGCGCCTACTGGGACGTGCGTCTGGCAGAAGGAGCGGCACGTCTCGGGTTCATAGTCCACCGCGGCGACACCAAGGACCCCGGCCCGGACATGTTCCTCAACGTGGCGCAGCACGGGTACGAGATCTGGCTGGTGTCCGGCTCGGACGTCATCCATACGGCCCGCCCACTGGCCGCTCCGGAAGCCGGCGTCGCGCGCATCCACTACCTGAACCCCGCCGGCGACTACGAGGACTGGGTCCTTCACGTCTGGGAGGACACGCTCGAGAGCGTCACCTGGCAGGACGGGCTGCCGCCGAGCGGGACAACCTCCGACGGCATCTACTGGGAGGTGCGCCTCAGCGACGACGCCGAGCGAGTAGGCTTCATCGTGCACCGCGGCGACGAGAAAGATCCCGGCCCCGACATGTTCCTCGAGCTCGACGAACACGGTCAGGAGATCTGGGTGGTCTCCGGCAGCAACCGGATCCACGTCGCCAGACCCGACCTGGCTCGGGTCGGGGGCGGCGACCTCACGAACGCGCGCGCGCACTGGGTCGAGCCGGGGCTGATCGTGTGGGACACCGGCGTGGCTCTGGCCGGCGAGAGCTATGCGCTCTACTCCGCCCCCGACGGCGGCATGACGCTCGACGACGGCGCTGTCAGCGGCTGGGAAGCGACCTTCGAGCTGAGTCTCGATGACCTCGGCGTGCCGTCAGCGGTGCTGGAGCGCTTCCCTCACCTCGCGGGCCGCAGCGCCCTGCGGCTCGACCCGGATGCGCTCGACCTCGTTGGGGCCCTCCTGCGCACCCAGCTGGCGGTCGCGCGCCTCGTCGACGGCCAGGTCGTCGACGCCACGAGCCTGCAGCTTCCCGGCGTGATCGACACGCTCTACGTGACGGACGCGCCGCTGGGCGTGAACTGGGAAGACGGGACGCCCACACTGTCGGTGTGGGCGCCGACCGCGCGGCGCGTGAGGCTGCTGCTCTACCCTTCCTCGACCGCGGAGCAGTCACAGGTCGTCGAGATGCAGCGCGACCGCGCCAGCGGCGTCTGGTCGGCGACCGGCGAGCCGAGCTGGCGCGGCCAGTACTACCTCTACGAGGTCGAGGTCTACGCACCCGCTGCCGGCAGCATCGTCAGGAACCTCGTCACCGACCCGTACTCCGTGAGCCTCAGCACCAACTCGCAGCGCAGCCAGATCGTCGATCTCTCCGACCCCTCGCTCGCCCCCGACGGCTGGGAGGCCCTCGTCAAGCCACCGGTGGAAGACCCCGTCGACATCGTGGTCTACGAGCTCCATCTGCGAGACTTCTCGGCGGCCGACGCCAGCGTGCCGGACGATCTGGTCGGCAAGTACTTGGCGTTCACGCTGCCCGACACGTACGGCACCGAGCATCTGCGGGCCTTGTCGGCCGCCGGCCTCACCCACCTGCACCTGCTGCCGACCTTCGACATCGCCACCATCGACGAGGACTTCTCAAACTGGGCGACAGGCACGCCCGACGTCGAGCTGCCGCACGCGGGACCCGACGCGCAGGTCTTCGTCGAGTCGATCCGCGACGTCGACGCGTTCAACTGGGGCTACGACCCCTACCACTACAGCGTCCCCGAAGGCTCCTACGCCACCGACCCCGACGGCGAGGCGCGCATCGTCGAGTACCGCCGGATGGTGATGGCCCTGTGGGACATGGGTCTGCGCGTGGTGTCGGACGTCGTCTACAACCACACCAACGCGGCCGGCCAAGCGCAGCGCTCGGTGCTCGACCGCGTGGTGCCCGGTTACTACCACCGCCTCGACGACAACGGGCACGTGACCACCAGCACCTGCTGCCAGAACACCGCCAGCGAGCACCGCATGATGGAGCGCCTGATGGTCGACTCGGTGGTGCTGTGGGCGGAACACTACAAGATCGACGCGTTCCGCTTCGACCTGATGGGTCACCACATGGTCGACGACATGCTGGCGGTGCGCGCCGCGCTCGACGCGCTGACTCCCGCCAGCCACGGCGTCCACGGCGAGGGCGTCTACGTCTACGGCGAAGGCTGGGACTTCGGCGAGGTGGCTGAGAACGAGCGCGGCGCCAACGCCACCCAGTTCAACCTCGCCGGCAGCGGCATCGGCACCTTCAACGACCGCCTGCGCGACGCGGTCAGGGGCGGCGGCCCGTTCGACAACGCCACCGCCACCGTCGGCAACCAGGGCTTCGCCTCCGGTCGCTTCGTTCTGCCGAACGCGTCGACCGCGCGCTACGACCGCGAGGCCGAACGCCTCGGCCTGCTGCAGACCATGGACCAGATAAGGGTCGGCCTCGCCGGGAACCTCGCGGACTTCGCGTTCGAGGGAGCCAGCGGCGCGATCATCACCGGCGCCGACGTCGACTACAACGGTTCGCCCGCCGGCTACGGCGTCGTGCCGCAGGACCACATCGTCTACGTCAGCAAGCACGACAACCAGACGCTGTGGGACATCCTCTCCTACAAGCTGCCGGCCGACCTGCCGACGGCCGACCGCGTGCGGCTGCAGAACCTCGCCCTGGCGACCGTCGCGTTCTCGCAAGGCGTGCCGTTCTTCCACGCCGGCAGCGACCTGCTGCGCTCGAAGAGCTTCGACCGCAACAGCTACGACTCCGGCGACTGGTTCAACGCGATCGACTGGACCGGCGGCGCCGACGGCCACGGCACCGGCATGGGCCGCGGACTCCCGCGCGCAGCGGACAACCAGGACATGTGGGCGGTGATCCGCTCGCTGCTCACCAACGAGCTGCTCTACCCCTCGCCGCACGACACCGCGTTCTCCAGCGCCGTGTTCCGCGAATGGCTGACGATCCGCCGCGACGAGCCGCTCTTCAGGCTGCGCACCGCGGATGACGTGATGGCGCGCTTGAGCTTTCACAACACGGGGCCCGAGCAGTTGCCCGGCGTGATCGTGATGATGCTCCGGGACGACCTCCCTGACATGCCCAGCGTGGGCGGCGAGAGCGCGCGTCTGCTGGTGGTGTTCAACGCTTCCCCGAGACGAGCGAGCGTCAGCGTGCCCGAAGCCGCCGGTCTCCCCTGGCTGCTGCACCCCGCGCAGTCCGGCGGCGTCGACGCCGAGACGCTGCGGGGCGCGTACCTGACTACGGCCAACGGCCGGGTGACGGTGCCGGCTCTGAGCACCGCAGTGTTCATGACGCCGCGGACCGCGCGTTGAAAGCAGGCGGTCTGGGCTGGCGCCGCAGGCCGCTACAGGCGGCAATGCGGTCCCTCGTCACACTGGCGGTCCTCGCGATCGCCGGGTCCGGCGCGGCGCAGGGCGCCCCGGCCGAGTGCGCGCTGCCGGCGACCAGGATCCACAGCGTGCAAGGCGCCGGGCTGCTCAGCCCCCTGGTCGGCGAGACCGTCACCATCCAGGGCGTCGTGGTCGCTGACTTCCAGGCGGCCGACGGCGACCGGCCGTTCGGCTTCAGCCTCGGCGGGTTCTTCGTGCAGGAGCGTGACGCCACCGCCGACGACGACGCGCGCACCAGCGAAGGCATCTTCGTAGCCGACCGGCAGCCGCGCGCCGTCGACGTGGCGGTGGGCGACCTGCTGCGCGTGACCGGCAGGGTCCAGGAGGCCGGCGAGCTCACGCGCCTCGAGGGCGCCAGAGACGTCACGGTCTGCGACGCCGGCGTGCCGCTTCCGACACCTACGGTGGTGACGCTGCCGGTGGCCGGCGTGGCCGACCTCGAAGCCCTCGAAGGCATGCGGGTGGTGCTGCCGCAGGAACTGGTGATCAGCGAGTACTTCAACTTCGACCGCTTCGGCGAGATCGTCCTGGCGGTGCCGCAGCCCGGCATGGAACGCCCCTACCAGCCGACGCACTACCTCGACCCCGACGACCCCGAGTTCGTCGCTCACGTCGACCGGCTGGCCCGCTCCCGGATCACGCTCGACGACGGCCGCAGCTTCCAGAACCCCGACCCCGCCCGCCATCCGAACGGCCGGGCGTTCGACCTCGACAACCTCTTCCGCGGCGGCGACCGCGTCAGGAACGTCGTGGGGGTCATGGATCACGCCTTCGGCCTCTACCGCATACAGCCGACCGGTCCGGCCGAGCACATCGTTGCCAACCCTCGTCCGGCGAGGCCCGCCGACGTCGGAGGCGACGTCAAGGTAGCGGTCTTCAACGTGCTCAACTACTTCGAGACGCTCACGTCCGGCGGTTCCTTCTGCGGACCGGCCGGTCGCGACGAGTGCCGCGGCGCCGACGACGAGGTCGAGCTGCGGCGCCAACGCGACAAGCTGGTCGCCGCCATCACCGTCAGCGGAGCGGACGTCGTCGCCCTGCTCGAGATCGAGAACGACGCCGACCAAGGCGCTTTGCGCGACCTGGTGAGCGCGCTCAACGCCGACGACCCGGGGACTTTCGCCTACGTCGACAGCGGTCCCATGGGACCCGACACGATCCGCGTGGCACTGATCTACAAGCCGGCGGCCGTCCGCACCAGCGGCGCTCACGCGGTGCTGGCAGGCGAGTTCCTCGATCCCAACGCCACCGGCCGGGCGCGCAACCGCCCGGCGCTGGCCCAGACGTTCACGGCGCCGGACGGCAGCGGCGCGTTCACGGCCGTCGTCAGCCACTTCAAGAGCAAGGGTGAAGCCTGCCTGGTCAGCGGCGACGACGACCCTCGCCAAGGCAACTGCAACCGCACCCGCGCTCTCGCGGCCGAGCTGCTGGTCGCGTGGGTGGCACAGGACCCGACCGGCTCCGGCAGCGCCGACGCGCTGCTTCTTGGCGACTTCAACGGCTACGCACGCGAGGACCCGATCAGAGTCCTGAGAGCCGGGCCCGACGGAGTGAACGGCACCGCGGACGACCTGACCGATCTGCTGGCGGCCTTCGAGGGCGAGGAGGCATACACCTTCGTGTTCGACGGCCAGTACGGCTACCTCGACTACGCGTTCGCCAGCCCTTCGCTGATGGGGCGCGTCACGAACGCGACGGCGTGGCACATCAACGCCGACGAGAGCGACCTGATCGACTACGACACGACGTTCAAGCTCGCGAACCAGGACGCGTTGTACGCGCCGGATCCGTACCGCTCATCCGACCACGATCCGGTGATCGTCGGGATCCTCATGCCGCGCTGACGGGCGCGCTGAACGCTGGCGCGCTCAGCGCGGGCG
>CAYNOS010000004.1:78342-99382 GCA_964398985.1 uncultured bacterium
TCAGCGCGGGCGGGCGAAGACTTGCGTCCAGTAGTTCTCGGCCCTGCCTGCCCCGAACTCGGTAAACGCGGAGTTCATCAGGTTGCGGCAGTGGCCGGCGCTGCCGAGCCAACCGGCCATCACCGCCGGCGCGTCGGGGTAGCCCACGGCGGCGTTCTCGCCCCAGGTCGCGGCTTCGTACCCGGTGCGGGCGATGCGCTGACCGGGGCTGCTGCCGTCCGAGCCAGTGTGGGTGAGCCGGCGCATAGCGAGCATGTCCTGGCTGTGGTCGGCAGCTGCGGCGACCAGCCGCGACTCGAGCTTCAGCGCCGGAACGCTGGGCATCGCGGTGTCACCGCATTGGCGGCCGCTCGCGCGCGCCTGGTTGACCAACGTCAGCAGCTCGCGGGCGGTGGCCATCTCCTGCGGCTGCGGCCCGGCGGTTCCGCAGGCGCTCAGGAACATGGCCGTCGCCATCAGGCACACCGCCACACGGGCTCGCAGGCCAACCATCAGACCGCAAGTCTAGGCAGCACGCGCTCGGCGCCGTGTTGAATCGGCCCCTGCCAGGCGCCGCCGTTCAGGTCGCGACCGACCTCAGCGCAGCGGGATCCTGAAGGTCCACCAGACGGCGTCGCCGACGCGCTCGCTGCCGCCGACCGCCACGCCGGTGCGCGCGGCCAGGGCCTCCAGCAGGTCGCTGACGAAGTCGCCAAGCGTGACGAGCTCCGCGAACGTCGGCAGCTCGGACTCGTCGATGCTCAACTCGCCCGAAGCCACCGCCTCCAGCGCCACCGCGCGCACCCCGGTGGCCGCGGGCGCCGCCGCCGCATCGGCGATGGCGGCGAAGCCACGCAGGTAGCGCGGCAGGTCCACGATCTCGTAGTTGTGCTGCCCGGGCGACTGGCTGGCGACGAGGTGCCCGATGTTCGGGTCCGAGGTCACGCTGCTGGCGCCCAGGTAGACGTCGATGACCTTCGACATCGTGGCGGCCGGGTTAGCCAGCACCAGGTGGCCGCCGAAGATGCCCATGCCAAGATCGGTGAGGGGACCAACCCGCCACCGTTCGTAGCCGACGCCACGGTAGGTCTCCTGCTTGACCGAGACCATGTCGTCCCAGCCGAGCTCGCCGGCGAACGACTCACGGAACGGATCGTCGAAGGGATCGCCGAGCCCGTCGTCGGTGGGTAGGTCGAGGTCGTCGAGCGCCGAGATCAGCGGCAGGGAGCCGTTCAAGGCCGACTCCGCCAGTCGGATCCACTCGGTCACGCCGGCACGAGCAGCCTCCTCCGAGGTCACGGGCATCGTGAACACGCCCTCCATCCCGACCAGGTAGGAAAGCAGGTCGGTGCCGGGAACCTCGAGCTCGGCCATGTGCCAGGAGCCTCCGACCCAAGCGAGCAGTGCGGCATCCAGATCGAGCTCCAGGTAGCGGTCTGCCAGGGACCGCAGGTCGAGGTTCTCGCCGATCACCGGAGCCGCCGCGGCCAGCCAGGCGTCGACCCAAGCGAATGACTCGGGCAACGCCGTCCGGCCCACCGACAGCACGCTGGCTCCGCGAGGGACTAGCGCCGGAGGATCGAGATGCGAGCCGCTGCCCAGCACCAGAGCCGCGAGCTCGCTCTCGCCGAAGTCGTCGTCGACGGTGACGACCGAGGTGAGCAGCAGACCGCCCTGATCGAAGGTGGCGTTGACGGCCATGCCGCTGACCGTCCTGAGGCTCGCGAGAGCCTTGGAGACGAGCGCACCAGCATCATCGCCGGCAGGGATCATGCCCACGAGCCCTTCGAGGGCGTCTGCCAGCGCCGCCATGTCGAAGGTGAACCCGACCCCGCCCTGCATCATGTTCGAGGCGAGCCGGCCAACGGGCGTGCGCAGGTGGCTGGGCTCGTTCGAGCCTCCCGCCAACCGCACCACGGCCCTAGCGAGGTCGACGTTGGTGGCCACCACCACGTCACCGTCCACCAGCGCGGCGATCAGCGGCTGGTCGCTGCCGTCGGCGAACACGTCGAGAGGAACGCCGTCCTGGTCGAGCGAGACCTCGGAAGCGAAGCAGTAGACCAGGTCGCGGTAGATCTCGGCGATAGCCTCCGGGTCGGCAGGACGGTAGACCAGCACGACCCCAGGCAGGGGGTTGAACCGCGACATCGAGACGCCGATCACGGCCGAGCCCCGGCTGGCCGTGTGGTCGAGGGCGGCCACGTACTCCGCGAGCTCAGGGCATGCGGCGGCCAACTCGGCTTCCAGCTCCATGCTGAGCGCGTCGAGCTCGTGTCCGAGACCGAGCGCCTCGCTGGCGCTGTGGCCAGCCAGCATCAGCAGGCGCTCTAGGAGCGGCCTCACATCGGGGTACCCCGCCGTCTGCAGCGCGCCGTTCCAGAGCCCGCTGGGGACGTCGAGCTCGCTCATGTGAACGGCCACCACGGTCGACCCGGGCAGCAGGCCGGCAAGGGGCGCCTCCTGTGCGACGGAGTTGAGCGAGAACGCCGCCAGCAGGGCTGTCAATGCCGCACGAACGATGGTGAGGGGCGCGCCGGTGGGCGATTGGCTGCGGAGTCGCTGCATGTCCGCATTATGTCAACCGCGGCGTCGATCCCGGTTCAGCCCGAGACGTCGCGGCGCGCGAACGACACAACGGCAGCTACCATCAGCAGGGCGGTGCAGCCGAACAGCAGCGCTAGGCCGGACCAGTCGTTCCCGGTGGTGATGGGGTCGTTGCCGTAGGCCCAGTAGTAGGGCGATAGGTTCCTCAACCACGGCACCTGGGCAGTGACGGCGACGGCGTCGACCACGTACGCCAGCACCGCCAGCGCGGCTCCCGCGGCCGTCGCGATCGACCTCCTGCCGGTGGCGGCCCCGACGGCCAGAGCGGTCGCCGCCGCCAGCGCGGTCAGCCCTAACAGCGCGAGCGAGGCCGCGGCCACGTTCCCACCGTCGAGCTCCAGCTGCGCCGGTCCCGAGAGCGCCATGACCGCCAGCCATCCGATGACGCCGAGGCCGGCGAGCTTGAGCAGTATCGCGAGGCCCCGCTCGAGCACCAGCTGGGTGCGCGAAACGCCGTGAGCCAAGGTCAACTCGAGCGAGCCGCTCTCCTCGTCACCGGCGATCGCCTGTGCGCCCCAACCGACCGCCGCGATCGCCAACACCAGGAACGCGGTGAGGCCGAAGTAGGTCGCCTGCGTGTAGCCCGCGCCGGTCGCCATGCGGTCGAGACCGAAGACCCGGGCCAACTCCGGCGAGAACGCGTCCAGGTACGCCTGTACCATCTCGCTGCCGCCCGCCGAGGTGTAGATCGGCAGGTAAAGCAGCGTCACCCCGACGAGCCCCAGCGCCCAGGCGAGCAGCCCCCTCCGGCCCTCGGCGAGGTCGCGCAGCGTCAGCGGCAGTCGGCTACTCACTCTGACCTTCGTCGCTGGTTGCCGGGGCACCGCCCCGGTAGAGGTCCAGCATCGCCTCCTCGAGCTGCGGCTCGCCGATCACCAGGTCGCTGACCTCGAAGAGCGCGAGGGCCTTCACCAGCGCGTCGACGCCGTCCTCGAGTGCGCCCGTGACGCGGACCTCGGCTCCCGCGGCAGCCACACGCAAGGCACTGCCCAACTCGCCCAGCGCGCTGTGGACCTCCTCCGGCGAGGCCCGGAGGACCGCTCTGACGTGTCGCCGGCGGCTGAAGCGCAAGGCGTCCGTGGGTCCGACCTCCACCAGCTTGCCGCGGTGCAAGACGCCGACGCGGTCGGCTACCTTCTCGATCTCGCCGAGCACGTGCGAACTCAGGAGCACCGTCTGGCCCCGATCTCGAGCCTCTCTCACCAGCGCCAGGAACTCCTGCTGCACGAGCGGGTCGAGACCGCTGGTCGGCTCGTCGAGGACCAGTAGTTCGGGTCGGTGCATCAGCGCCTGGATGAGCCCCACCTTCTGTTTGTTCCCTTTTGAGAGCTTGCGCACCTCGCGCGCCAGCTCGAGACCCAGCCGTTCGGCTAGGCCCTCGATGGCGCCGGCGGCCACCCCGCCGCTGATGGAGGCGTAGTGCCGGAGTAGGTCGCGGGCGCTCACGCGGCCCTCCAGGCGCAGCTCGCCTGGCAGATAACCGATGCGCCGCCTGAGCGCGGCTCCCCCTGCGCGGGTCGGGGTCCCAAGCACCCTCAGCGAGCCGGCCGTCGGTCTGATCAGGTCGAGCAGGAGCCGCATCGTGGTGGTCTTGCCGGCGCCGTTGGGACCGACGAGTCCGAAGACCTCGCCCTTGGCGATGCTGAGGTCGAGTGCGTCGAGGGCAGTCAGGCTGCCGTAGCGCTTGGTCAGGCCGGCGACCGCGACCGCGACCGGGGCCGCCGTCGATCCGCTGTTCACACCGAAACTCCGCCCGGACACTGCACGCCTCCAAGTATGTGCCGAACCGTTGCGCGGCGTGCGCGCCAGTCCGGAAGCGCGCGTTCGGGCCGCTGGCCGACGCCTACCGCATCGTGTCGTTCGACGCGCGCGGCTCGGGCGAGTCGTTGCGTTGGTCAGGGGGTTCCTAGCCTCCTGACCGCTGGCCCCAGGACGTGATGATCAAGGCGTCGAGCCTTCACTCACGCCGCACCCAGCCACCCTCGACAGCGCGCAACAACGGAGTGTCGAACACGCCCACCACCTTGCCGGCCCGGCTCGGCCCCAGGGTGTCCGCCCAGCGTCGCCCCTGGCGCATCACGACGCCGCAGGCCAAGACCTCGGCGCCGAGGGACTCGATGAGCTGCCACGGGGCGTCAAGCGTGGCCCCGCTGCTCACGGCGTCGTCCACCAACACCACCTTGCGGCCGCGTATCAGCGGCAGCAGGTTCGGGTCGAGGTAGACCCGCTTGCTGTCATCCGGCGCGGTGATCGAGCGCACCGTGGCCGAGACCGCCTCCTGGTACCAGAACTTGCGCGAGTAGCCGAGCGGCACCATCCGCTGCAATCCCAACTCGCGGGCGACGATCGGCGCGAAGGCGAGACCCAAGGTCGGCATCCCCACCACCGCTTCGGGCGCCAGAGGCGCCAGCAGCCGCGCCAGCGTGACGCCGAGTTCCTCGATCACGTCGAGCGAGGCCTGGTTGCTGATCAGCGAAGCAACCGCCAGCGACGGGTCGGCCGCAAGCTGCCTGATCGGCAGGACCAGCACGCGCCCGTCGGGAAGCCGGGCCGGGTATCCGTAGCGCCACGGACCGTCCTCCAGGCGCAGCGGGCCCCGCAGAGAATCCTCGTCCTCGAAACGCTGCCAGTACCCGGTGGTCGGCTCGGTGAAGTGCACTCGCGCGGTCATCGGCCCAGCATGTTACCGGCCCGCTAGTGTCCTGCAGGCGCGTTGATCTCCCCGTCGTAGATGCTCGGGTCCGCCTCGCCGGTGACGTGCAAGGTGCCCGAGAGGCCACGCTCGGCGCGGCTGAGGGCGTGGTCGACCAGCACGTAATCGCCGGGATAGTCGACGGTGAACTCGACCATCGTCGCGCCGCCCGGCGCCACCAGGGTGGTCTGCACGTTCGTCAGCGGTTCCGACGTCAACGAGCCCTGGTCGTAGACCCGATCGAAGATCTCGCCGATGACGTGGAAACTGCTGACGGCGTTGGGCCCTCCGACGCCGAAGAAGATCCGTACCGTGTCGCCCACCTCGGCCGTCAGCGGATGGGTGTTCAGGGCGCCGACGCGGCCGTTGAAGACGAAGTACTCGGCGCGCTCGTCGAGCAGCTTGTCGACGCTGAACTCCTGAAGGCCTCGCGAGCCGAACGGCTGGTTGGTGTAGAGCTCGCCCTGCATCACGTAGTACTCGCGGTCGACCGGCGGCAGACCACCGCGCGGTTCCACGAGGATCAGGCCGTACATGCCGTTGCTGATGTGGTGGGCCACCATCGGCGTGGCGCAGTGATAGACGTAGAGCCCCGGTTTCAGCGCCTGGAAACGGAATCCCGTCCGGTTGCCGGGCAGCGTCTGAGTGGAGACCGCCCCGCCTCCGGGGCCGGTGACGGCATGCAGGTCTATCGAGTGGACGTAGAAGCTGTCGGACGGGTTCTCCAGCACCAGGTCGACCGTGTCGCCTTCCATGACACGCAGGAACGGACCGGGCACCTGTCCGTCAAACGTCCAGAACCGGTAGGTGGTGCCGTCGGCCAACTCGGCCTCGCGCTCGACAGTCGTGAGCAGCACCTCGTGCGTCAACGGCTCGGTGCGCCCCCCGATGCGTGCCGGCAGGTCGTCGGCGAGCCTGACGATGCTCTCGAACTGGGAAGCCTCGGCGGCCACTCCTTCGCCAACCACGAACTGGCCTTCCATGCCCGCCTGGCGGTGCCCCGGAATGGTGCACCAGTAGTCGAACACGCCTTCCTCGCCGGCGCGGAACGCGATCACCTCGGTGCCTCCCATGCGGTCGACGACGTTGCTGTGGGCGCCGTCGAAGCCTTCGACCAGGATGTCGTGGGTCACGTTGTCGCCGTTGATCAGCGTGACCTGAACCGTCTGGCCGGGCTTGGCCCTCAACGTCGGGTTGGCTACGCCGTCGATGTCGCCGCCGACGCCGATGAAAGCCATGCGCCCGCCGGCCAGGCCGGTGGTCAGCGTGTAGCTCACGTCGGCTATGTAGCCAACGGTCGGGGGGCCACCGGGAGCCTGCGCCAGGAGCGGAGCGGCACCCGGAGTGCCAGGCGTGGAAGGCGCTGCCGCCGGCTGGGGTGGGGCGGCCGGTTGCTGTGCCTGGGCCGACGGCTGGTTCTGGGCCGGATGGGCCTGAGAGGCGGCGGTGGTCGTGGGGCCGCTCGAGTGCTCGGAGTGAGTGGGCGTCTGAGCGGGGGTCGCCGCCGGTGACAGGACTTGCACGGGTGTCGGTTCCTTGCCGAAACGGGCCAGCACGAACGACAGCACGATCAGCGCCACGCCAAGGGAACCGATGAGGAGGACGGTGGGCGGACGGCTGAAGGTCATGCTTCTCCCTTCAGAGCGGACGTGGGCAGTGCCGCTCTGGACAGGTTCTCATTCTGCCACGCGCTATTGCGGACTCAGGTTCGCCTTGACGGCACCAGGTCCCGCGGCCCCGAGCCTGCCTTGCTCCTCAGGCCGGGTGCGCCGCGTCCTTGCCCACGACCGTCGTCCAGCGCCGGACCTCCCAGCGCTCGACGAGGCCGTTGAGCACGTACGGGTCAGCCTCCGCGAAGCGCTCGGCCACCGCGGGAGTGTCACCCTTGAACACCAGCAGGCCCAGGTCGGCGGGGTCGGCGAGGGCGCCCCCGAGCAACATCTCACCGCGCTGAACGGCCTCTTTCGCCAGCGCCAGGTGAGCTCCGCGGAACTCCGGCCGCCTGTCCAGGTAGTCGTTCGCCAGGTGGTACATCAGCAGGTAATGGTTCACGCACGCCTCCGAATGGAGAGACTCTAACGCGGCCGGCCGAGGTCGACGGAGGAGGGCGGCGCGATACCGGTGTCGTAGTCGTCGTGCCTGCGCCACCAGACGTAGGGGTCGCCTTGCGGCCAGCCGGAAGGCGAGTCCTCCCAGCTCTCCTGTCGACCGTACGGGACCAAGTCGAGGAGGCTGAACGCGGCGCCGAGCAGCTCGACCCCACGGTTGAAGGTCTGGTAGGTGTGGCACACGTCTCGGCCATCGGTGATGAAAACCGAAAGCGCATGATGCTCGCTGTCGCCGACGGTCGCGTGGAAGTCGTGGTTGAAGCTGCTGCCGGCCGACGAGAACCATGGCAGCGACCAGCCCATGCGCTTGCGGTACGCCAGCAGCTTGGCGAGCGGAGCGCGCGACACCAGGGCGAGGCTCACGTCGCGAGCGTGCAGGTGCGCCGGTTCGGCGACCCCGTCGATGAACCAGGAGCAGCCGTCGCACCCCTCGTCCCAGTCTGGGTGGAACATGAAGTGATAGACGATCAGCTGGCTGCGCCCCTCGAACATGTCGCGGAGCGTCACGGGGCCGTGCTCGCCTTCGAAGCGGTAATCCTTGTCCACCAGCACGGCGGGCAGGCGGCGGCGCTTGGCGGCGACGGCTGCGGCCTGGCGGGTGAGCGCCTTCTCGGCACCGAGGAGTTCGGCGCGCTCGACGTCCCACTCCTCGCGCGTGACGATGCGGGGGAGCGGGCGGGCGTTGGTTGGGTGCTCGCTCACTCGCGCGACTGCCAGCCTGTCGTGCGTCCCGCCTGCTCGATCCAGCCGCGCATCGCGGACGTGTCCGCCTCCGCTTCCGACCTGACCTTCACGTACCGGCTGCGGCCGTTTTCACCGAGCGGCGGCGGTGAGTCGAAGTCCGCTCCGCCGTGGAAAACGACGTTCACAGACACGTCGTACGCGACCAGCTCGACGATCCAGCCTCGCTCAGGAAGCCCGTAGTACGCCTTCCTCCACTTGACGGCGTACTGCAGGTCGTCGTGCGCAGCGCGGATCATCTCGTCCAGGCGCTTGACTGTCGGACTCAGCTCGGGCATGACGCGGCTGATCCAGGTGTCGATGTCACCGCGACTACCGGGTTCGGGCGGCTGCCGAGCCGAGCTCGACTGGCTGGTCTTGGCCATGATTCGTCCTCCTTCGTCGGATTATGCAGCGACGAGCGGCGCGATATTCCTGGCAGGCAACTGCGAACCTTCCCGACCGTCGGCGGCAGCCGCCGCCGCGAGCCGAGCTCTAGCTCTTGACCGGCGGCCACGCACCCAGCATCTGCCTGAGCAGAACGACGCGGCCCAGATGGTAGGCGGTGTGGACGGCCAGGAACTCCAGCGCGTCGCGCCACGACAGGCCGTACTCCTCGAAGCCCGGATCGGGACTCCGCAGCCAGTCTTCGTCGGCCGCCCTGCTGACGGCCTCGGAGGACGCCCGCAGGAACCGCTCGATCAGCTCGCTCCATTCCGCCTCGCCGGCGGGCTCGGGCTCGGCGGGAAAGTGCTCCGCCCACGGCCAGCTCCCAAGGGCCACCCGCCCGTTGGCGAGAGAAATCTCGAGGACCATGGTGGCGTGCCACAACTCTTGGTAGATGGAGTGCGGCGCGCAGTCAGGGAGTTCGCCTGCCTGCTGCGCGGTCAAGCCGGAGAGCAGGGCGCCCCGCGGCGCGAACGCCCCCGAGAGCAGCAGGTCGTCCCACTGATCGAACTCCTCTGGCATCCGAGTCACCACCTGACCGCCGGCTGGAACGTCCGGCTCTGCGGAGTTTGAAGGGCTCTCATCGTAGCCGCCTAGGGTGCAGTCAGTGAAGCGGAACTGGCCGAAGCCGGGCGTCAGGCGCCAGCCACGGGCCTTACGGTCAGCGTCTGCATCACCGTTCCGAACGGCCCCGTCTCGTCGTGAGCGATGCTGTGGGTCACCCCCAGGCCCGTCGGCCCGAAGGTGACGGAGGTGTCGAGGCCCAGCCAGCGCCCGCTCGGAGCGCGGAACAGGTGCACGGTGAGGTCCAGGTTGGGGAAGCTCGCCAGTTCCTTGGCGACTCGAGGAGTGGCGCCGTTGGCCACGTCGACCAGCCCCAGCAATCTGGCCGTGTCACTGACCGCGACGCCGGCTATGAGCTCGAGCTCGGTGCTGAGCCAGCCGCTCGCGCGGCCCGGTTCCGCCTGGAGCCGTTTGAGCTCGAGCGAGCGCACGAACTGCCCTGGCCAGTACTCGCCCAGACGCCACGCGGGCGTCTGCTCCGGCCCCGGGATGGGTGGGAGGGGCGAGCCGGCCAGGGCAGCGGTGTCGTACGCCGCAGCCAGCCAAGCGCGCGCGATGACCGCCGGCCGGCCTTCGCGGCTGAGGCGCGCTTCGACAAGCTCGATCGTCCTGCCTGGCCTGAGCACATCGACGCTGAGGTCGACGGGTTCGAGGGGCAGCGTGCCGAGGATCTCGTAACTCACTCTGGCGAGCTGCAGGTGGCCGCGGCCGCGGCGTTGGCCATCGGCCTCGATGGCGTGTGCGATGACGCCTAGCGCCGGCGCGATGTGCTGCTCGGCCGGGTTCCAGGCGCCGGCCACGTACCCGGTCGGCCTGAAGCGCCCGGCAGATTCCTCGATGAAGTACGCCTTGGGCTCCCCTGGGAGCCGGTCTTCAGGTCTCATGCCTAACGGTAACAAGCGCTTGGAACAGCAGCAGGCTCGTGCCCACGACCGAAGCGCCGACGAACTCCAGCCCAAAGGACCTCGAAGCCAGCCATACCGCGGCGGTGATTCCAGCTCCGCCGAGACCGGACGCGGCGATCTGGAAGCCGATCGCGTCGTCGGCGTGCTCGCGGCCGACCCTGGCGGGCGTGAGGCTGATCAGCGAGGCGAAGACCGGCGCGATCGCCGGCCCGATGAGCATCAACCCGAGGTGAGCAGGCCGAAAGCCAACAACAGCGCCCACTACTGCGTCACAGCGAACCCGAGCAGGGCGTCGGGCAGACCCAGGCTCACGAAGGCGAAGAAGGCCAGGGGGGCGAGGAGCGTGCTGCAAGCGATCACGAGGCGGCCCTAGTCCACGGCGGCAACGTAATAGTCTGTGACCTTGATGATGTTGGCAGCCATCTCCTCCCTCAAGGGCCGCTGGCGCAGCGGCAAGGCGACCACCAACTGTTGGCTCGCTGTCCCCGACGCGTTTGTCGCCGAGATCGCCGCGCGCGCCGGGTTCGACTCGCTGTGCATAGACATGCAGCATGGCCTGGCCGACCAGGCGTCGGCGGTCAGGATCCTGCAGGCTCTCACCGGGACCGGCGTGCCGGTGCTAGCGCGCGTCCCGTGGAACGAGCCGGGCGTGATCATGCGCCTGCTCGACGCCGGCGCGGCCGGCGTGATCGTGCCGCTGGTGAGCACCCGCAAGGACGCCGAGGCAGCCGTCTCCGCCTGCCGCTACCCGCCGGTGGGGACACGCAGCTTCGGACCGGTGCGGCCCGCAATCACCGAGGGCCCCGGGTACTTCGCTGGCGCCAACGACGCCGTGCTCGTCTTCGCGATGATCGAGACCAGGGGGGCGCTTGACGAGTTGGACGCGATACTCTCCACGCCCGGGCTCGATGGGGTCTACGTCGGCCCCGCCGACTTGAGCCTCGCGCTCGGGTTCCCCCCTGAGCAGGACAGCGTCCGCGAGGAACATCAACGCACGGTCAAGAGCATCTTCGCCGCGGCCAAACGCCACGGCAAGTTCGCCGGCCTGCACTGCGCCAGCGCCGAGTTCGCTGCGCAGGCTGCCAGCTGGGGAGCGGACTTCGTGACGATCGTGACGGACACCCTAGCGCTGAAGCAGGAGCTCGCCAGGCGCGTCGGTGTCTTCGCGGAACTGACGCGGGAACGGCCGACCGCAGCTGACGAGTGACCCAGCGCGCGCCACCACGCTCTGAGGTTGCCCCTAGCGCTTGCTGCCCGGCGCCCGGTACTTGATCTTGGCGGCCTTCTCCAGGGCGGACAGAGTGTCCTCGACGCTCATCAGCACCGTGGTCTCGAACGACTTGAGGGCGCCGCCCCCACCGATCGCGATCGCGGTGGCAGCCATGGAAACGTTGTCGGGAGCCTCCCAGAGGTTGTAGCCGTCGTGTTCCCCGAAAGCGAACCAGAAGCCGTGGAGCTTGCCCCCGACAGCCTCGATGTACTCTTTGGCGGCCTTGCGGCGGTCCTCCGGGCTCTCCATCAGTTTGGCCCATGTCGCCGGGGTGTAGCTGAACCTGGTCAGGTAGAACGGCATCGCATCCTCCTTCGGTCCAAACGCGTACGGTCACCACAAACTGGTTGGCTGCGCGGAGCATACGCCTGCTTCCATCCGCGCGCCAGTGGGCGGCCCGACAGCCGGCGTCCGCCAGCCACTAACCACGTGGGACCCAGCAACTGCGGTGACTCAAATCCCAGCCATTAGCTTGATTCCTGTAAGCTGGAGAACGATACACCAAGAGGCTGGTTGCTGGTGACCATCGGAGCGTGAGAAGGCGATCGCGCTCGTGTTCCAGGTGAGCACCGACAGACCTCGGAAAGAGGCTCGTAAGTGAAAACGTTTCGTTTGAGCGCCTTGTTGCTCGCCATCGTCCTCGCGCTCGTAGCTTGTTCCACGGAGGAAGACGCGGCGCTACTGGAAGCGCAAGCGCGCGCCGCCAAGACTCCTGCCACTTACCTGATCGTCGCTCAAGGCAACCTGCACCAGAACGTGCCGGCGACCGCCCGCGCCAACGGCGACACCCTGCGCTACTTCCATCCAGAGGCCGGACTCGCTTCGGTGGTGACAGCCAACCCGAACGCGTACCAGCGCTACGGAACGGTGGTCCGCGACATCACGGTGCAGTGGCTCGATCCCACCAAGCAGGTCGCGCTCGAGATCGACGCGGCGAATCCGCCATTCAGCGGTGACGACGACGGCTACTTCGACCTGCAGTGGGGGCACGACGCCGTCAACGCCGGCGAGGCGTGGGAAGCGGGCCACAGGGGTAGCTACGACGGTGCCACTGGGGAGACCGCTGTGAGGGTCGCGGTGCTGGACACCGGCTTCGACATGGACCACCCGGATCTGGCTCCTAACATCAACTACTCTCTCAGCGGGAGCTTCGTCCCCGGCGAGCCCGTCGATTACACGCTCCCGGACACCTTCAGCCACGGCACGCACGTGGCCGGCACGATCGCCGCGGCCGACAACGCCTTCGGCGTCATCGGGGTGGCTCCGGAGGCCGAGCTCGTGCTGGTCAAGGTGCTCAGCGACTCAGGCAGCGGTTCGTTCGAGAGCGTCATCCAGGGGATCATCTACGCCGCGAACAATGACGCCGACATCATCAACATGAGCCTCGGCGCCGCGATTCTCAAGAGCGGTTCATGCGATGACCCCGCCGATTGCTACACGGCCAAGGAGGCCCAGGAATTGAAGGTCGCGGTCGCGAGGGCCGTGAGGTACGCGTACCAGAAAGGCTCCCTGGTCGTGACCTCCGCTGGTAACGAGGCAGTGAACTACGACGGCGCCGGCTCGCTGATCCACCTGCCGAGCGACGCCCCCCACGCGCTCAGCATCAGCGCGTCAGCACCCATCGGCTGGGCGACCGACCCGCTGAACGCGTTCCTTGACTACCCGGCCTCGTACACGAACTACGGGCGCTCGGTCATCGACTTCGCGGCTCCTGGCGGCGACGCCGTCTACCCAGGCGAAGAGGGCTGCACGGTCGCGGGGCTGCTCCGCCCGTGCTGGGTCTTCGACCTCGTGTTCAGCACCGGCAACGGCGGTTGGTACTGGTCGGCGGGCACGAGCATGGCGGCGCCTCACGCGTCGGGCGTCGCGGCGCTGATCCTCTCAGAGTTTCAGGGCAACCTCACCCCTGCCCAACTCACGGCAGAGCTGCGCAAGCGCGCCGACGACCTGGGCGAACCGGGCAACGATCCCTACTACGGCCTCGGACGCGTGCACTCAGGCCACTTCCCCGACTGAGCCGTCGCTCACACGCGTGAACGCCCGAATGGAGGCGCCCTGCGGGGCGCCTCCCCTTCGTTGTCACATCAGGGTCGCGCGGCGTACCCGCTGCCCGGCGGCGCAGACCTAGATTGGGGTCAACCATGACCGCAACCACCACCGCACCCCTAGGCATCACCAAGACCCTCCACAGCGACTTCGACTCCGCCATCGATGCGGTGACCGCCGCCCTCAAGCGACAAGGCTTCGGCGTACTCAGCGATATCGACGTCACCGCCACCCTCGAGGCGAAGATCGGCGCCAAGATCGAGCCGTACCGCATCCTCGGAGCGTGCAACCCGCACCTCGCGCACCAGGCCCTCGGAGCCGACCGCAGCATCGGCCTGCTGCTGCCGTGCAACGTGGTGGTGCGAGAGGTCGAGCCGGGCAGCGTCGAGGTCAGCGTCGTCGACCCGGAGACCCTCTTCGCCTTGGCCCCTGAGCACGCTCGGGCCAAGGTGCCTCACCTCCCCTCGGAGGCGCGAGCGAAGTTGGCGGCCGCGCTCGAGTCGCTGACCGACGCGAGCTAACTCAACTCCGCCACGGCATCGCCCGGCGCTCGATCCACTGCAGCAGCCACGTCAGACCGACGCCCAGCAGCATCACGACGAACAACGAGGCGTACATCTTGTCGATGGCGAGGATCTGCCAGTAGTAGAAGACGAGGAAGCCGACGCCTTGCTGGGCGCGGATGAACTCCACCGCCACGATCACGATCAGCGCCGACCCCAGAGCGATGCGCAGGCCCGAGAAGATGATCGGCAAGGCGGCGGGCACGATCACGTGCCTCAACATCTGCCAGCGGCCGGCGCCGTAGTTGCGCCCGGCCTCGAGGTAGACGGGCTCGATGCCGCGCACGCCGGCCATGGTGTTGATGGCGATCAGGAAGAAGGCGGTGATCGCGATGACCGCCACCTTCGGCCCTTCCCCGAAGGGGTTGGCGAAGATCAGCATCATCAGCGGGAAGATGGCGATCTTCGGCAGCACGTAGACGGCCGACATGATGGGGTCGAGCATCTGTCGGATCGTGCGGTTCAAGCCCATCGCCATGCCGACCAACACCCCCGGTGCGGCGCCGATCAGGAAGCCGGCCGCAACTCGGAAGAGCGTCGCCAGCACATGGCTCTCGGTGATGAGGCCCCACGCGCCGCGCCACCCCAACTCCGGCAGCACCGAGGGGATCAGCCAGGGACGGCCCAACAAGCTGGTGCGATTGAAGCGGTCGTAGGTGACGATGAGGTCCCACAGCGCGCGGGCGATCCTGCTGGGCGGGGGGAACCAGCGACCGTTGAGGTACCCGCCGCTCACCAGCAGTTCCCACACGAGCAGCAGCAGTAGCGGGAACCCGAACGCCAGCAGCCGGTTGTAGAGCACCTGCCGCTTGACGGGCACGCGTCTGCCGTAGTGATCGGCCGCGTACACGAACAGGCCCACGACGCCGAACACCACCAACCACACGAGCCACGCCGGCACGGTCATCGGCACATCACTGGTCCGCCATGGCCTTCCTGACCTCGTCTTCGAGCGCCTGCCACACCAGGCCGGTCATGGCGGCGAACTCAGGAGTGGCGGTCGTAGCGATGGTGCGCGGGCGCGGCAGCGTGACCTCGAACTCGGTCTTGTTGGTGCCCGGATGCGCGGTCATGATCACCACCCGGTCGCTCAACAGCACCGCCTCGTCGATCGAGTGGGTCACGTAGACGACCGTCTTGCGGTGCTCCTCCCAGATGCGCATCAGTTCGCCTTGGAGCACGGTCTTGGTCTGCGCGTCGAGGGCTCCGAGCGGCTCGTCCATCAGGAGCACCTCGGGATCGTTGGCCAGCGCGCGGGCGATCGCGACGCGCTGCTTCATGCCTCCCGAGAGCTGCGCCGGATAGTAGCGCTCGAACTTGCTGAGTCCGACGCGCGCGAGCCACTGACGCGCCACATCGTGGCGCTCCTGTCGGCCGATGCCGCGCATCTGCAGCCCGAAGGCGACGTTCTCCAGCACCGTCTTCCATGGGAAGATCGCGTACTCCTGGAAGACGACGCTGTTGAGGGGCTTGCCTGGCGCTCCGGGGGCGATGCTGACGCTGCCCTCGCTGTGCGAGGTGAGGCCGGCGAGGATCCGCAGGAACGTCGACTTGCCGCAGCCCGAAGGGCCCACGATGCACACGAACTCGCCCTCTTCCACGTCGAGGTTGAAGTCGTGGAGGGCTATGCCGGTGCCGTGGGCCGTCTCGAAGCGCTTCGCTACGTTCTTGGCGCTGATCTTAGGTGTAGCTTCTGGCAACTACTCCCCGTAGATGCCCAGGACTTCCAGGGCCCACTCGGTGAACTCGGTGTTGACGACGTTGCCGAGGTCGAGCGCCTCGGTGTACTCAGTGCGGCCGTTCTCGCGGTGCGTGCGCTCCACGTCGGCGAGGTCCTCGACAGGGATCTCCTGGTTGGGGTCGAACACGAGCAGGGCGTCGCCGGCGACTGCCTCGGGCGTCGAGCTGACGTACGTGAGGTAGGCGTCCACGTTGGCATCGCTCAGGAAGTCCTCGCCCTGCATCAGCCGGGCAGCCTGCATGAGCGCGAGGGCGAAGCGCCGTGCCACCTCGGGCCGGTTGGTGACGAAGTTGTTCGAGCCGACGAACGCGACGGTCATGGCTCCGGGGGTCAGATCGCCAGCCAGCTCCACGGCGAAACCGGCTTCTTCCACCTGCTGCGCGTAAGGCGAGCCGAGGATGCCGGCATCGATGGCGCCGCCCTCGAAGCTCGCCGGCATGTCGGGGTTGCCGACGTTGACGAGGTTCACGTCGCGAATGGTCAGCCCCGCGCGCTCGAGCGCCTTGGACGCGAGGTACTCGCCGCCGCTGCCGGGCCCGCCGGCGACCGACACGGTGCGGCCGCGCAGGTCGGCGATGCTCGTGACGGCTCCCGACTCGAACAGGTCGGCGCGCACCATCAGCTTGGTGGGGCTGTTCTCGAACGGCTCGAGACCGCCGGGAGCGATAACGCGGATGTCGAGACCCTGATTCCAACCGTTCCAGAGGGAGGTCACGATGGCGATCCCACCGACGTCGATCTGCCCTTCGGTCAGGAAGGCGATGGCCTCGGTGCCGGACGCGACGCGGTTGATCTCGACGTCGAGACCGAGCGCCTCGAACAGGCCGCGCTCGGCGGCCACGTAGAGCGGCGCGAACTTCATGATCGGGACGTACGCCACGCTGACGCGCTCGGGCGGGTCAAGTGGTTCGACTTGGGCGAACGCTGCGCTCGCCAGCAGCGAAACGGCGACCAGGGTGAACAGGGCTCGACGGCTGGTCTTGGTCATGTCTAGGGCCTCCCGTGGACTTCAGGTTGACGCTTCGGAACGTCGGACGCCAGGCTCCGCCCGGACGCAACATCCTACTACGGCGCTCTGGCGAGCCGCCTACCGCTCGCCTCTAGCCCTCCCGATCACGCCAAGATGAGTCTTGTCGAAGCCTTCGGGTGACTTCAGGCCGTAACCGAAGGCGTAATCGATGCCGATGTGCGCGAACCAGAGGCTCGCGAGAGCCAGCAACCAGGCTGTACCGGTGAGTGCGAAGAGCAGCGCTGCGAGTCCCGGCAACAGGAAGCCGTGGCCGAGGTTGTAGACGGCGGCTCCCACCTTCGGACCGGCCAGGTAGCCGAGCATGAAGACGTCGAAGGCGAACAGCAGCACCAGGAACCAGAGCCAGCCGAAGCCGGAGACGAACCAGACGGCCGTGGCCGCCGCGAACAAGGCGGCGCCGCCGAGCCTTTGGGTCGTGACCGGATCCACGCTGAGCACAGCATAGTCACTTGCCGGCCGACGTGCCGCGGTCGCGTGTGGGCTGTCGCGCGGCTCGCAGCCCACACGCGGAGCGCGACGGTAGTCGGCCCGTCTCAGCGCTGTGCGCGGTCGTCAGGGCCAGAATGAGCGAATGAAAGCGTCAGCCGAGCCGGCGTTGGCGCCCTCGAGCGCTCCGACGGTGTACCCAACGGCGTAAACGTTGCCCTCGGCATCCGTGGCAACGTCATACGCTTCTTCGGCACCTGACGTACCGAACTGGCGAGTCCAACGCAGGCCACCATCACCATCATAGGAGCGGACGAAAGCGTCAGCCGAACCGGCGTTCTCGCCCACAAGGGCTCCAACGGTAAACCCAGCGGTGTAAACGTTGCCACCGCCATCAGTCGCAACACCTAAAACGGCATCGCTGCTGGCTGTACCGAACTGCCGCGTCCAACGCAGGCCGCCATCCCCATCATAAGAACGGACGAAAGCGTCGGCGGCGCCGGCGTTCGCGCCCCCAAGCGCTCCGCCGGTGTACCCAGCGGCGTAAACGTTGCCCTCGACATCCGTGGCGATGGCAAAAACAACATCGCTGCCAGACGTACCGAACTGCCGCGTCCAACGCAGCCCACCATCACCATCATAGGAGCGGATGAAAGCGTCAGCCGCGCCGGAGTTCGCGCCCTCAAGCGCTCCGCCGGTGTACCCAGCGGCGTAAACGTTGCCCTCGACATCCGTGGCGATGGCAAAAACAACATCGCTGCCAGACGTACCGAACTGCCGCGTCCAACGCAGCCCACCATCACCATCATAGGAGCGGATGAAAGCGTCAGCCGCGCCGGAGTTCGCGCCCTCAAGCGCTCCGCCGGTGTACCCAGCGGCGTAAACGTTGCCCTCGACATCCGTGGCGATGGCAAAAACAACATCGCTGCCAGACGTACCGAACTGCCGCGTCCAACGCAGCCCACCATCACCATCATAGGAGCGGATGAAAGCGTCAGCCGCGCCGGAGTTCGCGCCCTCAAGCGCTCCGCCGGTGTACCCAGCGGCGTAAACGTTGCCCTCGACATCCGTGGCGATGGCAAAAACAACATCGCTGCCAGACGTACCGAACTGCCGCGTCCAACGCAGCCCACCATCACCATCATAGGAGCGGATGAAAGCGTCAGCCGCGCCGGAGTTCGCGCCCTCAAGCGCTCCGCCGGTGTACCCAGCGGCGTAAACGTTGCCCTCGGCATCAGCGGCTACAGCGGTCAGGTGCTCGCCGCTCGTCGTGCCGAACTGGCGTCCCCAGCGGATAGCGCCCGGAGCGTTGACGGTGACGTTGATGCTACCGCTCTTGGTCGCGTCCGCGTTGCTGGTCGCGGTGATGGCCGCAGAACCCGGCGCGTGAGTGGTCAGCGTGCCTCCGTCATCGACCGTTGCCACGCCTTCGTCACTGCTCGCCCACGAGACGCTGGCGTCAATCGCCCCGATCGTGTGAACGTCGACCTCAAGCGCGCGACTGACACCGGTCGGCAGCACGAGATCGCCACCGAGGAGGCTGACGCTGACGACGCTTGCAGGCTCCGGACACGCCGTCAAGAAGACCAGAAGTACAGTGCCGACAACTACACGGGCGAGACGCGAAGCCATGGCAAACCTCCTGCACCCAGGCTGCCTTGCGTCGGGCAGCCGATACGGATCTCCGTTGATACTCGTGTCCAAGAACCTAGCATGTGAGACGACCAAGGGCAGGCGGCCCGCTCAGCCAGACCCGCGCCACAGCGCGATGCCGTACCGCTGCGAGCATGAGCCCAAGCGAGCAGGGTGATCACCGCGGGCACGATCACGGGCACGTATCTCACCGGGCGCGCACCCGCGCAGACCACGAGCACCGCGATCACGCCGGTCACGCCGGTGGAGCCCACGCACATCACTCGCCGGAGCTGTTCAGGGCGCGCTTCTGGCTCTCGCTACTGCTCGCACTCCCGATCCTCTACTTCAGCGAGCAGATCCAGTCGTGGTTCGGCTACCAGGCACTGAGCTTCCCGGGCGTCGAGTGGGTCAACCCGGCTCTCGGCACCGTGCTCTTCGTCTACGACGGCAGCGTCTTCCTGCGCGGCGCGCGGCCTGAGCTGGCCGCCCGTAGGCCGGGCATGATGACGCTATCGCTGATCCCACACACGGCGCACCGCCTTGGCGAGTCCGGTGGCGAGGATGTGCTGGTAACCGAACTGCGCCCCGGCGACGTGATCCTGGTGCGGCCAGGAGAGCAGATCGCGGCCGACGGCAACGTGACCGAAGGCCGCAGCAGCGTCAACGAGTCGTTCCTGACCGGCGAGTCGCGGCCCGTGACGAAGGAGGAGGGCGACGCGGTCGTGGCGGGCGCCGTCAACGGCGAGGGCGCGCCCGCGAGATCGGCATCGTCGCCTTCGACAAGACCGGCACGCTGACCGAGGGGCGGTTCGGGGTCAACACACTGCGCGCCGACGGCCTGCCGGAGGCCGAGAGCGTCGAAGCCGCCCGTGACGGGACCTCGAGCGTCTAGATGATGCCGCGCTCCCGCAGGAGCGCCTCTTCGTCACCTGCCACCCATCCGAAGACCTTCACGCCTCCGGCCTGCAACCGCAGGAGGTAGTGGACGTCGAAGTCGACCGTCACGTCCTCATGATCCGGGCGGGCGTAGACGGCGGTCCAGGAAACGTGCGCAACGCAATGCAGTTGATCTATCGCCGAGACCGCCACGCCTCGCAACCGCATCGCCTTGGTACCCATCGCGCGATACCGCTCGTAGCCGTCAGCCATCACTCGTTTGAGCTGGTCGTCGTTCTTGCCCGTGAAGACGCCAGCAGGAGACGCGGCGACGAACTCGGCCGCGTACAGGGCCGCGACGTCGTCCATGTCGACCTCCTTCCGGAGGGCGAGATTGAAGAGGCTCTCGTAGCGCTCGAAGAACCGCTCGACCGCAGTCGTCATCGCCCCATGGTACGTCTGCTCTCCCCGCCAGGAGGTCAAGCCTGATCGGCAACGAGCCGAGGACCGCGACGGCCAGTGGGGTCCCTCTAGAATGCAGCGTGAAGCTCGATCTGCACTACGTGGATCCGCGTCTGGTAGCTCTCTACGACAGGGACAACCCCCGCCGAGCAGACACCGAGTTCTACCTCGGACTGGCCTCTCGGCTTGAGGCCAAGCGCATCGTGGACCTCGGCTGCGGAACGGGGCTCCTGACCAGAGCACTGGCTTTGCCGGGTCGCCACGTCATCGGGGTGGACCCGGCTGGCGAGATGCTCGCGTGGGCCAGGCGACAACCGGGAGCCGAGCGCGTGGAGTGGATCGAAGGCGATGCGGCAGCCATCGGCGCGCGCGAGGCCGACCTGACTGTGATGACCGGCAACGTCGCGCAGGTCTTCCTGGACGACTCCGAATGGGCGAGGGTGCTTGGGCATCTTCGCGCTGCGCTGCGGCCCGGAGGCACCTTGGCGTTCGAGAGCCGCAACCCGGACAAACGGGAGTGGGAAGCGTGGAACCGCGAAACGACCTTCGAGGTCGTCGACACGCCTGCTGGTCCCATGGAGACATGGCTAGAGGTCGTAGGCGCCTCGGGGGGTCTGGTTCACTTCGTCGGCCACAACCTGTTTCTCGACACCGGCGAGCACCTGGTCGTCGACAGCACGTTGCGGTTCCGCTCGCTGAGTGAGCTGAGCGAGTCCCTCAGCCGCGCCGGCTTCGACATCCAGGCCGTGCATGGTGATTGGAGGCACGGGCCGGTGACCCCGGACAGCAACGTGCTTCTCTTCGTGGCGCGCTGTAGCGCTTGCCGAATCTAGATGAGTCTGTGTTGTCCATTCTGAGGCCGCCGTGCTGGTCGGCTCCATGAAGGGGTTTTGAGACAACGCGAGCCGCTGCCAGCGGTTCGCGCTACTGGCTCAACTGCCCGATGATCGAGAACATCGGCAGGAACATGCC
>CAYNOS010000005.1:0-89077 GCA_964398985.1 uncultured bacterium
TCACTCACACTTTAGGGTTGTCTTGAAGTATCTCACGCTCCTTCTTGCCCGTATGGCGAGAGCCTAGCACGAGGTCGTGAGAACCAACTTGTGATGCTTCACGTTTACGCCGTGCTGGACGCTTTCTTCTTCGGGCTTGACAAGCCTCGGTTCAGCGCTTCCGCTGCCTGGTATGCTCCATCGCACTTTGGGCAGCAGTGCGCAGCGTGTCGGCCAGCGAGACGGTGCGGGGGGGCCGGCCGCCGGCCGGCGCGGGCGACCTTCGCGCGGGATCGGACTGGCTGTCCCGGCGACCGTCTGGCTGGTGCTGTTCTTCCTGCTTCCGCTGGTGTTCGTGGCGGTCTCGAGCTTCCTCACCAGGGGCCCGGCCGGGGCGCCGGTGCCGCCGCTGACGATCGACCACTACCAGCGCACCATCGACGTGTTCGGGCCGGTCATCTGGCGCAGCCTCTACGTGGCCTTGATTACCACCTTCTTCTGCCTGTTGCTCGGCTATCCGCTGGCCTTCTTCATCAGCCGACGCCGCGACCCGAGGATGCGGTTGCTGCTCCTGTTCCTGGTCCTGCTGCCGTTCTGGACGAACTTCCTGGTGCGCACCTACGCGCTGATCACGATCGTGCAGCGCGAGGGGCTCCTCAACGAGCTGCTGTTGCGGCTGGGCGTGATCCTCGAGCCGCTCCAGATGCTGCTGACCTCCAACGCCGTGGTGCTGGGCCTCGTGTACGGTTACCTGCCGTTCATGGTGCTGCCGATCTTCGCGTCGGTCGAGCGCCTCGACCAGCGCTACGTCGAGGCCGCCCACGACCTCGGCGCCAGCGACGTCGTCGCGTTCCTGCGGGTCGTGTTCCCGCTGACCCTGCCCGGCGTCGTGGCCGGCTGCATGCTCGTCTTCATCCCATCGATCGGCGCGTTCGTGACCCCCGACCTGATGGGCGGCACCCGCGGCCTGATGATCGGCAACCTCATCCAGAGCCAGTTCGGAGGCCGCGGCAACATCCCGCTCGGCAGCGCGGTCTCGATGGTCCTGTTGTTGATCGTGTTCATCGGCGTGCTCGTGTACACGCGCTGGGGCCAGGAGCGTGACGCCTGATGGCTGCCAGGCTGCCCGGTGAGGAGCTCGCGACCGACCGCTTCGCTCTCGACAAGGGCCGGTTCGCCCGCGACATGGCGGTACGCCGGATCGGCCAGGCCGGTCTGTGGTTGAGCCCGGTGATCGCCTACCTGTTCTTGTGGGTGCCGATCCTGGTGCTGGTCGTCTTCTCCTTCAACGACTCGGCCTCGGTGTCGGCGTGGCGAGGGTTCACCACCCGCTGGTACGAGAACATCTTCAGCGGCAACATCACCGCCGGCACCGAAGCTGCGCGCTTCCAGACCGAGCTGCTCCTGAAGGCGGTGCGCAACTCACTGGTCGTCGCCACCTTGGCGACGTTGGTGGCGACGGCGTTGGGCACGATGCTGGCGCTGGCGCTGGGCCGCGGCCGCTTCCGCGGCCGCAAGACCCTCGACGCCCTCTTCTACCTGCCGGTAGTGATCCCCGACATCACACACGGGGTGGCGCTCGCCGTGTTCTTCAACCTGGTGTTCGAGGCGGCGCAGGCGCTGCTCGGGATCCGCCTGGTGCCCGGCTTCGCGACCATCATCATCGCGCACGTGGCGTTCAACATCTCGTTCGTGGCCATCGTCGTGCGGGCGCGCCTCGCCACCATGGACCCGACGCTCGAGGAGGCCGCCGGCGACCTCGGCGCCAACCGCATCGTCACCTTCTGGCGAGTCACCTTCCCGATCCTGATGCCAGGCGTGCTGGCCGGTGGGCTGCTCGCGTTCACGCTCTCGCTCGACGACTTCGTCGTGACCTTCTTCAACGCCGGCGTCGGGACCACCACGTTGCCGCTCTACGTCTACGGGATGCTCAAGCAGCGCGTGCCGCCCGAGATCAACGCGATCTCGACGCTGATGATCGTGGTGTCGATCGTGCTGGTCGGCGTCTCGCTACTGTTCCAGCGTTCCAGCGCCGCCCGCGAGGCCCGCGAGACGCCCTGACGAGCGACCGCTCGCGGCGTCAGCTCAGATGGCGCTCCAGGAACTCGGCGCTCAGCTTCAACCAGCGCGTGCGCCCGTCCCGGTCGGGTGGTCCGTGGCCGGCCTTCTCGTCGACGACGTACTCGACCTCGACGCCTCGCGCCCTCAGGCGCTCGACGAACTGATCGCTCTCCGCCTGGACGACCCGCGGGTCGTTGGCGCCCTGGATCACCAACAAGGGGGCCGTGAGACGGTCGGCGTGCGTGATCGGGGAGCGCTCCATGAGCAGCTCCCTGTCGGCCTCCGGGTCGCCGACCCATCTGGCCATCATCCCGCGCCAGTGCGGCGGCACGGAGGCGACGAAGGTGACCAGGTTCGAGGGGCCGACCCAGTCGACGCCGACCGACCAGTACTCCGGCAACCGCGTCAGTGCCGAGAGCGTCGCGAAACCCCCGAACGATCCGCCGAAGACGCCCAGCTTGCCGGCGTCGACCCACGGCAGCGACCGCAGGTACTCCGCTGCCCCGGCGATGTCCTTGAGCTCGTCGCCGCCCCAATCGCGGTAGATCAGCTTCTGGAAGCTCTTGCCGTAACCGGTCGAGCCGCGGATGTTGGGCGCCAGCACCCCGATGCCGCGCGACAACAGGTACTGGTAGAGGCCCGAGTAAGCGTAGTTCGGCAGCTCCTGGGTCTCGGGGCCGCCGTGCAGCGACACGACGACGGGAAAGGGCCCCTCGCCGGGCGGCCGGTAGAGCCAAGCGGAGATGTCACGGTCGAAGCTGGGATAGTTGATCAGGTCGGGCACCGACATGTCGCCGTCCGGGATGCCGCCGAGCATGCTCTGCTCGACATCTTGGCTGGCGCCGCTGGCGACGTCGAGCAGCCTCAAGGTCGTCGACGCCTTGGGCGTGGAGATCCCCAATAACAGCTGGCTGCCGCCAGGCGCAGCGGCCAACTCCGTCACCACGCCCAGAGGCAGGCGCGGCGCCTCGATCGGCCTCTCGGCGCCGTCCTCGATGCGCCACAGGCGCAGCTCGGAAGCGCCGCCCACGTTGAGCACCCCGGCCAGCAGCGAACCGTCGCGACTGACTACGCCGCCTTCGAAGTCGGCGGCCCCTTCCCGCTCCGAGAGCAGGTAGCGCCACGGCTCGCCATGACGCGGGAGGAAGGCCAAGCCGGTGAACTCCTGATCGCTGTCGGTCATGACGTAGATGCCCGAGGAGTCCGCACGCCAGTCGAGGGGTATCGCCTTGTAGCCGTCCTCGTCCTCCTCGGAGGCCGAGCCCAGCGCCACCGAGTGGGACCTCGTTTCCAGGTCGAGGAACATGATGCGCTGCCGGGTGTTCGAGATCACCTGGACGATCGCGGCGGTCTTGCCGTCGGGCGAGACGCCAGTGGGGTAGTACAGGCCGCCGGTCATCAGGCGGTCGATCTCACCGGTCTCGGGGTCGATCAGCATGGGGTCCATCTCGCGGGGGTCGCGGTCGTTGCCGCCCGCCACGATGCGGCCTCCGTCGGGAGTCCAGCCCGCCAGGTTGAACTGCGCGGTCGGAGCGTCGGTGAGCTTCCTGGGCCACCCGCCGGCTGCCGGCATCACGTAGACCTGGTGCATCTCGTCGCCGTCGGTGTCGGCCAGCAGCGCCAGCTGCCGCGAGTCGGGCGAGAACTCGAACCCGGTGACGCGGTTGGCAGTGAACGCGGTCAGCTGCCTGGCGAAGCCTCCGCCGGCGGGCTGCCACCAGACGTTGGAGATGCCGGTCGTGTTGGCGAGGTAGGCGAAGCCGCTACCGTCGGGGGCGAAGCGCGGCTGGCTCAGCAGACGAACGGCGGAGTACTGCTCGAATGCGTGACGGTTCACGTCTTCCTCCGGTGCGGGAGTACTGCGGGCGGCAGCGAGCTGGCCGCTACGAAGCGGCGGTGGGCGCCCGATGTCGCGACAGCCTACCACCTAGCATCCGCGTAGCCGTACCGTGCGTAGTAGATGACAGGTGCGGCTGAGCTTGGCTGAGACCCAGTCCACCGGTCGCGAAGCGACCGGCGACCACCAGGCGGTTCCCGACACCGAGCTGGTGATGGCCGTGGCGAACGGGAGCGAGGAGGCGCTCGGCGCCTTGTTCCGACGTCACGCTGGCGTGATCATGGCGCTCGGCAGGCGCATGCTCGGCAGCCGCGAGGACGCCGAGGAGGTGCTTCACGACACCTTCCTGAGGTTGTGGAGCCATGCGGCCGACTTCGATCCGCAACGCGCCGCCGTCAGGACGTACCTCTATGCGGTGGCCCGCAACCTGTGCGTCTCGCGCCTCCGGGCGAAAGCCGCCAGGCCCGCCATCGCCGCGCTCGACCCGGAGTCGAGCGCGCTGATCACGGCGTTCTCGCAGACGTTCGACCTGCTGCCGCTGCTGCTGGCGCGCCGGGCCCTGGAGGCCTTGGATGAACGGGACAGGGTGTTGATGGAGGAAGCCTACTTCGGCGGCTGGTCGCAGTCCGAACTCGCGCAGCGCCATGCCTTGCCGCTCGGGACCTTGAAGAGCCGCATGCGGCGGTCGCTGATCAAGATGCGTGCCGCCGTGGAGAGCCCGGCGATGGACGGTGACTCATGAGCAGCCAGCGCGGCGAAGAACACCGCGACCCGTTCGACGGCGTCGCAGCGCCAGGTAGCCCGGGCGACGCCGTCGGGCTCGACGTGCTCGACGCGTTCCCGGCCACCTTGCCGGAGGAGAGCGTGCCCGCCGGAAGCTGGCAGCGGCTGGCTGCCGCGGTCGCGGCCGAGCCGCGGCTCCCTCGACCCCCGCTGGCGCACGAACTGCCCGCAGCGCCAGCAGGGCGCGCAGGCTGGCGGCGCTGGCGGCCTGCCGGGCCGTTCGCCACTGCCGGCGCCTGGCTGGGGGCCGTGGCGGCCGTGGCAGTCATCGCCGTAGGCGGCGCCTTCGCCGGGATGCAGGCCGCTCGGTTGCGCTCGCTCGAGAGCGAGCAGGCGTTGCTGGCCTCCTGGATGTCGGACCCTGAGATGCACCTGGTGGCGCTCCAGGCACCGGCCGGAGCGGCTGGCGCGCCGCCGACCTGGCCGGACGACTGGCACCTCGCTGAGTACGACGGCAGCGCGGGACGCCTCGGCATCGTCTGCGTCCTGCCCGACGGGCGCGCCCTGGTGTTCCTCGCTCAGCGCGCTCCGCGCCGCGCCGAGTACGTGGTGCTCGGGGGCGAGGGCGGCCAGGTCGAGCTGGCGCGCGGCCAAGGCAACCTGCTCCAGTTCGAGGCCGGCACCAGCGACCGCGTCAGCGTCAGGCTCCTGACGGCCGCCGGCGACGTGACACCGGTAGCTTGGGCGCAGCTCAGGTAGGCCGCCTGGAGGACGTTCACCCCTCGGAAGCAGTACGCGACGTGGGATAACGTGCCGGCATGGCCGAAGCAACCAGCCAGCTCAGCTACGTTGCCACCCCCGCCGATGCGGTGGCAGCGGTCAGATCGGGCGACCGGGTGTTCCTTCACAGCATCGCCGCCGCGCCGCAGCAGTTGATCGCCGCGCTCACGGCCAGAGCCGGGGAGCTGCGCGCGGTGGAGATCGTCCACCTTCACACCGAGGGGCCGGCGCCCTACGCCGCCCCCGAGGTCGCCGGCAGCTTCCACGTCAACGCTCTGTTCGTCGGCAAGAACGTTCGCGACGCCGTGGCTCGCGGCCAGGCCGATTACGTACCGATCTTCCTGAGCGAGGTTCCGCGGCTGCTGCGTTCCGGCGCGCTGCCGCTCGATGTCGCGTTGATCCACGTCTCGCCGCCTGACCGCCACGGGTTCTGTTCCCTCGGGACGTCGGTCGATGCGACGCGGGCAGCGGTGCAGGCCGCGCGCACGGTCATCGCGCAGGTGAACCCGCGCATGCCGCGCAGCCATGGCGACGGCCTGCTTCACGTCGACGACATCGACGTGGCCGTCGCCGTCGACGAGCCGATCCTCGAGGTGACGCCCGTCAGCCTCAGCGAGGCCGAACGCACCATCGGCTACTTCGTGGCCAGCCTCGTCGAGGACGGCGCCACCTTGCAGCTCGGCATCGGAGCGATACCCGACGCCGTGCTCGCCGCGCTCGAGGGCCATAGGGACCTCGGGATCCACAGCGAGATGTTCTCCGATGGCGTCGTCGACCTGATCGAGCGCGGCGTCGTCACCAACGCGCGCAAGCGCAACCACCCGGGCAAGACGGTCGCCAGCTTCGTGATGGGCTCCCAGCGTCTGTACGACTTCATCGATGACAACCCGTCGGTGCTGCTGCTCGACGTCGAGTACGTCAACGACACCGCCGTGATCCGACGCAACCCGCGCGTCACCGCCATCAACTCGGCCATCGAGGTCGACCTGACGGGGCAGGTGTGCGCCGACTCGATCGGGACCATCTTGTACTCGGGCGTCGGCGGCCAGCTCGACTTCATCCGTGGCGCCTCGCTATCCGAGGGTGGCAAGCCGGTGATCGCTCTGCCGTCGGTCACCAGCCGCGGCGAGAGCCGCATCGTCCCGTTCCTCAAACAGGGCGCCGGCGTGGTCACCACCAGGGCGCACGTGCACTACGTCGTCACCGAGCACGGGGTCGCAGGGCTGTATGGCAAGAACCTCAGGCAGCGCGCCAAGGCTCTGATCGAGATCGCCGATCCGCGGCACCGCGAGGCTCTCGAACGAGCCGCCTACGAGCGTTTCAAGCAGATGCCCGGCTGAGCAGGCCGGCCACCTCGGCGGCCGTCGGCAGCGACGGCTGCGCTCCTTCACGAGTCGCCGCGAGGGCGCCAGCCGCGCTCGCGAAGCGCACCGCAGCGCCGAGAGCGGCGCCGAGGGTGGCGCCCCGGCTCCCGGCCAGGTGCGTCGTCAGCGCACCGGCGAACGCGTCGCCGGCGCCGGTGGTGTCCACGACGTCGACTCTGAACGCGGGACAAGCGCCGCTGTTCACGACATCTTCCTGGCGAGCGGCCCACACCGCGCCGTCGGCGCCGAGCGTGATCACGATCCGCGGCACGAGCCCGGTGAGCGCGCGCGCCAGCCTCTCCGGGCCAGCGAGCCCCTGCCGGTCCGCGGTGCCCGCCAACGACGCCGCCTCGACCTCGTTGAGCAGCAAGACGTCGACGTCGGCGAGCTGCTCGCGCGCCAGCGCGCGTGCCGGCGCGAGGTTCAGCACGACCATCACCCCGTGCTCGCGAGCCACCCTGGCACCCGCCAAGACCGTGGCGAGCGGCAGCTCCAGCTGCAACAGCAGGGCGTCGGCCGCGCCGATGACGCTCACCGGCAGGTCCTCGGCGGCCACCTCGAGGTTGGCGCCGGACGCCACCACGATCTCGTTCTGCCCGCTGGCGTCGACCTGTATGAAGGCCACCCCGGTCGGCGACGGCGAGCTCCTCAGCCACCGTGTGTCGACGCCGTCCGCCGTCAGTCCGGCGCGCAGCCGGGCGCCGTGGTCGTCTTCCCCGACGCAGCCGATCAGCGCCGCGCGGGCGCCGAGGCGGGCGGCTGCGACGGCCTGGTTCGCTCCCTTGCCGCCCAGATGGAGCGTGTAGCTCGCGGTCAGCACCGTCTCGCCGGGGGCGGGGAAGCGTTCCACGGTGGTGACCAGGTCGACGTTGGCGCTGCCCAGCACCACGATGCTGGGCGCCGTGCGGGGGCCGGGAGCGGGCGCCTCAGCCACCGCGCTCGGGTCGGTAGTTCGGGTTCTCCCACACGATGAACGAGGCCGCGTCATGGGTCTCGGCGTCGGTCATGTAGTCGTGGATCACGCCCCTGATCTCGAAACCGTTGGCCATCTGGAAGCTCAAGGTGGCGTCGGAGAGGCGCCCGGCTGCGATGGCCGCGACGTACTCCTCGACGCTCATGTCGGCAGCGTGGGCGGCGTAGCCGGGCAAGGCGCCACCGGCGACGATCCCGCGCCGGTTCAGCCGCATGACCAGGTCTTGGCGGGCCTGGTACAGGCGCCTGCCGATCCCGAGGCCGCGGTAGTCAGGGTGCACGCTGATGTCGGCACCGTAGTACCAGTCTCCCTGCGGGTCGTGGTTGGCATAGGTGCCGCCGGCGATGATCTCGATGAAGGCGTGGTCCGGGCGCGCGAGGTCGAAGTCGATGAGGAAGCCGGAGCCGAGCCCGACGACGCGCTCCTCGGCCAGCGGCGTCCCGTCCGGCGCCCTGCTTGCCAGCGCCACGAACTCGCCCTCCGGGAACACCCGTTGATGCGCGAGGAAGTGCTCGGCACGCATCCGCTCTGCGGGGCTCAGGCCCGGGAAGCAGACCCGCTGCAGCTCTTCGAGCGCCACAGCGTCTTGCGGCCGACTGTTGACGATCCTGACGCCGGCTCGCTCAGGCAGGGCGTTGGGGTGCTCGCTGGCCACGCGGCTAGGCGGCGGTGCCGGCCAGGCCGTGCAGGCGGTACGGCGCCTCGCTGGGGCGACCCGCCACGGCCCACATCTCGCGGCGGGCACCGAGCATCACGACCGCGCCGCAGGTGCCCACGTACAGCGGCGGCTTGCCGACCTTGCAGATCCTGTTCGTGTCGGCGGTGATCGCCTTCAGGTCGACTGGGCTGAACTGCCGACGGTCGAGCAGCCGCCTAGCCTCCGCCAGACGCGCCTCCGAGTCGGCCTGCGAGTCGGGGGTGCGCTCCTGCTCGACGGCGATGGTGTGCGGCGCCAAGCAGTGGTTGGTGTGCGCCAGCGGGAGGTCGCCCAACGGCTTCTCGTGCCTGGCTGTCGGCATGGCCTCGACGTTGGCTCCGTTGCCGGCGGCGTCGAGCACCAGGTAGTTGTGACCGCCCGCCAGCGGCGCAGACCGCAGCACCGCGAGCGCCTCTGCCGCCGTCTCGCACGCCAGCATCGCCCGCACCACGAACGGCCAGGTGACCCCGACGCGACCGTCGGCGGCTATCAGGTTGTTGATGCCAACGCAGACGCCGGCCTCGTTCATGCCGATCATGCCGAGGCAGCCTGCGGTCGTCATCACCAGGAAGTCGGGAGCGCTGCGAGGTCGGCCGCGCAACAGCACCAGGTACTCGGCCGAACCTTCGTGCATGTCCCACGTCTGCGCCAGGGCAGCGCCGCCTTCGACCATCAGCGAAGCGGGGACGAGGAAGGCCGTGCAGTCGTCGTTGGCTCCGGACTCCGGCTCCCCGCCGGTGCTCGCGCGCAGAGTGTCGACGAAGTCGGTGAAGCCTCCCGCGACGATCAGCTCCGCGACGCTCAGATCGGTGGCGTCGGCGACGCCCTGGAGCTCCTCGAACAGCTCCGGCGAGAACTCCCGATGGGCAGTCATGCACTCCTCGGCTACGGCGAGCACGTGCTCGCGCGTCACGTCGCGGCCGATCCAGCCGGCTTGCGAAGCGAGCGCCAGGCGCTCTGCGGCGTAGGCGCGCACCTGAGACCTCAGCGCTGCCCCATGCTGGCGGCCCAGCTCGTAGGGAGAACCGGACAACTCGACGATCTGCTCTGTCATCTTGCCCTCGATCCTACGCCGACGCGGCCGATGCCGCTCGGCTCACGGGCTCAGCTCAGGATCGAGCCGTGGTCGACGTGCCAGGTGAGTTGCACACCGGCGCCGACGGGCAGCATCCCGGCATACCCATGGTGCTGGTTCTGGATGCGCGCCACCAGCTGAACGTCGCCCTCGACGTCGACCAGGTAGCGGGTGTCGGTGCCGAGGTAATGGACGTCTCTCACGACACCGGGCAGCACCACCGACCCGGGCCCGGGCTGCCAGCCGGAATCCGCAGGGTGAAGGTCGAGCTTCTCGGGCCTGAGCGCGAGAGCCGCTTCGGAGCCCGGCTCGAGCTCGGGGTCCCGCAAGACACCGCCGAGGAGTCGCCCGCTGGGCAGCCTGACCTCGCCGCGCCCACCCTGGCTCGTCGCCAGCACGCCGTTGACGAAGTTGGTCTCGCCGATGAAGTCGGCCACGAAGCGGGAAGTGGGGCGCTCGTAGACCTCGTCGGGGCGCCCCACCTGCAGAACCTTGCCTTCGTTCATCACAGCTATCCGGTCGGCCATCGTCAGCGCCTCTTCCTGGTCGTGGGTGACGTAGATGAAGCTGATGCCGATCTCGCGCTGCAGCTGCTTGAGCTCGAACTGCATGGTCTTGCGAAGCTTGAGGTCGAGCGCGCCGAGCGGTTCGTCGAGCAGCAGGACGGCCGGGCGATTGACCAGCGCGCGGGCCAGCGCCACGCGTTGCCGCTGGCCGCCCGACAGCGTCTGCGGCTTGCGCTTGGCGACGTGCCCAAGACGGACCATCGCGAGCGCCTCGCCAGCCCGGCGGCGCGCTTCCTCGACGGAGGCGCGCGCCATCCGAGGCCCGAACATCACGTTCTGCAGCACGCTCATGTGCGGGAACAGAGCGTAGTCCTGGAAGACCGTGTTGACCGGCCGGTGGAACGGCGGGACGCCCTTCACCGAGCGACCCCTGAGCAGCACCTCTCCGGCGGACGGTTCCTCGAAGCCGGCAATCACCCGCAGCGTGGTGGTCTTACCGCAGCCTGAGGGCCCCAGGAGGGCGAAGAACTCGCCCTCCATGATGTCGAGGTGGACGTCGTCGACGGCCCTGACGCCGAGCGCTCCGGATGGCCCGTCGAACTCCTTGACCAGCCCCTGGATGGAGACCGCGGCTTCTCTGCTCATGCTTGGCCTAGCGGCCGACGAAGATCCTGATCTCGTCCCAAGCGTCGTTCAGCATGGCCTCGCGGCCGGCGCTCTGGCTGGTGAAGAACAGCCGCTCCGAGGTCTCCGCGGTCGGGTAGATGCCGGGATCCTCGAGCAGTTCAGCGTCGATCAGGCCGGTCTCGACGGCCACCCGGTTGGGGCTGCCGTAGGCGGTGTAGTTGGAGATGTCGGCAGCGACCTGCGGGTCGAGCATGTAATCGAGGAACACCTGGGCCAGCGCCTTGTTGTTGGCGCCGACGGGGATCGCCAGGCTATCGACCCAGAAGTTCGTCCCTTCTTCCGGGATCACGTACGCGTAGGTCTCGCACTCGCACTCGTCGATGATCTGGAAGATGTCGCCCGAGTACTCGATGACGATGTCGGCCTCGCCGCGCACGAGCAGTTCCTGACCGTCGTCAGAGGCGATGTACACGACGTTGCCGCCCCTCTCGACGAGGAAGTCGCGGGCTGCGGCGATCTCGTCGGGATTCTCGCTGTTGGCGTCGAAGCCGAGCATGGTCAGCGCGACGCCCATCATCGCGGGCACGTCGCTGAGCCAGGCCACCGGACCGCCGTAGGCGAACAGTTCCTCCCACGACGTGATCTCGCCGACCTTGTCGACGTTGTAGCCGATGCCGACGGTGCCCCACTGGTAGGGCACGGTGTAGCTGTTGTCGGGGTCGAAGTCGAGACCGGTGAAACCTTCGTCGAGGTTGCCGAAGTTGGGGAGGCTGGCGCGGTCGATCGTGTCGAGCAGCCCCTCCTCGATCATCAGCCTGACGATCACGTCGCTCGGCACGACGACGTCGAAGCCGGGGTTGCCGCGCCGCAGCCTCACCAGCATGTCGTCATCGGTGGGGTAGGTGTCGTAGATGACCTGCACGCCGCAGAGTTGCTCGAAGTTGGAGATCGTGTCCTCGGCGATGTAGGTGCTCCAGTTGTAGACGCTCAGGGTCTGGCCGGCGTAGCCATCGGGGCACGTCCAGCCCGACTGGGCGGCGGCCGGTGATCCCAAGAACAAGGCGGCGGCTAGGGCTATCAGCAAGAAGCGCATTTGAACCTCCGAAACTACCTCCGAAGGATATCAAAGCCCCCGGCCAAAATCGGACGTCAGCGGCCGGTGGCGGCGATCAACCTGTCGAACAGCGGGTCCGACAAGACGCGTCTGAGCACGTTGATGATGTGCGCGTCGGTGCCGACGAAGTAGCGCGTGCGAGGTCGGCGTGCGGTGAGGGCCCGGTACACCGCGAGAGCGACCAGCTGCGCATTCGAACCGGCCGTCTCGGCCTCCTCGGCACCCCTGATCAGCTCATCGATCAACTCGGAGTAGTACTCCTTGGCCTCGGGCGGCATCCGCTCCAAGCGCTCCAGAGCGTCGCCCAGCGACTTGCGCCAGATCGGCGTCGCGATCCTGCCCGGTTCCACCAGCGAGACCCTGACCCCCCAAGGGGCCAGTTCGCGGCGCAAGGCGTCGCCGACGGCCTCGAGGGCGAACTTGGAGGCGGCATAGGCTCCGACCAAGCGCGAGGCGACGAGCCCCGAGACCGACCCGACGAACACCAGACGACCGCGGTCGCTCCTGAGGCGCGGCAAGAACGCCTGGGCGACCGCCAGCTGGCCGATCACGTTGACCTCGAACTGGTTCCTGAGGTCGCTCAGGTCGAGGAATTCGAGCGGTCCGGCGACGGCGATGCCGGCGTTGTTGACCACGCCTGCCAGCCGCCTGCCGGGCTGTGACGCCAGCGTCTCGAGCGCGCCGGCCACCTGGCCGGGGTCGGTAACGTCGAGGGTTATCGCTTCGAGGTCACCTGCGGACGCCGACATCAGGTCTTTGGCGTCGTGTGCGCGTCTCACCCCGGCCAGCACGTGGAAGCCGCGCTGCGCCAGGTCGAGGGCGACGGCCCGTCCGATCCCGCTGGACGCCCCCGTCACCACAACCGTGCGCCCGTGGTCTGCCTTCAGGCTCTCTGGCACCAGCTCATCCTACCTAGCGTCACGCGCGCTCTCACCAAGCATCACGGCTCTGAGATTGGCAGGCACGCTGACGGGGCGCTGCTCCTGGTAGTCGAAGCAGACGATGACCGCAGTCATCTCGGCGGCCAGGATGGCGTTGGCGTAGAGCTCCTGGCGCACGGTGATGCTGCTGTTGCCGACGCCGACCACCTGGGAGTCGATCCGGCAATCGTCGGTGATCTTCACCTGTGCCCGGTAGTCGATCGCCAGGCGCGCCAGGATCATCGGCGGCGGCTTGACAGGGCTGCGTTTCAGCAGCTCGATGCGGCCGAGCTCCGCGAGCGTCGCGAACACCGCGTTGTTCACGTGGCCCAGGCCGTCAGCGTCCGAGAAGCGCAGCTGCAGAGGCACGCTGACGCGCAAGGGGCCCGCGTTCTCGTTCACGCTGCCGACCTCCGGGGGCCGCCGCGGCGCTGGCACCTGGGGCAGTGAACCGTCCCGCGCTGCCCTACCACGCTCTTCACCAGCGTGGCTCCGCAGCGGCGGCACGGCGACCCGGCGCGTCCATACACGTCGAGGTAGCCGGAGAACTCGCCCGCCTCGCCGGCCGGCGTGCGGTAGTCACGAAGCGTGGTCCCGTTTGCGGCGATGCTCTGGGCAAGCACCTCGCGGATCGCCTGGCGCAGCGCCGCGGCCTTCCGGCGAGATACGGCGCTGGCCGGCGTCGCCGGGTGGATCCGCGCCCTCCACAAGGCCTCGTCCGCGTAGATGTTGCCCACGCCGGCAACCGGGCGTTGGCTCAGCAGGTAGCTCTTGATGGGCGCCTGCGACCGCGCCAGGGCCGACGCGAAGGCGGCGTCGGTGAAGCCGTTCTCGAGCGGCTCCGGCCCCAGCGCCGCGAGCGTGGGCAGAGCCTGGTAGTCGTTCGCCCTGACCACCAGGAAGCGGCCGAAGCGCCGCGGATCGCTGAACAGCAGCGTGTCCGGCGCCGCGCCGTCGAGCGTCAGCCTGACGCGCGCGTGCGGAACGACCGAATCGCGGGTTCCGGGTGACACCACGCCGGTCATGCCGAGGTGGACGATCAACTCGTCGCCTCCCGAAAGGGGCAGCAGCATGAACTTGCCGCGGCGCCCGACGCCCAGGATCGTCTGACCGGCGGCGCGCTCCAGCCCCGCGTACTTGGGTCCGGCCGGCGCCAGACGCTCGGCGGTCAGGACGCGGCGGCCGCTGAGCCACGGCTCGAGCTCGCGCCTGACGGTCTCGACCTCAGGCAACTCGGGGATAGGTGATCTTCCCTTCGTAGAGAGCCTTGCCCACGATGGCCCCTTGCAGGCCGAGCGCTTCGTAGAGCGCGAGGTCCGCGTCGCCCGCTACCCCACCGCCTGCCACCAGCGAGCCAGCGAAGGCTGCCCGGATGGCCGCGACCGGGGCAGGGTCGACGCCCTGCAGGGTCCCGTCGCGCGTCACGTCGGTGTAGATCAATTGCGTCACGCCCAGGTCGGCCATCTGCCGGGCCATGTCGGTGGCCGTGATCGCCGCGGTCTGCGTCCAGCCCTTCACCGCCACCTGCCCGTGGCGCGCATCGATGGACACGGCCACGCGCTCGCCGCCGAACTCGTCGAGCAGGCTCGCCACCTCCAGTGGCTGGGCAACGGCCAAGGTCCCCAACACCACCCGGTCTACGACCTCGAGCCAGCGCCTGGCGTCAGCCGCGCTGCGGATGCCGCCGCCGACCTCGCAGCGGGCGTCGACCGTCTTGGCGATCAGCGCGATGACCTCGCGGTTGTCACCGCTCGCGAGCGCGGCGTCGAGGTCGACCAGGTGCAGCCAGGTGGCGCCCTTGGCAGCGAAGTGGCCGGCCGCCGCCACCGGATCCTCGAAGTAGACGGTGGCGTGACGTGGGTCGCCGGCCGTGAGCCGCACCGCACGACCCTGCTTCACGTCGACAGCGGGGATGACGAGGAACATCGATCTTGGAGTATAGCCCCGCGACCCGGCGCCGCTCCCGACCCTTCAGGAGTGCAGTCCGGACTGGGTACCACCCGGTCTCTGGGCCGCGACGAACGCGTCCTCGCCGCGCTGCTCGATCAGAGCGCGCACCGGACGGCCCGCCGCCAGCAGCTCGGGAAGCGTGCCGAAGCGGTAGCTCGACGAGAGCTCACCCAAGACGGTGTCGAGCGCCTCGAGCAGGCTGGTGCGGTCCTCGTCTACCGGGTTGGAGGCCGTGTACAGCGCCTCGTGAAGCAGCACGATCGCACCGGGCTTGATCGCCTTCCTGAGCCTGGCAGCCAAGGTGCGGGCGTCTTGTTGCACCCAGTCCTCTGCGTGCCCCGACCAGTAGACGCACTGGAGACCCGCCGCCTTGACGTCCCTGGCCGTGGCGCGGTCGTAGTGGCCGTAGGGAGGCCGGAACAGGCCGGAGGCGTGAACCCCCAGTGCCGCCTCGCCGCGCTGGATCTCGTCTCGCCTCGCCTCGGGCGGCATCCGCACGAGCGAGACGTGCGAGTAGGTGTGACTGGCGACGACGTCGCCGGCCTCGATGATCGCGTCGACCAGATCGGGCCTGGCGACGGCGGCCTCACCGACCAGGAAGTGGGTCGCGTTCGCGCCGTGGCGAGCGAGCACGGCCAGCAGCTCGCGGGTCGTCAAGGGGCTGGGGCCGTCGTCGAACGTCAGCGCTACCAGCGGCAGCGCGGTGGCCACGCTGACGATCGGGTCATCGGGGGACTCCAGGAGCCTGCGCCTGACGGCCCCGAAGACACGCGCTGCTCTCCTCACGGCTCAGAACCCCCAGACGACGAACGCGACCGAACCGGCGATCCGACCGAGCAGGTACCCGAGGGACCAGATCACCCGCGGCCGCCGGCCCCGGTCACGCAGCCCGAACAGGTACTTGACTATGCGGTAACCGGCCGAGAAGATCGACGTGCGCTCGAGCGCGGGCATCCCCTTGTCGCGGAACCGTTTGTACAGCAGCACGTTGTACTTGCCGTAGCCGAACGACTGCCGGAAGGAGGCGCTCGCCGTGGGCCTGAAGCGGATATGGACGAGCGCGTCAGGAACGAACACCAGCGGGTAGCCGGCCAACTGGAGCCGCCAACTGATGTCGGTGTCCTCGAGTAACCGGAAGCGCTCGTCGAAGCCTCCCACCGCTTCGAAGGCGGCGCGAGTGACGCCCATCCCACAGCCGCCGGAGTGGTTGAGGAACGCCGGCTTCCGGTAGCTCGACGGTCCCGTCACCTGGGCGTTCTTGCGCCCTGCTCGTACGTCCGGCGGGTTCAACCGCTCGATGTCCCAGCGTGACGTGACGAAGTCGTGCTCCTCGAGGGCGTCGGCCATCGCCTGCAGCCACCCGTCGGCGGCGACGTCGTCGGCGTCGAGGAAAGCGAGCTTGTCGCCCCTGGCGCTCTTGACGCCGACGTTGCGCGCATAACCGGCGCCGGCGTTCGTCACTGCCCTGATCACCCTGAGACCGGGGAGCGAGTCGGCGTAGCGGTCGCTGAGGGCGTCGAGGGCGCGCCTGTCCGTGCGATTCGTCGTGTTGTCGGCAATGACGACCTCCCACTCCTCGGTGCAGACCTGCCTGGAGAGGGCTGCTAGCTGCTCCGCGAGCAGCTCTATCGAGAAGCGGCACGGGATAACGACACTGACCACGAAGACCATCCCCGATGAACTCCACAGAGGTGCCTGTAGACACCCCGTGGGCGGCTATCTAGATGCTAGGGCCTCCGGGCGAAAAGCACCGTGACGGGCGTGGACTCGCCGGAGAATGGGCGCCGGTCAAGGCGCTTGACAGACAGGGCCCTTCCGGTTACCGCGGGCGTTGACAGGGCGTGGGGCGACCCTATACTTTGGTGGGATGCTCTCTCGTAGGGACGCGACTCTTAACTTGGCTTCCCTGCTGCACCATGCTCCCGGAAGCGATCTGGAGGTCGAGGCGCAGGGCCTGCTGACGCCTGCCGGTGAGCTGCTGGAGGCGGACGGCATCACGCTCGACGGCCCGCTCAGTTGGTCGGTGCGAGTGATCAACGCCGGCGGCGATGACGACTTCGTCGTCGACGGCGAGGTCTCCGGCGCCGCCGTGATGGAGTGCCGCCGCTGTCTCAAGACCGTCGGCGTGCCACTCGCCACCGAGTTCGTCTATCCGATGAGCTACCGTCCGTCGGAACAACCGCTGAGACTCGATGAGTTGAGCTCGGAGGATGACGAGGATCGCTTGGTCTTCGGCTCGCCCGAGGTAGACTTCGCCGAGTTGCTCACGCAGCTCTTCGCGATCGAGGTGCCGCTCACCGCCCTCTGCCGCGAGGACTGCCGTGGCCTGAGCGAGGACGGCGTCGACCTCAACGAGCACCCCGAGGCCGCCCCGCCTACCAGGACAGAGACCAGCAACGCGCCCTTCGCGCGCCTCGAGCAGGCGCTGAAGGACCTCGATCTGAAGTCGTGAGCCGCCGAGCTCGAGCTTAGGAGATAACCAAGATGGCCAAGCATCCCGTACCCAAGAAGCGCACCTCGCGCGCCAGCCGCGACGCTCGCCGCAGCCACCACGCGCTGAGCGCCCCGACCCTGGTGCCGTGCCCGCAGTGCAAGGAGCCGAAGCCGCCGCACGTCGTGTGCCCTGAATGCGGCAGCTACGACGGCCGCCAGGTGATCGCGGACGCTTGACCTCAACCCTGAACACCGCGCTGCCGGCTGGGGCGTGAGCGAGTCGGCGCCGTGAGCGGCCGCTCACCGCGCTCCGGCACCCGCGCGGGCGTCACTGCCCTAGGCGGTTACGCGCCGCCAAACGTCGTCAGCAACCTCGACCTCGAGAAACTGATGGACACCTCGGACGAGTGGATCACCACTCGCACGGGGATCAAGCGTCGTCACGTGGCGGGCGAGGACGAGTTCACTTCCGACCTCGCTTACCGCGCCGTCGAGGACCTGCTGGCGCGCCACGGCGACGACGCCCTGGCCGGCGTCGACATGGTCATCGTCGCGACCAACACGCCCGACGCGCTGTTCCCGGCCACCGCCGCGATGGTGCAGGACCACTTCAAGCTCAAGGCCGGGGCGTTCGACCTGCTGGCCGCCTGCCCGGGGTGGATCTACGCCCTCGGCATCGCTCGCGGCCTCGTCGAGTCGGGCCAGTGCCGCCGCGTGCTGGCCATCGGCAGCGAGGCCCTTACCAAGATCATGGACTGGTCGGACCGCTCGACCGCGGTCCTCTTCGGCGACGGCGCCGGGGCCGTGATCGTCGAGGCGGTGCCCGAACCCTTCGGCATCAAGTCCGTCGTGATGGGTGCCGACGGCAGCGGCGGCAAGTACCTGCACAAGCGTGCGGTGGGCCGCTGCCTCCCCAACGGTGAACCCCTCGCCGAGACCCTTTACATGAACGGCCGTGAGGTCTTCAAGTTCGCGGTCAGGGTGATGAACACCGCCACCATCGAGGCACTCCAGAAGGCCGGGATCGGCGCCGAGGACATCCGCCGCTTCGTGCCTCATCAGGCGAACCTGCGCATCATCGAAGCCTCCAGGGAGCGCCTCGGTCTCGAACCCGAGCGCGTGGTCGTGACCGTCGACGAGTACGGCAACAACTCGACGGCCAGCATCCCGCTGGCGATCAAGCACGCTCTCGACAAGGGCGACATCTCGGAGGGCGACAACCTGCTGCTGGTCTCGTTCGGCGCCGGGTTGACCTGGGCCAGCTCGGTGCTCACCTGGGGGCCCAAGGCGGCCGCTCGCTGATGACGCCCGGCCCTCAGGCCGGTCGGCGGACGAGCAGCGACCGCAAGGTCGCAGCGCTGTTCCCCGGTCAGGGCTCGCACAAGCTCGGCATGGCCCGCGGTTTCTACGAGGCTTCGGCGGCTGCGCGGCGCGTGCTAGACGAAGCCGAAGCCGCTCTGCCCGGCCTCCTCAAGCTGATGTGGGAAGGGCCCGGCGAGGAGCTGACCCTCACGGCCAATCAGCAGCCCGCGCTGGTGGCAGCGGGCGCGGCGGCTTACGCCGCCTACCTGGAGGCGGGAGGAACGGCCGCGCTCTGGGGGGCGGGGCACAGCCTCGGGGAGTACACCGCGCACGTCGCGGCCGGGTCTCTAGGGATCGGCGCCGCCGTCCGCCTGGTTCACCTGCGCGGCCGCTACATGCAAGAAGCCGTTCCCGAGGGCCGGGGCGCGATGGCCGCCGTCCTCAAGCTCGAGGACGACGGCATCGCCGCGGTGCTCGCCGAGGTCAACGCGGCCGCCGCCCACGGGGAGCTGGTGCAGGTCGCCAACCGCAACGCTCCCGGCCAGACGGTGATCTCGGGCACGGCGGCGGCCGTCGCCGCAGCCGCCGAGGCGCTCAAGGAGCTCGGCGCCAGGGTGATCCCGTTGAAGGTGAGCGCACCGTTCCACTGCGACCTGATGGCGCCGGCCGCCGCCAGGCTGGCGGTCGATCTCGCCGCCACCAGTTTCGAGCAGCCCAGCTTCCGGATCGTCTGCAACGTGACGGCCGACACGCTGAGCGACGCCGGTGCCGCCCCCGCCCTGCTCACGCAGCAGGTGACCGGCGCGGTGAGATGGGTCGAGAGCGTCAGGCGCCTCGCCTACTTGGGCGCCGAGCGCTTCCTCGAGTTCGGGTCCGGCGAGGTGCTCGTCGGACTGGTACGCCGTATCCTGCCTGACGTGGAGACCCTGTCGATCACCGACCCGGCCGGCCTGGCGGACGCGCTCGCATGAGCGCGAACGCAGCCGGCGCCCCCGGCCGACCAGGACGCACGGTGCTCGTCACCGGCTCGAGCCGTGGCCTGGGTCGCGCGATGGCCGAGGAGTTCGCGGCCTGCGGCTACCGCGTCGCCGTGCACTTCGTGAGCTCACGGGCTCAGGCCGACGAGGTGGTGGCCGGCATCCGGGCCGCCGGCGGTGAAGCTGCCGCCTTCGGCGCCGACGTCGCCAGCTCCGAAGCCTGCCAGCGGCTGGTCAAAGAAGTGATCGAGCACTTCGGTTCGCTCGAGGTGCTGGTGAACAACGCCGGCATCACCCGCGACACGTTGGCGCTGCGCATGAAGGACGAGGACTGGGGCGCTGTCCTAGACACGAACCTCTCGGGCGCGTTCTACCTCTCGCGGGCCGCCCTCAGGGGCATGCTCCGCAGCGGCGCCGGGCGCATCGTCAACGTCGCATCGGTCGTCGGCATACGCGGCAACGTCGGTCAGGCCAACTACGTGGCCGCCAAGGCCGGGCTCATCGGCCTCACCAAGGCGCTGGCGCGCGAGTACGCGACCAAGGGCGTGACCGTCAACGCCGTCGCGCCGGGCTTCATCGAGTCGGACATGACGGCGGCCCTGTCCGACGAGGTGCGGGACGCCTACCTGCGCGAGATCCCAGCGGGTCGCTTCGGCACGCCTGGGGACGTCGCCAAGGTCGTGGCGTTCCTCGCCAGCGACGCTGCCGCCTACGTGAACGGTCAGACGGTCGTGGTTGACGGTGGGATGGTCATGCCGTAATGTTGCCTGGCTCGGTACCATGCGTGCCGAGAAGGCTCCTCTGCGAGCCGAAAACTACCCCGTGAACGACCGGAACAGGATGCTAGAATCGCGCGGACCCGGGACGTGGGCACGCCGCCACGAGCGGCGAGCGCGAGGAAGGAAACCCAAGTGGACGAGCACGAGATACTAGAGAAGATCAAGGACGTCGTAGCCGACAAGCTCGACGCCGACCCCGGAGACGTGACCGAAGAGTCTCGCTTCATGGAGGACTTGAACGCCGACTCGCTCGACGTCGTCGAGTTGATCATGGGCCTCGAGGACGAGTTCGGAGTCGAGATCTCCGACGAGGAAGCCGAAGGCATTCGCACCGTCGGCGACGCCGTGAGGTTCATCGCGGACAAGCAGTGACCGCCTGATCGGCTTCGCCAGGCGCGACGGACTTTGTGCGGCGCGCCGGGTAGGTTGGTGACTACATGAGACGAGTAGTGGTAACCGGCGTCGGTCCGGTAAGCCCCATCGGCCTCGGCGCGGACGAGTTCCTCGCGGGTCAGCATGCTGCCAAGAACGGCATCCGCAGGATCACCCTCTTCGACGCCTCGGACCTCAGCGTCACCATCGCTGGCGAGGTCGACGTCGACGTCAGCGAGTACATCGAGCGCAAGGAAGCCAAGCGGCTCGACCGCTTCGTCCACTTCGCTCTGATCGGTGCACAACTCGCCCTCGAGGACGCCGGGCTGAGCGAGTCCGACGTCGCGGGCGAGCACGCCGGCACCTGCGTCGGATCCGGCATCGGCGGCCTCGACACTTGGGAGCAGCAGTCAGGCATCCGCTTCGAGCGCAGCGCGATGCGCATGAGCCCGTTCTTCATCCCGATGCTGATCGCCAACATGGCGAGCGGCCATGTCGCCATGCGCTTCGGCCTGTTGGGGCCGAGCAGCAGCGTCGTGACGGCCTGCTCGACAGGTTCGGGCAACATCGGCGACGCCTACCGCATCATCCAGCGGGGCGAGGCCGACATCATGTTCGCGGGCGGCACCGAGGCGCCGATCACGCCCATGGGCATCGGCGGCTTCGCCGTCATGAAGGCGCTCTCGACCCGCAACGAGAGCCCCGAGACGGCCAGCCGCCCGTTCACCGCCAGCCGCGACGGCTTCGTGGCGGGGGAGGGCGCCGGTGTGATGGTCCTCGAGGAGCGGGAGAGGGCACTGGCGCGCGGCGCGCGCATCTACGCCGAGATCGTCGGCTACGGCATCAGCGCCGACGCGCACCACATCACGGCTCCGGCTCCAGGCGGCGCCGGCGCGATCCGCGCGATCAAGTGGGCTCTCAAGTCGGCTGGGCTGAAGCCTTCCGACGTCGGCTACATCAACGCCCACGGCACCAGCACGCCCGCCAACGATCTCAACGAGACGCTCGCGTTCAAGGCGGTGTGGGAAGGGCACGGGCAGGTCCCCCCGATCAGCTCGACGAAGTCGATGACCGGTCACACCCTGGGGGCGGCGGGCGGCATCGAAGGCATCGCGACGGTCCAAGCGCTCCACTCCGGGGTGCTCCCACCGACGCGCAACTACCTCGATCCCGACCCCGAGCTCGACCTCGACTACATCCCCAACGAGCCCCGCAGACAGCAGGTCGACGTGGCGCTCTCGACGAACTTCGCGTTCGGCGGCCAGAACGCCTGCCTGGTGTTCAAGCGGGCCTAGCACGCACGCCTGGCATGCGGCCACAACACCGTCACCGCGACTGGCGCTTGAGCCTGCGCCACAGCGCCAACGGCTCGGGCAGCTGCAGCGCCGCACCCAACAGCAGGTAACCCCCGCCAAGCACGGCGCCGCCGACGGCGACCCGGCCGAGCTGCGAGAACCAGGTCGCGCCCAGACCGAACGCCGCGAGCGCCAGGGCCGCCAGCGCCGCGGCGCCGGCAGCCGCCAGCCAGGCCTTGAGCGCGTGGCGCCAGAAGGCAGCGGCGCCGAACCCCTCGTTGCGCTCGACGAGGACACTGGTGAGCGCCACCTGCAGCCAGGCGACGATCGCCGTGGCCCACGAGACGCCGGCGATGCCGAGTGGCTCGGCCAGCAGCCAGTACAACAGGCCCTGCAGACTCAGGAACGAGAGCACCAGGACGACCGGCGTGCGCACCTTGCGCCGGATGTAGAAGGTCCGCACCAGCAGACTGAACACCCCGATCGGGAACACCGCCAAACCCAGCGGCGCAGCGGCAGCGATCGTGTAGGCACGCAGTCCGGCGTCCATCTGCTCGCCGAAGAGCGACCGCCAGTTGTACACGACATCGACGGCCGGTGCCGCCAACAGGACCAGCGCCAGCCCCGCGGGCGCGGTCAGGAACGCGATGAAGCGCAAGCCTTCGGCGAGCGTCGGCGCGAAGCTCGCGGGCGCCCTGACGGCCTGGTCCGACAAGCGCGAGTAGTAGGCCAGTGCCGGAGAGATGCTGAACAGGCCGAGGAGCAGGCTGACGAACAGGTCGGCGAGGTAGAACGCGCCCTGGGCGCCGGCATCGATGCCGGTGATGACCCGGGAAGCCACGACGTTGAGCACCTGCCTGCCGCTGGCCGTCAGCGCGAAGGGCACCATCAACAGCAGCACGGAAGCCAACGCCGGGTGCCAGAGGACACCGGGCCGCGGCAACAGGCGGTGCCGAACCAGCGCCGGGACCTGGACCAGCAGCTGGAACAGCCCGCCGAAGACGTGGGCGAGAGCTAGCATCGTCGCCTGCCCAGGGAAGAGCGCCATCAGCGTCACCGTGACCACGTTGAGCGCGACGGGCGCCCAGGCGGGTGCGAGGAAGCGTTCCTCCGCGTTGAGGATGCCCATCGCCAGCGCCGACAACGAGATGGCCGGCAAGAACGGGAAGACGATCCGTATCAGCTCGGTGGTCAACTGCACGTCGACGTGCCCGGAGTCGGCGATCAGAAGCCTCGCGACCCACGGCGCGCTGACGAGCGCGAGCAGCATCAGCAGGCCGTTGACCAGCAGCAGCAACGCCAGCAACGCCCCCGACATGCGGCGCCGGTCGGCCCCCTCCAGTGCGGCGTAAGCGGGCACGAAGGAGTTGGTGAGCGCGCCCTCGGCGAGCAGCTCGCGGAACAGGTTGGGGACCTTGAAGGCCGTGACGAAGGCGTCGATGACATCGGTGGTGAAGAATTGGGCGAGCAGCGAGTTGCGAAGCAAGCCGGTGACGCGGCTGGCAAGTGTGCCGCCCATCAGCGTCACGGCGCCGCGCCGGGATGAAGTGGCGCGCCCGCTGGTTACGCCGCGCCCAGCGGGCGCGGCGCCTTCCTCGCCATGCGGCCCCGAGTCGGGGCCGGAACCGTTGCGGGTCACGGGCGCCATCAAACCACAGGGGCGGTGTCTTCCATGCCCTAGCATGAGGTGCGTCGCCCCGACGCCGCCGCGTGGGCACCCGGCCCGCGGAGCGCGTTCGACGACGCCTTTGGAGGCGATCGGGATGACGCGCGCACGCGCCCCTTGGATCCTCGCCCTCGCGCTCGCCCTGGCGGTGCTCGCACTGCCCACCGCCGGACGGGCCAACGACACCCAGCGCCTGATCGTGGACGCCGGCCTCAACTTGGGCCTGTGGCAAGCGCAGGTGGAGCTGTTCGGGACGCCCGCCAGCGACCCGTCGCAAACGGGCTACGCGTCCAACGCGTACACCGCGGTCGAGTTGGTGCAGGCTCGGCTGCGGCCGCCCTTCACCGACCTCGACCTGCAGGCGGTGCTCGACGCCATCGCCGGCTACCCCGCTCGCACCGCCGAGCTGCCGGCGCCGCAACGGGCGGCGGACGTGGCGCAGGTCCACGGGGTCTACCGGTCGCGGTTGGCGACCGCCTACCTCTCGACGGTGGGCACCTACGCCGCGGCCACCTGCGACGCCGCCTTCCTCGACGTCGGCTACCACCTGGGGCGCGCCCAGATGGCGGCCTTCGCCGGCGACGCCGCGCGCTTGTCGAACGCCCGCGCGATGCTGCTGCAGGCGATCCGGACCGGCCTCGACGCCGCCCGCGACCTGAGCTGCAGCTTCAACCTCGAGGACGCGTGGAGCGCCCTGCGGGTGGCGGAGGCGCGCACGCTCGCCGAGTACCAGGCGCTCGTCGAACCGATCCGCCGCACCGCCGCCGAGGCGTGGGCGCTGGCCGGTCCCGACGTGCCGCGGCTGCCGTCGGACGGGGACCTCGTGAGCCCCCCGCCGCTAGCCGGCGACTTGGTCGGGTCGTGGCGCTTCGAGACGGGCGTCCGCGTCGACTTCCGAACCGTGGGCGACGAGCTGGTCGGCACGCTACACGAGCTGTCGGCCGACCTGCGCGCGGTCGGCTACACCGAGGGGATGGAGGCCTACCGCTTGCGGCCGACGGGCGACGGCAACTACGCCGGGGCAGCGCTGGTGCTGGTGTCGTACGGGCAGTTCGACTGGATGCAGGAGCTGCGCGTGAGCGTGGCCGGCGACGTCGCGCGCTTCCAGGAGCTGTGGGACATGGGGCAGGCGGTCCCGTTCGAGGCGCGGCGGGAGCGGTAAGGCGCCGGCGGGGGCGCGGTATCATCCATTCCAACCAAGGAGGAGCCGCATGAGCCTCTTCAACGTCGTCGCCGAATTCGAACACCCGTCCGCCGCCCAGGACGCCCTCAACGCCCTGGTGGAAGCCGGTTTCGACCGCAGCCAGATCGGCCTGGTGGCGGGCGCCTCCGAGGAAGCCTTGAGACGCAGGCGGTTGCAGGAGCCCGACGAGTACGAGCGCGCCGTGGTGCCTCCCGATACCGGTGCCGCGATGGGCTTCGCGCTCGGCTTCCTCGGCGGCGGCTTCTTGGGTCTGCTGCTGGGCTCCGGAGCCCTCGAGTTGATGGGCAGGCAGCCCGCCATGGCGGTCGGCCCGTTCTGGGCAGCCGCGATCGGCGCCGTGGTCCTCGGTCTGGCCGGCGGGCTGGCCGGCTACCTGTTCAACGCGCCGTTACCCAGGCTCGAGCCGGCCACGCTCGAGAACGGCCTGAGCAGGCCCCGGATCCCAACCGTCCTCAACCTCCAGGCGGAGGGCGAGAGGGCGGCCGAGGCCGGCGCCGTCGTCGGGCGCTTCGGGCCGGAACGCGTGGCGGTCTGGAGACCGGAGAACGGCAGTTGGGTGCCCGCCTGAACTGAGACCGCGGGCCGGGCGCCGCAGTTGCGGCCGCCGGCAACTCCGCGCTGCGCTTCCTCACATGGTTGCAGGCAGTGCCCGCGTACCATTCGGCCATGGCGCCGGAGTCGACTCCCAGGGTCAGCGTGGTGCTGCCCACGTACAGGCGCCCCGACCTGCTCGCCAGGGCAGTCAGGAGCGTCCAGAACCAGTCGCTACCGGAGTGGGAGTTGATCGTCGTCGACGACAACGATCCCGCTGCGCCCGCACGGCTCGCGACCCGCGAGGTCATGCAGCCGCTCCTTGACGATCCGCGCGTTAGGTACCTAGAGCACGAACGCAACCGCGGGGGCTCGGCCGCCAGGAACACCGGCATCGAGGCCGCCCGCGCGCCTCTCGTGGCGTTCCTCGACGACGACGACAGCTGGTATCCACAGAAGCTGGCCGCGCAGGTCGATCGCCTCGAAGGCAGCCCCGAGGACGTGGCCCTCGTCTACTGCTCCTTCAGGCGCGTCGAGCAGGACGGCGCGCACGAGATCGTCAGGCCGCGAGCGGACGCCGGCACCATCGCGGCGCTGCTCACCAGGAACGGGGTCGGCACCACCTCAGCCGTCATGTGCCGCAGAAGCGCGCTGCTCGAGGTCGGAGGCTTCGACGAGACGCTCGCCTCGCGCCAGGACGTCGACCTCTACTTGCGCCTCGCCCTGCGGTTCAAGCTCGTCTACCTCGACGAGGTGCTGCTGGACTTCCACCGCCACGCCGGCGACGCCATCGGCAAGAACATGCTGAAGGCGCTGGAAGCCAACGAGCGCTTCGACGCGAAGCACGCCGAGCTCTACCGGCGGCATCCCGACGCCGCTCACTACCGTCTGCTGACCAAGGGGACCATCCAGCGGTGGGCGGGCGCGCGCGCGGATGCCAGGCGGACGTTCCTCAGGGCTTGGCGCGCCCGCCCTCTCGACCTACGCGCCCCCGTGGGACTGCTGGCGGCCTCGCCTCTGGCCGACGCGCTGCGCGCCATACGCCACGCGCTGAGGCGCTCCGGGGCCAGGAGAGCCGAAGGCTGATGCGCATACTGTTCGTCGCGCCCCGCTACCACACCAACCAGCACCCGCTGGTCAAGGCGCTCCTGGCCAAGGGTCACGAGGTGCGCTTCCACGTCCTCAGGTCGTCACCTTACGAGAACCACTCCCTGCTCACCCCCGAGGTCCTCGCCACCTGGAAGCCCATGGATCGCCTGCTGGACCGGATAGCCCAGCGCGGGCGGCGCTTCGATAGGACCAACTACGCGTTCCCGGCGATCGGCGCCTACTTCGCGAAGGTTCGCGCATGGCGTCCCGATCTGATGGTGGTCCGCAACCCTCAGCACTTCAGTTCCCTGATCGCTCTGATCGCGGCCAGATGGTTCGACGTGCGAACCGTCCTCTACACCCAAGGACCGGTTCACGCCGTCACCAACTCATCGGTACGGGTTCTCAGGGGGCTGATCAGCCGCCTGGCCGGCGGGCACTGGATGTCGCCCGTGCTTGGAGATACCGCCCGGGCACCGCAAGCGCATCGGCGCTTCCACTATGTGCCGTTCGCTGCCGACAAGAACGTGATGCCCAAGACCGGTTGGTTCCGTGGGGATCGCGTGAACATCCTCGGCATCGGCAAGTTCGTCGCGAGGAAGAACCATCTGCTGTTGATCCGTGCGGTGGAGAGACTGAAGGAGCTCGCGCCAGTCACCCTGTCCCTCGTCGGAGAGGTCTCGACCACCGTTCATCGCCGTGGCCTCGAGGAGGTCGAGAACTACCTGCGAGAGCATCGGCTCGAGGAGCTAGTCAACATCACCGTCAACGTTCAGCACGCCGCGATGCACGAGATCTACTTGGCGCACGACGTCTTCGTGCTCGCCAGCCGCAACGAGCCAGCCTCGGTTGCCGTGCTCGAGGCGATGGCACACGGTCTGCCGGTGATGTGCAGCACGACCAACGGGACCCGCCATGACGTCAAGGACGGCGTCAACGGCTACGTCTTCGAGAGCGGGAACGAAGACGATCTCGTCGCCAAGCTCGGCGTCATCGTGTCCGACCGCGCGCTGATCCGATCGATGGGCGCAGCCTCTCGTGAGATCGCCATGACCGATCACGATCCCGATCTGGTGGCCGACCGGCTGTTGGCATTGGCGGACGCATGATCACCGCCTTGGAGCGCGAAGGTTCGGGGCTGCCTGACACCACGACGTCTCCCGCCATCTCACGAGCTACCGGCGTCGCGCGCTGGGCGGTGATGCTGTTCGTGGCCAGCATTCCGTACGCGGATGGCATCGCGATCGCCGGCCTCGGAAGCGTCAGTCGAGTGCTGGGACTGAGCGCTCTGGTGCTGACGCTGTGGGCCACGGTGAGCAAGAACGGCGTGCGACTCAGGGCCCCTTCCGTCTTCATCGTGGGCAGCGGGGCCTTCGTGACCTGGCTCCTCGCCTCCTACTTCTGGAGCGCCTTTCCCATGGTCACGCTCTCGAACGTCTTCACGATGATCCAGTTGCTCGCGCTCGTGTGGCTGGTCCACGAGACGTCCAGGGGAACCACTGAGCTGGCGTCTCTGATGCAGGCGTTCGTCGTCGGCGTGTACCTGCTCATCGGCACCACCGTCTTCCGGGTTCTGACCAGCACCGACCTGGGCTTCAGGGATCTCGGCGGGTTCAACCCCAACGGTTTCGCGATCGTCGCCTCGCTGGCACTGCCGATGGCCTGGTTCCTGCAAGCGCGCGACGCCCAACCGGACGCCCTTCGGAGACGGCCGCTGCCGCTCCGCCTCCTCAACGCCTTCTACCCCGTCGCGGCCCTCTCGGCGCTGGTGCTCGCCGCGTCGCGTGGAGGGCTGCTGGTCATGCTGACTTGCCTGATCATCATCCCGCTCACCCTCAACCGGCTCGCTTGGTGGCGTCGCGTGGTGCTCGCGCTGGCACTGGCGGGCGCCACCACGGCTCTGGCGCTCCTGGCGCCAACCGTCTTCCCGGAACTGCAAGCCAGCATCGAGCGGCTGTCCGGCGTCACGGACGAGTTGACCACTGGGACCTTGACCGGACGCACGACCATCTGGGCCCAGGGTCTGGAGTTCGTCAAGGACTCACCGGTGATCGGCTCAGGCGCCGGCACCTTCGCGTACCTGCACCAGGCCGCGACCGGGGAGTTCCGGTCGGCTCACAACGCCTTCCTGGCCGTCGCCGTGGGTTCAGGCAGCATCGGGCTGCTGCTGTTCGTCATCCTCATCGCAGCGTCGGCGGTTGCCGCCATGCGGTCGAGCCCGGAAGTCAGACCCTACCTGCTGGTCCTGCTCGCGGCGCTGGTGGTGTCGATGCTGCCCGCCAACACCGACAACGACAAGTTCATGTGGCTGGTGCTCGCGCTGGTGGGATCGCAAGCTCCAACCTTCATCGTTGCTGACAGCAAGCCTCGGCCGGCAGGCCGCTGAGTCCGATGGTCGACGGAACCGCCGAGGTCTCTTGAGCAGCAGCATCTGCCTGTTCCTTCCACGGCTCACCGGAGGCGGCGCGGAGCGCGTCATGGTGCAGCTCGCGAGCGGCCTACGCCGCCGCGGTCACGCGATCGATCTGGTGCTCGCGTCGGCGGCCGGTCCCTACCTGAGCGAGGTGGACGCGGACGTCAACATCGTCGATCTGGGCCGCGCCAGCGTGCGAGCTGCTTGGCCCGGATTGGTGCGGTACCTGCGCGAACAGCGACCCTCTGCAGCCCTTTCGACCCTCCACTACAGCAACATCGCGCTGATGGCGGCCGCCAAGGTGGCGCGCTCAGGCACGCGCGTTTACCTGCGGGAAGCCACGACGCCGACCGCCGTCAAGTTGCGACCCAACGACGTCAAGGCGTTGACCATCCGGGCGCTTCTGAAGGTCGCGTATCGCGCAGCGAACGGCGTGATCGCCGTTTCGAACGGCGTCGCGCAGGACCTGACCGACAACCTAGGGCTCGACGCCGCGCGAGTCCACACCATCTACAACCCGGTGGTGGACGAGCAGCTCTTCGCCGCGTCGAAGGTCGAACTCGAGGACCCATGGTTCGGCCTCGAGAACGACCACGTCCTCCTCGCCGTCGGGCGTCTCATTGCCGACAAGGACTACGCGTCGCAACTCAGGGCCCTGAGCCGCGTCCGCGAGGAGCTCGACGCCGGCCTGGTGATCCTCGGAGAAGGACCCGAACGAGAGAGGCTCGAGCGCCTCGTGGGCGAACTGGGCGTCGAGGAGCACGTCAGGATGCCCGGCTTCGTCGGCAACCCCTTCGCGCACATGGCGCGCGCCTCGTTGTTCGTGCTCTCTTCCGTTCGCGAAGGGCTTCCCGGGGTCCTCATACAGGCGCTCGCCTGCGGATGTCCGGTGGTCTCTACCGATTGCCGGAGCGGGCCGAGCGAGATACTGGCCGGCGGGAAGTACGGGGCCCTGGTTCCGGTCGGCGATCCCGCCGCCCTGGCCGACGCGATCACGGCCGCGCTTCGGGTGGCACCGGATCGAGCCGCGCTGGTCGCACGGAGCCTGGACTTCTCGAGCGCAGCCAGCATCCAGGCCTACGAGAACCTGCTAGTTGGCTAGCAGCTCGGAGCCTCTCAGTTCTCTCAGCCCATTCTCAGCCACTCTCATCCTCCAGCGTTAGGGTGTGAGAGGCTTCGGCGCAAGCAGCGTGGGAGTTGCATTACCAGGCGGCAGCCGATCGCGGTCGGACGAGCCGCAGGGAGGAGCAACCGACCTGAACTAGCCGTTGTATCTTGTGCAGTGGTTGCTTATGAGGCTTTTCATAGGCAACGCAGGACCCGGGACGTAGCCTAGCTACAAACCCGTTGGGGAGGCGCAGTTCTCCTCAGAGACAGTGAAACCCATCCTTAATTTGGGCGCCTTGGATGGGCGGAGTCAGTGGCGCAACCGGCTGGGCGAGAGTGGCGCGTTTCTTTTTTGCCCTCTGCCCCCATTGGATACGGCGAGCTCCTTAGCCGTAAGGGAAGAGGGTATTGCTCAATGCACCTAGGTCTGCGTGCGGCCTCCCGGCGCGCGAACGTTTCCCGAAGAGCATTCGCAGTTTTCTCGATCGTCCTGGTTTCCCTTCTGGCAGCCTGCGGAACCAGCGAGTTGGAGCCCGCCTCCACGATCACAGCATTCATACCGATCGAAGCCGAGTTCGCCAACGTCGCGGCCGACTTCGCGACCGGATTCGACGACTCCGCCTCCAATCAGGAGTTCCTGATGCAGCAAGCGGACACCGTGCTCGGGACCGGAGGCAGCGAAGAGGCCTGGATCGACGTCACGGTTCCGACCTCGGGCGAGTACACGCTCTGGGCGCGGCTCAGGGCAGACCGAAAGGACGGAGACGCAACCTACCTGGGATTCAACCAGACCACTCGCCGCGTCTTCCCAGTGACACTCGGCGAGTACGTGTGGCTCGAGATCGACACCTACTACTTGATGCCAGGGGATCACAGGATCAGCATCGGCAGCGGTGAGCCCGGGGTGCGCCTCGATCTCATGGTCGTCACGAACATCGAGGCCTTGACCTCGTACGACCTGAGCACCTGGTTCGCGTCGTACGATCCGGCAGACCCAGCGGTCACTCCGCCCGGAGACCCGGACCCCACCCCTCCGACTCAGCCGGCACCCAAGCCGCCGGCAGGTTCACCGCCCGGCACCAGGACCTGGATGTCGCTGCGCGGCGACCCGTCCTTCGAACGCTCGTCATTGTCGAGCGATGCGCGCCTCTGGTACGACCGTCTGTGGGCCGCCATCGGCAACCCCGACGCCGTCGTCGACATCGAAGCGGTCTCGAAGTCCGACGATGCCTACGCGTACGCCAGAGAAGTCTCGATGCACAACCACGCGCTGCTCCTCGCTCTCAGAGCCACGGGCGACCTGCGGTTCCTGGACGAGGTCGACGTACTCGCTCAGAACATGCGGGCGAACCTGTCCGACGGCTGGTGCGGAGGGGTCAGCAGCACCTTGAGCAAGCCAGGCTACGGGACGATCCATGCCAAGGACGGCTACTTGAACTTCCGGCGTCGCGGCGGTGGAGACTCAGGCACCGAGCCGTACTGCCGAGACACGGCCGACCTCGAGGAGACCTTGCTTCACGGCCAGCTCTCGCTCGTCATGTACGCCTATCACGTCAACCGCGACCTGAAGAGCCCGGCCGGCGTCGACTACGGCGAACGCGCGGACTTCTGGCTCGACTACCTGCAGAATCACTTCGAGGAGAAGTGGCGCGAGCGGTCCGGCACGAGCTACCCGGACATGGACTTCATCTCCGCGAAGTTCTGCCACACCTACGGCCAGTTCAACCTCTACTACTACTACGTCGGCTCCACTCTCGAGGACCTCGGCGACGCTCAGGCTCAGACCTACCTCTCCTTCGCCCGCGAGATGACCGACGACATGTTCGAGGTGCGCTACCAACCTGGCAAGCGGCCTGGCGGGTTCATGACGACATCCACGCCGCTGGGACCGGCCGTCGTCTACTCGTTCGGGGCTCCGGGCCAGACGATCAACGGCGATGCGGTCAACATGGAGGCGTGCCCGACGACGTACTCCAGGTACATGACCGCCGCCAACCTCGAGATGTACTTCGAAGGTTTCCACCGCTGGGACGACGACATCATGTCCAAGATCGCCAACGGCTACGCGCACTTCGTCATGGACACCTCGAGCCTCAAGTCACGATCTGAGCCGTTCGCGGCCGGCGTGACCGGAAGCAAGACCGTCGAGGGCATCCCCGCCACCACCTATCGCGATCGCATCAGCGTCTATCGCTACGCTGTCAGCACGATCGCGCTCCTCGGCCTCTGGGACGGCAGCGGCAAGATCGATGACATCAACGAACAGGCTTTCGACAACACCGAGAGCAGCCCCAACACCCCGGACAGGGTTCAGCTGCCGGCGTCGTTCCTCGTGCGGGCGGTGATCGACTCCGCCCAGTAGCCCACCGCCACTCCAGCGCCGGGCGCCCTGAGCCGCGAAAGCGGTGGGGCGCCCGGTCGCCGTGACGGCCCAAGGCGCAGGGTACGCGGGGATAATGGTTCGCGTGTTCATCTCCTACGTGACCATGGAGTTCCCGTCTCCGGCCGAGACCTTCGCATCCAATGAGGTGCGTTTCCTGAGCGCCACTGGTCTTCGCGTCGCGGTCCATGCGCTCAGGCCCGCTCACCCCGATGCCGACAAGATGGTCCGCGACCGGGGTCTGAGCGGCGTGGCCATGAGTCACAACGGACCGGCTGCGAGCCTGGTGGGCTTGCTCGCCGCGTTCAAGCGGCCGCGTCTGCTATGGCGAACGCTGGTGTGGCTGTGGCACGAGACCGCCCACCGCAGGCTGGACCTCGTCAAGGCGCTGGGCTTGCTCCCTCGCGCGTTCGCCGTCCTGGACGACCTGAGACGCGATCCCCCGGACGTCGTCCACATCTACTGGGGTCACTACCCGGCCGTCGTCGGCTACCTCGTTCACAACGAGATGCCGGACGTGGTCCTGACGATCGGCCTGAGCGCGTACGACCTGGTGAGTCGCTTCGGTCCTTCGGTGACCGTGGCGCACAAGGCCGCCTTCGTGAAGACCCAAGCCGCCGTCAACATCGAGGACATCAAGGCGTTCACCGGGCTAACCGACGACCGCATCGAGGTGGTCTACAACGGGGTGGATCTGGAGCGGATCGCGGCTTCCAGCGCGGGGATCGAGAGATCGCCTCGGCAGCTGATCACCGTCGGTCGCCTGGAACCGGGGAAGGCGATGGAGGACGTCCTGCAGGCCTTCGCCTCGGTCGTTGCGGTGGTGCCGGCGGCCACGCTGAGAGTGTTGGGGGACGGCAGCCAACGCGAAGCGCTCGAGCGACTCGCTGACCAGCTGGGAATCGGCAACTCGGTGCGGTTCGAGGGACACCTCGAGCACAGCCGCGTCATCGCGACCATGGCTGCGTCAGAAGCCCTCTTGTTCCTCTCCAGGTCGCCGTCCGAGCGGCTGCCGAACGTGGTGAAGGAGGCGATGGCCTGCGGCTGCGTCTGCGTGACCACCCGAACCCCCGGCATCGAGGAGTTGGTGATCGACGGGGTGACCGGTTTCCTGGTGGACCCGGGCGACGTCGCCGGCAGTGCCGCAAGGATCACGTCCCTCCTCAACGGGGAGCTCGACACCAAGCAGATGCGAGGGCGGGCCCGTGCCCATATCGAGGAGTCTTTCGACCTGCGGCGGACTGCCGGGCGGCTAGCCTCCCTGTGGGAGACGACCTTGAACTCGCGTCGTCACTCGTGACGGCGGGCCCTGCTCACTCGGCTGCGCCGGCCAGCCGTAGGATCATCGCCACCGGGATGAACACGCCGCGCTGGTCGACGTTCAGCTCCGTGTAGGCGTCCAGCGCAGCGGCTGCGATCCGGTCTCCCGTCTCCCAGGCAGACAGGAACGCGTAGGCGCTGTTGGCGAACTGGAACGAAGTGATGCGGCCCCAGTCGCTCTCACTGGAGGCTCGAACGCCGGCGCGTTCGACTCCCCCACCCATGTCACGTGCGAGGCCTTCGCCGCCGTCGAGCATGAACTCCGCCAGCGTGCGGGCGAGCATCTCCAAGACTTCCTCGTCCGACCAGCGATCCACACCCTCGAAGTACAGGTCGACGGCATCCGAGAGTACGTACCTGACGTACGTCGAAGGCAACAGGTACGCCTCGCTGCCCCCTTCGGAAAGGATGCTGCGCGGGGTGACCAGCGCCGGACCGGAAGGCGAGTCGCCGACGCGGAAGTTGCCGAACACGACGTCCGTCAGCCGCAGCGCTTCCCTGCGGTAGGGCTGCTCGTCGGTCAACAAGTACATGTAGTGGTTGTAGCGAACGAAGTCGACGCTCTCGTGCATGTGCGGACGCGTGACGAACGGCATGTGGGGCCAAGGCACGCCCGTTCTCGCACGCCACTTCGCCTCGAAATGGTCCTGGAGATAGGTCAGCCAGAAGCGCGCGCGCTCGGCGTAGTCGACGCCGTTGGGGCTGATCTGGTCGGCGTTATTGTGAAAGGCCCAGGCCATCTGAGCCACCAGAGCGTGAGTGCGCATCTCGTCGGTGACATGCAGGTCGCGACCCAAGTGGGCCCCGCTGTCGCGCACTCGCCACACCCAGTTCAGGTACCCGTCGACGCTGCCGCTATCCATGGAGGCCAGACCATGCCACGCATCGTCGAGCTCCGCCCTCATGTGCTGGGCGAGGCGGTCCACTTCGTCTAGCAGCCGCAGATCTCCGGTCAACCGCAAGGCCAGAAGCAGCGCGTTGACATGCGTGTTCAAGGTGCGCGAGTACGCGTAGAGGTCGTTGGAGGCGGCCAGTCGAGTGAACTCCGCGCTCTTCGCAGGATCGGTAATCAAGCTCCACAGCGTCTCGTACCAACAGCCCGCCGCCGGCGAGAGCGAAGCCGGATCGAAGGTCGGGTCGCCGCGCAGAGGCCTGGGCGCGGACAACGAGCCGGACGCGACCGAGCCGGTGGCGGCCCCGGTCACGCCGCTGGGGCAGCCTCCGTCCATCGCCAAGGCATCGAGGTTCGCGGCTCGTGGGTAAGCAAGTGCCGGCGGCGCCTCGGTCATGGCGGGCACGGCAGCCTGGCCCATGCTCGCCGGTGCGCAAGCCGCCAACAGCCCAACCGCTGCTACGGCACACAGGTAGCACCACCGCCATCCGAACCTCATCAGCATGCGGCAACTATAGAGGGGCAGTCGGCGCGGGCCGGTTCATGACGCACCGCAGGCCGGTGCAAGATGGCGGGCATGACGGCGAGCCCACGAGAGGCGCCGCGCACAGAGGCGACCGGGAACGGCAGGTAGGCTTGTGCGACGTGACTACCCACTCGACTTCGCAATCCCTACCGGCAGGCCGGAGATGAAGACCGTGCCCAAGGAACGCGTGGCCGTCGTCGGACAAGGCTACGTAGGTCTGCCCGTCACGCTGGCGTTCGGCAAGGCGTTCGACGGCACCATCGGCTTCGACATCGACGTGAGGAAGATCGATCGGCTGCAACGAGGTATCGACAGCACCGGCGAGTCCGAGCCCGGTGAGCTGGCGACCTCGACCGTGACCTTCACGAGTGACATCGCCGACCTCGAGGACGCGACGTTCATAGTGATCGCGGTTCCGACACCGATCGACGCCGACAGGCGCCCCGACCTGACGGCGGTGACGAAGGCCAGCGAGCTGGTCGGCTCGGTACTCAAGCCGGGAACCGTGGTCGTCTACGAGTCGACCGTGTACCCGGGGGTGACCGAGGAGATCTGCGGACCCGTACTCGCGCAGGCGTCCGGCCTCCGCGCCGGCGTCGACTTCAAGCTCGGATACTCGCCGGAACGGATCAACCCTGGCGACAAGGAACACACCCTCAGCAGGATCGTCAAGGTCGTGTCGGGTCAGGACGCCGCCACGCTGGAGCGCGTGGCTGCCGCCTACGAAAGCATCATCGAGGCGGGGGTCTACCGGGCGCCCAGCATCCGGGTGGCCGAAGCCGCCAAGGTCATCGAGAACACCCAGAGGGACCTCAACATCGCGCTGATGAACGAGTTGGCGATCATCTTCGACCGCCTCGGCATCAACACGTTGGAGGTCCTCGAGGCCGCGGGCACGAAGTGGAACTTCCTCCCGTTCCGCCCTGGCTTGGTCGGCGGTCACTGCATCGGGGTCGACCCTTACTACCTGACGGCTAAGGCAGAAGAGCTCGGCTATCACCCCGAAGTCATCCTCGCAGGCAGGCGCATCAACGATGGCATGGGAGCGTACGTCGCTCAGCGCGTCATCAAGATGCTGGCGGCGTCCGAACTGCCTCTCAAGCAGGCGCGCGTGGCGATCCTTGGCCTCACCTTCAAGGAGAACGTCCCCGACCTGCGCAACAGCCGCGTGCCGGACATCATCGACGAACTCGCGGACTACGGCATCGCGGCGCTGGTTAGCGACGACCGCGCCGACGCCGACGAGGCGCACGAGGAGTACGGCGTCCGCCTCACTCCTTGGTCCGAACTCGGGAGCCTCGACGCGTTGATCCTGGCGGTTCCGCACGCCGGTTACGCACAGCGGGTCGTCACCGAAGCGGCGCACCTCCTCGCCCCGCAAGGAATCGTCGTGGACGTGAAATCAGCCATCGACAAGAGCGCGCTCCCGAGCGGGATCCGCTACTGGAGCCTATGAGGGAGCGACCGTGAGCCGGTACCTGGTCACCGGCGCCGCCGGCTTCATCGGCTACCACGTCTCCGAGCACCTGCTGGCCCGCGGCGACGAGGTGCTGGGAGTCGACAACTTCAACCCCTACTACGACGTCAAGCTGAAGAGAGCGCGCGAGGCCGAACTGGCGCGCCATGCGCAGTTCACGATGGTGGAAGCCAACATCGCCGACGGGCAAGCCATCAGCAGCCAATTCGCCGCCTTCAAGCCCGAGGTCGTGATCAACCTTGCGGCGCAAGCCGGAGTGCGCTACTCGCTCATCAACCCCCATGCGTACGTCGAGAGCAACCTCGTCGGGTTCGCCAACATCCTCGAGGGCTGCCGTCACCACGGCGTTCGTCACCTGGTCTACGCCTCATCGAGCTCCGTCTACGGGGCCAACACCAAGGTGCCGTTCAGCGTTCACGACAACGTCGACCACCCGCTGAGCATCTACGCTGCCAGCAAGAAGGCCAACGAACTGATGGCCCACACCTACTCCCACTTGTACGACCTGCCCACCACCGGGCTGAGGTTCTTCACGGTCTACGGACCTTGGGGACGACCCGACATGGTCATGTACCTGTTCACCGAAGCGATCCTGGCGGGCAGGCCGATCAACGTCTTCAACCACGGGAACATGCTCCGCGACTTCACCTATGTCGACGACGTCGTCGAAGGCGTGGTGCGCGTGGCAGACAAGCCGGCAGAAGGCGTGGCGGACTGGGACGGCAGCGCCCCGGACCCCGGCACCAGCAGGGCTCCATATCGCATCTACAACATCGGCAACAACCAGCCGGTGGAGCTGATGAGGCTCATCGAGGTGATCGAGAAGGAGCTGGGCCGCAAGGCGGAGTTGAACCTCATGCCCATCCAACCCGGTGACGTGCCGGCAACCTACGCCAACGTCGACGACCTCGTTGACGCGGTCGGGTTCAAGCCGGCTACCACCATCGAGGTGGGAGTGAGCCGGTTCGTGCAGTGGTATCGGCAGTACAGCGAGAGTTCGTCCCAGGGGTAGCGGCGCCGTCCGTCATGCGAGAAGAGACTTGGTGAGTCACACGACCGCTGGCGTCTCCGTCATCATGCCGGTGCGCGATGAGGCCCGCTACATCGAGAGAGCGGTCGCATCGGTGCAGGCCTCGGCCGCGGCCGCGGCCGAGGCCGCGGCAGAAACCGGCGCCGAGCACGAGCTTGAGATACTCGTCGTCGACGGGATGAGCGACGACGGCACAGCCGCCATCGTCACCGCGCTCGCCGCCGCCGACCCTCGCATCCGGCTTCTCGAGAACCCACAACGCACCGTCCCTCACGCCATGAACCTCGGGATCACCAACGCCGCAGGCGACATCGTGATCCGCCTCGACGGGCATGCCGAGATGGACGTCGACTTCATCGCCAACGCCGTCGCAGAACTGGACGCCCATCCCGAATGCGCCTGCGTGGGCGGACCTATCGAGAACGTCAACGAGGGCACCATCGCCGAGGCCGTCAGCGCCGCCATGGGCTCTCCCTTCGGCGTCGGCAACGCCCGCTTCCGCACCGGAGGCGAGGACGGCTACGTCGACACCCTCGCCTTTGGCGCTTACCGCAAGGCAGACCTCGTCGCCATCGGGCTCTTCGACGAAGAACTCATCCGCAACCAGGACGACGAGCTCAACTACCGGCTGGTGCGTGCCGGACGCAAGATCTGGTTCTCGAACCGCATCCGCTCGCGCTACTTCGTCAGGTCTGCCTTCCCCAAGCTCTACCGGCAGTACTTCCAGTACGGCTACTGGAAGGTCTACGTCAACCGCAAGCACAGGACCGTCACCAACCTCAGACAGCTCGCCCCACCCCTGCTCGTCGCCGCCTTGGTCGCGCTGCTGCCGGCATCCCCGTTCTCGCTGCCGGCCCGGGTGCTGTTGGCAGTGGTGGTCGGGCTCTACGCCCTGGCCGCCGTGAGCTTCGCGCTGCTGACCCGGCCGAGGTCGTTGAGAAGGTTGTCGTTGGTGATCGCCGCCTTCGCCATCCTGCACTTCTCGTACGGGCTCGGCTTCTGGGCAGGCCTCATCGACTTCGGTGTCCTGCGGAACCGGCCCAACGAGGCGCGAGGGGCTCCCAGTCGGTGACCCGGCGCGGTGGTCGGGCCGCCAAGCTGCGGCCGCCTGGCAGGCGATGGAACGACGCGAGGCACTCCTCATAGCCAGCTCTACTATCTTGCGCGTAGGCTACAGCCGGTCGGCTCGCCGACAGGCGGCGGACACCGAGCAACAAGACTGCACTCCTAGGAGTCACAGATGACCCGCGAGACCTTCCTACCCTACTCACCGCCGTCGATCGGACAAGAGGAGATCGACGAAGTCGTCGCCACGCTCAAGACCGACTGGATCACGACCGGGCCGCGGACCAAGGCGTTCGAAAAGCAGTTCGGCGCATACGTGGGCGCTCCCGGAGGCACCTCGCTGATGCTCAACTCGTGCACGGCCGGGTTGCACGTGGCGCTGGTGGCACTGGGCGTAGGTCCCGGCGACGAGGTGATCGTTCCGAGTCTGACCTTCGCCGCCACCGCCAACGTGGTCGAGCATGTCGGCGCCACGCCGGTGCTCGTCGACGTCGAGAGCGACACGCTGTGCATCGACCCCGAAGCGGTGAGGCGCGCGATCACGCCCCGGACCAAGGTCATCATGCCGGTGCACTACGCCGGGCACCCTGCGGACTTGGACGCGCTGTTCGAGATCGCCGAGGAGCACGGCCTCGAGATAGTAGAAGACGCCGCGCACGCAGCCCCGACGGTGTACCGCGGGGTGATGGTCGGCAGCCGCGACAACTTCGCTGCGTTCTCGTTCTACGCCACCAAGAACCTCACCACCGCCGAGGGTGGGGCGCTCACGGGGCGCCCCGACCTGCTCGAGCGCGCACGCGTGATCGGCCTGCACGGCATGTCGGCCGACGGATGGAAGCGTTTCGACAAGTCGGGCTCGTGGGAGTACGACATCGAGATGCCCGGCTTCAAGTACAACATGACCGACCTGCAGGCGGCGATCGGCATGCATCAGCTCGACAAGCTGCGCGGCTTCCACGCCCGGCGTCGCGAGGTCGTCGAGGCGTACAACCGCGCCTTCTCGCAGCACCCCGGCCTTCAGGTACCGACCGAGCGGCCCGACGTGAGCAGCGCTTGGCACCTCTACGTGTTGAGGATCCGCCCGGACGTGATCGGCGTCTCGCGCAACGACTTTTTGGACGAGTTGAAGGCGCGCAACATCGGCTTCAGCGTTCACTACCGCCCGCTGCACATGATGAGCTACTACGCCAAGAAGTACGGCTTCGCCCCTACCGACTTCCCGGTGTCGCTCGACGCCTACCAGCGCATGATGTCGCTGCCGCTCAACCCGCGACTCACCGACTCTGACGTCGGCGACGTGATCGAAGCGGTGCTGCAGATCGCCGGCCGCTCCCAGGGCGTGGCGGGCGCAGCGAGACGTTGAAGCCTGCCAACGACGGCGCGACCGCACCGTGGTTGAGTCGGGCGATCGACGTCGCTGCCTCGGTCGCCGGCATCGTCGTGCTGTCGCCGCTGGCACTGCTGGCGGCGCTGGCGGTGGCCGTCGACTCGCCGGGCCCCGTCCTGTTCCGCCAGAAGCGGGTCGGGCGCGGCGGCAAGGAGTTCGAGATCCTCAAGTTCAGGACCATGCGCACGGACGCAGAGGCGCAGGGTGGCCAGCTGACCGTCGGCGCCGACCCGCGCGTCACGCGAGTCGGGAGGCTGCTCCGCAAGACCAAGTTCGACGAGATCCCCCAGCTGATCAACGTCGTCAGGGGCGAGATGGCGCTGGTGGGGCCGCGCCCCGAGGTGCCGAAGTACGTGGCCCTCTACACGCCCGAGCAGCGCGGCGTGCTGGCCGTCAGGCCAGGCATCACCGATCCGGCCTCTATCGCCTTCCGCCGCGAGAGCGACCTGATCGCCGGCAGCGACGATCCGGAGCGCTTCTACACCACCGAGCTGATGCCAAAGAAGCTCGCCATCAACCTCGAGTATCTGAGGACGCGCACGGTCGTCAGCGACCTCGGCGTGATCCTGCAGACGCTGCTGGCACTGACACGGCGACCCGCCTAGGTCCTCGCGACCACCCGCAAGTAGGCCGTTTCCAACTCCTCGTTGAGCTTGTCGTCATCGAAATCGGCCTCGATCTTGCGGCGGCCTGCGACCCCCATCGCGGCGCGCAGGTCGGGCCGCGAGACCAGCAGACCCAGGCGGTCGGTCAAGGCAGCAACCTCGCCCTCCGGTACCAGGAACCCGGAGACGCCGTCCGCGACGAGCTCCGGGATGCCGCCGTGCTGGGTGCTCAGCACCGCCATGCCCGAAGCCATCGCCTCCATGATCACGGTCGGGATGCCTTCCTTGTCGCCGCTCGCGGCCGTGACGCTGGGCGCCAGCAGCACGTGCGAGCGGCTCATCTCGCGCGCCACGCCGTCCTGCTGCAGCGCGCCCAGAAACTCGACGGCGCCGGACACACCCAACTCGCCGGCCATGCGCTTGAGCTCTGCCTCCAAGGGGCCGGTGCCGACCAGGACGAACTTGACCTCACGCCCTCCAGCGGAAAGCGCGTCTGCCACGCGAGCGAAGGCCTCGAGCGCGAAGCGTACCCCCTTCTTCTCGACCAGACGGCCCACGAACAGGAGGCGGACCGGTTCGTCCTCGCTCGTGGTGCGCTCGGAGAACTCGAAGCGCTTCAGATCGATCCCTGAGTAGTGAACCCGCGTGCGCTCACTGGGCGCCCCCGCAGCCAGGAGCCTCTGCCTCAGGTCGTCGCTGACGGGTAGGAACAGCTGCCCGTTGCGGAACAGGTGCTGGAACGCTCCGGGATCGGCTCTCAGGTGCTTGGTCGCGTCCGCTCCCCGGAACGATGTGACCAGCGCCGTGCGTGTCTTGAGCCTGGCGACGAGCCTGGCGGCTTGGGGTCCCAGGTTGCCGAACTGAACGTGCAAGACGTCGTACGGTGCCTGCCTCACGAACGACAGCGCCGTGTACGCGTTCACCAGCGAGAGGGCCCGGCGACCCCCGCGCGGGTCAAGGGCGTCGATGACCGCCGGATGCCACCCCTCGCTGCGGGTGAACGACCGCAGCAGACCCAGCGCCCGCTCCAACCTGTCTTCGGGTATCGGAACGTGCCTGACGCGTTGGCGCAGACCGTAGCGCTCGACGTCGGCGTGCGCGGTCGCGTAGTCGCCGACGGCGAGCGGAAACAGGTCGACCTGGTGCCCACGGTCGATCATGCCAGTGATGTCGTTGAGCACGAACGTGTTGGCCAGCTCGGGAAAGACCGGGATCAGGTACGCGATGCGCAAAGGTCTCAAGGCGCGTCCTTGGTCACGCGACGGCGTCGCCGGAACCGACCTTGGGGCGGCGCGCGGTCAAGCCTCTGACCAGCGTGCCGACGGAGGTCCTGAGCAACCGACGGAGGCGGCGCAGCTCGAAGGCGTAGGGCGAAGCGGCCCTGTCGAACATCTGCTCGATCTGACGGTACGCTCGCCAGCGGCCGGCGAAGTCCTTGCTCACCGCCGCCGCCCTCCGGTACGACACGTTGCAGAGGTAGTGTCTCCCGAGTGGTCTGAGCTCGTCGGCCGCCGCCGGCAGCTCCGCCGCGACGACCTCCAGCAGGTGCAAGGAGTCCTCCGCCCACGCCATCACGGTGTTGAAGCTGCCGCGGTTCTCGGCATGCCAGCGGTAGCTGGCGAGCGGCTCCGGCACGTCGATCCGTCCGTACCTGGCCATCACCTGCACCATTGCTTTCACGTCCTGGTAGAGGTTGTGCGGGCTTTCCAACCCTCCCACAGCCCGCAAGTGCTTGGTGTTGAAGAGGGTGGAGGCGAGGTAGAAGGAGGTGGACCTCTCGAACCAGCGACGCATGACGCCCGCGACGTCCAGGTCCTTGGTGTTCAGCGTGTGGGTCGAGGTGACCCTGCCGGCGGCGTCGATGACGTTCGCGCCGGTGCGGACCAGCCCCACGTCCAGACCGCCGGCGAGCGCCTCGACGCATGCGGACACGAAGTTCGGAGCGATGAGATCGTCGTCGTGAAGCAGCACGAAGTACTCGCCACGCGCTCTGTCGAGGCAGGCGTTGTAGTTGGGGTTGGCCCCGATGTTGACCGCGTGACGGACGTAGCGGACGCGCGGATCGGCGAGCGATTCCATGTACGCCTGCGTCCCGTCGGTCGAGGCGTTGTCGCAGACGACGATCTCGAGGTTGGGGTAGTCCTGCTCCAAGGCGGACGCCAGCGCCTGCGGGAAGAAGCCGGTAACGCGGTTGTACGTCGGTATCCCGATCGTGACCAGCGGAATCGCGTGCTTGGAATGCGTCTCAGGCATCCACCCAACCGTCCGTCTCTTCACTCCAGCGCTTGATCACGCGCGCAGGGCTGCCCACCGCGATGCTGCGCGCCGGCACGTCGCGGTTCACGACGCTGTTCGAACCGATCACGCTGTACTCGCCGATGTCGACGCCGGGCACCACGACCACGTTCTGCCCGATCCAACTGCCGCGCCCGATGCGGATCGGGGCAACGGGATCCAAGCCTTGGTACTTGTACGGCACATCGGCCCGCGCGACCGCGTGGGTGCCGTCCGCGAGGTAGACGTTGGCAGCGAACAGCACGTCGTCTTCGACGACGATGCTGCGGTAGGCGATGAGTTGGAGGCCGGCGGTAGCGGTGACCCGATCTCCGATGCGGATGATCGGGTCGAACTCCTGCTGGACGTGCTTGCCTTCCGGGTGCCGCATCCAACTGCCGTCGGGGTAGCGCGTCACTGCCCTGATGACGCAGTTCGGACCCAGCTTCACGTCACTGCCGACATGGATGCGGTCCGCGTTCTGAACGGTGCGCGGCGAGTGCATGACGAAGCCTTCGGCGGCCGTCGCGAACGTGATCCTCTCGGGTGCATCAGCTCTCAGCAGCCCTTTGAGCCGGGCCTTGAGCCGGGCAAGGACTGGGGTACCTGGTTCGTCACGACGACTCAACATCTGCTCCTTGCGGCAAGCGCGCCCCTCGGGTTCGGGCACTCTCCCGAGTATGAACCGTTGGCCGACGAGTGGCCGTGACCCATCCGCCAAGCTCACCAGCGAGTGCCTGAGGGAACCGCGAAGGACCAAGCTCACACGCGCTTCAGGATTGCTCGCCTATCATGCGGGGCGCTGATGAGCCGACCCGACCCCAAGCGTCACGCCCAACCCCCAGAACACGATCAGGAGTCCTCCTCGATCTGGGAGGCTGCCCGCAAGCTTCTGCTCCTGATCGACTCCTCGGACAAGCGGCGCTTGCTCTGGCTCTTGCCGGCCGTGACCGCCATGGCGGTCTTCCAGGTGGTCGGCGTCGCCTCGGTGTTGCCATTCCTGGCGCTCGTCGCCGATCCCGAGATCATCTCGACCGATCCGCGGCTCAACTGGCTCTACGTGACCCTGGGCTTCGAGTCTCCGCGCGGCTTCCTCGCCTTCATGGGCGGCGCCTCACTGGTGCTGTTGGTCTTGAGCAACGCGTTCACTGCGCTCACCGAGTACATCCAGCTGCGCTTCGCCTGGGACCTCAACCACACGCTCTCGACCAAGATGCTGCGCAACTACCTGACGAAGCCGTACACCTTCTTCCTCGACAAGAACTCCGCCAACCTGGCGACCAACATCCTTGGCGAGGTGCGGCAGACGGTCTCCGGCTTCGTGCTGGTGAGCATGCACCTGGTGGCGCGAGCGGTGGTGGCACTGTTCATCCTGGTCCTGCTGGTGGTCGTCAATCCACTGCTGGCGCTGGTGTCGTTCGGCTTCATCGGCGCGGCGTACGGCGGCGTGTTCGTCGCTGTCAAGAAGGCGGTGGACCTCGCCGGCCGGGCCCGCGCGAGGGCCGACAAGGCGCGGCACAAGGCCGCCCTGGAAGCTCTTTCGGGCATCAAGGACATCAAAGTCCTGGGGCGCGAGAAGTCGTTCCTGAAGCGCTACGAAGACAACTCGCAGATCTACTCGCGCAGCCAGGCGAGGCATCAGGTCATTGCCGTGATGCCGCGCTACGCTTTCGAGACCATCGCCTTCGGTGGCATGCTGGTCATCGTCCTGGTCGTGCTGCTCAGAGGGGCCGGTCTGCAGACGATCCTCCCCACCCTGGGCCTCTACGCGTTCGCTTCCTACCGACTCCTGCCGGCGTTGCAGACGCTGTTCAGTTCGCTCGCCGGCATCCGCTACAGCATGTCGTCGGTCGATGAGCTCTACCGCGACCTCGACCTCGACAGCAGCCCGACGCGACTCGAGGAGGCTCCCGCCGAGCCCCTGCCGTTCGCGTCCCACGTCGAGCTCAAGGGCATCGACTTCCACTACCCGTCCAGCGAACGTCCCGTTCTCAGCGACTTCACGATCAGGATCGACTCGAACACGACGGTCGGAATCGTCGGAGCTACCGGCTCCGGCAAGACCACCACCGTCGACCTGTTGCTCGGGCTGCTCGAGCCGCAAGAGGGGATGCTCAGCGTCGACGGCGTTCCTGTCACCCGCGAGAACGTGCGCCGGTGGCAGCAGAACCTCGGGTACGTCCCGCAATTCATCTACCTGGCCGACGACACCGTGGCCGGCAACATCGCCCTCGGCGTACCGGCCACCGAGATAGACCAAGACAAGCTCGAGCGCGCTGCGCGCCTGGCCCATATCCACGACTTCATCGTCGAGGAGCTCGACGGCGGGTACTCGGCGGTGGTGGGGGAGCGCGGCGTGAAGCTGTCCGGCGGTCAGCGCCAGCGACTGGGGATCGCCCGCGCGCTGTACCATGACCCTTCGATGCTCGTTTTCGACGAGGCGACCAGCGCCCTCGACGGGCTGACCGAGGAAGCGATCTTCCAAGCCGTGAGCGTTCTCGGCAAGTCGAAGACCATCGTGATGATCGCCCACCGCATCAGCACCGTGAGGGCCTGCGACGTCATCTACCTGCTCGACAAGGGCAACGTCATCGACTTCGGGACGTACGACGATCTTCTCGTTCGCAACGAGGAGTTCCGCGCGATGGCTCTCGGCAGCCACGTCGCCGCCGAAGCCGAGACGCATGAGCCCGTCGGAAGTCGCGGCTGATCCGCGCTCGAGATGAACACCCGTCACATCGCAAGTGAATGTCCTGCCGCGATAATGGCCCAACCCCAGGTTCCGGCTAGCACGGCGGGGTACCAGAGAGGACAGGTGCGGTGAGCCAAGAGCCCACGGGCGTCAACGCGAAGGTCCACCCCTGGCATGCCTTGCGCCTGACCAGTAACGGTTGGGCCAAGCTGCTGGTCGACACCTGCTTGTTCCTGGTGGCCACGCCGCTGGCGCTGTTCGTCCGCTACGACGGCGCGGCGCCCGAAATGGGCGAGTTCGGCATCGCGCTGGCGCTGCTGCTGCCCCTGAAGCTCATCTTCGACCTGATGCTCGGACTGCCGCAGCGCTCATGGAGCAACCTGACGTTCCGAGACATCGGTGGCCTGGTGCTGTTCGCTCTCGCCAGCGCGAGCACCGGCACCCTGCTCCTGATGCTGCTCAGCGCATCGACGGGGATCCCACGCTCGATCGCGTTGCTCGACGCCGGCCTGGCCGTGATGTTGATGGCCGCCGTCAGGGTGCTCACGCGTTACCGGCACGAGCAGACGGCGGCTTCGATCGTCGGACCCGACTACCGCAAGCGTGTGCTGGTGATCGGGGCCGGCGAGGCGGGCGCGCTGGCAGTGAGAGAGCTCTTGCGTCACCCCGAGACCGGCATGAAGCCGGTGGCGTTCCTGGATGACGCGCCGTCCAAGTGGGGCCAGCGCGTTTCCAGCGTGCGGGTGATGGGACCGCTGTCGAAAGCCAAGGAAGTCATCTTGGAGCAGAAGATCGACGAGGTCCTGATCGCGATGCCCTCGAAGGGCGGCGAGGCGGTCCGCAACGTCATCGAACAGGTCAGGGAGGCGAGGCCCAACCTCACCTACAAGATCATCCCCGGGATGTACGAGGTCATCTCGGGCCAGGTCGACGTCAAGCGCATCCGCGAGGTCGACATCGACGACCTGCTCGGCCGCGAGCCCATCCGCCTCGACACCGACAGCATCCTCGGCTACCTCAGGGGCAAGCGCGTGATGATCACCGGCGCCGGCGGCTCGATCGGCTCCGAGCTGGTGCGCCAGATATGCCGCTTCAACCCCAGCGAGCTGATCCTGTTCGGCCACGGCGAGAACAGCATCTACGCGCTCGAGCGCGAGCTCGACCGCGACTGGCCGGAGATCAAGTACCGCGGCGTCATCGGCGCCATCCAGAACGGGGCGCGCCTCGATTACGTGTTCACCCGCTACCGCCCGGACGTGATCTTCCACGCCGCCGCGCACAAGCACGTGCCGCTGATGGAGGAGAACCCCGAGGAGGCGGTGTTCAACAACATCGTGGGCAGCCGCAACCTGATCAACCTGGCGCTCAAGCACAACGTCTCGCACTTCGTGAACATCTCGACCGACAAGGCCGTCAACCCGACGTCGATCATGGGCGCCTCCAAGCGCATGGTCGAGCATCTGGTGCTGACCGCCTCGCGCCGCGCCGGCCCCAATCAGGTGTTCGTGTCGGTGCGCTTCGGGAACGTCCTCGGCAGCCGCGGCAGCGTGATCCCCATCTTCAAGAGCCAGATCGCCGCCGGTGGACCGGTGACCGTCACCCACCCCGAGATGGTCCGCTACTTCATGACGATCCCGGAAGCCGCCCAGCTGGTGCTGCAAGCCTCCGGTCACGGCAGGAACGGCGAGGTCTACATCCTCGACATGGGCGAGCCGGTCAAGATTGTCGACCTCGCGCGCGACCTGATCCGCCTCTCCGGCCTGCAGCCCGACGTCGACGTCGAGATCCGCTTCACGGGCATGCGTCCGGGCGAACGGCTGGTCGAGGAGCTGATGACCGAGACCGAGGAGGTCGGGCTCACCCGCCACGAGAAGATCTTCGTGGGGCACTCCGATGCCGTCGACGAGGAGCTGTTGACGGCCGCCATCGACGCGTTGCAGGCGGCGGCGATGCGGTCCGATCACGAGCGCATCAGGCTCCTGCTCGAGAACTTCCTCGACGGCTGCCACTTCCAGCGGACGACCGGCGTCGAAGAGCGACCTGCCCAGCAGACAGTCGCTCTGGACTGAAGTGGAGCGCCGCCCGGAAGCGCGAGACCGCGAGCTGCAGCTTGGCTTCGCCGCGATCTGGCTCTTCTCGCGCGAACTGGTCCTATGGGGTGCCTTGATCGCCGTGCCGGTGGCGGTCGCCACCTACCTGCTCAGCGCCCGCAGCGAGCCCAGCTACTCCGCGTCGGCCAGCCTGGTGGCTCCGAAGAGAACCATCGTGATCGAGGCCGTGGACGAGGAGCCAGGAATCGCCGCGCCGCACGCCCCCGCCGTCTACTCGGCTGCGCTTCACGGCCCCGTCGTGCTGCGAGACGCCTGGCAGCGGCTGGTCGAGCAGGGCCAAGCGTTGGGCGAGCCGAGCCAGGTCGACCTCGATGAGCTGTCGAGGAGCCTGAGCCTCGACTACGAGGACCGGCGGCTATCGCTGATGCTGTTCGTCATAGCCGAGGCGCCCGACTCGCGACTGTCCAGGGCCAGGGCGAACGCAGCCACGGCCGCCCTCATCGCCTGGGACGACGCCCGCGCACGCAGCACCATCGACCTCTCGATCGCCACGCTCGAGTCGCAGCAACAGGCCCTGCAAGCCCAACTCGAACGCCTGCTCGCGCAGGGCGACAGGGTCGCGCTGGCGCAGTCGACGTGGGTCTCGCAGCTGCTGTTCGAGAGCCGGCAAGATTTGGCGATGCTGCGCTCGCAGGCGGTTGGCGTGCGCGGGGCGCTGGACCTGCTTCAGGGGGCGACCGGCGCCTCGCAACTGAGTCCCAACCCCAGCTACGACGCGGTCGTCGCCTTGTTGCTGACCGGCATCCTGGTGGCGGTCGCGCTGATCTTGCGAAACGCGGTTCGCGTGCGCTTCAGCGAGGCGGCCGGGCTGGCCGAGGCCGGCGGCTTGCCGCTGCTCGCGACCTTCACCTCGCCTCCGGACGGCTTCGCTCCCGAACCGGCCGCCCCCAAGGCCCGCGAGCGGGGCAAGCGTCCGGCGGCTGCCGCGTCGGGACCGATGGCGTTGCCGTTCCTCAAGGCGCACGTCGACCGGGCCTTGCCGGCGGGTGGCCGCCTGCTGGTGGTGGGGGTCACCGACCGGGACGGGGCAAGACCCGTCGCTGCCGCGCTGGCGATGCAGTATCGCGGCCGGCCCGTCGACGCTCAGCGGGTCCAGGTCGCTACCGGGCCGGCGCTCCTCGCCGCCGCCGAATCGCTGGAGGAGGCGGCCGCCGCCGACGCCACCGTGGTGGTCGCCGACCCCACCTCGACCACCACCCAGGAGTTGGAGTTGGCGACTAGTTGGCTGCGTCTCGCCAAGGCTCACGTCCTCGGACTCGTGGCCTCGCCCGCTCTCCCGAGCGGACCCGAACTCGGGACCGGGCTGCGGCAGTGAGGGTGCTGGTCACCGGCGGCGCCGGCTTCATCGGCTCGCACCTCGTCGAGCGGCTACTGGCAGAGGGTGTCGGCGTCAACGTCCTCGACGACCTCTCGAGCGGCGCAGTCGACAACCTGCCGGCCACCGGCGACGTTGACCTGGTCGTAGGTGACATCGCGGATGGCAGCGCGGTAGCGGCGGCGCTGGCAGGCGTCGACGCGGTCGTGCACCTGGCCGCGATCGCTTCCGTAACGGCCTCCATCGCGGACCCGTTGGCCACCAGCCGCACGAACCTCACCGGCAGCCTGACGGTCTTCCAGGCCGCCGCCGATGCCGCCGTCAGGCGCGTCGTGTACGCCAGCTCTGCGGCCGTCTACGGCAACCCCGAGTCGTTGCCAGTGCGTGAGGACGCGCCCAAGCGGCCCCTCTCGCCCTACGCGATCGACAAGCTGGCAGGCGAGCACCACCTGGCGCACTTCAACGGTGCCGGAGTGCTGGACGCTGCAGCGTTTCGCTTCTTCAACGTTTACGGGCCGCGCCAGGACCCGAACAGCCCCTACTCCGGCGTGATCAGCGTGTTCCTCGAACGCGGCGCGAGGCGCGAGCCCTTGATGGTCCACGGCGACGGGCGGCAGACCCGCGACTTCGTCTACGTGGCCGACGTGGTCGAGGTGCTGGCGGCGGCGGTGACGGGGCCGAACGGCTCTTCGCATGCGGGAGCAGATCAGAGCCGCACCGACCTGCCAGTGCTGAACGTGGCGCGCGGCGAGGCCATCAGCCTCCTGGAACTGATCGACGCCGTCGGCGAGGTCGTGGGCGGGCCGCCCCCCGCGGTGGAGTTCGGGCCCGCTCGCGAGGGCGACATCCGCCACTCGCTAGCGGACGTCACGGCCCTGAAGGCGACGCATGGCCTTCCCCGGACGCCGCTCGACGAAGGTTTGGAAGCGACCTACGCGTCGGGGTCAGTACGACAGTGACAGGTTGACCCAGCCGCAGCCGTTCCAACGGAAGGCGGCGCTCGCCGCGCCGGCAGCGTCGTGGACCGTGCCGGTGGCGATCTCCCTGACGCTGCCCTGGTAGTCGATAGCGACCTTGCCGGTCGCCAGCGCCTCTGACAACCCGCGCGCCAAGCGCCTCGCGAAGATGGCCAACATCGGTGCGGTTCCCCTGATGTTCACGTTCGGAGCGATCGTGGTGTCTCGGGTCGCTGCGATCCTGGGTTAGCTCCCTAGCTCCACCTGCCAGTCAATCAAGTGACGTAACAGCGTCCCCAACGCGCAACTCACCCATGCCGTCGTGCGCCAGGTACTGCCCGAACAGCACCTTGCTGCCCGCGCGCCGGAACGTGGCCAGCGTCCGCAGAGGCTCACGGCCCACCGATCCGGTCGCCTGGTCGACGGTGGTGATCGCGCACCTGTCGCACGGCTTGCACACGCGGAACTCCACTTCGCCGATGCGAACGCGGCGCCAACCGTCCTCGGCGAACGCCTCGCAGCCGCTCACGACGAGGTTCGGGCGGAAGCGGTTCATGGGCAGGGGATCTTCGCCGCGCTCGACCAGCCGGCGGTTCAGCTCTTCGAGAGAGCCCTCCGAGATCAGCAGGAAGGGGTAGCCGTCGGCGAACCCGACGCTGTCACCGACCGCGGCGTGGTCGAGGTTCACCTGCCTGCCGCCGCCGGGAGGCAACCTCACCAACTGGTAGTCGGCGCCCAGGAAGCTGCTCAGCCACTCGTCGGGCGTCGGCCCGGTCGGCATCGCTGCAACGCGGTCGCCCCAGACCCGCACTTCGCGCCTCGCCACGTCCTGGACAGCTGCGACGGTGACCGCACCGGCTCCGGGCGCGCTGAGGGTCAACCGCTCGCCGTCGACGGTGGCGGTGATCAGGCACAGGCGCGGCTCCTCGCGCTGCGTGAGGAACTCGCCGTCCGAGTCGACCACCAGCCACTGCCGGTCGTGTTCGAGGCCGGTGGCAACGAGTTTCGAGCGCTCGAGTGCCTGACCACGAGCCGACTTCAGAGGGTAGACGTTGAGCGCGCTGAGCACGCCGACGTGCGTGGTCACGGTGCGCAGAAGATACCTCAGAGCAGGGCGCACGAAGAGGCGGGACGCCGTCAGCCGGCGTCCCGCTCACTTTCCGGTCCTCACTTCATGGGACCCGGCGGAGTCTACGAGCACTGACTCAGGCGCGCTCGAATCCGCCGCGCCTGCTGGCGACGTGCTCGTGTGATTTCAGAAACTCGTCGACGCGGCGCTGGGCCTCGTCGCGGGTGATGCCGTACCGCTCCTGGACGCGCCCGGCGAGCTTGTCGAAGTCGCCCTCGGCGGCCATCATGTCGTCGTCGGTCAGCTCGCCCCACTGCTCTTTGATGCTGCCCTTGAGCTGCTTCCAGTTGCCTTGCAGGATGTCTCGGTTCATTTCGATCTCCTTCTCCAGACCGGGGAGGAACCTCGTCCCCGGTTACGTGCAACCTAGACGACCAACGTGAAACGCCGTGGCGAACGACATGTGACGCCTGAGCCGGGCGCCTCCAGGGCGCCCGTCGGGTTGCTTCGCACAGACCGCTGAGCCGCGGTTGTGTAAGTTGAATGAGAACATGAAAGCCGCTCCTGCCGCGCGTGACCGGACACGGCCGCGCCGATCAGCCTCGCGCGCCATCCGGCGCCTGGCGTCGTGGTGGCTCGCGGCGTTGCTGCTGCTCGCCGCCTGCACGCAGAGTCCCGTTGCGCCGCCCCTGTTGACGCTCTCGCCTGCCAGCGTCGAGTTGCTTCCTGGTTCCGAGGTCTCCCTACAAGCGCACCTCGCCCCGGAGGATCCGAACGTCGCTTACGCCTGGTCGGCAACTGCGGGCTCGCTCGCGAGCGCGGGAGCCGCGGCCAGCTACACGGCGCCCAACGAACCAGGCAGCTACTCGGTCGCGGTTCACCTGCTCGGAGACCCGTCCGTCTCTGCGGCAGCCGCCGTGACCGTGATACCGCTCCCGACGGTGCCGACCCTGACGCTGTCGCCCGACGCCGCACAGGTGCAAATCGGCTCGACCACCACCTTCACCGCCACGCTCGAGCCCCCTGATCCCGACGCCACCTTCACCTGGTCGAGCGCGGCCGGCGTGCTGTCCGGCTCCGGCGCTGCCATCGAGTACGTCGCGCCGGCCGAACCCGGCGAGGACCTCCTCGAGGTCCGGCTGAACAGCGACCCGAGCGTGATGGCCACGGCCGCGATCACCGTGAACGTCCCCTTGAACCCTGCGCAGGTACTGCTCTCCCCGAAAGGCGGCAGCAGCAGCATCCTCACGGGCCGCAGCCTCGAACTGGTCCTGCAGACGGACGGCACCCCCGGCGAGATCGAGTGGCACGCTGCCGGCGGCACGATCGTCCCCACCGACACGGGCGCCGTGTACACCGCCGGCTTCGACGCGGGCCAGTTCGTCGTCAGCGCGGAGTACGCGGACTTCCCCAGCACCCGGTCCGAGCTCACCATCACGGTGTCGCTCGGCGCGTTGGACGAGGCGTTCTCGATCGTGGTGATCCCCGACACCCAGACGATCGTGCGTTACGTGGATACGGCGCCGCTGATGGTCGGCATCGGCGAGTGGATCGTCGCTGCCGTCGAGGACCGCAACATCGCGTTCGTCACGCAGGTCGGGGACGTGGTTTGGCATCCCGACAGGAGCTCACAATGGAACCGCGCGCTCGCGGGCCTCGATCTGCTTCACGGCGAGGTGCCGTACTCGGTGTCGCTCGGCGACCACGAGTACCTCGCCGAGGAGTTCAAGGACGGCGACACCTCCGCCTTCCGCTCGCGCTTCGGCCCGGAACGCTTCGACGGCTTCGACTGGTACCGCGGCGCCCACCCAGACGGCCTCAGCCACTACCAGATCTTCGAAGCTGGCGGCCGCGAGTTCCTGCACCTGAACCTCGAGTGGGAGCCGGTCGGCCCGGCCAGCGTGGCGGGCACGCCGATGGCATGGGCACGCAGCGTCCTGGAGGCCAACCCCGGCCTGCCCACGCTGATCACCACCCACGCCTACCTGTGGGACATGGAGGGAGAAGAGGGCCATTTCCCAGACAGCGCCCGCGAGGGCAAGTGGGAGTTCGGCGCGCCGGCCGGCCTCAGCACCACCAGTGGCGTCGGCATCTACGAGGCGCTGGTGAAGCCGTTCCCGCAGGTCTTCATGGTGTTCAACGGGCATTATCACAAGGCAGAAGACGAGCCGTCGCGGCGCGGCGAGTACCACCAGGTCAGCTACAACGACGAAGGTTCAGAGGTCTACGAGATGCTCGCCAACTACCAGTGGGTGGGCGACCACCGGGAGGGTGACGACTGGCTCCGCATCGTCACGTTCACTCCTGGAGGCGCGGGCGACCTGGACCGCATCGACGTCGAGACGTTCTCGCCTGAGCGCTTCGCGAATGGCCAGAACGCGTTCAAGACCGGCGCGTGGTCGCAGTTCGGCTTCGACCTCGACTTCGCGGAGCGCTTCGATCTGCCTTGAGCGCGACTAGGCGCGCCGCAGCACGTCGCCTTCCTTGATCAGCGCTCCCTCTTCGAGCAGCTCCGCAACCAGGCACTCGAGCATCGCGTAACCGCGGAACTCGAGCTGCTTGTCAATGGCCTGGCAGACGTCGCGCCACAGCGCGCTGAACGTCACACCGGTGGCCGCCTCCAGGGTGCGCTCCTCGACCTCGCTGAGGAACGCCTGGGTCGCGCGCGTCGCTGCGGCCGCTGCCTCAGGTCCCAACGGCGGATGGTGAGCGGCGTAGACGGTGCGGACCTCGCCGGTCTCGATCAGTTGCAGCAGCCGCTCTAGGCTCGACTGGAACACCCTGGCCCCCTGGTAACCGTGGAAGAACGGCGCCGGCAGGGCGAGGAGTACGTCGCCCATGAACAGCTCACCGCGCCGCCGGTCGAGGAACGCCACCTCCTCGAGCTTGTGCCCCGGCAGCTCGAGCGTGCGGAGCTCGGTGTCGTCGTCGAGACGAAACGTGACCCCCTCACCGATGACGAGGTCGACGGGCACGGGGCCGTCGACCAGCCCGAGGATCTCCTCGCGCTGTTCGCGACTGTCGGGCAGTTCGTCGGTGACCAGGCAGAACTCGCGGTAGTGGGTCTCCAAGTCCTCGAACCATGCGAGCGCGCCGGCGGCGGCGAAGCGCGCGCCCGTGGCTCGCTTCACCGCTTCGTTGCAGCCGATGTGGTCGACGTGGGCGTGCGTGAGCAGCACGACGCCGACGTTGCCGAGCTGGCGGCACAGCGCGAGCACCCCTGGGCGCAGCGACGCGATGCCGGTGTCGATCAGCACACTGAAGTCGCGGCCGCGCACACCGTAGACGTTGAGGGGCACGCCCGGCATCAACTCGACGCCGGTGCTGAGGATGTGCGGCGGGAGCGTCACCGCTCCGCGGGCGCCAGCTTCGGCGCCTTCGGGTCGGCGTAGGACCTCTCGGGCATGATCGTGACCCAACCGGGGCGGCCGGGGTCGCGGTCGTAGGGGTAGCCGCCGAGCTCGCGGTAGAGCTCGGCGTACTCCTCGACCTTGGCGCGGTCCAACGCGACGCCCAGCCCATGACCCTTGGGTACCGCGATGGCGCCGTTCTCGTAGCGCATCAGGCCGCCTTGGATAACGTCGTCGGCGAGGTGGTGGTAGTGGGCGTCGGCCGCGAAGCCGAGGTTCGGCAACGTGGCGCCGAGGTGCAACATGGTGGCGAGCTGCACGCCGAGCTCGCCCGAGGAATGCACCGCCGCCCCCCACTGGAACGTCTCGAGCACCTGGCCGGCCTTGTGAGCCTGCCTGAGACCGCCCCAGAAAGTGGTGTCGAGCAGCACCACGTCGACGGCCTGCAGCCTGACGTTGGCTGCCAGCTGCTCGAAGTTCACGACCACGGTGTTGGTGGCGGTCGGCTGGCCACAGAAGTGGCGCAGCCGGCGCATGCCTTCGAGGCCGAACGTGAAGTCCTCGAGGTAGTCGTTGTTGAGGTCGCTGATCGCCTTTGCGACCCTGACGGCCTCCTCGACGCTCCACACGCTGTTGGGGTCGAGCCGCAGGCGAGCGTCGGGGAAGGCCGCGGCGAGAGCGCGGTAGACCTCGACGTCGTGGTCGGGCGGGAACACGCCGCCCTTGAGCTTGTGGGTGGTGAAGCCGTGTTCGGCGGTCAACCGCCTGGCGTGCGCGACGATCTCGTCGGCGCCGGCCTCCCCGCCTTCATGCGCTCCCGGGTGGCGATAGAACAGGTAGCTGGCGAACGGCACCTCTTCGCGCAGGGCGCCGCCGAGCAGGTCGCAGGCGCGCAGCTCGTGGCGCTTGCCGATCAGGTCGATGCAGGCGAACTCGAGCGCCGCATGCAGTTGCATGCGGTTGTTGTAGAGCGAGGCGGTGGGGTTCATGACCTTCCAGCGGAGCAGTTCGAGTTGCCTGGGATCGTGCCCCAGCAGGTACGGCTTCAGGCCGGCGATAGCGAGCTGAGCGCTCTCGCCGCCGCCCCCCATCTCACCGACGCCGACGAGCCCGTCGTCGGTCTCGAGCTCCACCAGGGTGCGCACGAAGCGTCCCCAGTGGGCGCCGTTGGCGTGCCTGAGGGGCGCCTTGAGCGGCACGGTGACGGTGGTGGCGCGCACGTCTACGATCTTCATGTCGGCTCCTCGCTAGCGAGCGCGCCGTTGCCGCTTGGCGCGCCGCCGATTCCCAACAACAGCCCGCCGTCCACGACCAGGCTGGCGCCGGTCACAAACGAGGCGCGCTCGGACGCCAGGAACGCCACGCACTCGGCGACCTCGCTCGGCTTGGCGATGCGTCCCAGCGGATGCATCGCTGCGACCGCGCGGCGCAGGGCGCGCGGGTCGGGATCCAGGTCGAGGGCCGCCGCCAGCATCGGCGTGTCGACCGAGCCTGGCGCCACGCAGTTGACACGGATGCCGCGCGGCGCGAGGTCGAGCGCGAGGCTGCGCGTGAGGCCGACCAGCGCGTGCTTCGAGGTCGTGTAGCCGAGCACGTTGCGCTGGGTGGCGAACGCTTGCACCGACGCCATGTTCACGATGCTGCCGCGGGTGGCCGTGAGCGCATCCAGGGCGGCGCGGCTCACCAGGTACGCGCTCTTCAGGTTGACGTCGAGCACGGCCTCGAATGCCTCCGGCGTGGTCGCCGCGAGGTCTCCGTAGCGCTGCACGCCGGCGTTGTTCGAGACGATGTCGATGCGCCCGAAGCGCTCGAGGACCGTGGCGACGGCTTCGGTCACCGCGCTCTCGGCGCTGACGTCGACAGTCAGCGTCAGGGTCGTCTCCGCCGGCAGGGCGGCGGCGGTCGCGGCGACCGCGGATCCGTCACGGTCGAGCAGAGCCACCGCCGCCCCACGCTGCGACAGCAGCGTCGCTACGGCAGCCCCGATGCCGCTGCCGGCTCCGGTGATCAGCGCGACCTTGCCGGCGAACTCCTGCGCCGCCGGGGAAGTTGGCCTCGAGCCGTTCACGCGCCACCCAACCTCTCCTCGACCACCTGGGTGACCTCTGCCAGGTGGTCGTGAACGGCGCGTTCGGCGGCGACAGGGTCGCGCGAGCGCAGCGCGGCGAGAATCCCGACGTGCTGCAGGTGGTCGCGGCGGCGGTCATCGTAGATGTCGAGCACCGCCAACTGCTCCTTGACCCGCACCTCGGTGAGGGTGTGCACGACCTCGGCGAGGAAGCGGTTCCCGGAGGCGTCGGCGATCCCGCGGTGGAAGCGCATGTTGGCGGTGAGCAGCGCCTCGTCGGCAGAGCCGCCGGTGAGGCGCGCCTCGGCGTCATGCAGCACGCCGGCAAGCGCCTCGAACGCCTCCTCGGGCGCCGCGACCGCGGCCAGGGCGGCCACTGGCGGCTCGATCAGCAGCCTCGCTCTCAGCAGCTGCAGGATGTCGCCGGCAGCCAGCTCCGAGCCGTACGGGTTGGCCAGCATCAAGCGTGGTTCGGCACTGCGGACGTAGATTCCCGAACCGTGCCGCACCTCGACGTTGCCGGCGAGCTGCAACAGCGCCAAAGCCTCGCGCATGGTCGGGACGGCGACCGCGAAGCGCTCGGATAGCTCGCGCACGCTCGGCAGCTTGTCGCCGAACGCCAGACGCTCGTCGCGGATCAGCTTCAGCAGCAGCGGCGCCAGGCGGCTCGCGAGCGAGTCGTTAGCTCTCAGGGCGCGCGTTCCGGCAGCGCTCACGAGGCGGTCGCCAGCGCGGCCGGCGCCCGCTGCGTCCCTTCAGGTCCGGTACTCACCACGCCCCTCCTTCACGAACGCCTTGACGACGAACGCCCTCTCGCCCCCGCGGTTGACCAGCCGGTAGCAGCCCGCGGCGGCCGGCACGACGGCCGTCTCGCCGTAGTTCAGCGGCAACGCTCTGCCGCCGGCGAGCACCTCGATGGCAGTGCCCGCGACCAGGTTGAGGACGTGGCAGGCGTCCTTCGTCTCCACCTCGACCTCGCGCTCGAACTCGATCCGGTGAACGTCGTAGAAGTGCTGAGCGTGCGTCTTCAGGTGCAGGGTGCGCCACCCCTCGCCCTGGGCTATCACCGTGGGCTGCACGAGCAACTCGGCCTCTACGACCTCGGCGTCGCGGGAGGCGTCGAAGTTGTCGAACGCCCTCGCGAGGTTGATCGGCCGTGGCTTGCCGTCGAGGTCGAGACGCTGCCAGTCGTAGACCTTGAACGTGAAGAGGTACGTGGTAGCGCTGATCTCCAGGACCACGTTGCCCGCTCCCGAGGAGTGGATGGTGCCGTTGGGGATCAGGTACAGACCGTGCCTCGCGGCCGCGACCTTGTGAACGAAGCGGTCGACGTCGAGGGCGGCGCCGCTGGCGTTGCAGCTCTCCAGCTCGCGCCGGAACTCGTCGAGGTCGACGTCCCGCCTGAAGCCGAGGTAGATCTCGGACCCGGGAGTGGTGTCGGTGACGTAGTAGGTCTCGTCCTGGGTGAAGCCCTGGGCGAAGCGCGAGCGCACGTAGTCGTCCGAGGGGTGAACCTGCAGCGAGAGGTTGCCGCCGCCGTAGGTGTCCAAGTAGTTGAAGCGGATCGGGAATGCGACGTCGAAGCGCGGGGCCGCCTCGCCCAGCACGTTTCCGGCGGCGTGGAACATGAGGGTGTCGAACGACGCCTCCAGCAGTCGGCCCGCGCCTTCGAGCAGCAGCCCGTTCTCGGGCGTGATCAACTCGAACGACCAGGCGTAGTTGACCGCCGGCGGCGGCAGCGCGGTGAAGTGCTCCTGCAGCCAGTGTCCGCCCCACGGCCCCGCCTCGAACCAGGGCCGGGCCCTGAAGGCGCTGCGCGACATCTCGTCGAGCGTGTCCCTGAGGCTCGCGCCGGAAGTCATGGTCGGTTCGTCGGGGCGTTGCGCGTCGACCCACAGGTCGACACGGGGTAGCAGCTCACGCTTGTGGACGGCGAGCACCGGCCAGTCGACGAAGAAGTAGCGTTTGTAGTCGCGCTTCGGGTCGGGCACACCGTCCAATCCGGCGGGCGCCTCGCCGAGAGGTGCGACGGCCCCGGCGCGCGAACGGTACTGGATCTCGTTCTTGGGCACGTCGACGTACACGAGCGTGCCGCTCACGCCGGCTAGCGCGGCGCCGGCGCCGAAGACGATGCTCAGTTCGGCGCCGTCCTCTGCCACCCGGAGCGCGATGTCGGCGAGGGCCAGGGCGTCGAAGAGCTCGCGCAGGCTGCCCGGGTAGCGGCGTCCGAAGATCGGATCGTCGCCGCCGAGGTAAGGGGCGAGCTGCTTGGCGAGGACCTCGGGGCTCTTGAGGGCGGCGCGCGCGTCATGCCAAGCGGCGTGCGCCCCACGCCGCACCAGAGCAGCGTCGAGCCCCGCACGCAGTTCGTCCCACAGCACGCCGCCGTGGCCGTCGACGATGACGCTGCCAGTGGCCGGCAGCGCGGCCGCCAGCGCGTCGTAACCGACGAGGACCTCGCCGTGCGCCAACGCGAACGCTGGGTAGAGGTCGTACTCGCCGCTCGCGCTGAGCGGTCTGGTGACCGGCACCAGCCGCTGGTCCGTCTTGCGCACGCGGGTGGCCGAGGCGGTGGCTCTCACCTCACGTCACCTCGCAACGGCACGCGCACGAAGCGCGGCCGGTAGAGGTCGGCGTCGGCGAATACCCACGCGACGTCGCTGGCGTTGACGTTGTAGCTGACCAGCAGGGCGCCCGCCTCGGTGAACTGCGGGTGGGCGTGCGCGTTGTACGTCAGGACACCGGCCTCCTCGGCTTCGGGCGTGACGTAGAGGACGGTGCGGCCCTCGAACGGGCCGGCCGGGTCGCAAGCCGTGTAAGCCACCAGTTCGGGGCTCAGCCTCGTGAGGCTGTCCATCGTAATCAGCAAGAAGGCGCCGTTGACGTGCGTGACCGAGTACTCGTTGCCGACGCCGGTCACAAGGCGCGCCGAATCGGCCGGGTCGCTCGACCACGCCTCTTTGCCGGGACCGGTGGCGTACTCCCAGGCGGCGGGGTCCGCGACGCCACCGGTTCTCGCCCTGGCGAGGTGCATGTGCTTGTCGTCTCCGAGGTCTTCGGTTCCGTAGATGTAGACGTGCTCGCCGTGCTCGAGCAGCGCCGCGCCCCATGCGACACCGTGACCTGACGGCAGCGGGTCGATGCTGACGACCTCCAGCTCGGGCAGCGACAAGGTGGCGAGCGCGTTGTCCATCCACTCGAAGCCCCACATGCCGCCTTCTGGCGTCCGCTGGAACCGGATCAGGAACACCCTCACGACGTCGCCGGTAGCCGTGGTCTCCACGGTCGCGTCGTAGACCCAGTACCAGCTGTCCCAGTCGGGGTCCGCGAAGAACGACTGCGGGATACCGCCGATGTCACCGACCTTGGTGGTGAGCTCGTCACGGTCCTGAACCACCAGCGAGTTGTGAACCATGGGCGCGTTTCGGGGCCGGGTACGGCTGGGGTTGACGAGGCCCACGAACGTGTCCGAGAACAACCACAGCGTCCGGCCGTCAGGCAGCTCGACGGAGTAGGTGCTGTCGCCGCCGGTCCAGCCGGGCCCGAAGCTGGTGAACTGGGCGTCGAACCGCTCGTCCTTGACGGCGCTCATCTCGGTGACCATGGTGTTCGCTCCGCAACTGCCGGCCGTCAGGCTCGGCTCTTCTCGTAGTCCTGGGCCGGTCTGGGCGAGGGCGACGCCAGTCAGCGCCGTCGCCGCTGCCAGCCAAGTGATGGCGGCACGCTTGCTCATCTCGCCACTTCCTCTCTCGTCGGTTGGCGCCACGGCACGCGCCATGCGTGGCTTCCCGGTCCGGCCTTCACGCGTTCCCGGCCGGGCAGCGTCACCAGCAACTCGCCGCCGAGCGGCACCTCCGCCCCGACCGTCAGCTCGCCGCCAGTCAGCCGCCAGGAGCCCAGATAGCGGCCGGTCTGCGAGTGGTAGGCGACCTCGCACTCGTTCACGCCGGCCACCGGCCGCGGCGTGAAGGTGGCTGCTCGAAAGCCCGGCTCGGTCCCCTCGAGGCCGCCGAGGCCGCTGAACAGCCATTCGACGACCGCGCACAGGCTCGGGTGGTTGAACGAGTTCATCGCCGGGTCGGCGAAGCCAGCCTCCGGCCGCCAACTGTCCCAGCGCTCCCACAACGTGGTGGCGCCGTGATCGAGCATGTAGCCCCAACTTGGGAAGGTCCGCGAGGTCGCGATCTCGGCCGCCAGCTCGAGGTGGCCGAAGCGCGTGAGCACGTTGAGCAGCCGCGGCACGCCCATGTAGCCGGTGGCGAGAGTCCCGCGCTCGCGGATCAGGCCGGCCAGCCGGTCGGCCGCAGCTTGGCGTGCGGCCGGCGTCAGCAGGTCGAAGTCGAGCGCCAGCACGTAGCCGGTCTGCGTGTCGCTGCCGATGCGGCCGTCGGTCGTGAGGAACGCCTCGTTGAACGCCGCGGTGACCGCGGTCGCCAGAGTTCGGTACCGCTCTACGTCACGGCCCTCGCCCAGGACCTCGGCGGCGTCGGCCATCAGCGCCGCGCTGCGGGCGAAGTACGCGGTGCCGATGAGGTCCTTGGGGGTCTCCTCGCCGATGGCCAGCCAGTCTCCGAAGCCGGTCACCGGCCTGATGAAGCGCCCTCTGCCGCCGGGCCTGGCCGTTTCGCGCTCCAGGTAGCCGACCCAGGCGCGCATCATCGGGTAGTTCTCGCTCAGCAAGCGCTCGTCGCCGTAACGGCGGTATACCAGCCACGGCAGGATGACCGCGCAGTCGGCCCAGCCCGCCTCGCCGCCGCCACCGGCGAGCACGTCCGGCACGACGTGTGGCAGCACGCCGTCGGCGTACTGCGCGTCCCGCAGCGACGCCAGCCACGCGCGGAAGTAGGCGACGAGGTCGAACGCGAACATCGCGCTCGGCGCCAGGGCGTGGACGTCGAGCCAGCCCATGCGCTCGTCGCGGTTCGGACAGTCGGTGGGGATCACGCCATAGTTGCTGCGCATGGTGGCGACGGCGGTCTGGTAGAGGCGGTTCAGCAGTTCATCGGAGCACCTGAACTCGCCGGTGGTCTCGAACTCGGAGCCGAACTCCAGGGCGCGAACCTTGGCGGGGTCGACCGCGCCCGGGTAGCCGGCGACCTCGACGTAGCGGAAGCCGTGCACCGTGAAGCGCGGTTCGAAGGAGCGGGCGTGCGTGCTACTGCCCGATCCCGCGGCGGGGAGGCTGACGAGATCGAGTTGCGTGGCCCCGCGCAAGCTGTCGGTGTAGAGCCTCCCGTCGCTGTCGAGCATCTCGGCGTGGCGGAGCCCGATCGTCGCGGCAGCGGTTTCGGGAAGCTCGAGCCTGACGACGCCGGCGAGGTTGCGCCCGAAGTCGACAAGCTGCTCACCGAACCGCGCGCCGGCGACCGCTCTGACGTTCACCGGCGCCACCTCGGCGCGCACGCTCACGGCCGGCGCAGCCTGGGCCGAGAGCGGCGGGCCCGCCACCAACTCGACAGCTCCCATGTCGCTCGGCGCGGCGCGGAGGTCGAGCCACTCGCCCTTGATCAGGTCGGCGGCTCTCACGCTGCTGCCTGCGGCGCGCCAGCTCTCGTCGGAGGCGACGACTGCGCTTTCGCCGTCGTCGAGCTCCACATGCAGCTCGCAGCACAGCGCGGGACGTTCGCCGTAGACGCTGCGTCCTACGCAGGCGACGTTGCCGGCGTACCAGCCATCGGCGAGTGTCACCTCGATGTCGTTGACGCCGGGCTCGAGCAGCGCGCTGACGTCGTACGCCTGGTACAGGGTGCGCTGCCGGTAGTCGGTCCAGCCCGGCGCCAGCCGCGCAGCGCCGACCGGACGCCCGTTGACCTTCGCCAGGTAGAGGCCGAGAGCGCTGATGTAGAGGCGTCCCGCCGGACGGCCGGCGCGCGCCGGCGTGGAACCGGCACGGTTCGGGAGCTCGAAGGAGCGGCGCAGCACCGTTGGCGGTTGCGGTGGCGTGACGTCCCGGAAACGCCCCCAGGGTTCGTCGCCGTAGCGGCCGAGAACGCTCGTGTCGTCCCACAACTCCGCGAGGTCGTGCTGCCACCCGGCTCCGTCGCCGAGAGCGACGAAGAGCGCACCGACGACCCCGGCCGGGCCGACGTAGCTGCCCGGCTCTGTGAAGCGCGGCACGTCGAGGCTCAGTTCGTTCTCGCCGGCCTTCAGGAACGGCCTCAAGTCGACGAAGCTCGGCGTGCGCCAGTAGGTGCCGCAGTCGACAACCCTGCCGTTGAGCGCGAGAGCGTAGGGGCCCAGTACCCCGAGGAGCAGCCTGGCGTTCGCGGCCCGCGGGTCGACGGCCGGCGCCAGTGCGAAGCGCGCCGTCAGGTGGGCGGCCGAGGCATCGGAACCCTCGGCCGGCCACGCCCAGGAGCGGCCCGCGAACCCCGCCTCGCTGCTGGCGGGCTGCACAGCGACGCGCGGCGCCGCGATCCAGCGACCCGTCCACGGCTCGTCGAGCTTGCCGGTCCCGAAGTGCGACGCGGGCCCTTCGCAGGTGCTGCCGCTGGCAGCCCGAACCGCGACCGACCAGTGGTAGCGCGTGCGCGGCGCCAAGGCGGCTCCCACCAGGTCGACCTCGCCGGGGGCGGCGTGAGGGCGCCACCCGCTATCCCAGACGTCCGCACCACCCGCCGCCAACTCGGCCGCTGACGACGCCACTCTTACCCTGAACTCCGCTGGAACGTCGGCGTCGCCGGCTCCGGTGGTCGCGAGTTGCCAACACAAGCGCGGCGCCAGTGCGTCGACGGCCAGCGGCTCGAGCAGGTGCTCGCAGCGCAGGCGCGTGGGCGTCGGGCCCATCCTGGCGTCGCCGGCGGTCATGGGCGCACCTGCTGGGCGCGACCTTCAGTGGCCTCGAACAGCAGGCTGGCGGCCCCCTTGAGCGCCGAGCCGCCGATGTCGGCGGCCGGCACCAGGCTGCCCTCCACGCCGGCGCGAGCGAGGCCGGCGCGGGCAGCGCCCGCGAACAAGTCGAACGAGCGGCTGATGTTGCCGCCGAGGACGATCGCGTCCGGCCGAAAGGCGGCAAAGGTGGCGCCGAGGGCTTCCGCGAGGCGCGCACCGAAGGTCTCGAACGCGGCGCGGGCGGCAGCGTCGCCGGCGCGAGCTGCGGCAGCGACGTCGGCGGCGCCCTCCGGCCACGTCGCGTCGTCCGTCCTCCCGTTCGCAGCGCGTCTCGCTTCGCGGTAGGCAGCGAGCAGTCCGCGCGTCGACAACGCGTCGTCGACGATCCCGCCCGCGTAAGGCAGCGCGTAGACGTAACCGTCCGGCGGCACCCCCTGGCCGCTGGTGACGAGCTTGCCGTCGACCGCGAACGCAGAACCACAGCCGGTACCGAGCGTCAGCACCACCGCGCGGCGCGCGCCCCGACCGGCCCCGTAGCGGAGTTCGCCCAGCGCGAACGCGGCGGCATCGTTGATGAACTCGAAGCGAAGACCGCTCAGCCGCGGCTCGGCTCCCACGAGCAGCGGCTGGAGCTCGAGACCGTAGAGCGCCTGGAACTTCGGCAGCCCGCGAATCAGGAAGCGTCCCCGAGCCTCGTCGAACGGGCCCGGCACCGCCAGCCCGACGCCGACGACCCCGGACCTTTTCGGCCCGCTGCCACCGTGCTCTGCCTCGGCCCGGTCGAGGATCCTACCCAGCTCCGCCGCGAGGCCCGCGACCACCATCGCGGCCGGGGCTCTGCTGTCGAGCGCGCGCTCGCCGCGGTGCGACAAGCTGCCGTCACGACCGACCAGGGCTCCCTTCACGGAGCTGCCGCCGACGTCGAGCGCCAGGCAGGTGGGCTGCTCACGCGGCGGCAGAGGCTCACCCCCCAGCCACTTCGAGACGGTGATCCGCGCCTCGCAACCACAGGTTACGGGCCACCAAGCGCGTCGGCAGGCGGCGCTCCACCAGAGCGAGCCCGCCGAGCGGCCGGGGATCGAGACCGCCGACCGCCTCGATCACGATCTGCGCGTACTTGCCGCCCGACAGCAGCGTCGGCTTCTCGATGTGCGGCATCTCCATCGGCCCCTTGGCGCCGGCGCCGGCCAGCCGCGGACTGCCCTCGTCACCGTGGGTGTAGGCCTGGCCGAAGGCGCCTTGCCGCGTCACGTCGGCGAAGCCTGGTCTGCCGTCGTCGCCCAACCACGCCAGCGCCTCCTCCTCGAACCCCTCTTGCATCAGCACCTCGAACGCGTAGGCGGGCCAGGTCGTGTAGGCGCCCTCGTCCTGGTGATCGGTGCGCGAGCTGAAGGCGGTGTCGGGATCCAGGGGCGAGAGCGCGTGCATCCAGGTCTCGGTCTTGAGCTCGCGCAGGAAGAACGCGACCATCTCCCGGCGCTGCTGAGCGCTCAGGTCGTTCTTCAGGCATTGCGCTACCGTGTGGAAGTCGAGGCAGTGGCGCACCACGTTCTTGCTGCCGTCCGGCTGCAGGCAGCTCCAGACGCCCTCGACTGGCACGTAGAGGCCTTGAACGGCGGGCACCAGCGCGTCGGCCAGCGTCCGCAGCCTGGCGGCCCTGTCGGACTGGCCGCGCGCGGTGAACAACTCGGCGACGGTGCGCAGGTTCCAGACGTTGGCTGCGTTGAACGACGCGACCTTGTGCGTGTAGGTGCTGACGCACTCCAGCAGGTTCTCGGCGCCTCCGTAGTCGGCCAGGCCATCCTCCCCGGCGATGCGCTGGTAGTAGAGCGCGGCGTCCTCGAGGTGCGAGAGCACGTCCTTGCCTCTCACCACTTGGTCGAGGAAGGCGTCGTCCCCGGTGTAGCGGAGGTACTGCCACGCCATGTGGATGAGCGCGTAGTCGTTGACCGCGTACCAGAAGCCGACCGGGCGACCGCTGGTGAAGTCGATGGCGCAGCCCTGATGCAGGTCCGCTTCGAGCCAGGCCGTGATCATCCGCTTCAACACCAGCGGGTCGAGCATCGCCAAGATCCCCGAGACCATCTTGGTGTCCCATGGGAACACCCAGTTGTTCGCGAACGTGAACACGCTGGTCGGGAAGCCGGTGATGTAGACCTCGGCGGGATCGCCGAAGCGCCTGGTCCGCTTGCACTGAAGGAGCGTCATCAGGCCCAGGTAGTAGAGGCGCTCGAGCTTGGGGTTGTCGCTGGTTACCACCGCCGCGTGTCCGGAGAAGCGCCCGCCGGGCTCGTCGGCAGGCGCAAACGCCGCGCGCCATTCCCGCTCCCAGCCGTCGCGGACTGCCGCCAGCGCCCCGCTGACATCGGCGGCGTGGCTCTCGTAGGCGAGCGTCGCCGACAGCGGGTCAGGTCCCAGCGCGTGCAACCAGTCGAAGGTGAGGGTCTCGCCGGGAGCGACCTCGAGCTCGTAGTCGAGCAGGGCGTGCTGGTGTCCGTCCAACTCCTCGCCCACGCTCTGCCCGGCCAGGAACGCCTGCCAGGCGTTCTCGCCCGCGGGCAGACCCGAGATCGACCTCGGTTCGAGGTCCGCTCCCATCAACGCGAACGCGTCGCCACCGGGTCCGCTGGCGAGAACGCGCTTGCCGTCGCGCTTCAGCGCGCCCTTGAGCATGTCTTCCAGCGGGAAGACCACATCCCAGCGTGAGTCGATGTCGGCGTGAACGACCAGCGTGAGTCGCGGGGCGAGGGCAACCGTGGTCGTGTTGGTCAATCTCAGGCGGTTGATGACGACCTGAGCGGTGACGCTGAGGCAGGTGACGACCTCGAACCGCAGGCCCTGGTACTCGCCGACCCTGGCGATGCGGCTGGGGTACCAGCGGTAGCCGATGCGCTCGAACGCCTCGGTGGCCGGCACCGGCCGGCCGGCCTCGACACCTGCGAGCGAGATGTACAGCTCGGCCTGATTGCCGGCGTGATAGATCTCGGGCGAACTGAGACCCGCGTAGGCGAACGGCTCGCGCAGGGCGACCAGGCTCGACCACTGGTTGGTGATGGCCGGCGCGCCGAAGTCGGGGTCCTTGGGATCGACGACCAACTCGTCCGACGCCAACTCCTCGGCGCTCGGCAGGTGCGCCAGCGCCGCCGGATCGAAACCGGCCGCCACGAGCCGGGCGGCACCCACCCTGAGTTCCTCGCTCGAAACGTCCATCAGCCCTTGAGTCCTGTCATGTTCATGCCCTCCACGAAGTAGCGCTGCAGGATGAAGAACAAGACGATGACCGGCAGCATGACCAGCAGCGACGCGGCCATCAGCAGGTCCCACTCGGTGCCGGTCTGCTGCTGGAACGCCCGCAGGCCGATCGGCAGCGTGAACCATTCGGGGCTGTGCAGGTAGATGACCGGCCCCATGAAGTCGTTCCAGGTCCACAGGAAGGCGAAGATGCCGGCGGTCGCCATCGCCGGCTTGGCCTGCGGCAGCACCACCTGCCAGAAGATCCGAAGCTCGCCGCAGCCGTCGATGCGCGCCGCGTCCGAGTACTCCCGCGGGATGGTGCGGTAGTACTGGCGGAACAAGAAGATGTTGAAGGCGCCGCCGCCGAAGAACGACGGGACGATCAGCGGCCGCAGCGAGTCGACCCAGTCGAGTTTGGTGAAGATCACGTACTGAGGGATCATCGTCACCTGGGCGGGAATCATCAGCGTGGCCAGCACCACGAAGAACAGCGTGTCGCGGCCGCGCCAGCGCAGCTTGGCGAAGCCGTAGGCGACGAACGCCGCCGAGTAGACCTGGCCAAGCACGCACAGCACGGTGACGATCGTCGAGTTGCGCAAGTAGCGCCAGAAGGGGATGTACTCGATGGCCTCGATGAAGTTCCGCCAGTCGAGCGGGCTCGGCCACCACACCGGCGGGTAGGCGAAGATCTGACCTTCGGGCTTCAGAGCGGTGCCGACCATCCACAACAGCGGGAACAGGAACGCCGCCGACCCGATGATCAAGAGAGCGTAGGTGGTGACTACGTATGCGTGTCGGGCGGTGAAGAGACGGCGCCCCTGGCGCGAGCGACCCGAGCCGCCGTTGCGCGCGGTGAACGAACCGAGGCTCACCTCAGGCCTCCTCGTAGTAGACCCAACGTCGCGACAGCCGCATCTGGAAGAGGCTGAACGCGACGATGATCAGGAACAAGATCCACGCCATCGCCGAGGCGTATCCCATCCGCAAGTTCTCGAACGCCAGGTTGAAGAGATAGAAGACGTAGAACAAGGTCGAGTTGATCGGGCCCCCCTGTGTCATGACGTACGCCTGGGTGAAGATCTGCAGCGACCCGATCGTCAGCGTGATGAAGTTGAAGAACAGGGTCGGCGAGAGCATCGGCAGCGTGACGTAGCGCAACTGCCCGAGCGGCCCGGCGCCGTCGATCTTGGCGGCGTCATAGAGCGCGCCGGGGATGCTCTGGAGGCCGGCGAGGTTGATGACCATCACGCCTCCCATGCCCCACATGCTCATGATGATCAAGGCCGGCTTCGACCACTCGGGCGAGTAGAGCCACAGCGGCCCGCGTATGCCGATCATCTCGAGGAGCGAGTTGATCAGCCCGAAGTCGGGATTGAACACCCACATCCACAGGAGTGCCACGCCCACGCCCGACAGCACCGACGGCAAGAAGTAGACGGTGCGGAAGAACCCCATGCCGGGGAGTTTGGCGTTGAGCAGCAGCGCGACGCCGAGGCTCAGCGCCAGGGTCAGTGGGACGCTGATGAACGTGTAGTAGACGGTGTTGTAGAGGGCCTTCCAGAACAGCGGGTCGTTGACGAGCGTCTGGTAGTTTGCCAAGCCTATCCACCTGGGCGGCTGGTAGATGTTGTAGGCGGTGAAGCCGTAATAGAACGACAGCGAGATAGGGATGAGCGTGAACGCCAGGAACCCGATGATCCACGGCGAGACGAACACCCAGCCCCAGATCGTCTGATGGCGGTCGATGCGCCCGCCGCGGCGTCTGGGACGCTGACCGCCGTCTGCCATTGGCCTTCCGTCCGACCCTGAGGCCGGACGGAAGGTTGAGCCGCGGTCAGCGACTGGCGTCATGACTGAGGCTTCGTTACTGGGTCTGCCTGAAGCGGGCGATCTCGGCTTCGAGAGCGGCCTGGGCGTCATCCAGCGCCTGCTGCGCAGACTTGCGGCCGAGCAGCGCGGCGTCGACCTCTGGCTGCAGGGAGGTGTCGTACCAGGTCGGCGCTTCCATCACGAACGGGCGGAAGCGCGACACGGCCATCTGATCGACCATCACGGCCCACACCTCGTCGGTCATCAGCTCCGGATCGGTGGCGGCGGCCTGGTTGCCGACCATCGAGCCGTTGCGCTTCGCGTACTCGGCCTGCACCTCCGCAGACATCACGTACTCCATGAAGCGCCAGGCGGCGTCCGGGTTGTCGGTGCTGGCAGCGATCTCGATCGAGAAGCCGTTGCTCCAGCTCGCCGGCGAGTCGTTGTTCGGCAGCGGAGCGACGCCGAAGTTGACGTCCGGAGCGAAACGCCTTATCTGCGCGCCGAAGGTGTTGTTCTGCGCGATCATCGAGACCTGGCCGGCCAAGAACGGGTCGGTGGCGCCGGATCCGAAGGTGGCGGTGAACGCGCTCATCTCGCGCTGCCCGTAACGGTTGACGAGGTCGACCATGAACTCGAGCGCCTCGATGGTCTCGGGGCTGTTGAGCACCAGGTTGCCTTCGTCATCGAGGAACTCGGCGCCGTTCAGCCAGGCCAGCGTGTAGAAGCCGAGGTTGCCGATGCTGGGGTTGAAGCCGACGCGCTCGAGCCGGCCGTTGGCTGCCTTGACGGTCAGCAGGTCGGCGTACTCAGACAGCTCCGCCCAGTTCGTCGGAGGGCCGTCGAGGCCGGCAGCCTCGAAGTGGTCCTTGTTGTAGTAGAGAGCGCGCACGTCCGTCTCGAACGGCAGCGCGTAGATGCCGTCCTGGTATTGCAGCATCGGGTGCGTGGCCGCCCAATACGGAGCGAGCGTTGCGCCGGTGGCCGCCATCTCGTCGGTGATGTCGAGGATGATGCCGGCAGCGGCGCGACTGGCGACGTTGCCAAGGTCGTTGAGCGCGACGTCGGGCCCGGTGCCGGCGGCCATGGCGGTCGTCAACCTGGTCCAGTAGTCCCAGAAGTTGGTGCCGAGGTGCTCGACGTGGATATCCGGGTTGGCGGCGTTGAAGTCGGAGACCACCTCGTCGATGAACTCGAGGGCGTCGCCGGAGTCGAAGATGTGCCAGAAAGTGATGTTGGTCTGCGCGAAGGTCCAGCCCGCTGCGAGCAAGCCGGCGGCGAGCGCTAGACGAATGATGGAGCGTCTCATGAAGCCTCTTTCCGCGGCAGTCGAGTCAGCACTGCCGCCATTGAGCGTTGACCTAAGGCCGTGTCGGAGCGACCCGTCCTTCCCGCAAGTCATCTGATGACTTGCTGACTTGCTGTCTTGCGGCAAGTATCGTCCCGCTGCGCGCGACTGTCAACGGCGAAACGCGACCAGAGCGCTAACATCGACGTGGAGGTCCGTCTTGCCACTGGATCCAGAGATCGAGCAGTACCTGAACGAGATGGCCGCGCTGGGAGGCGCGCCCGCCTGGGAGCAGCCGCTCGCCGACGTCCGGCGGCAGATCCGCGAGCAGACGGCGCTCATCCAGCGGCTCGCCGTCGGCAGCGTCGAGGACTCGAGCGTCGCCGGTGGGGAGCACGAGGTTCCTGTGCGCATCTACCGGCCGCCGCCCTCCGAGCGCCCGACCGGCGGCCTGGTGGTGTTCTTTCACGGAGGCGGTTTCGTCTTCGGTGACCTCGATACCCACGATGCCGCCTGCCGCAATCTGTGCGTCGGCGCCGACGCCATCGTTGTCGGCGTCGACTACCGGCTGGCGCCGGAGCACCGGTTCCCGGCCGCCTTCGAGGACACTCTCAGCGTGGCGCGCTGGGCGCTGGCCAACGCGGCGGCCCTCGGCGCCGACGCGCGCAAGGTCGTGCTGATGGGCGACAGCGCCGGCGGCAACCTGGCGGCGGTGACCGCCAACGCGACCAAGAACGAATCGCCGCCACCCGCCGGTCAGATCCTCGTCTACCCGGTCACCGATCTGCGCGACGTGCCAGGTTACGCCTCTCGCAGCGAGGCCGGCACGGGCTACGGCCTGACGCGGGAGGCGATGGAGTGGTTCTGTGACTGCTACGCACCGGAGGTTCGGCAGCGCGAGGACCCGCGCGCCTCGCCCGTCCTCGAGCGCGACCTGGCGGGAGCGCCGCCCGCGCTGGTGCTGACCGTCGAGTTCGACCCCTTGACCAGCGAGGCCGAAGCCTACGCCGAGCGCTTGGCGGCAGCCGGCGTGCGGGTGGACCTCATCCGCGTGCCCGGCGCCATCCACGGAGCGCTGACCAACGGCGCCGGTTGGACGGCTGGCGAGAGACTGTGGGATGCGCTGATCGCCTGGTTGGCCGAGCGCTTCACCGCCGTCGCGGAGCGCTAACGGCACACGCGGAGCCGCTGCGCAGCGAAGCTCAATACACCGTCTGGCCACGCGGGCGTCTAGCCTTGAGCTCGGAAGAGCGGGGAGAGCGGGAGCGCCGCGTCGGCACCTCGGGCCGCGGCTGGGAGTTGGGAATGGCCGTGCTACACGCATCTCGCTCGGTAAGCCTGCGGCGCCTTGGCAGTTTGGCGCTGGCGTGCGCCACGCTGCTCTCCGGCTGTGCCGGACTCACCCCCACGGGCGGTCACGCCTCCTGCATGGACCTGATGTTGGGGCACGCGCTGGCTCCCGGCGCGGTGAGCCACGCGCACGGCGCCGGCGGCCAGCGGTCGCTGCAGGCACAGGCGCTGGACGACCCGCAACCGAGCCCACCCCCACCGACTCCCACACGCGCATGGTCGGACGCCTCCGGCTGGCCGGGCGGCAAGCTGCCACAGGCGGGCGACGAGGTCGCGATACCCGCGGGACAGGTGGTGCTGCTGGACGTCAGCCCGCCTCCCCTCGCCGGCCTCACCATCGACGGCTCCCTGGTGTTCGCCGAGCTCGACCTCATCTTGACGAGCGACTGGATCCTCGTCACCGGCGGCCTCTACGTGGGCAGCGCCCAACAAGGCTTCGTGCACCGGGCCGAGATCGTGCTGACCGGGGCCGAGCAGCCCGACAGCGGCTGCCTTGGGAACAAGCACCTCGGCGTGCTCAACGGCGCGCTCGAACTCTACGGCGACTCCACGGGCGCCAGTTGGACGCGCCTGGCTGCCACCGCCGACGCCGGCGCCAGCAGCATCGTCGTCGAAGACGCCGCCGGATGGCGCGTCGGCGACCTGATCGTGATCGCGTCGACCGACTACTTCGCCTACGCGGGCTCCGACGGCGAGCGTTTCGACCGCCAGATCGAGGAGCGCCGCGTCGCCTGGTTGAGCGGCAACGAGGTGGGTCTCGACGAGCCGCTCGCCTTCCTGCACTTCGGGGAGCGGCAGACGTTCGGCATCGGGACGAGCGGCTTCACCAACACCGTGCTCGAGTCGCGCGCGGAGGTGGCGCGCCTCAGCCGCAACGTCACGGTCCGCTCGGAGGCCGCGACGGCCGACCCGAGCTCGGATCGCCATCGCTTCGGCGGCCACATCATGGCCCTCGGTGGCAGCCGCGTGCGCCTCGACTCGGTCGAGTTGACCAACCTCGGTCAACTCGGCGTCCTGCTGCGCTACCCGGTGCACTTCCACCTGATGGGCGACGCCGGCGCCGGCAGCTTCGTGCGCAACGCGAGCCTGCACCACCTGTTCAACCGCTGCATCACCGTCCACGGCACCAACGCCGTGCTGCTCGACGGCAACGCCGCCTACGACACGTTCGGGCACTGCTACTTCCTGGAGGACGGGGTCGAGCGCGGCAACCTGATGACCGGCAACCTCGGCCTGATGGCGCGCAGGCCGGCCCCCGGCGTCGCGCTCCTGGGATCCGACTTTCACCACCCGGGCCCCGGCATCTTCTGGATCACCAACCCGGCCAACGACTTCGTCGGCAACGTCGCGGCGTCGTCGGAGGGAACGGGCTTCTGGTATGGCCTGCCGGAGCACCCGACGGGTCCCTCGTTCGCGATCTTCGACGGCCCCAACGTGTGGCCCAGGCGCACGCCCCTGGGACGCTTCGAGGGCAACCTCGCCCACTCCAACGCGGCGGACGGCCTCCACGTCGACCGCGGCCCGACCAGCGACCTGACTGGCGTGGAGACGACGAGCTACCGGCCGCGGGAGGATCCCTCGAACCCAGACTCCGAGCCGGTGACGGCCGTCTTCGAGGGCTTCAGCGCCTACCGTCACCGCAACGGCGCGGTGTGGACCCGCGGCGACCACACGGTCCTCAGGAACGCGCTGCTGGTGGACAACGCGATCGGCGCAACCTTCGCCTCGAATCAGACGTGGATCGAGGACAGCATCGTGGTGGGCGAGAGCGCGAACCTCGGCACCGTGCTCCCCTGGGAGGAAGCCGGTGCCGACGGCCGCTCGCTACCCAAGCCGTGGGACCCGGACTTCGCGATCCGCGGCTTCGAGTTCTACGACGGCGAGGTGTGGGCCGACCGCGTTCACTTCGAGGGCTACGCGCCCAACGGCGTCAGGCAGGCGGGCGCGATCGGGGTGCACGGCTTCACTTCGTTCTCGCTCAGTCCTCGCAATCACCTGCTCGAAGTCAGCTTCGCGCCCGGCACCAACGAAGTGTACCTGCCGACTCTCACGGTTGCCGACCTCGCGCCCGAGGAGAGCGACAGCAACGCCGACGGGTACCGCAGCGCGGCCTTCCAGGACCGCAGCGGCAGCCTGACGGGTACCGCCGGCGCCTGGGTGAGCGTCGACAACGCGCTGCTGACGCACGCCGGCTGCAGCTTCCTGGCGGCTTGGAGCGCTCACATCTGCTCGGGAACGTCGTACGCGGCGCTGACCCTGCGCGACCGCTCCGCGAGCCCTTCCGGCATCGGTCCGGTGCTGCTGAGCCGCGGCGCCAGCCCCGGCGGCGACCTCGAGCACACGCTGTTCGGCTCGCCGCACGGCGGCCCGTCGGTGCCCAACCTGCACTTCCGCAGCCTGGTGCCGCTGCTGGCGGGGCAGCACTTCCACTACGCGTTCACAGGCACGGCTTCCGACTACCTGACCGTCGACGTCGATCCGCTCGCCAGCGGCGAGGCGCTCCTCGTGTCGCTGCCGTACTGGCAAAGCGAGGTGAACGTGTACCGCGACTGGTGGATCGACGAGCGCAGCCGGCTACCGGCGGCCGCCAGCCTCGGCGGCCTGCTGGCGATGACGAGCGGCAGCGCCTACTACCTGGGCGAGGGTCGCTTGTGGCTGAGGCTGACGCCGCAGGACGGCCGCGAGTGGGCCCATCTGTCGGTGTGCTCCGCGAAGCTGTGCCAGTAGCGAAGAGCCGGTGACCGCGAGCGGAGGCTAGGCGAGGCCGCTGGCCGCCACGGCGGCGTCGAGCTCGGCGCGCAGCCGCTCGTCGATCTGCGCGCCGGGGTGCCTGACGTGGGCGCTCGCGATCGCGCCACGGCGGCGGTAGACCTCCTTGCGGAGCGCCAGCCCGATGCCGCTCTGGAACTCGAAGCGCAGCAGCGGGGCGGCTCGGAAGAAGGCGTTCCTGGCCCGCTCGAGGTCGTTGTGAGCGTGCGCTCGACAGACCTCGATGAGTACCTCGGGGTACGAGAAGCCGGTCATGATCCCGTCGGCTCCGCGGCCGAGCTCCTCGAGCAGGTAGAGGCCGCCGAGGCCGCCGAGGATCGCGAGGTCCTCGCTCTGTGTCCGCAGAGCAGTGACCTTCGGCGCGCTCGGCGACTCCTCGAGCTTGATCGCCACGACGTTGGGGAGCTCGCCGGCGAGCCTCAGCACCAGGGGCGGCGGCAACGTGATGCCGGTCATCGCCGGGTAGTCGTGCAGCACCAGCGGTGCCTCCGCCGCGCTGTCGATGCTCCGGTAGTACTCGAAGATCACGGCGTCGTTTTGAACGGGTGGCGGGGCGACGAGGAGCCCGGCAGCGCCGGCCGCCAACGCCGCCCGGGCGCGTTCGACAGCCAGTCGGGTTCCGGCCGCGCCCGCCCCGGCGAACACCGGCACGCGGCCGGCGGCGGCCGCCACCGTGGTCGTGATGACCTGCTCGTGCTCGGTCTGCGAGAGCTTGTGCGCCTCGCCCAGCACACCCAGCACCACCAGCCCGTCGACGCCCAGATCGATCAGGAACTCGGTCAGCTTGGCCAGGCTCGCCAGGTCGAGGTCCCCGTTGTCGGCGAACGGCGTCGGCATGATCGTGTGGACGCCCGCTAGTCTGCTCACCCTGGCCCCCCTTCCCGACCCACCGTGATGTCGGTGGGCCACGCGCTGCGCAGCGCGGTGCTACTGACGTCACGTCGGAACTCGCCCTCGCTCAGCTCCTCGAACAGGTCGCGGGTGCCAGGCGGCAGGTCGATGTCGACCAGGCTTCGGAACTCGTCGCCGCCGACGCGGCCCGCCACCAGGAAGCGGCAGCCGTGGTCCCTGATGCGCTGCAGGGCCGCCGCCAGCGCGCCAGGGTCGTAGCCGTAGAAGCGCGGGCTGACGATCCGCTCGGCGGTGTCGACGCCGACCACGAAGACGCTGCCGGGGAACAGCGCGGCCTTGTCGGCGAACAGCGGGGCGTTCGTCAACACCACCGGCGCCCGGCCCGCGAACTGCTGAACGCGGCGGCGTGCCTCCAGCAGCCCGATCGGCGACTTGGCGGCGTTCATCAGCGGCAACTCGAACGCCTGCGGCAGACCGGTGCGCTGTGACGCGGCGGCCGCAAGCTCGAGATGGCCGACGTGCAGAGGGTTGAACGCACCCGACAGGATCGCGCGCGCTGCCAGGCCGTCGCCGGCCACCGCGGTGCCGTCGGGCTCGACCAGCACCGCCCCGCGCATGCCGGACGCCAGCGCCGCCAGCATCTCGGAAGGCTGGTAGGCGGTCTGCAGCTCCTCGCTTTCGGTGAGCGGCAGGTCCGGCACCCCGAGCACACCCGAGGCGTCGGCGATCGCGCGCAGTATCAGCAGGCCGACGATCTCCTCTTCGCCGGCTCTGTCCCTGACTCCCTTGTCGAAGACCAGGGCGTAGTCGACGTTGCCGAGGGCGTCGCGAACCGCCAGCGCCACGCGGTGATCGCCGCGCTTGAGCCTGTCGGTCGCGATGGTCGCGGTGCTCCCGAGGCCGAAGGCCGGGTCCGTCGAGCCGTCGTCGAGTTGCGCCTTCGCCAGTCGCAACGAGGCGGCCGCCATCGAGCGCGCCACCCGCGGCACGGTGAAGTTGCTGGGGGCGTAGCCGATCAACTGCGCCATGCTCTTGTGGGCGTAGATGTCGATCGCCGACAGCACCGTGCGGCTCGAGCCGCCGACGCCGTGGAGCCAGGTCAGGGCGCTGACCCCGGCGCCCGCGAAGGCCAGGACCAGCTTGTGGGGGGTGGCGTGGATGGCTGCGACGACCTGTTCGACCGTGCTCATGTCGGCCCGCCTCGGCGGCCGGACGACGCCTGTGGTGTCACCTGTCACCCGCACATCATGCCAAGCCTGGACCCACGAGACGTTGACCGCGCCCTTGAGCGGCGTAGATTGCCTGCATGCAAGCACCGCGCATGACCCTCAACGATGGCAGTTCCATGCCGGTCCTCGGACTCGGCACCTGGCCGTTCGATGACGCGCAGGCCGAGCGCATCGTCTTCGAGGCGTTGGCGGTGGGCTACCGCCACATCGACACCGCGGTCCGCTACGGCAACGAGGTGGGTGTCGGCAGGGCGGTCGCGGCCTCCGGTCTCAGGCGCGACGAGGTGTTCGTCACCACCAAGCTCGACGGCGAGTTCCAGGGCGCCGACCTGGCGGTCGCCGGCCTCGCAGGCTCGCTGGAGAGGCTCGGCCTGGCGTACGTCGACCTGCTGCTGATCCACTGGCCGCTGCCGCAGCGCGAGCGCTACGTGTCGACCTGGCGCACCTTCGAGCGCTTGGCCGCCGACGGCCTGGCCCGTTCGATCGGCGTCTCCAACTTCAAACCCGAGCACCTGAAGCGGCTGGCGGACGAGACCTCGGTGACGCCTGCCGTCAACCAGATCCAACTCCACCCCTACGCCCAGCGGCGCGACCACCGCGCCTACCACGAGCGCCACGGCATCGCGACCGTCTCGTACACGCCGCTGGCGCGTGACTCCGCGCTGCTGTCCGAGCGCGTGCTGACCGAAGCGGCCGCCAACCACGGCAAGAGCCCAGCCCAGGTGGTGCTGCGCTGGCACCTGCAGCACGGCCTGGCGCCGATACCCAAGACCGGCACCCCGGCTAGGCTGCGCGAGAACCTCAACGTCTTCGACTTCACGCTCGCGGCCTCCGAGATGGCCGCCATCGACGCGCTCGACACCGGCGGCGGCATCGACTCCGACGTCAAAGGGCACTGATCGCTGAGCGGCCGGCGGTAAGCTCGATCATGTCGCATACCGCCCGACAGAGCATCAACCACCTCGCCGGCGTCACGCCCAGCGACGTGACCACCGACCGGATCACGCACCTGGTGCTGACCAGCGGCCCACCGGACGGCGAGGTCGTCCTGTTCCTGCACGGCAACGCCTCGACCAGCACGTTCTGGGAGGAAGTGATGGTGGCTCTGCCTCCCGGCTACCGCGCTGTGGCGCCCGACTTGCGGGGCTACGGCGGCACCGAGCCTCTCCTGATCGACGCCACGCGCGGGGTCGGCGACTGGGTCGACGACCTGCTAGCTCTCACGCGGACCCTGGGCATCGTGCGCTACCACGTCGTCGGGCACTCGCTCGGCGGCGCGGTGCTGTGGGGACTGCTCGCGCACGACGCCGCAAACATCCTGTCCGCCACGCTGGTCGCACCCGGATCCCCGTTCGGCTTCGGCGGCACCAAGGACGTCGCGGGCACCCCCACCTACGACGACTTCGCCGGCTCCGGTGGAGGGCTGGTGAACCCCGACATGGTCAGGATGATGACCGCCGGCGAGCGCGGATCGGACCATCCGGCCGCGCCGCGCAACGTCATGAACGCGATCTTCTGGAAGCCGCCGTTCCGCGCCGCGCGCGAGGAGGACCTGCTGAGCTCGATGCTCAGCGAGCACATGGGCAGTGACCGCTATCCGGGCGACTCGACGCCGTCGGCCAACTGGCCCGGCCTGGCTCCCGGCGTCCGCGGCCCGATCAACGCCATCTCGCCGAAGTACGTCGGCGACACGGTGACGCGCCTGCTTGCCGCCGAACCCAAGCCGCCGCTGCTGTGGGTCTGGGGCAAGGACGACCAGATCGTCTCGGACACCTCCCTGTCCGAGATCGGCTACCTGGGCATGCTCGGCGCGGTGCCGGGTTGGCCGGGCGCTGAGGTGCATCCGCCGCAGCCGATGGTGTCTCAGACGCGTGCTGTGCTCGAGCGATACCGGACTGCTGGCGGCAGCTACCGGGAGGAGTCGTTCGAGGAATGCGGGCACACGCCGTACCTCGAGCACCCTGAACGCTTCATGGAGTTGCTGGTCGCGCACCTCGCGGCCGCGGCACCCGCCTAGAGGCGGCTGCCCGCCGACAGCGTCACTCGCGCCAAGCGAGCTGAGCGATCACCGGCCGGTGATCCGAGGCGCCGTCCCACGGCCCGATGCGAGCGTCGAAGGCGGTGAGTTCGGGGCTGTAGAAGACGTAGTCGATGCGCAGCAGCCACGAGGGCGGGGTCAGCCCGAACGGCGTCGGGGCCAGCGGGCCTCCCGGGAAGGTGTGGCCGAGGCCGAAGCCCGCCTCCAGCCAGGCGTCCGACAGGTTCTCGCGCAGCAGCCGGTAGGCGGTGCTGCGTTCGGTCGTGTTGAAGTCGCCCACGACGACCACCGGCAGCGGCGTGGCCGACACGAAGTCCGTGATCATGTTGGAGATCCGCTCGCGCTGGCGCATCGAGTCCTCGATCTCTGCGGGCCACTCGCCGATGGTGCGCGACGTCGAGAGGTTGTGGACGTTGATCAGCACGGTGTCGCCCCAAGGCAGGCTCATCACCACCCCGAGCGGGTTGCGTCCAGCGGTCCAGCCGCTGTCCCTCGACAACTGCGCAAGCGGGTAGCGGCTCAGAACGCCCAGCCCGGAGCCGCCGGGGGACGGAGCGTACTCGAAGTACGGATAGGTGCCCGCCACTCCTGCGCGCAAGCGCTCGCTCAGCTCGGTGCTCAACTCCTGCAGCGCCACCACGTCAGCGCCCGATGACAGGATGGCTGCCTGCGCCGCGTCGAACTCGTCGTTGTGGGCGTGCACGTTGAAGGTCATCACGCTCAGGCGCGGAGCGGCGTCGGGGACGTCCGCCGCCTTCAGGGCTCGCGGCACAAGCAGCGGCCCGAACAGCGTCACCGCCACCAGCAGTGGGACGAGCGCGGCGATCAGCAACGACCACCGGCGCGTTAGGAGCCCGGCCACCAGCACCACCGGGGCAGGCAGGAAGAGGTAGGCGGCGCCGCTGTTGAGCACGAACATCCACCAGCGGCTGTCGCCGAGTTCGAGGTAAGCCAAGTACCAGGCCACTGCCGGCACGAGGGAGAGGTAGGCGAGCGTCAGCAGCAGGAAGCGCGCAAGCTCGACCGCGAAGGGCTGGCGCGACGCCGCCACCGGCTGAGCTGGCGACACGACTTTTGCGCGATCTTCTCTCACACGTCGCCTCGCGAGACACCCGGCATCGCCAGAGGGTACATCCTGCCGCCGCGGTTGCCGTGTGAACGCGCCCGCTCAGCGCCGATTCGGATTGAATTCGGAACGATTCCGATTTATTCTAGGGCATGTCGATCCCTTCGGCCCCTGCGGCGGCCGTAAACCCGCGACTCACAGCCCAGCAGAAGCTCCAGAGCGAGCTCGCAGCCGAGCGCGCCAAACTGCGCGTCGAGGTCGCCCTCACGCTGCTGGCTGTCGTTGGCTTCGTCGTCGCGTTGGTGTCGCTGCGCTTCGCCGACCCCACCCAAACCGGCTGGCCTGCACGACTGATGGGCGCCGGAGGTGCGGGCGGCTGGCTGGCGCTGGTGGGATACGCGGTCGCCTATCTGGCTGCCGGCGGGCCGGCGACCAGGGGAGCCATTCGCGCCCTGCGGCGCGGCAAGCTCTCGATCGACATGCTGATGGTGCTGGCGGCCATCGCAGCGGCGCTGGTCGGCGAGGTGCGCGACGGCGCGATCCTGCTGCTGCTGTTCAGCATCGCCGAGATGCTCGAGGACTACGCGATGGGCAACACCAAGCGCGCCGTCGCGTCCTTGATGAAGCTCAAGCCCGACACCGCCACGCTGCTCGTCGACGGCGAGCAGCGCATCGTGGATGCCGAAGAGGTGAGCGTCGGAGCGTTGCTCCTGCTCAAGCCCGGCGAGCGGGTGCCCCTCGACGGCGTGGTGGTTGCCGGCTCGAGCAGCCTCGACCAATCGCCGATCACCGGCGAGTCGATGCCCGTGGACAAGACCGTCGGCGACGAGCTCTTCGCCGGGTCGGTCAACGGCTACGGCAGCCTGCAGCTGAGGGTCACCAGGGACGCCTCGCGCTCGACGCTGGCTCGCGTGATCGACCTGGTGACGGCAGCGCAGGCGCAGAAGGCGCCGAGTCAGCGGTTCAGCCAGTGGTTCGGGCAGTCGTACACGCGTTGGGTGCTGATCGGCTCGGCGGCCGCATTGGCGATCTTCCTCGTCCTGGGCATGCCGAGCTCGGAAGCCCTGTACAAGGCAGCGACGCTGTTGGTCGTCGCCAGCCCGTGCGCGGTGGTCATCAGTGTCCCCGCGGCCATCCTGTCGGCTCTGGCGCGCTCGGCGCGCATGGGGGTGCTGTTCAAGGGTGGCGCCGCGCTCGAGGACTTCGGCGCCATCGGCGTCGTTGCCATGGACAAGACCGGCACACTGACCAGTGGCCGCATGCAGGTCGTCGACGTCGTCGGCTTCGGGGTGGCCGGGCACGAGGTGCTGAGGCAGGCCGCCGTCGTCGAGAGCGGCTCGGAGCATCCTCTCGCCCAAGCCATAAGGACGGCTGCAGCCGGCGCCGGGGTCCTCGAGAAGGGTCCCGAGGCGTCAAGTACCGATGACACGGGTGACGGAGTCGGCCTCGAGGCGGTACCCGGCTTCGGTGTCACGCTGGTGCAGAACGGGGTCCGCTGGTGGGCCGGCAACCGCAAGCTGGCCGAGCGGCTGGGCGCGGCCCTCTCGCACGAGGTGGAGTCGGCGCTCGGCAGTCTCGAGCAACGGGGCGACACGGTCGTGCTGCTCGGCAGAGATCACACCGACCAGCCAGGCAGCAGCGAGGTCATCGGGCTCATCGGCGTCGCTGACACCGTGCGCGACAGCTCCGCGGCCAGCCTGGCCGCCTTGCGCCGCAGTGGGGTCGAACGCTTCGTCATGCTCACCGGCGACAACCGGGCTTCCGCACATGCTGTGGCTGCCCAGGTGGGGATCGCTTCGGAGAACGTGCGCGCCGATCTCCTGCCTGAGGACAAGGTCGCAGTGATCCGTGAACTGGCCGAGAACGCCACGGTCGCCTTCGTCGGCGACGGCGTCAACGATGCGGCCGCGCTCGCCACCGCCACCGTTGGCGTGGCGATGGGCGCCGCGGGCTCCGACATCGCTCTCGAGGCCGCCGACGTGGCGCTGCTCAGTGACGACCTGGTGCGCCTCCCGCAAGCACACCAACTCGCCAGGAGCGCGAATCGCATCATCCGCCAGAACCTCGCCTTCGCCCTCGGGATCATGCTGCTGATGGTGGCGATCACGCTCTTCGGTGACCTGCCGATGCCGCTGGCCGTGCTCGGCCACGAAGGCGGCACGATCCTGGTGGTGCTGAACGGCCTCAGGCTCCTGGGTTTCAGGCCGCAGCAAGGAACTCGGGTGGCCGCGCCGGTCGCGGTCAAGGAGCCGGCACTGCAGGGCTGAGCACTCTCCCGTGGCCGGCCCGCCACCCTCCCGTCAGCCAGCTGCGCTCGGGAAGGCCGCCTAGTTCTCCGCGTCAGCAGCCTGCCTCGCCGACCGACCTGCAACCTCCGCTGTCTAGGATTCGCCTGGAACGGGGGAAACGTGAGGCCAGCAGGCTTGCCCAACCACCCGGGCGTCAGGAGCTACTCCCGGCGTCCAGCCGTCCCGGAAGCGCGGTCGCGGCCGCGGGCCCGGCGCCTGTCGCTGGCACTGACACTGACACTGCTCGCTCTCGATGCGGTTGCGGCTGTCAGCCTGGCCTTGCCCGCCTGGCACGGGACCCGTCTGGCAGCGGCGGCGGTCAACGCTCCGCACCCGGTCCCGGAGTTGCCGGTCGAACTGCAGAGCCTGCCTAACAGCTGCGGTCCGGCCGCAGTCGCCACCCTCGCCACCTGGCTCGGGACCCCAGTCGCCGAAGCCGCCGTGCTGCGGCGCGCGAATCTCACCGCCAGCGGGATCAGCCTGGCGGAGTTCACGCGGCTGGCCGCGCTTCACGGCGTCGAAGGCGCCTGGTACCAGGTAGGGGCGAGCGTGCTGCACGGCCTGCAGGCCCCGTACGCCATCCACGTCACCCGCGCCGGCCGCGGGCACTTCCTGCTGGTCAGCGAGGTGCGTGGCGGGCTGGCCCTGGTGGCCGACCCCGCCACCGGCGGTGCCGTCGTGCCTCTCAAGAGCCTGCTCGCGGAGTTCGAGGGTCGCGTGTTCGTGCTGGCGCGGGGGTCTGCGTGAGTGCGCGCCAGCCGCTGCTCGTCGGTGTGAGCCTGGCGCTCGTCAGCGCGGCGCTGATCGCGGCGGCCACCCGCCCTTGGGGCCTCGGCGTGATCGCCGCCTTCGGTTACGCCCCGGCGTTCGCGGCCATCGCTTCCCAGCGCTCGGCCGCTCGCGGCGCCGCGCTGGCCGTGCTCGCAGCGTTCGGCTCCACCAGCGTCGGCTACCAGGCCGCCTTCGGCATCGCGCCCTGGGCGTACCCGGTGGCGGCCGCGCTGGCAGCCGCCCCGTTCGCCGTCGTCGGCGCCGTGAGCGGTCGCTTGGCGGCTCTCACGCCGGCGAGACCGCTCCTCGCGCTGCTGGTCCTGCCGCCGCTGTGGTGCGCGGCCGAGTTCTTGCCGGCCCAGAGCAGGCTGCTCGGCGACTTCGCGCTACCGCTCTCAGCCGTCGGGTACTCGCAGGCGGACCTGCCCAGCATCCACCTGGCAAGGGTGAGCTCGGTATCGGCCGTGAGCCTCGCCTTGCTCACGCACAACGCGCTGCTGGCAGGCCTTCTGACTGCTCGCCCGCCGGGCTCGGCGGCCGTCTCCGCAGTGGCTGCCGGCCGTAGGGCGCGCGTACTCATCGTCATCGGCCTGGCGTGCCTCTACGCGCTGACGTTCGGTGTCTGGCGTACGGCGCCGAGCCCGGAGGGTGTTGACGCTCTGACGCTACGGGTGGTGCAACCGCACATCACGCAGGCCGCTCACCTGGCCGCCGAGGTCTTGCCGGCCAGCCGCCATCTGCTGCTCGAGCGCCTCCTCAGCCTGTCGGCAACGGACGGCTCCGAGACCCCGGACCTGACCGTCTGGCCGGAAGCGAGTTTGCCCGGTGTCCTCGACGTGGACTCAGGCGGCGGAGCGCTGACCCCATTGACCGGCTCGGGACCGCTGCTCTTCGGCGCCATGGCCGCGGGGCCTAGGCGCGCCAACATCGCCGTTCACTGGGACGGCCGGACACTAACGCGCGTCTACGACAAGCAGCGCCTGGTGCCGTTCGCGGAGAGCGGGCTCGAGCCTGCACGTCGCGAGGCCCGCGCCCTGGTCCCGGCCGCCGGCGCGCTCGCCGCTCCGCTGATCTGCTACGACGCGCTGTTCCCGGCACTGGCCAGGGAGGCAGCACGCAGCGGAGCCACGCTGCTGGTCCTGCTCACCGACGACGCCTTCGCGGGCGCATCGGAGGTGCCCGAACAGCACCTGCGTGCGGCGCGGTTCAGGGCGGTGGAGACCGGACTGCCGCTAGTCGTCGCATCGAACATGGGGCCCTCGGCGGTCTTCGGTCCCGACGGTTCGGAACTGGGCCGCATGCCTCACGGCGCGACCGGGGCGCTGCAGGTCGTGATCCCCGTCAGTGGCGCAACCACCCGCGTTCCAACCGCGTTCGTGCGTTTCGGTGACACTCTCGGAGCCGCTGCCAGCCTCCTGAGCCTGGCGGCCGGCGCGTTCGCCTTGGTGGGAGGAGGTGGTGGTCCGTCATCACGGCCGCGGCCCACCTGACGCTTCGACCCGCTTCACCACCTCAAGGAGCCACATGAAACGCGCACTGCTCTGGACTCTCACGACGGTTCTGCTGGCGACCCTGCTCGCGCCGCTGGTCAGCGCCGGACCCTCGCCAGCCCTCACGGCTTCAAGGATCGCGCTGCTGGCGCCCTCTGAACTGGCCGCCGTGACCGGCGGCTGCACCAAGCGCTGCCCGGCTCCGCCGCCAGACCGGACCGTGGTCGACATCGAGTGGCTGCCGGTCAGCCAGGTGAACGGCCCCGCTCAACAGCTCTCGTACTCGATAATCGAGGAGTACTCGAACGTGTACGGGACCAAGCCGATCGGCTACGAGTTCATCTCGTCGAACGCCTGTCGGCGCGTGGTCACCAGTGGGGGGTTCGGCATCTCGGCCGGCTTCAACGTCCAGATCGGCGCCACCTACCACTGCGCGACCAACACCAAGCTGACGGGATCGATCGATCCCGGCTACCGCGTGAAGATCTACAGGGGGAACATGCGCATGATCACCACGCTGACCGCCGCCGAGTACCTGGTCTGGAGCGACGGCTCGCGCGAGGCCAGCGGACGTACCGACACCGGCCGCCGCGAGGAGACCTGGTACCGCTTCACGCCGGTCGTCGCGAAAGGGAACTGAACCGCCTCAGGTAATGGGTGGCCGGTCGGCGCCGGCCGGCCACCCGACGACCCCGAGAAGGAGCTCATGTGGACTACTCGGTACCAGCGACAGACACCGCTTCACCCAGCCGCTGCGGCGTCTCCAGAGCGCTCGCGCAGTGCGTCGCGCTGGCGCTCTTCAGCGTCATGAGCGCGGCCCCGGCCCAGGCGCCGCTGGCGCGGCCGGCACTGACCGACGCCGAGATCCGCCACCTGCCGCTCGTCAGCACCCACGTCGCCGCCCTGCGTGCTGATGACCCGCCGGACGTGACGATCCTGGTGCCACGCCCGGCCGTCCCCGACTCCAGTGACTATCTGGCTCTCGTCCTTGACGACTGCCTCGAGCTCACCGGGCTCACGGACGCAGGCCTCGATGGTGCGCTGGAGATGGGCGCCCGCCTTGTCGGCGCTCAGCGCTGCGCCACCACCATCGTCGTGTCGTTCGTCTACGGCGCCGAGCGGTTCAACGCAGCCGTGGCGGTGGTCGTCTCGCGTGTCGCTGCGCCCTCGCCCCCACCCGGGCTCGCTCACACCGTCAGCGTGGATCTCGTCTCGCTGCCGCTGGAGCTGGCCGGACCTGACCCATTCGCGTCCCCTTCGATACTCCACGTGCGTCTCACGAACCTCGGCAACGAGAGCGCGCGGATCGACAGTCTCGTCGAGGAGCGAGCGCTGAGCGAGTTGGTCGCCTGGGTGTTCACCCCGAGAGAGGGCGGCTTCGACGGCTCGTGGAGATCGCTGGCAGAAGGCAGCGAAGCGTTCGTCCCCGCGGAGTTGGCGCCCGGATCCGCAGCCGAGTACGTGATCGTCCTGGCCCCACCGGGCAAGCTCACCAGCGGCTCCTGGGCAGCCACTGTCAGGCCCGCCTTCGAGGTCGTCTACGGCGGCGAGAACTACGCCCTGGTCACCGAGAAGGTGAGCGTCGTCAGGTCGCCGGAGCAGCGATGAGCGTGGCGGGGGGAGCGCTCGGCGGACGTAAGGGCCTCTCGAGACCACCCGTTGCCCTGATCGTCACCTTGTTCGTTGCCAGCGTCAGCACCGCTGCCGGGGCCGACGCTCCGCCGCAAGTGCCCGCCATCAGCGACCCGACGGTCCTGCTGGCAGCCTTCGAAGCCGCCTACCAGCCGGCCGATTTCCTGCTGCTCCCTCACTTGGATGCCGACGCGGCGCTGCGCCATGCCCAGTTGCGCACCTCCCCGTCGTTCGGCGTCTCGGAGCGTTTCGAATGGGAGTACGCCGGCAGCGCCGCTCTGCAAGTCGCGGTGGACGTAGCGGTGCCGCTCTATTCGGCACGCGGGCCGTTGGAGGCGGCTGCCGCCGAGACCGCGGTGGTCGTCACGGCGCTCGAGTTGGAGCGAGGGCACGCCGGCGCCCGCGGCTCCTTCCTCGGGGACCTCTTCGCCCTCAGCCTGCTGGGCGAGACGAGAGGCAGCCTCGCCGCCGCGCTGACGGCGGTCGCCGACGCCCATCCCGATCTCGCGCGCGCCGCCACGACGGCGTCCCGGGACGCCTCGCCCGATCAACAGCCGGTGATCGAGCTCTACGCCGGCTCTCTCGACCTGCTCGAGCACCTGCAGGTCCACCTCGGGCAGCTGCGCTCGCGGATCGCGAGCGCCACGAAGCTCCCCGAAGCGCAACTGGCGCCTCCGCCGGTAGCCGCGCTCGAAGCGGTGCTCGCCGATGCCCTCCCGGATGAGTGCCTGGTGACCGGCCCGCTCGAGGTCGCCGCTCACCTGCGTTATCAGCAGTCGCTAGCGGCAGCGAACCTTCAGGCGGCTCCCGACGTCAGGGTGATGTTGAGCCTCTCGGCGTCGTACTCGACGGCGGCCGGGGCCGCCGGCCGGGCCTCGCTCGGCGCCGAGGTCAGGCTACCGCCAGACTGGCCGTTCGCTGCTCGCGGGGGCTTGGACGTCGCCAGCGACGGACTCAGCCAGGTCCTCGAGATCCGCTGGCCCCCGTCGCCCGCGCCGGCAGCGAGCCGGCGCTCGCCCGAGGATGACCTGGCAGCGACGCTGTCGGCAATCGGCGATGAGCTCGAGTTGGCGCAAGCGGCCGTCGAACGGGCACGCCGGGAGCGCGACCTGGCGGAGGCGCGGGTGTGGTGGTTCGCAAGGGGCGCCTTCGCTCTGCCGGAGGACGCCGACCTCGGCCAGCTCGCTGAGTTGACGGGCAGCGACTGGCTGGATCCGGTGGCGCGGCTTCGGTTGGCCGAGTTGCTAGCGCGGCTGGCCTTCGCGGACCTTCAGTCGGCCATGGCGCGCATCGACCGGCTCACCAAGTGTGGTGCAGGGCCGTGAACGCCAGAGTCGCGGTGATCGGCATGGCAGCCGGCTTGGTTGGGGCAGCGGCCGCGGCCTGGTGGCTGGCCGCCGGCAGGCTGCCGCACCCCGCTCTGCTCGCGGCGCCTGCCGAGCCCACTTCCGCGAGCGGCTTCACGGACGTGCTGCCCGGGGTCTACTTCGGTTGGACGGCAGCGACCGGCGTGCGCCTCCAGTTGCTGGGTCACCCCTGTCCGGCGCCGGACGCGGCTCGCACGCTCGATCTTGGACTGCCTCCTGACGCTCCCGCCGGCGGCTACACCGGGGCGCTTCCCGCCTGGCTGGCCGCCCCGGCGGCAACCACGCTCCTCGTGCAAGCGAACGCGGACCTCGGCGTGCCGCTGGAGGTCGGCGTCATGCTACTGACCGGCGACACCCCAGGCCCCGCGGCCGCCACTGGGGAGAACCTGACCTTCTCGACGGTCACGTTCCAGTGCCTCAGCGGCGCCTCTGGCCGCGCCGCGGTCGGCGCCGGCGAGCTCCAGAGTCTCGCCACCCTCGCGACTTCGTCCTCGTCACTGCGCGCCTGGGTGCCCGCAGCCAACATCTCCGCGCCGCTGGCGGGCCGGTTGATCCTGCAGAACGCCGGTGGCGCCGAGGTGCTCCTCGAGTCGGTGGCCTACGCCCCGGCTGACATTGCCACCGGACACGTGGAGGCGGCCGCCGGCGGCCGCGCCCAACTGCTGGTCTGGTCGGCGATCCTGGACGCGCGGGGCCGCGTCGCCGAGCAGCCCAGTCGAGCGGCGGCGACCACCGGGAGCGAGGCAGCGACGCTCACCGCGCCCACTCCCTGGGACGCCGGCTACCAGCCCGCGAACGACGAGCGCCGCCTGCGAGTGCGGTCGTCGGCGTCGCTGGGCCTTCGCATCGCCCCGGGCGAGGTCGCGTTGATCCACTTCAACCAGCGCTCGCTGCGACGCACGTTGCTGCCGCGCCCGGCGGTGCTCTATCCCGTCGTCACCTATCTGGAGGCCGGCTCGCGGCACGCCTTGGGCGTCGACGCTCCGCTGGTGGGCCTCACCGGAGGCTGGCTGGGACGGCCGCAACGAAGGCCGAGGAGCGGCGGTCGCTTGAGTCGTGCTAGAATCTCTCTTTGCCGCGTCGTCGCCCGTCAGAGGCTGCGCAGCGTGTGACCCGAGGTCACAGGAACGCGGCCGAACAGGAGGTGTTAATGCCGCAGTACGATCTCAACGTCATCCTCGACCCCAGCCTCAGCGAACAGCAGGTGCAGGTAGAGAAGGACGCCATCGCCGCGCAGATCCAGCGCGTTGAGGGGGAAGTCATCGAGCTCGAGGAGTGGGGCATCCGGCGTCTCGCCTACCCGATCCGCAAGGGCAACGAGGGCTACTACCTCATCTACCGCCTGAACCTGACCGGCGAGGCCCCGAAGGCCATCGAGGCCGGGCTACGCCTGCGTGACAACGTCATGCGCGTGCTCGCCGTCAGAGACCGGCCCGAGTGGAAGACCAAGAAGGAGCCGAAGGCCAAGCCGGTCACCGAAGCTGCACCAGCAGCCACCCCGGCCTGAGTCAAGCCCTAGGACGAGCGCAAGGAGACCCGCGTGGCACGTGGACTCAACAACGTATACCTGGCAGGCAGCCTGACCAAGGAGCCCGAACTGCGGTACACACCCGCAGGCCTGGCGATCTTGGAGTTGAACCTTGCCGGCAGCGACCACGTGATCGGCGAGGACGACCAGCCACGCGAGCTCGCCTGGTACCACCGGGCAACCGTGTTCGGTGCGCAAGCCGAGTCGCTGGCCAGCCAACTCGAGGTCGGCATGCCGGTGCTCGTCGAGGGCAGGCTCAACTTCCGCTCCTGGGACGCCGAGGGCGGTCAGAAGCGCTCTTCGTTGGACGTCAACGCCCAACGCGTGGAGCCGTTGTCGAGCGGCACGCGCGGCAGCGAGCCGACGCTGATCGACGCCAAGGGCCAAGCGCGCCTCAAGAACGCGCTCAACCAGGTGATGATCATCGGCAACCTGACCCGCGACGCAGAGCTTCGCTACACGCCCAGCGGCAGCGCGGTCACGCGCTTCAGCGTGGCGGTCAACGAGCGCTTCCGTGGTCGCAACGGTGAGGATCAGGAGCGCACCCACTACGTCGACGTCAACGTCTGGCGCGAGCTCGCCGAGGCAACCGGCGAACTCAAGCGCGGCGATCCGGTGTTCGTCATCGGTCGCCTGACGAACGACTCGTGGACAGACAAGGAAGGCAACCGTAGGTACACCACGCGCATCGAAGGTCAGCGCGTCGAGTACCTGACTCGCGGTCCCGGCAGCGGTGGAGCCGGAACCCGTCCCGAGCCTGTCGCTCGGAGCGCCCAGGCGAGACCGTCGAAGCTCGACATCGACGAGGAGTTTCCACCAGAAGAGGACTTACCCTTCTAGATGGCACGTGATTCGAGAGACAGAGGCGACAAGCGTCGCGGAGGACGCGCAGGCGGCCGTAGAGGTCGCAGGCCCAAGGTATGCCCGTTCGCCAGTGGTGAGCTGGAAGTGACGGACTACCACGACGGCCGCATGCTGCGCCGGTTCATCAGCGATACAGGCAAGATCCTGCCGCGTCGTCGTACCGGAGTGAACGCGAAGTACCAGCGCAGGTTGGCGTTGACCATCAAACGCGCCCGCGTCCTGGCCATCATCCCCATCACGGAGAAGCTGGTCCGGAAGTGAACGTCATCCTGCTCGAGCCGGTCGACACCCTCGGGGAGGCAGGTGCCGTCGTCGTCGTCAAGAACGGCTACGCCCGCAACTGGCTCATCCCGCAGGGTCTGGCCCTGCCGGCCACCAAG